>JBIQMS010000003.1:180458-203750 GCA_044463125.1 Terrimonas ferruginea
GTGACCCCGGTTTTATCCCCTCCGGAATTTTAGCTCAGTTGGTTAGAGTCCCGGATGTCCGGGATTAATCAGAGGGTCGCTGGTTCATTGCCTGATCCGATTCATCGGATTCCAGCAGGGGGAACAGCTTTAAACTCCATCCGCCGAAGGCGGATGGAGTTTTTTGTGCCCGATTGGTTGGAATGTCCCGACAAACTGGATGCTCTGTACTTTTTATTTTATAGAAAACAAGCTCAACATCGACGGAATCCGATGAGGGCCTTCCGGGTCATGTTCCATCGTCAAATGGAACCAGGCATACACGATCGCGCCATTCTCCGGAAAAATCTCCTTCCCATCCAGCCTTTCCTTCAAAACCTCTTTGGTTTTGGTATTTACCTGTGGTGTAAATACATAGTTGAGCGGATTCATTTTTGTCATCGTCTCCTTTATTTCACGGGTTAGTTTCTCCACATCGGCCTGCATCTTGATGGATAAATCCCTTGCGGCACTCGGATTGCTCTGCATCATTTTTACATACTTGGCCTGTAGCTCCTGCGACTTTTTCTCCATCATTTCCTTGCTGAGTTTTTCCGCTTCTTCATTGGTTCTATTTACATCGAGAAAGCAAGCCGTTAGCGCCGCTGTTAAGTTCTCCACTTCCATTACGCCGGCCGGTTCGGGATAAAGCCACTGCTCCCGGAAACCCTCCGGGTGAAAGCTGTTGGCCAATATGCTATCGGTTACCTTTTTTCCTTCTACATGACAAAAATCTATCTTAATAATGGGTGGCTGCGACTGCCACTCTTTGGTGCCCACATACTTTACGGGAGCACCCCCAAATTCCGCTGCCATGAGTTTGTATTTGGCTGTCCGGTCTGTTGTTTTTGAAGCCAATATCCAATTCAGGCGACAGGTCTCCACATCAGGCAGGGCATAGAACCAGTTATCGCCCAGTACATGGCCGGCAATATATTTATCGTCCTGCCCAAGCTTGGCGGTTATATTGCTGTTCAGTTTAAACTGGTTGAAGCGGAGATATTGTTCGATCAAGTTTTGATCGCCTTTAAGCGGCTGCCCCAGAATTTGTCGTTCCCGCTCCAGTTTCAGCATGAAGTGGATGTTGAGCGCTACTGCATAGTCTTTCTCCTTCATGGCAGTTGAAAAGTGATCATGAAGCGTTGCAAATACCTTATCGAAATAATTTAGGCCCGTCAGCGCTGTAGGGTTGGATGTTTCGCCCATCAATTGAAGTTGCCGATGCACGGGTAACACATAATTCAGTATGGCCGGAAGCCTGGCTGCATCCTTTTCATATTTCTCCAGCAGTTGGGCCGCTCTGCTGGCGCCACGCTTCAGGAGAAAATGGATAAAGTCCCATGTTTCATTGTTCGCATCTTCGTCGAATAAGCCGGATGCCATACCCTTTTGCATATACGCGCTAAACTGAAGCGCTTCGTTCATGATTTCGGTATCGGTTGCCGATACTTCCGCTACAAATCTTCTTACCTCTTTATCGTATTGCTCCTGCGCGATGCTGTCGCAAGGAAAGCAGTACGAAAAATCATAGCGGGGCGGTACGGGCAGAAGGCCTGGGTTATCCTCTTTATGCTTTTCTCTGAATGCCCTGAACTTTTTTAGTAGCTCTTCATACCGATTCTCTTCCCCGTAGTTTGCAGCTTCTGTAAGATGGAAAGTTCCGCCTTTGCCAATTGCGGATTTTTGTGAAGAAGCAAAATCGGGATCGCCTTCCGGCAGGGTAATAGTATTACCAAGCATGGGCTTCCACTCATCTTTTACACTGGAGAATGCTTTGTCCACCGCGTTGCTTAAATCAGCCCATAAATAGCGTGGTGCTATTTGTTTTATTTTTTGAACGGCGGCGTCAATTCTTTTGGGGCTGTTGTTCAATTCAGCAAACATCCTGTCAAATTGTTTACCCGTAGCCGATTTGCTGACAACCTTTAGCTGCCTCTTTTGCGGATAATAGGTAACTGTATCACCGGTTTCCGTAAGCAATACATTTGGTTTTAATAGTTTGCCTTTATACCATAGCAAATGATCCGGCTCTTTTTTTTGAGCGGATGCAGAGGTAACAGCGCAGAAAAGTATAAATAAGAAGGATGCTCCTTTCATAAAATCATAATTCGACCGCCAAGGTAGGAGCGATAGAATGATTGCAGAACATGAGGTTTCATGAATTGCCCTAAAGCTGTGATGAGTTGCAGGAGCAGATTTGTTGGGTTTGCCTTACCGGGTCTTCAATTATTCAATTTCCTTTTGAGCATTTCATATTGTTCCTGATGTTTCTCAGGATTTTTGTTTTTCAGATTCTGAAGGTTCTGCAATTTCCAGATGATCGATGGGAAACGCTGGTAATCGTACATGCTCCAATCCGGGGTCAGGTTTTTCACACTTAAGAGAAACGCTTTATCTCTATCGGTCAAATTCTCGTGGATTATTGCAACAAGTTTTTCCTGTATCTAACCGAGGGGTAACCCGGACGCCTGGAACGACTTTCTCAATATTTCGTTTTATTCTTTCTAGTGCCTCCGCAATCTGTTCCAGGGATGTTTCTCGATCCTCGATCGGCAGATAGGTAAGATCAATATCGACAGACAGGCGCGGCATGTCACGAACGAAAAGGTTGATCGCCGTTCCACCGTGAAGCGCAAAGCATTTTTCTTTCGCAACCTCCGGCAGTACCGACAATAATAGCTGTACTTGTTGTTTATATATTCTTTCCATACGCTTCTAATTCTTTCGGAACGGTGATGCCATATTTATCCACGAATACACCATTCTTCACAATGCTGCGCTTACCTTTCCCTAAATCTATTTTCGCTATGTCCAGATAATTAAACCAACTATGATTTGCCTTTTCTGCCATGTAGAGGAACAGCCGCTTTACTTTTACGGATTGGCAATCTTCCAGTAATGTCTGAACTTGTTTTGGCTGCAGGTTATTTAATCCTTCCATCAATTCAAAACATTCTGTGAGCTCCTGTTTGCGGGGAGCGAGGTACAAGCATTCCAACAATGCACGGGCTGCTCCTGAAACTTTGATCGAAAAATTCTTAACCTCCACTTTCGTAAGTCCGATGTCTTGCGAAAGAAAAGAGGTTTGATAGTAATCGACTTTGAGTCCCCAATCATTCTTTATAAACCAGGCCGGGAGTTTTTCGCCGCTACCGCCGAACAGAACGACTTTGCTTGCTCCAAGTTCGAGATAATGCGCCTTGCCCAAAAGTGAAAGTGCCGTCCGGCCACCAGGATGAATTGTGAGCCCGCCTTGCACTTGCAGGGCATATATGGCTCCTTCATAGCTCACCTTATCGTTGGTACGAATAAGGGCCCCTGTTCCTATGGATTGCAGCCATTTACTTTTCTTGTAGCGTTGCTGCAAGTCATGGCTATATCCTTGCTCTACCAGCCAGGAGGAAAGCAGGACAATTCCCGGTGGTTGCGAATTAAGAAGCTTGTTTATTTTGCTGCCCATATCAGTACTCATGGTACTAATATAGTACAAAATACAAACCAATTCAAGAAGTAGTTTATATTTTGTATATTTTATGTACTCAAAGTACTTAAAACTGAATGATTTTAAACTAAGAAGATTTGAGCTATTTCTTCTTCGCAGGGATGCGTTTACATAAAACTCTCCTTAACACTGCCTTCCCTGGTCTTCGATTCAGCGCTGGCTGTCAACTTTCTTGCCAGTTCTTAATTAACCTTAAGGGCTTAGAGTTAAATTGAAATATTTATAATTAAGGTTAAGCCGTTTACCTTAATTATGAATATTTATAGTAAACTTTCAACGGTTATTTAATTTAAATAGGGAGAAAGAATTCAAATACGCCTCACAACACCCCCGCCTCCCGGCAAAACAAAACCAGTTGCTCATTCTTGGTAAAGCCCAGCTCATCGCGAAGCTGGAAGAGCCGCTTTTCGATGGAACTAAGGCTGCAGGGTTTCTGACCTTGTTGTTTGAGATAACCGGAAATTTCCTTTTGTGAATAACCCTGCGAAAGAAGGCGGATGATATGAATATCGAATTCGGAAAACTCGTAGGTATTCGCGGGATTCGATTGTTGCTGAACGATGGAGGGGTAATAGCGATTACCTTTTACTAATGCTTCCAGTGCTGCCCGAAGTTCTTTGGCATCGTGGCGGGCCTTGCGCACATAGGCATCTATTTCATAACTGGAAAACAACATGTCGATGGTGGCTGGCCGGTTTTCAGCAGAAAAAACCAGGATCCGGATTTCGGGTTGAATGGCCCGCACTTCGCGGACCAGATCGAAACCGCCGGCGATCTTTTGCGCGATACCGTCCGACTCAAAGTAGAGATCGGTTATCAACAGATCGTAGGGTTCTCCTTTTTGCCGGGCCACGGTGATTTTTTGCAAAGCATCGTCGCAATAGTAAACATGATCCACCTGGGGGATGCGTAGTTCTTCCATCGTGCGCTGCACGGAAAGGTTGGCGATTTCCTGGTCTTCGGCAATAATTATTTTATCGATCATGGTTGGTTGGTATCCGTCGGAAGGCTGATCGTAATACTTACGCCGGCCTGTCCGCTTTCTCCAAAAATAATTTCTCCGCGCAAAGTTTCGATACGGTTAACCGTATTCTGCAAACCATTTCCGAATTCCAAGGGAGAAGGAAAGCCTATTCCATCATCTTTAAAGTGAACCAGGATCCGGCCTTTTTCCTGCTGAAAACGAATCACCACATTTTTTGCTTCGCTATGCTTGCGCATATTGACCAGCAGCTCCTGCAACACCAGTTGTAGTTCCCTTTTCTGCATGGCGTTCACTACATTCCAGTAGGCTGGCTGATTGCCAATGACTATCACTTTGGTTTGGGCATTGGAATAAGCTGCCAGGAGTTCATGGATTTTTTGGGGAAAATCAGCGCTGGTCTCCAACTTCTCTTCGTAGGATATATTCCGCGACTGTTCATAAAGTCCTTCAATCTTTGTAATCAGGGGTTCCCTTTCTATCGCCTCTTTATGTTCCAGCTCATTCATGATATGATAGAGCCCATTGGCTACCACATCATGTACTTTTTTAGAGGTTTTCAATTGCGCTTCGCGAATTGCATTTTCCGTTTCCTGCCGGATTCTTTTTCTTCTTCTCTGATAAGCAACCGTGATGGCCACAATAACCAAAATAGCCAGACCTACAAGCGAAAACATCCATACGCGTTGCCGGGAAATACGCTGTTGAAGAAGCAGATTATCAGCTTCGCTTTGTTGTACATCATAGCGAATCAGTGCGTAGCGAAATCGGGTGGTATCTCGGGCCAATGAAAGACTATCGTTGAGCTGTTTGAATGCGTCATACCAGGCTTGTTTTGCCCTGGTGGTATAACTCATGCGAATAAGTTTGTCGGTGGCTTCCAGCACATCGTCCGGGTTGGTGTATTGCTTTGCATTTTCATACATTTTTTCCGCAAACCAAAGTGCCGAATCCGGCTTTACATTGGCATAGTAATCGGAAAGGTGCGCATAACTGGCGTTCAGTCCATCGTGGTACTGACTGTCGAGGCGGATCTTCAGCGCCTGCCAGTATTCATCCAATACAGGCAGCTCCCGGTTCATCAACCACCTGGTCTTTGCCCGGTTTGAAATGACCCTGGCCAGGGTGGCCATGCTGGAAGGCCTATTTTGTAAGATTGAATCATATATAGCAATGGCTTCTCGATAGCGACCCATTTTTTGGAGAGCTGTGGCTTTACCATTCTGGATTTCGAGAATATGTCCGGGATTTTTGGCGACAGATTCACCCTTATTGTAAAAGTTGACGGCTTCCTGATAATTCTTAAGATCAATACTGGTATTGCCCAGTTCATTATATATGGAAACGATGGGGACCTGATGTTTGGGATTATCCGGATCGAGTGCAAGCAGGGCGGCAGTAAGGCTTTGTTGGGCGGCATAATAGTCGCCTGCCTGGCGCAGCAACATTGCGACAAATATATTCGCGTTGGCTTTATCCAGGCTATCTGTGCTGTTGGATGCGACCCGGCTAAATCGGAGCATGGCCGAATCGTACATTTTGTTATAGTAGTGGTAGGCTCCCCATTGAAGGTCACCGTATTCCGCAACGGTTTCTTTTTTATCCTTGTCGCAGGCGACAAACAGGAAGGCGACGATAATGAACGGCGCGTAAATTATTCTTCTCAACCAGCATGATTTTGCTTTAAAAGTAAAAAAAGGAAGGCAGAAAAAATCTGCCTTCCTGTGCCAATCAGCCACCCGGGGGCGGTGGGGGAGGGGGCGGAGGCGGCAGGGGTGGAATGCCACCGGTTTCTCCGCCGGTATCGCCATCGTCATCTGAACTGCTGCTGTAGCTGACATGAATCAGTGGACAATCGCCATGATTCTGAATGCTATGATGTGGGTTTGGGCAAAAGGATGCCCAAAGCCAGAGGATCAAACTGATCATTGCTTTGATTATTTAGTTTGTGAGGAAATGGTCCGCACGGGTTCGCGGGGCCCGGTTGGAGGGTGGAGTAAGGGCGCACTTACGACGACGTCTTCACAAACGTAAAGCGGGCTAAAAGCCTCATCAGCAAAGGATTCCGGCAATTCTGAAGATTCCGGATATTCCGGTTGAGGCGGAGAGAGGATTCCGGAATGGCTGGTTTTTGTATTGGTGCTTGCGACAATTCGGGCGATTGCTTACCTTAGAATCAGCCACTGGAATATGCGTCTGGAACATCCGGATTATATTAAACTGCTGAGGGCCGCCTATGAGCAAAAGCGAAGGCAAAGCCAGCTCTCCCTGTTGCTGGCCCAATCAACACCTGCCAATATCCGGAGGGAATGTGTGAACGTTTGCAAGGAAGGTTTGGAGAAAAAGGATGAAGCGGTACTGCGCGCATTTTTTGGCCCGGCTTCGGATCAAAAGCGATTTCTTGGGCTGATTGAGAATTTTGCCACCGACAAGTTTAAGCCGCTTGATAATTACCTGAAAGGGATTACCACAACCACAGATGATAAAAACCTGGAACTGCTGGCCTGGTTAATTGATTTTCCACACCGACCCTATGTGTATGGAAAAGAAGTGTTGTTGAGTGTGGAGGAAAAAGAAGTACTTGGAAATCCGATACAGGAAGGTGAAAGTATCGTTAGGTTAAATCAACCATTTATTCAGGATAAGGATTCCGGCAAAAACAAAAAGCGCCGTATGGCGGCGCTTTTAGTAATGGCATTGCTGGTTTGCTTCAGTGGGTACCAAATCATGGTTCAGCAATTCAGATTAAGTTCGACTCTGAATTATGGTAATGCTATCGAAGGTTGTATGTACTGGAATGGTGAGCAGTATGTGCAGGTAACCTGCGATGATACTACAGCGGGGCGGTTGTTGTGGCCATTAAAGCCAGACAAGCTTAAGGAGTTCAGAAGAATTACCCGCGAGGATACGATTACCGATAAGTCGATTCGAAAGGTTTATTACCTGAAGTTGAATGGCGATATCGAATACTATACCGCAGGCGGTAACCATCCAATAGATCCCACGCGAAAACTGAGGCCATTATCGGAGTACATGTATAAAAAGCATTTGCTCAAATACAGCGCTTCAAGATAATAGCAGCCTTGTGCATTTTCATCCAAAGCGTTCTGTTTTTCATGCTTGCAGGTCATAATAAAAATGAAGCACATCCTCCTCGGTAGCGCCGGTTTTCCGGTAAAACTCTACTGCATGCTCATCCACCCGATCGGCCTGCACAAATACTTCCTGCATACCTTCCGCTTTGCAGAAGGAAGTGATCGCTGCTATCAACTTTGCTCCAATACCTTTTCGTTGATGGCGACTATCCACAGCGAGGTCATAAATATACACCAGGGGTTTAGTGGCGTAGTATTGTTGGAGGGTATAAGCCGTTAACCCACCCAACAATTCCTTCCTGTCGGAAATAGCTACAAAAACATGGAATGTCTTGTCTTGAAGAATTTCCTGAAGATGGTCACGGGGTGGCAGGCGAAATTCTTTCATTTCAAAAACCTCTTCAAAAAGCGAAACGAGCTCTACAAAAAGTTCGAGCTCGTCTGCCTGCAATTTTCTGAATTCGATATGCATGTTCTGATTTATTTACACTCTTCCCTATGGAGTAAGAGTCCGTTTGATCAGGCTTTCTCATACTTCAGCAGTACAATGCCACAATCAAATTGTATGGTTTTTGCAATCTTAATGGCCTGCGTAGATTTCACCTGCTGAAAAATGGGCATGCCTTTGCCAATGATGGCCGGATTCACAAAGAGATGGAGCTCATCAATAAGGCCTTCCCGGATCAGGGATGATACAAATTGGGCACCACCATACACAATTATGTCGCCGCCTGCCTGTTGCTTCAGGCTCTGAATCCGTGCAACAAAATCGCCATTCTCCACATCGGTATTATCCCATTCAGATGCTGCCAGGGTATTGCTGAAAACAATTTTTGGCGTTTCGCTATACTTAAGCCCGGCCTCATATTCAGCATTCTGGGGATCGCTGGCCACAGCAGCCCAATGCGGTATGAATCCGGTTGCCAGGTTTTTTCCTAATAGGATGAGGTCAACAGGCTGTGTGATTTCGTCGACATATAGCTTAATGTCATCCGACCAGTTGAAAAGTAACCAATCCATTTCTCCATTGGGTCCGCATATGAACCCGTCCAGGCTCATTTGAACCTGCAGTTTCAGTTTACGCATAAAAATTGCTTGAATGCTTTAAGGTTAAAGTAATTGTTTGAGGCAGTGAATTTATCATCCAGATATCAAGCGATGTATCCGGTTCACTTGCCATTATGTTGAATACAATAAGAAGTTATTTTTTCAATTTGGCCTTCCGGGTTGAATTCGTACAGATCACAGGCTGAAATAAAGGAAACAGTTTTACCATCTCGAATAAACTCGGCGGTGCCACTCACCATTACTTTGCCTTCTTCGGCAATCACGTGTTGCGTAGTAAATTTGGTTTCCACCGACTGGAAATAGGCGGCGACCTGCCTGCAATTTGCTTCAATTGCTTTTTTCCCTTCGAATTTGTTTTCACCTACAACAGTCCAGACTGCATTTTCCGCAATATGGTCGAAGACCGATTCGAATTTTCCGGTAGAAAAGTTTTCTGATATTTCTCTAATGGTCATGGGAATTCTTTTTCTTTTAGTGCCTGCTTTTATAAATGTACGATAATGACAGGATCAGCAACACCACCACCGGCATCAGGATGAAACCGATATTCTGATCCACTACAATATGGCTCAGGATGGCGAACAACAAATTAAAGGTAAGCCCCGCATAGGCCCATTCCCGCAACTTTGCCGGCAGCTTTGGCAGCATGATGGCGGAAGCTCCTAAAAATTTGCAGATGATAAGCGCTACCGCAAAATAATCGGGATAGCCCAGGGGCTTGGTACCGGCATTGTAGTATTGTGGTGCAAACAACAATGTACCGACAGGCATAAGGCCTTCCCACAAAAAGATGATGGCCGTTGAAATCCAAAAGATGAGTTTATTTTTCATTGTTAACGTTTTTAATTCACTTAAAACTTATTACTTAAAACTTACTACTTAACTCCTAACACCCAGTTTACCTGAAACTTATCTCTCACATTAATAAGACTGTTCCTGTTTTCATGTGAGCAGAAATTTCGCTCTACGAGCTTATTGATTAGTCGGGCTCTTTCATCGAATGAATCACAGAAGATCAGGATGGCTAAGCGGTTCCCTGCCTGCAGGTCTTTATCGTCGTGCAGATCGGTGCCTACCAGCTTCAGGTAACTATTGCTGAGTGTCGCATTCACCACCAGGCCTTGCATTTCCGGGAGCATAGCTTTCCCGCCCGGGCTGTCGGCAAGTGTTTGTATCCGTAACTCGCCGCCAAGACATTCCCGGTAAAAGTGGAAGGCTTTCTGGCAATTGCCATTGAACTGCAGGTAAATGGCAAAGCCTGGTGCTGTTTGCTGCATCAGCCGGGAAACTTACTCATATCCATATAGAGTACTTCCCAATGATGACCATCGATATCGGTGAAACTTCTTTGTTGCATGAAACCATAGTCTTTGAGTTCATGCGGTTCGCTGCCACCGGCTTTAAGTGCAGCATCTGCCATTGTATTCACTTCATCCAGGCTATCTACCGAAATAGAATTGATGACGGATGTGCTGGTTTTTGCATCGCCTACGGCTTTAGTAGCAAAGCTGGCAAATTTGTCGCGGGTTAAAAGCATTACATAAATTTCTTCCGACAAAACCATGCAGGCCGCAGTTTCGTCGGTAAACATGGGGTTGTTTTGAAAGCCAATTTTGCTGTAAAAGCTCATAGAGGCTGGCAGATCAGCAACGGGCAGATTGATAAAGATTTTCTTTGCCATGGGATTTATTTTTTGTTTTTGATTTGATAGGACAAAGATGGAGCCTGTCTTTTGCATTGTTCCGTGGTGAAAATGACAGCTTGAGGGGTGGATTATGACAATTTGATTATTTTGTGAGCAAATCAGGTTTACCCATGCAGATTTCTGTGTTTGTACCGGAGTATGGCGTTATCGAGGCAGTGACGCCGGCTTTTCGCAGTTTCAATACGGCTAATGAGTTTTTGATGGCTGCGGGCAAGCAGCCAAAATTTGAAGTGGAGTATGTGGGCTTGCAAGAATATGTCCCCGCCAACAACGGCGAATATACCATAAAAACGAACCGGCTGCTGAAGGACGTGGAAAGAACAGACCTCCTGATAATTCCACCTGCTTTTGGAGATACGAGCAAGGGTGTGGCCGCTAATGCGGAAGCCTGATGCCGTTCCCGGCATCTATGTCGTGAAATTGCAGGTGAATCAGTCTGTGCTTACACAAAAAGTTTGGGTTGATGGATGGTGATGGAATAGGGTGCCTACTCTAAATCATTCTTCACATATTCCAGTATATCTCCCGGCTGGCAGTCGAGTGCCTGGCAAATGGCTTCGAGTGTACTGAAGCGGATGGCCTTGGCCTTCCCGGTTTTCAGTATGGAAAGATTGGATAGCGTGAGGCCAACTTTCTCGGACAATTCGTTGAGCGAAACTTTTCGCCTGGCCATCATCACGTCGAGGTTAACGATTATCGGCATGGCTATATGGTGTATTCGTTTTCGTTCTGTAATTCAATTCCCTTGCGAAAAATTTGTGTAATCACAAACAGCACAGCGGCCATCATCAGGAAGGCGGCGCTTTCGCTCCAGTATTCCTGTAGCGGCTGCGCGGCATACCCCTTCTTGATCAGGTGCGTGCAGTAGCGGCTGGCGATCCAGCCGATCAATCCAAGCGAAAAAGTATAATAACCAATTCTTGCCAGGTAATCGGCCACCACTTCACTAAAAGGTTTCACCAGATTGAGGCGCTGAAATAAGCGGATCAGCAGGAAAAATACATAAGCTTTCAGCAAAGCAAGCGCGATCACAAAACTGAACAGCAGAATGTATTGCGTGGAACTCTGCTGAAATAGTTCCGACAGATCAAGCCCCTTGTACAGGTCTTCCGTGGCTACCGGCCGGAAAACGCTGTAAATAAAGTTGAAGAGCAGGGCACCTGCTTCAATGCAGAGCGCAATAAAAATTATCCAGGTAATTACCCGGAGCGCCTGGTAAATAAAGTCATTCTTTAAAAGCATGAGTGGCAAAATTTCTTCAAAACTAATAAATATTTATTGATAAACAATAAATATTTGATGAAAAACGAATTAGTTCTCCTCGTCATCCTATTTGCCCAAATAAGCCCTACTTTTGCTGGCCCGGAACATAGTGGATGCGGATTCTCAATGGGTTATCCTTTAACCTTTTGTTAACCGGGATGCCAATACATTTGTCGACATTTAATTTGTTTATGAAGAAAATCGCTTTTCTGGCTATTGCTGTATTGATGATGCAGGGTTTGATGGCTCAAGACAGTACCGATGTACCCCGCAAAAAACCTACGATCAATTTACAGGGTCGTGCCAACGACCATTTTATGTTGCAGTTGGGTTATGCTGGCTGGGCTGGCGCTCCGGATTCCATCAATACCGGCGGTTTTTCCAAGTCGTTCAACGTGTATTTCATGTTCGACTTCCCTTTCAAAACAAATCCCAAACTGAGCATTGGCCTGGGTCCTGGTATATCTTCGGATCATATTCAGTTTGACAAAACCTATGTAGGCATCCGTGAAACCACGAATACCCTGCAGTTCCGCGATCAGTCGGACACCAATCATTTCAAAAAGACCAAACTGGCGACTGTTTACCTCGAAGCACCTGTGGAGTTCCGCTATACGGCTGACCCGCTCAACAGTGGTAAGAGCTTCAAGTTTGCGATCGGTTTGCGCGTGGGAACCATGCTGAAAGCTTATACGCGTAACAAGACGCTGCAAAACAAAAACGGACAGGCGCTGAATGATTACATGGTGAAAGAATACCAAAAAAGCTACTTCAATACCACCCGCCTCGTGGCCACCGGCCGCATAGGTATTGGTCATTTCTCCCTCTTTGGCAGCTACCAGATTACTTCGCTATTTAAAGAAGGCGTAGCGGCGGAAATAAGGCCGTTTTCGATTGGGCTTACGTTGAGTGGACTGTGATTTAGGTTCTACGTTTTACGTAGTACGTATTACGTGGGGTTTAGGGTTTAAGGTTTAGAGTTTAATAAGACGTATTACGTATTACGTAGTACGTTATACGTAATACGTACTACGTAATACGTAACACTTTCCCCCAAAAACTTCTAACTTAGAACTCAAAACCATTTTTACTTATTACGTACAACGTATTACGTACAACGTATAACTTAAAACTCCTCTCTTGCTCGAGAACAAGAAACGCATTCGTGAAGAAGAACGCGCCGTATTAGTGGGTTTGGTGCATAAGGACCAAACGGAACCACAGGTGCATGAATACCTGGATGAGCTATCATTTCTGGCAGAAACTGCCGGTGCCGTTACCATCAAACGATTTACACAAAAACTTCCCCACCCCGACAGCCGCACTTTTATTGGCAAGGGTAAGCTGGAAGAAATTCGACAGTATATCGAAGGAAAGGATATTCGCGTGGTGATTTTTGATGATGAACTATCCGGTGCGCAGATCAATAATATTGAAAAGGCGCTAAATGTAAAGACCATTGATCGCTCCGACCTGATCCTCGATATTTTCGCGCGCCGTGCCAAGACGGCACAGGCCCGCGCCCAGGTGGAGCTGGCGCAATATCAATACATTCTCCCCCGACTCCGTGGTATGTGGAAGCACCTGGAACGCCTGGGTGGCGGCATCGGTACCCGTGGTCCGGGTGAAACGGAAATTGAAACTGACCGTCGTATTGTACGCGACAAGATCAGTCTGCTTCGCAAGAGACTGGCGGAAATTGATAAGCAATCACAGACCCAGCGCAAGGATCGTGGCGAATTTATCCGCGTGGCGTTGGTAGGTTATACCAACGTAGGTAAGAGTACAATAATGACTTTGCTGAGCAAGAGCGAAGTGTTCGCGGAAAATAAACTCTTCGCCACGCTCGATACTACCACGCGAAAAGTTGTATTTGAAAACACCCCCTTTCTGTTGAGCGATACGGTAGGTTTTATCCGCAAACTTCCCCACCACCTGGTGGAAAGTTTCAAGAGTACGCTCGATGAAGTGCGGGAAGCAGATATTCTGCTGCATGTGGTGGACATTTCACATCCCGCTTATGAGGACCAGATTGGCGTGGTGAATAAGACCCTGCAGGAAATAGGCGCATTTGAAAAATCCATCGTTACCATTTTTAATAAGATGGATTTGTACGAGAAAAACACTTTCGACCCCTGGCTGGAAGACAGTACCAAACAGGAAATACTGGCCGATTTACGTGAACGCTGGGAGCGGGAAACCGAGGGCAATGCCATTTTTATTTCCGCGCTGGAGCGGAGGAATATCGATGGCCTGCGCAAATCCATACTTGATAAAGTGCGCGAACTGTATCGCATTCGCTATCCTTACAAAACAGAATTTCTTTACTGACCGGCAGCGCACCTGGCGCACTATTCAACCTTGAGCAGCCCCATCAAAATAGCGGAGCATCCCAACGAACTTGATTTTGCCGCCAACGACATTGCCGTTGTAAGTGTGGAGGGCAGAAAAATTTGCGTGGGTCGGCGACAGGATAAATTTTTCGCTTTTGCCTATACCTGCCCGCACGCGGGCGCCTGCCTGGCGGATGCCAGTATAGATGCGCAGGGAAGCATCGTTTGCCCACTGCACCGATATCGCTTCAATCCCCATACTGGCATCAATGTCTCTGGCGAAGGCTATTACCTGCGCCACTGGAAGGTGGAGTGGAATGAAGAGGGCGTTTTTGTTCTCTTCACTTAAAATTCAACCGAGGGACAGGATCGCTAAGCAGGGGTTTTTCCGGAACTAAAAACGGGCGAATCATCTGATAATAATGCCGGTAGCGGCCTGATTCAAAGGGTGAGGACTCTTGCCATAAATCTCCGTAAATGAATTGATTTGGCGATACAGCCAGCATGTCGAAATCAACCAGATCGCGTAAAACTACTCGATTTGGGTTCGTAAAACTACGTATCGGCAAAATTCCGGAAACCCGGGTGGTTCTGCGATTCCGTAAATTGCTATCCAGTCTGCTGAATAATAGATTGCAACTATTTTATGACAGTATTGTTGTTAACAGCATGTTCGGTTTTCTGCGTTAAGCCATTGACATATGAGTAAATCATCTTTGGACAAGCATTTTTGGAATAGTCGTTGGGCCAATCGCGAAACCGGTTGGGATATAGGCTATGCTTCACCCGCCATTATTCGTTATTTGCAGCAATATCCCGATAAGGATGCGGCCATCTTAATTCCTGGTTGTGGTAATGCTTACGAAGCGCAAAGTATGCTGGAGATAGGTTTTCGAAATATTGTGCTGCTCGATATTTCGGAAGAGGCCATAAGCAGGGTGAGAGAGAAGTTCAGGGATACGCCAGGTGTAAGTCTATTGTGTGGCGATTTTTTTGAACATAAAGGCCAATACAACCTGATCATTGAGCAAACCTTTTTCTGCGCGTTGGATCCTTCATTGAGACAGGATTATGTTCGCCAATCTGCTTCCCTGCTAAAAGCTGGTGGCCGGCTAATGGGACTCTTGTTTGATCGCGATTTTGAAGCTGCTGGCCCTCCCTTTGGCGGGCATAAGGAGGAGTACCTTCCCTTGTTTTCCACGCATTTTCATATTCATACAATGGAAACCTGCTACAATAGCATTCCTCCCCGGGCAGGGTTTGAACTGTTTATCAATTTGCTGAAAAAGTCCTGAGTTTTGAGCAAAGTCACTGGTCTGCCTGATGTCTCTCATTGACTTACCACCCCCTCATGCTTATGCATTTGATGAGTAATGGATCAGTAAACGCTGGTCAATTTTCATCAACAAAAATGTCAATCATGAAAAGGACGATCGCTTTCCCCGTGCTGATGCTCGGTTTGCTGGGACTGTCTGTTTCCTCGAGCGCGCAGGATGAAAAAACACTGCCCGAAGTGCGGGTAACGGCCACCAATTACAAATACATCAAAGCAGTAGATAACAAAGACCTGTACCTGGTGAGCTACGAAGATGCCGGTGGTGCGGAGAAATTATATAAGCTTGTTTTGGAAAACAACAATAAGCATTTGCGGGTGAAGTTGAATGAGAAAGGGGAATTCAAGTGAACGTGAGTCGTGAGGCGTGAGGCGTGAGGCGTGAGTAGGCAGTGGTAAGTAGGGAGTGGTAAGTAGGGCTAGGATAGTTCATGGTATAGAAAATCTGCGCAGATCTGCGTTTTTATCTGCGCAAATCTGCGGGAAATGCTTCTGCGCTTTAAACAGGTTCTGAGTTCAGGAGAAGTTTCCCGCAAGATTTTTGTGCCGCTTTGTTTGAACCTAATTGCGATGATATTATCGTTGCGAACTTTGCGACTTCGTTGCGCGATATGTCGGCGCTAAGCGCCGACATATTCGTTGCGGTTAACTGCATGCACTTGAAAGCAAGCTAGAATCCGTAACAAATGGTCGCCATTTTTTCAGCACAGAAGTCCTGTTATTTTTGCCGAAGTCGACAACAATATTTTACTTTGTCGCTGGGTATGTAACATTCTGTTTATCCTTAAACTTTAAACCTTAAACCCTCAACATCCCTCCCAATGGCTACCAAAAAATCTGCTTCCTCCCGAATATCATCCCAGGAAACCGCAGCTTTGCTGCAACTGCTGCAAACGCGTTTTGAGAAAAATATGTCAAGGCATAAAGGGATGAAGTGGGCGGAAGTGCAGAAAAGGCTGGGGTCAAAGCCGGCCAAGCTGGCTGCATTGCAGCAGATGGAGGATACAGGTGGCGAACCAGATGTTGTTGAATTCGACAAAAAGACCGGAGAATATATTTTCTGTGATTGTTCCTTGCAGAGCCCTGCCGGCCGCCGCTCCCTTTGTTACGATAGGGCCGCGCTAAACGCACGCAAGGAACACAAACCGGCGAACAGCGCCATGGACCTGGCGGCGGAAATGGGCATTGAAATGCTTGATGAAGCCCAATACCGGACCTTGCAGGAGCTGGGCGAGTTTGATACCAAAACAAGCAGTTGGTTACTTACCCCGGAGCGCATTCGCAAACTCGGAGGGGCCGTATTCGGCGATCGCCGCTACGATACTGTTTTTCTCTACCACAATGGCGCTGATTCCTATTACGGAGCGCGGGGATTCCGGGGTCGATTGCGGGTGTAGAAAAAAAAATTCTGAAATAAATTTGGCAGCTAAGGTTTATTTATCGTAATATTGCGATTGATATGGGAATCACCAAATCTGAAATATTCAGCAGCCGGCAAAATAAACTGGCTTCCATGATGAAGGCTCTCGCCCATCCGGCGCGGATCGCCATCATTCAGCACCTGATTAAGATGAATGCCTGCATCAATGGCGACCTGGTGGAGGAGCTGGGCCTTGCACAGGCCACCATCAGCCAACACCTGAAAGAATTGAAATCAGCCGGACTTATCAAGGGAAGCATCGATGGTACCAGCGTGTGCTATTGCATCGACCCCAAAGTGTGGAAAGAATATAACCATGCATTTGAGCAGTTTTTCCAGAGTTATAAAGACCCGGAGGGCTGCTGCTAAAATTTTTTTACCTAAATCCATCGCAATATTGCGTTATAACGATTAAATTTGATTTTTATGCAAACCGAAGAACAATTAAAAGAACTGGTAAAACAGAAATACGGCGAAATCGCCCTGCAGGATAAGGCAGAGAATGCCGCCTCCTGCTGCGGTGCCGGTGGTTGCAGCACCGATGTGTATAATATTATGACCGATGATTATGCCGGTCTCAAAGGTTATCAGCCCGATGCCGACCTGGGCCTGGGCTGTGGTCTGCCCACCCAATTTGCCCAAATTAAGAAAGGCGATGTGGTAATCGACCTGGGTTCCGGTGCCGGCAACGATGCTTTCATCGCCCGGGCTGAAACGGGTGATACCGGAAAAGTGATTGGCATTGATTTTACACCGGCCATGATCGCCAAAGCCCGCAGCAATGCGGAAAAACTGGGCTTCCACAATGTGGAATTTCGTCAGGGCGATATTGAGCAGATGCCGGTGAATGAGAATACGGCGGATGTGATCGTAAGTAATTGTGTGCTGAACCTGGTGCCCAATAAGGATGCGGTGATCAAGGAAATCTTCCGCGTATTGAAACCGGGCGGGCATTTCAGCATTTCCGATATTGTGCTCGAAGGCGCCCTGCCTGCAGGCATAAAAGAAGCCGCCGAAATGTATGCGGGCTGTGTATCCGGTGCCATTCAGAAGGAAGTGTACCTGGAGCTGATCCGCAACAACGGATTCGCCAACATCCGCCTGCAAAAAGAAAAGAAAATCCTGGTGCCCGACGATATCCTGCGCCGGTACCTGTCGCAACAGGAACTGGATGCATTTAAGAACAGTAATACCGGTATCTACAGCATAACAGTTTATGCCGAAAAACCAGCGGCTAAAGCTGCCTGCTGCGATCCGGGTTGTTGCAATTGACAACATTGATTAGCCAATAGCCGGGGCATCAATTGCTCCGGCTATTGGATAGCAAACAATATATCCATGTCTGAAAAGATTCTTGTACTCTGCACTGGCAACAGTTGCCGTAGCCAGATAGCGGATGGCTATCTGAAGCACTTTGCGGGCGACCGTGCCGAAGTGTATAGCGCCGGCGTGGAAACCCATGGCGTAAATCCCCGCGCCATCGCCATTATGGCGGAAGATGGGATTGATATCTCCCAAAATACTTCCAATAATGTAAGTGAGTACACCGGCATTGATTTCGACTATGTGATTACCGTTTGCGACAACGCCAAAGAACACTGCCCTGTATTTCCTTCAAAAGCCAAACAATTTCACCACAATTTTCCCGACCCGGCCAAAGCAACGGGAACCGAACAAGTAGTAATGGCCGAATTCCGCAAAGTGCGGGAAATGATCAAGGAATACACCCGAAATTTTGTAGCGGAAAATCTGAATTGATAAAAAGTCAACCAAATATCCGAATTATCAAATTACCAAATTTTCCTATGTTCATTGCTGACCAAAAGAGATTGTCAATTCCCCATTAATCCAAATATCATCCAGGTGCCCCACTGTTTCACTTTCCCCTTCCAGAACGTGAATATGCAGGTTGCTGCTATGGTGAGTAAACAGGCTTTTGTGATGGCGGGAATAAAAGCCGAGCAACTTTAGTGGCTTGTTGCGCCATTCGCCTTTGTAGGCAAATTGCTTGTGATTGTCGAACGTATGTTTCGTTCTTTCTTCCCAATGAATAATGTGGAAGGGGGCGCTGACAGCAATTGTTTCAATTCGAAAAGCAAAAGGCTTTTCCAGGTCGAAACCATTGGCCATACCGGTGGCTTCAATCCATTTTTCGAGTTCGGCTAAACTTTCAATGGAGGCTTTTGCTTCTATGGTTTTCCATTCCTTCACATAACTATAAACAAAAAAAGCCACTTTGGCGGATGTATCTATTTTATTTGATAGCTGATTTCCCTTGCGGGACGACTGGTACACTTTGCCATCCAGCACCATCAGTTCTCCCTGAAGGCCCGCTACGGGTCCCAGTCCGAAGAGGTTTTTTTTCTCCAGCGTGTCAAAGCTGATATGCGCTTTCAGATTTCCTTCCCGCATTACTTTTTTCATGGACCCTTTCAGTTGTACTTCGGGTGGACCTGGTTGTGCGAACGAAGTAGTGAATGGAAAGATGAAAAATAGTGTTGGGATAAGAAAGCGAATCGGTTTCATGCAATGGATGCTTGTGAAGGGAAAGATACATGGATTTCACAAAAATTTGGCTTGGGCACTAATCATGAAATTTTGCCTGCAATAATCGCCAGTCTAAATTTAGGGAGACATTGTTGTCGTAAACCAAACCTGATCGGTATGAAAATTTCTTCCCCTATTATGAGCATCCTGCTCATTGCTATATTCTTGTTTTTTTGCCCGACTCTTAATGGTCAATCGAAAACTGCCAGGGATTTTCTTTCGCTTGATATCGGCTATTCAAAGCATGGAACCGGCGATTTGCCCGGATTTATAGTGAATACGGAATATCGTAAATACTTTCGTGAGCGACTATTTTTTGCGGCGGGTATCGCTGTGACGGTGCACGATGGTTTTCGGGACTTGAAATATGAGGGGTTGAATGGCCAGGTAGTGGATGGATCCATTCGGGATGCCACTGACGGAGCTCAGGTTTCCGCTAAAGTTGGCTGGGATTTTCTGCAAAATGCGCAGCACTCACTAGGCGCTATGCTTGGACCGCTTTTCCGTTATCAAACATCCACCATTCCCGATGCATTAAGCATTTATTTCCCAGCGGCCACTGGAGGGTTTCCGTTTCCAGCCATCGTTTATGAGCATCATAGCCCACAGCGAACATTCAATATGGGAGGGATTCTTCAGCTAAGCTATCGGTACCATATTCATCCTCGGTATTCGATAGGTGCTACGGCGGGGTTTCAAACCGATACCAATGGGGATGCTATCTGGCAACTCGGCGGGTCAATGGCTATCCGGCTGTAGGGGCTGATGTTCCTGCGTTGGATTTTGGACCTGCTGTAGTCTTCTTAACTTACGTTTCCAAAGCAGGTTGTCGATATAGCTAAAGGCAAGGGGGATGATTAAATAGTAGAAGACGAAGTTGTACCAGGTCTCTTTAACATCGAAATATTTCTGAATAGCGCCAATAATGGAGATCAGGAGCAGGCTCTTCAATAGTATCATTGAAATGCTTCGTCTTGGTATAGTCGATTTTCCCATATCGTTTCCGGAGTATATTGTTCCCGACAAGTTCAAATTTACTTCATTTTCTTAACTCTCCGCGGCAATAGTTTCCAGCCCTTGGCCAGGTGGCGGATTTCGAGGATACCATAAGGGAAGTATTCAAGCCCTACCATGGGAATAAGGGTGCCGGGCAGTTCTTTGGTGGCCCACACACGTACCAGTTGATTGCCAACAGAGTCGGTAGCAACAAACTGTGAACACTGGTAACCCAATATTTTTCGGGTCTGGCCGGTTTCGGTGAACTCCATTTTGTAGGTTATATTAGGTGTCCATTTATCGTCCATGAGCGTAATCCAACGTCCCTGTTTATAGAATTGGGAATCTGGCATAATAATGAGACTTTCCACCACCATTCTTCGTCCGGGCCTTATCTGAAAATCATCAATGCTCGACTTGGGCTTTTTGGTCCTTCGATAAAAAAGTTTAGACGAATCAGCATTCGCTATCATATAGTATAGCATACTTAAGGGACGATTACCGGGCATGCGCATGACTTCGTTGGTGTATCGGTAAATCACAAAATAGTTATCCTGTTTTTGGGCATTTGACAGAATTGCGCAAGGCAAGAAGAATGCAATTAAGTGTAGCTTTCTCATGGTGCATGTTTTGAACGGCACTACTAATTTAACGGGGCAAACTCAGAATCCCAACGGAAAAACCAAGAGGAAAGTTAAATTTGTCGTGAAAACAACCAGAATGATAAAGCAAACAATAACACCGACACATCCCGGCCATATCTTAAAGGAAATGTATCTTGAGCCTTTAGGGTTAAGCCAGACTGAAGCAGCGTCCAATTTGGGTGTTACCCGTAAAACCTTTTCTATGCTCCTGAACGGGCATCAGGGCATTAGTGCCGAAATGGCTTTACGGCTGGCTAAAGCTTTTAATACCACGCCAGAGCTCTGGCTCAATTTGCAGCGCAACTATGATCTCTGGAACGCGGAGCAAAAGGTGAAGCTTTCGCAGATTAAGGTTTTCCAAATGCCAAAAACTGCTGCGCGGGTTGCAAGGGAGAAAAACTAGTGCTTAGCAGTATTGTCAGTTAATGTCGCTACCAGCTCAACCATTAATCTTAGGCTTATATCCTGGGTTCTTAATGTTAATCATCAGCCCACAAAAAAAGCTTCCCGCAGGAAGCCTTTTAAGACAATTATAAGAAATGCATTACCACTCACGATTCATCCGCCTGCGGCGCGACACGCGCCTCACGCCTCACGAAGAGTGGACCCTGTTGGGATCGAACCAACCACCCCCTGATTATGAGTCAGATGCTCTAACCGACTGAGCTAAGGGTCCGGGCCATTGGCCGGCCGCAAAAATAAGATATCTAACTGAATTTACAGCCGGCTTACGTAATACGTACTACGTATTACGTAAGCCGTATTAAAGCACTTTCCCGTCGGGGTCAATAAAGAGCACTTTCCCTTCCTTATCCGTCACCCTCGCCACTCCCCCCTGAAAGGCTTCCGCTTTTGTGTACTGGTGGGGAATCACGAGCTTCCCGCTTTTGTCGATATAACCATAAAGTCCATTGAGTTTTACAGCGGCCCGGCCTTCGCTGAAGCCAAGGATGGATTCATATTTAGGGGCCACCACCTCATTACCATAGGCATCCATAAACCCGTATAGCTCGCCCTTACGTACCCAGTTCATGCCGCCATAGTTGCCGATCACAAAGTCATCGTATTTGTCATAAAAGATCTCACGACCTGTGCTGTCGAACAGACCCTGCTTGCCCTCGCGGCGAAAGCTGATCAGTCCCCACTCGTATCTGAATCCCATATCTGCCTGTTCAGCGGAAATGATCACTTTACCCGTGGCCATATTGAGCAGGCCCACATTGTTGGAGCCGGGATTTTTGAAAGTGGCGTATGGCTGCGTGGTTCTTACAACTTGCAGAATGCTTGAAAACGCCGCCGGAGTGGTTATTTGTCCCTTGCTGTTGATGGTACCGAACTTATTGTCGTCGGTGCCGAAAACGGCGTAGCCATGTAGGAAAGGCGTGAGCCGCTTATATTTCGGTTCTACCACCCATTTCAGGTTCATATCCATGAAGCCGGACTTTTTGTCTTTGCGTACCAGCATTAAGCCTTCACCGGCAGGCCTGATCAGTTCATATTCGAGGGGCAACACAACGTTCAGGTTGCGGTCTACCAGGCCGTATTTGTATTGTTTGCTGGCCACAAAAAGTTTACCATTCAACACATCAGTACTCAGGGAGCCGATATGGTCGGGCAGCTCAAAGGGTTGACCTTCGGTGTCGATATGGAGGTCTTTGGTTTGCTTATTGCGGAGCACCACAAACCAGCCATTGCTATAGTCGCCCATTAGGTTGCTGTATTCAACAGGAAGCGCTTCCTTACCTTCCTTATTGAGCAGGCCATAATGGATGATGGTTTCAGTCTTGATCACTTTTCCCTGCGAGTCGCGGGTGGTATCCTGAATGCGAAGGCTGGCTACAGCAAAACCGCTTTTATAGGGTTTTATATCGCTGTAATAGCGGCTGGTCAGCAGTTTTCCTTTTTCGTCAATCACGCCTTTTTTGCCGTAGCTGATGGAAATGATGCTGCGACCTTCGGAAAAATCTTCGGGCTTATTGACCCATTTCGGTTCTATCTGCACATGGCCCTTTGCATCTTTAAAGCCCCAGAGGCCTTTGCCATTGCGGAAGGGGGTTAAATCTTGCGCCTGTAAATTGTTGCCAACAGCAAGGATGGTGAGGGCGAGTAGAAGTTTTAGGGTTGTAGAAAACATGAGGGGAAAATTTGAAAATTTGGGGATTTGAGAATTTGGGGGCCTGTCGGCGGGTTTAGGGTTTAATGTTTAATGGCTATTTGCGAATGTAATAGCTATTTGCAGGGGAGAAATACCCGGGAGATGGTATATGGCAGGAGGAGTCTTAAGTTATAAGTTGTAAGTTTTAAGTGGGATTTGAGAACCTGCCTGCCGGTAGCTTATCCTTACCCAGATTTGAGGTGTGGTTTTGAATAAGATACGGAACTTTGA
>JBIQMS010000004.1:0-152114 GCA_044463125.1 Terrimonas ferruginea
CCAAGAGAACAAAAATTAAAATATGATAAAGACCTCGTATTGGTTTTTTCTGACTGGACGGACGAAAACCCCATGCATGTTTTGAAAAATCTTAAAAGAAAGAATGAATGGTATTCCATTAAAAGAAATACCGTTACCCCATTAGCAAAGGTTATAAGCAGAGGGGGACTGGGGGCACAGCTTAAGTTTTGGAAACAAAGAATGCCCGGTGCTGATATTGCTGATGTTTACTATAGTGCATTCTTAACAAACGGCGCTAAGGAAAAAGAGTACCCCAATTTTAAACCGGGCGAAAAAGTAAGGGTGAGAATGATTAATGCATCGGCATCAACCTATTACTGGTTGACTTTCGGAGGAGAAACGCCTGAACTTATCTCTGCAGATGGAATGGATGTGGTTCCAGTTAAAAAAGATAAACTGCTTTTTGCTATAGCTGAAACTTATGATTATTTAATTACCATTCCTGCAAATGGCAAACTGGAAATAAGAGCTTCTTCAATGGATGGTGCAGGAAAGACATCTGCGTTTTTAGGTTCAGGGAACATTATCCCTGCCAAGGATGTACCCCGACCCGATTATATCGGCATTATGAAAGAAATTGCCAAAATGGATATGAAGATGGGGGCGCCTGCTATGATTTTTCAACCCCGGAAAAATGACGGACTAAGTAAAATGAAAAAATTTGGTATGAAGGGCGATATGTCGAAAATGAAAGGAAACGGTATGGACGGAATGAAAATGGGAAACAAAAAAGAAGATAAGCCGATAATGCATGACAATATGAAAATGGATGGAATGAAAATGAATGATACCGTACAGCCAATGAAAATGGAAGGCATGACCATGGATAATAGGAAAATGGATACTGCTAAGAAGGAATCCGTTATGGTTGGCGCAGGTATGGGACCTGATCAGGGCTATGATTTTTTAAAATCTCCTGAATCAACTTCGTATTCAAAAGATAAAGCAGTTAGGGAAATTGAGCTTACCCTGAATGGAAATATGTGGAGGTATATATGGAGTATGAACGGAAAGATTCTGGCAGAAGCTGACAAAATTGAGATTAAAAAGGGGGAAATAGTGCGAATTACTATGCGAAACCTTACCATGATGAACCACCCTATGCATTTGCATGGGCATTTTTTCAGGGTAATTAATAAGAATGGTCAACACTCTCCATTAAAACATACACTGAATGTTGCCCCGATGCAAACTATTACGATTGAATTTGATGCCAATGAATATGGCGACTGGTTTTTTCATTGCCATATTCTATATCACTTAGAGGCTGGAATGGCAAGAGTATTGAGCTATGGCACACCCCGTGACCCTAGGTTAAACCGGTATCCTCTTTCTACCTTAATAAAAGAAACCAATAAATATTATTCCTGGGGGATTGCCTATGGTGCAAGCCATATGTCGGCTGTTGAATTAACGTCTTCCAACGTAAGAAACCAATTCAATCTGGGAGCAGAATATGGCTGGAATAGAAATTTTGAATCCGACTTATCTTATGAAAGATATTTGAGCGATTACTTCAGGGTTTACGCAGGAGTCAATATCGAAAATGAAACAGCTGGAAAATTAGATCAATTCAACACGGTAGCACAAGTTGGGATAAGATACTTACTACCCTATTTTATCAATGCTGATTTCAGTATTGATTCCAAACTTAGGCCACAGGTAAGGTTTACTGCCGAATACCTGATCTTCCGTCGGCTTGCAATTTTCGGAAGATATGAATATCGTTCTGATTTTGGCATAGTCAATAAACTCAATACCGGACTAAACTATAAATCTGAACAGGTTTGGAATGCTGGGGTTGATTATATTTTATCGAGGAATTTTTCTCTTACTGGTAGTTATGACAATCGTTTTGGCGGTGGTGGTGGTTTAACATGGAGATTTTAATTAGTATCATAAAATTGGAAAAAGATGAAAGCAATTAAAGCAAATAAGGAAACCAATGATTACTTAGCACCCGATTTCATCAATCGAAGCAATTGGTTAAGAGCGGCTGTTCTTGGCGCAAATGATGGGATTCTATCAACATCAAGTATTGCAATTGGTGTGGCAGCTGCTAGCGATATCAGGGCACCTATTGTATTAGCGGCTCTCGCCGGATTAGTTGCAGGTGCGTTGTCTATGGCAGCCGGAGAATATGTTTCAGTGAGTTCTCAAACAGATATTGAAAGATCCGATATAGAACGTGAAAGGAATGAGTTAATAGAAATGCCCGAAATTGAATTAGAACGATTAGCTGAAATTTATGAGAAAAGAGGCTTGAAAACAAAAACAGCTCTATTAGTTGCAAAAGAATTAACTGCAACGGATGCTTTAGGAACACATATTAGAGATGAATTAGGCCTGAACGAAATAATTAAAGCCAATCCTTTACAAGCAGCCCTTGCGTCAGGTGCAGCATTTACTGCAGGTAGCATACTTCCTTTATTAGTAACTATTTTTCTTCCCTTAGCGAGTTTGGAATATTATATATATGCATTTGCAATAGTCTTTCTCATAATCTTAGGGGCGTTAGCTGCTAAAACTGGAGGTTCAAGTATGAGTAAACCAATTGTTAGGATTACATTTTGGGGGACAATTGCAATGGGACTGACAGCATTGGTTGGATATTTATTTGGAGCAAATACTTAAATAATTCTAAAATGGAGAAAATAAAAGTTGCAAATAGGCAGTTGCTAATTGTTGAAGATATTTTCACTTTTAGTACCTAGAAGGATTGCATCATTCGGAAGATATAAATAGCGATATCAGTCTTTAGCATAGTTAATAAATGCAATCCTGGCCAAAACTATCAATCTGAGTAGGTTGGAATGCTGAGGCTGTTTATATTTTATCTCGGAATTTATTGCATACCGGTGGTTAACCATTTTTGCGGTGGACTAACGTAGTGTTTTTATTTTATTCTAATAAACATTGCGAAAATTCTATAAGAAATTTCTGAGCAAAATTTACCAATTAAAATTCTATCTCGAAATGAAATATTTATTAAAATCAAAATGGAAAAAAGCAGGATTGATATTACTGCTGATATTTGGACTGCTTCAATTTATTCCAATACAGGAAAAGAATATTTCATCAGTCGAAGCAAAAAACAGTATCGAAAAACTATTTTCTATCCCCGATTCGGTACTGACCATTCTTAAATCAGCCTGCTATGATTGCCATAGCAACAATACCCGTTACCCCTGGTACAGTAACATACAGCCCGTTGCTTTGTTTTTGAATAAGCACATCGTTGAAGGGAAAAAGGAATTAAATTTTGATGAGTTTGGAAATTATACGGAGCGAAGGCAGCAAAGTAAATTAAAGGCCGTTGCCAGTCAGGTAAAAGATGGAGATATGCCGTTGACATCTTATAAATTATTGCATAGTGGTGCAAAGCTTAGAGCTTATGAAAAGGAACAGATAATTAATTGGGCAAATAAATGTTTGGGAACATATAAATAAGAAAAAAATATTTAGTATGGAAACACATCATAATCATCTACACAATACACATCAACATCACGAAGCGAAAGCTGATGACGAGATGGATCATAGCAAAATGCAGCACGACCACGGAAATATACCCATGGGTATGGCAGGCCACGACCATCATAAAATGATGATAGAAGATTTTAAAAAACGTTTTTGGGTGAGTCTTATACTAACCATACCTGTTTTGGTATTATCGCCCATGATACAGCAGTTCTTTAATTACAGTTTATCTGTACCAGGTAATAAATATGTGTTGATGGTTTTATCATCCATCATTTATTTCTGGGGTGGCTGGCCTTTTCTGAAAGGATTCACAACAGAAATAAAACAAAAGGGACCGGGTATGATGACCCTGATTGCCATGGCTATCTCAGTGGCATATTTTTATAGTGCGGCTACTGTATTTGGGTTAAAGGGAATGGATTTTTTCTGGGAATTGGCGACTTTGATTGTCATTATGCTGCTGGGGCACTGGTTGGAAATGAAATCAGTATTGGGTGCATCAAAAGCATTACAGTTATTGGTTAGCATGATGCCTGCGGAAGCACACCGGGTTACCAAAGACGGACAAATCGAAAATGTAAAACTGGAAGTATTACAAAAGGGAGATATCATTATGATAAAGCCCGGTGAAAAGGTTCCTGCGGATGGCATAATAGAAGAAGGAAGCAGTTACCTGAATGAATCCATGCTCACCGGTGAATCAAAGCCTGTTAAAAAGGAGAAGGACAATAAAGTGATCGGTGGTTCAATTAATGGTAATGGATCTTTGAAAATAAAAGTAGAACATACCGGTAAAGACAGCTATCTCAATAAAGTAATTAAACTGGTTGAGGATGCACAGAAGGCAAAATCAAAAATGCAGAACTTCAGCGACAGGGCAGCCAAATGGCTTACCTATATTGCCCTTTCTGTTGGTTTTGCAACACTGGCTGTTTGGCTGATTGCTGGTCATCCCTTTGTCTTTGCATTGGAGCGTATGGTTACGGTGATGGTGATTGCATGTCCCCATGCTCTGGGTTTGGCAATCCCTTTGGTGGTGGCTATTTCAACAGCTGTATCTGCGCAAAATGGTTTGTTGATCAGAAACCGCACAGCATTTGAGGAATCGAGAAAAATCACAGCTTTGTTATTTGATAAGACTGGAACACTTACTTCTGGTGTTTTTGGAGTAACCCGTTTTGAAAGCAATGATGCTTCTATTTCAAAAGAAGAATTATTACGATTGGCAAGTGGATTGGAACAAACATCAGAACATCCGATTGCGGTAGGTATCATGAATAAAGTAAAAGAGCTAAAAATAGAAATACCGAAAGCAGAGAATTTTAATGCCATTACCGGCAAGGGGGTTGAAGCAACCGTAGATGGGAAACAGGTAAAAGTGGTAAGCCCTGGTTATTTGAAAGATAAAAATCTGGTAATACAAGAAGGTGCATTTTCAAGTAAAGCAGAAACTGTTGTATTTATTTTAATAGATGATAAAGTGGTCGGGTACATTGCGTTGGCCGATGCAATAAAACCGGAAAGTGCAGAAGCGATTAAAATATTTAAGAAAAACGGTATTAAAGTCTTAATGGCAACAGGTGATAATGAAGCCGTAGCAAAAGCTGTATCAGAAGAGTTAGGTCTGGATGGATATTATTCAGAAGTATTGCCTCATCAGAAAGTGGAAATTGTAAAAGAACTTCAAAACAAAGGGGAGTTTGTTGCTATGACAGGAGATGGCGTTAATGATGCACCGGCACTGGCTCAGTCAAATGTGGGTATTGCAGTGGGTTCAGGAACTGATGTAGCTGCTGAAACTGCTGATATTATTTTGGTAAATAGCAATCCTAAGGACATTGCAAACCTTATTTTATTTGGTAAAGCCACCTATAAGAAAATGGTGCAGAATCTGGTTTGGGCAACTGCGTACAACAGTTTTGCCATTCCATTGGCTGCAGGTGTGTTGTATCCAGCAGGGTTTGTTTTAGGCCCGGCAGTTGGGGCTGTCTTTATGAGTTTGAGCACAATAATTGTAGCAATAAATGCACAACTGCTAAAAACAAAATTAAATTAAAAATAATAAAAATCATGAGCTACAGAAAACTCTCCGTTATGATGATTATTTCATTCATTATCATGTATTGTGTTATGTTCTTAAACATTACCCGACTTGATTATTTTTACGTTAGTATTACCCGTATTTATATGGCATTGCTTATGATCTGCCCTATGGGTGTGGTAATGATGTTAATGATGGGGAATATGTACCCCAAAAAAAAGGTAAATTCTTTGATTATCGTCTCTGCTATTGTCATATTCTTTATAACGTTGGCTGGTTTAAGAACACAAACACCTGTCGGTGACGTGCAATATATGAAAGCTATGATACCTCATCATTCATCGGCGATTCTTACCAGTGAAAATGCGAACATTAAAGATCCTGACGTACGGAAATTAGCAGACGGTATTATTGAGGCCCAAAAGAGGGAAATTGCCGAGATGAAAGCATTGATAAAGAAATTGGAAAATAAATGATATCGGGAGGAAAATTATATATTGGTCCCAAATTAACTCAGCTTAAACCGGCACTTTCATCATGCTCAAGGTGTGATATCTTCTTGAATTCATAGCATCGGTAGTGAGTCAGAAGTGGAGGTTGGAAACTGTGTTGTGGTTTTACCATTACTGGTGATTACATTGAAAAGATGTGGATATTACTAAACCCTCCTGCCGCTTTAATACTAATCAGTGCCAATAGTGTTCAAACGACGATTTATGTAAATATGGGAAGGTTAAAAATGAATCAAAGCTTCAACGAAATTGCTTATGGGAAAGGCAAACACTATTACATCCTAAAACACATCGCTGGCTTGGCGTAATTCTCGGAGTCCAGTTTTTAATTTAGGCGATTGGAGGTCTCTATTTCACTTGAGGGTTTAGATGAAGCGTATGGCGATTTTCAAAAAGAAAATGCGCCACTTCTTTTGTCCATGTCTTTGGTTTCTCCTTCAATTGTATTAGATACTATTAAAAAGTTCACCAGATAGATTCAGTGGTATCCATGCAATTGATTGAAATTTTAGGTAAACTTTTTTGCCGGATTATTTGCGTCGGTGCAATTCACAACGAAACCAATCATCAATATGATATGCAATCAATGAACCAACTTGCAAATGCAGAAACAGGCCAGCTCCGGGTGCCATTGAAAAAAGAAGAAGCAATAAAAGTAGCCAAAATGAGATTCAATGGTGAGCCAAAAGTGAAATCGCTTGAATACTTAACCAGTACAAATGGTTATCACGAATACTGAGAAAGTCCTTTGCCTGCTTACGCCGTTACATTTGAACATCCATCTAAGACAACCGTATATGTAGCCAGTGAACTCGGAACCGCTCAAAAATTCAGGAACAACAAATGGCGGGCTTTGATTTTCTATGGATGATGCACACCATGGATTACGAAGGCAAGGATAATTTTGGAAATGTATTACTTCGCAGCTTTTCTATATTCGGATTAGTAACCGTTATTAGTAGGTTTGCGTTGTTTTTTGCAAGTATGAAATGCAGGAAGAAAAATGTTACGCATTTTCCAACGCTGAATTAGCGTCAAATATCCAGACTTTTGTTTATTCACTTTTTTTGCAAATTATAATGAAAAAGGATACTAAAAAACAAAGCTCTAAGGACAAAAGGCCGATTCCAAAAGTTTTGAAATATGTTCTTTGGATTATTCTTGCTCTTTTTATAATTGCTATCCTTGGTCTTATCATGCTTCTGCAAAACATACGGATCGAAAAGCAATAAAGCCTGGCCTTGTTCAAAGTGAATATCTTTTTTGATTCTTTAGAAATAGACAAAAACTGCGGTTTAAAGGCACTTAAAGGGCTGATTTGCAACAATATTGCTAAATTAACCCGGCACTGGTGTATATTTTGCAACAAAACCTCCTATTTTTGCAACCAGTGAAAATTATTTCTTTCATATTATCCATTGCTGTACTTGCAGTAAGTTTTGTTCCCTGTGCGGATAATTTACTTCTCAAAAATGATAAAAGTCTAACAAAGGAAATATCATCATCTGACAAGCCTTCAAAAGAACATAACAATACATCAGATAATTGTTCTCCTTTTTGCACTTGCTCTTGCTGCGCTGCCACTGCATTTTTTTCACCTTTAAGCAAATCTCAGCCTGTTAAGGTGGTCTTTAAAACTGAGAAATATCCTCTTTACAATATTTCTTTCAGCACAGAAGTGTACTACTCCATCTGGCAGCCTCCCAAGTTGTCTTAATCTCCTCCTTTAATTGAATTTGCCGTAAGTCACTTATTGACTTATCCAGTTATTTTATCATTTATTTTCTATTGCTGGCTATGACGACCGCCAAAAAAGCAATAAAAACTAAGAAAAGAAAACAGCCTTTAGCAGTAAGGATAATTAAAACCATCCTTTTTGGAATTGCCTGTGCCATTCTTATCGCAGCGATTGTGGGAAGAATTATTCATTTTTTCAAGTATCATATATAACCAAACAGAATTAAGACATGCTTAATAAAATCATTCAGTTCTCTATAAAAAATAAACTGATCATTGGTCTGTTTACCCTGGGTTTGATAATATGGGGCGTTTACTCAGCAAAAAAATTGCCGATTGATGCCGTGCCGGACATTACAAACAACCAGGTGCAGATTATTACCTCGGCCCCATCGCAATCGGCGCTGGATATTGAACGGCTTGTTACTTTTCCGGTGGAGCAAACGATGGCAACGATAGCAGGGATTGAGGAAATGCGAAGCTTTTCCCGCTTTGGATTATCGGTCGTTACCATAGTTTTTAAAGACAATATTGATGTGTACTGGGCCAGGCAGCAGGTAAACGAACGGCTCAGTATAGCCAAAGGCCAGATACCGCCCGGTGTGGGTAATCCCGAAATGGCCCCGATTACTACCGGGCTGGGAGAAATTTATCAATATATAGTCCGTCCTAAAAAGGGTTATGAAAAAAAATATACCGCAATGGAACTGCGTACCATCCAGGATTGGATAGTACGTCGTCAGCTTTTGGGTACTCCGGGGGTTGCCGATGTGGCAAGTTTTGGCGGCTATCTGAAACAATATGAAATAGCCATCAATCCAGATAAACTGAGAAGTTATAATATGGGTATTGGAGATCTGTTTGCGGCCCTCGAAAGAAATAATCAGAATACCGGCGGGGCGTATATCGACAAAAAACCCAATGTTTATTTTATCAGGAGTGAAGGACTGGTGGGTTCTATCGACGACATAAACAAAATAGTAGTTAAAAATACCGATCAGGGTATTCCCATCCTGGTCAGGGATGTGGCAGAGGTGAAACTGGGACATGCCGTAAGATATGGTGCTATGACCTATAACAATGAAGGCGAAGTTACAGGTGCTATCGTTTTGATGTTAAAAGGAGAAAATTCAAACGCAGTTGTAAATAGTGTAAAAGATCGGATTGAACAAATTAAGAAAACTTTACCTGAAGGAGTAGAAATAGAGCCCTTTCTGGACAGAAGCGCATTGGTGGGCAGAGCAATCGGAACAGTGGAGAAAAATCTTATAGAAGGTGCCCTGATAGTCATTTTTGTCCTGGTTTTATTTCTGGGAAATTTAAGAGCAGGGCTGTTAGTTGCTTCAGTCATTCCACTTAGTATGCTGTTTGCGATGATTATGATGAACCTCTTCGGGGTAAGCGGCAACCTGATGAGTCTGGGAGCAATTGATTTTGGTCTCATTGTGGATGGAGCAGTAATTATCGTAGAATCTGTTTTACATCGGATTACTCAGAGCAAACATCATCATTCAGGCATTAATAACCTGAGCCGAAGCCAGATGGACCAGGAGGTCTATGAGTCAGCGGGCAAAATGATGAATTCAGCTTCGTTCGGCCAGATTGTTATCCTGATTGTTTACTTGCCTATCCTTGCACTGGTGGGTATTGAAGGTAAAATGTTCCGGCCCATGGCTCAAACTGTTGCATTTGCCATTCTCGGAGCTTTTCTATTATCACTCACTTACGTACCCATGATGAGTGCTGCATTTCTGAGTAAAAAAACAATTCATAAAAGAAATTTTTCTGACAAGATGATGGATTTCTTTCAGCGTCTGTATCGGCCCGTAATAAATGGCGCCTTGAAGAGGAAGTTTCTGGTAGTAACAATTTCTGTTGTGTTGTTTATTGTCAGCCTGGTCATTTTTACTCGTATGGGCGGAGAATTTATTCCCACCCTGGAGGAAGGTGACTTTGCGGTAGAAACAAGGGTGCTTACTGGAAGCAGCTTGTCTGAAACAATAGATGCTTCTCAAAAAGCGGCTGCCATTCTGTTAAAGGAATTTCCGGATGAAGTAAAAGAAGTCGTAGGCAAAATTGGCTCATCTGAAATTCCTACCGATCCCATGCCGATTGAAGCCTGTGATATGATGGTTATGTTAAATGATAAAAGTAAATGGACGAAGGCGCATAACAGAGTAGAGTTGGCTGAAAAAATGGGTGAAGCGCTGGAAGATATTCCCGGTGTCACATTCGGCTTTCAACAGCCTATCCAGATGCGTTTTAATGAATTGATGACAGGAGTACGACAGGATGTAGCAGTCAAAATTTTTGGCGAAGATCTTGATGAACTCTACGACCTGGCTAACCAGGTAGGTAAAATTGCAAGTGCTGTAAAAGGGGCCAGGGATATTTACATAGAGCAGGTAACCGGCTTGCCGCAAATTGTTATCAGTATCAATCGTGATGAGGTCGCAAAGTACGGACTGGATGTTGAAACCATAAACCAGGCTATCAATACGGCTTTTGCGGGCCAGTCGGCGGGTCTGGTGTATGAGGGGGAGAAACGGTTTGATATGGTTGTTCGTTTACAAAATGTGGATCGGCAAAAGATTGAGGATGTAAGAAATCTTTATGTCACAACCCCCACCGGCAACCAGGTTTACTTAAGTCAGTTGGCTGATGTACAATTCAAAGTTGGGGCAAACCAGATTCAGAGAGAGGATGCCAAACGAAGAATTATCGTTGGCTTTAATGTTCGTGGGCGGGATGTGGCCAGCGTGGTGAAAGAACTTGAACAGAAAATTGACCAGCAGGTAAAAATGCCACCGGGTTACTATGCTACATATGGCGGACAATTTGAAAATCTCAAAGAGGCAAATGCCAGACTTTCTGTTGCCGTTCCTGCGGCGCTTGCCTTAATCTTCCTTCTATTGTTTTTTGCGTTCCGATCAGTTAAGCAGGCGCTGCTGATATTTACTGCCATCCCCATGGCGGCCATTGGTGGTGTGTTTTCATTATTGATCCGGGGTATGCCCTTTAGTATTTCTGCCGGTGTAGGTTTTATTGCATTATTTGGTGTGGCCGTATTAAATGGCATAGTACTGATTGCAGAATTCAACAGCCTGAAAAAAGAAGGTCTTACCGATCTTAAGGAAATCGTACTCAAAGGAACCCGTGTAAGGCTAAGACCGGTATTGATGACAGCTTCCGTTGCCTCCCTTGGTTTTCTGCCGATGGCTCTTGCCACCAGTGCCGGAGCAGAAGTGCAAAGACCGCTGGCAACAGTGGTTATCGGTGGCCTGATAACATCTACCATCCTGACATTGGTTGTACTTCCCTGTCTCTACATCTATTTTGAAAAAATAAAATTCAAAAAATTAAAAATGAATAAATCATTGATGCTTGTTGGGGGTTTGATGGTAATATCCCTTTTATCCAATGCACAACAAAGACAGCCGGTTTCATTGGAAAAAGCTGTTGAAATGGCCTTAGCCAATAATAAGTTGGTAAAAAGTGCAGAACTGGAAGTGCAATATCAAAAGCAGTTAAAGTCTTCTGTAGGCTATATCGGTAAGACAAATATTGATATGACCCTTGGCCAATATAATAGTTATGAATGGGGAGATAATAATTTTTCAGTTTCCCAAACGATACCCAATCCCAGAAACTTTTCTGCACAACGCGCACTGGGTGATGCGTTGACGGGATCGGCACAAGCCAGGAAAAAAATGACCATAAATGAACTGGTCACAAATATAAAGGAGGTTTATAATGCATTATTGTATTTCCATAACCTTCAAAAACTCTTGCAGCAACAGGATAGTATTTACTCCGAATTTCTGAAAGCGGCAACAGTTAGACTAAAAACCGGTGAAACGAAACTACTGGAGAAAGCCACTGCTGAAACCCGGCTAAATGAAGTCCGCAACCGGTTCCAGCAAAACAACTCAGATATAATGGCACTCAATTACTCACTTCAGCAACTGACAGGAAGCGATGTGATGCTGAGTATTGTTATAGATAGTCTTGCAGAGGCCCCCTTTTTGTTGTTGAATGATACTTCTATGATATCCCGCAATCCTTTTTTGTTGTACCTGCAAAGCCAGGTGCAGGTGGCACAGAAAGAAACAAAAGTCATTTCAGCGCAACGCCTGCCCGATTTTACGTTGGGTTATTTTAACCAAAGCCTTATTGGTTCTCCCCTTAGTGCTACAGGTACAAAACTGGCCGATGCCGGTAACCGCTTTATGGGCATTTCAGCCGGGATTTCATTATCTATTTTCAACAAACCTTTGAAAAGACGTATTCAGGCTGCAGAAGTAAACCGCCAGGTTGCCGAAACTAATCTTGCCTACAACCAAAGTCTGGTAGAAAGCGAATGGAAGCAGGCTCTTGAGACTTATCAAAAATTTAAAGGCAGTGTGGAATATTACCGGTCTTCGGCAGTACCCAATGCCGAATTGATTTTATATCAGTCTCAAAGAGGATATCAGCAAGGCGATGCAACCTATATTGAATACTTGCTGGCATTGCAAAATGCCTTGCAGATAAAGGAAAATTACTTACAAGAGTTAAATAGCCTGAACCAAAGCATCATCCGGCTGGAATTTCTTGCCGGTAATCAATAGAATAATTATAAAAAACTTTAAAAAAATCTATCTATAATGAAACGAATTATCATATTTCTTTCAGGGTTATTATTCCTGGTTTCCTGCGGAAGCAAAAATAATCCCGGGCAAGTAGCGGAAACAGCGGATGAAATTCATAATGAGGAGGGCAATGAAGTAATGCTTTCGCAGCCTCAATTTAATACTGCGGGTATTCAGTTTGGTGAAGTTGAAATGAAACAGATCAGTGGCACGTTTAAAGCCAACGGGTTGCTGGATGTACCGCCACAGCAGATGGTCAGTGTGTCTGTGAATATGGGAGGTTTTTTAAAGAAAACCGGGTTATTGCAGGGAATGCTTGTAAAAAAAGGCCAACTGATTGCCACTATTGAAAATCCGGATTTTGTAACGATCCAGCAGGATTACCTCGATGCAAAAAGTCAGTTGGAATATGCCAAGGCGGATTATGAGAGGCAGCAGGAACTGGCAAAAGAAAATATCAATGCACAAAAAACGCTGCAACAGGCAAAAGCAGCTTTCCAATCTTTGCAGGCAAAAACAAATGCACTGAAGGAAAGGATAAAGGTGGTCGGGCTTAACCTTGCGGCAGTAGAACAGGGAAACATTCAATCTACGGTTAACCTGTATGCTCCAATAAGCGGCTTTGTAACTCAAGTGAATGCCAACATCGGTAAATACATTAATCCCACGGATGTTCTTTTTGAAATTGTAGATACCGAGCATTTGCATGCTGAACTTACAATATTTGAGAAAGATGTTCCCAGGCTTCAGATCGGCCAAAGGGTACGTTTTATATTGGCCAATGAAACCACGGAGCGTATAGCTAATGTTTACCTGATTGGCAGGGAGATCAGCAGTGACCGTACCGTTCGCATACACTGTCATATTGAAAAGGAAGACATACACCTGCTACCGGGCATGTATCTGAAGGCAATAGTGGAAACCGGGCAGCAGAAAGTTCCGGCATTGCCGGATGAAGCCATTATTGACTACCAGGGCCAGAAATACATATTTATTAAAGCAGAGGAAGGAAAACCTGCGAATGCAGCAAAAGCAGATCCGGAAATTACCCCGGCGGAACATCATTTTAAAATGATAGCTGTGGATATTGGAAACAGTGATGCCGGATACACAGAAGTTATATTACCGGAAGGCATTGACAAATCAAATATCGTAGTTAAAGGAGCCTATTCCTTGTTAAGTAAAATGAAGAACAGCGAAGAGGAAGAGGGACATTGATTTTAATTTCTGTAAAATGGTTTCAATTCTTATTGGAAGTTTATTGATTAGCTTGCTTCATGCGGTGATTCCAAATCATTGGCTGCCGGTATTGGCTATTGGCAGAAAGGAAGGATGGAGCCTTGCAGAAACTACCAGGATCACTTTTATTGCAGGAATGGCGCATGTAATAAGCACGGTCATTATTGGCGTGCTGCTTGCTATGATAGGCAGTGAACTTACAACCCATATTGAGGACTTTACTAAAATAATAGGACCTGCTATTTTGATCTTAATAGGATTATATTTTATCAGGCAGCATTACACTCATCATCATTTTCATTTGGAGAAAAAACAAATAGAGAAAAAAAACAAAGGGGCTGTTATTGTCGCATTGGTCATAGCTATGTTCCTCTCTCCCTGCATGGAGATCGAAGCATATTTTCTGCTGGCTGGTAGCAAAGGCTGGTATTTTCTTGCAATGATTGCCAGTTTATATGCCATTATAACTATCACAGGGATGCTCATCTGGGTAAGAATTGCCTATAAGGGGATGCTTAAGCTAAACTGGCATAAATGGGAGCATAATGCCGGAATTATTACCGGTATTGTTTTAATCGTCACAGGAATTATTTCATTTTTCATTAACTGATATATTATGCAAAATACATACGAAGACGAAAAAACGAATGAACCGAAAGTTGTTCCGCTTCATTCAAAAGATGATGGTCATGACCACGGAAGTGAGGAAAGGGATGAATCAGGTTGGAAAAGCCATTGGGATTTACTATTAGCACTATTCATATTAATAGTGCTACTGGTGCTGGAATATGGATTTAAAATAGAGTTGCCCAAAATTCCATCACTGGTAATAAACGTGGTTGCCTATTTATTGGCAGGCCGCAAAGTGTTAGACCTTGCGTTCAGAAAGTCAAAGCGAGGTGACATCTTCAATGAATTTGTATTGATGAGTGTTGCCACCATCGGAGCATTTATAATCGGTGAATATGAAGAAGGGGTGGCTGTGATGGTGTTTTATCAAATCGGGGAATGGTTCCAGGATGCAGCTGTTAATAATGCAAAAAGAAGTATCAAAGCCCTGCTTGATATAAGGCCGGATGAAGTGATGGTCATAAGAAATGGCTCTCCGCTTGTTGCAGATCCGTCAATCATTGAATTAGGAGAAACTATTCAGGTAAAACCGGGAGAAAAAGTAGCATTAGATGGCGAATTGATTTCAGAAAACGCTTCGTTCAATACAGCAGCTTTGACCGGCGAAAGTAAACCTGATACCAAATATAAAGGTGAAACTATTCTCGCCGGAATGATTAATCTCAATACAGTTGCTGAAATAAAAGTAAAGGCTCTTTTCAAGGATAGCAAACTAAGTAAGATTTTAGAAATGGTGCAGGATGCGACTGCGAGAAAATCACAGACACAACTATTCATTTCCAGGTTTGCCAAAATCTATACTCCAATTGTTTTCTTTTTGGCTGTAGCATTATGTTTTGTTCCATATTTCATTGTGGACGATTACAATTTTCAAACCTGGTTTTATCGGGCACTGGTTTTCTTAGTTATCAGTTGTCCCTGTGCTTTGGTCGTTTCTATTCCGCTGGGATATTTTGGTGGTATCGGTCTTGCTTCCCGCAATGGTATTTTATTTAAGGGAGGGAATTTTCTCGATGTAATGACAAAAGTTAATACAGTGGTAATGGATAAAACCGGAACGTTGACGAAGGGAGTCTTTAAAGTGCAAAAAATAGTTCCGGTAAATTTGACCGAGAAAGAACTGGTAAAGCTTACGGCTACTCTGGAGAAAAATTCAACTCACCCTATTGCAAAAGCAGTAACAGAATATGCGGGTGAAGCTGTAAATGGCATCAAAGCTGATGCAGTAGAAGAAATCTCAGGTCATGGCTTGAAAGGAAAAATAGATGGAAAGGATATGCTTGCTGGTAATATAAAGTTGTTGAAGAAGTTTAATATATCCTATCCTTCTGAAATAGAAAAAATTGCTGATACAATCATTGTAACAGCAATCAACAATCAATATGCAGGTTACATTACTATTGCCGATGAAATAAAAGACGATTCAGTACAGGCAGTAAAGGACATGCACAGACTTAATATTAAAACGGTAATGCTTTCCGGTGATAAGCAATCTGTAGTTGATGAAGTGGCAAAGAAGATTGGTGTTGATGACGCTTATGGGGATTTACTACCCGAAGATAAAGTTGAGAAAGTGCAGAAGCTGAAGGATGAAGGAAGACATATTGCTTTTGTTGGTGATGGTGTAAACGATGCACCTGTGGTTGCTCTTGCAGATGCGGGAATTGCAATGGGCGGCCTGGGCAGTGATGCCACAATTGAAACCGCAGATGTAGTGATTCAAAATGACCAGCCACATAAGATAGTATCTGCTATTAAAATTGGTAAAATCACCCGAAGTATAGTTTGGCAAAACATTATTTTGGCAATGACTGTAAAAGCGTTTGTGTTGATTTTGGGCGCAGGCGGTGTGGCTACTTTATGGGAGGCAGTGATTGCAGACGTTGGCGTGGCTTTGTTGGCGATATTAAATGCTGTGCGAATACAAAGGGTGAGAGTATAAAATTTCATATTAATATGAAGTATTTACATTAATGTGGTTAGTCATGTACAAAGAACATTTAAATCCTAATGTTTTTAGCCCGGCCGAAATAACGTCTATTAAGAATAGCAAAGGTAAATTTAGATACTATAAAGAAGATCTTGAGATGGCGCCTTCTATTGTTGTTTCAGGTACTGCAGATCTCATTAAATGACAATTGACTATAAGGACCTGTTTTTTGCATGGACAAACGTCAGATGCAAGCTTTATGGATCATAATCGGCTCAAAAAATAGCTATATGAAAGGATTATCCTTTAGTTTTGCTTGTCAATCATTCACAGTTCGTTGAAAGAAATTTACAGTGTGTAGTTAGAGCGGAATTCGAATTTTTCCTATAATTAACTACTTGAAAATCAAATTGTATTAAGTTATAAAGGTCCTCCCAGCGGGATCACTGAAAAAGGCTTTGAATAATTCAAAGCCTTTTTTGCGTTTAAACCTATTCCTATGGCTTTTCTCTACATCCTATTCTCCGAAAAGCTGGACAAATATTATGTTGGTGCCTGTACCGATCTGGATCGAAGGTTGTATGAGCATAATATCGGTCATTCTAAATTCACCAAAACCGGCATGCCCTGGTTTGTAAAGTATACGGAGGAGTACGACGATCTGGCGTCTGCCAAAAAACGGGAGCGCCACATCAAGCAACAAAAATCACGGAAGTATATTGAAGAGCTGATCTTGAAGGGTAGAGCATCCCGATTTTAATCGGGAGGGGGATTACCTGTAGGTTGTAAAGAAAATCGCATCCTTCTGCCAATTATTTACCGGGTAATTCAAACCCGCCGTGGCAGTGGCCGGAAATGCCAGGATAGTATCGTGAGCAACAACAACAGGGATGGGCCAAACAGTTCTATGCCCCAATGCCCGGAAACAAGATGCGAAACAATGGCTCCTGCCATAGTGAAGAAAAAACCGGCATAGGCCCATTCTTTCAATGTGGGCGTTTTTGGTATCAATACTGCCACCACTCCCAGCAGTTTGGCTATCCCAAGGATGCTGAGCAGGTAAAGCGGATAGCCCAATTCCTGAAAATTGGTTACTTCTTCTTCCATCTTAAGAAGCTGCACGATTCCGGTCGAGGTCATTCCGAGGGCAAGCCATATTGTTGTTACCCAATAAATAATTCTGTGAGTGCGGGTCATATCAATCTTGCTTTTTTCTTAGTTGCTGAATAACGGACTCCAGGCGATCATGCGCCATACTGAGTCCATGGGCAAAGGGCATTTTGAGCAGTTGATCGCGAAGCTCAATTGTTTTGAATACCTGCAGCATACTCAACCGGCTTCGGTCTTTACCGATCGCTTCAAATTCCATAAATTCAAGTTGTGCCGGGAAGCCGGAGTTTTCCATCTCAAATGTCCGCACTATCCGCTGGTTGGGGACCAGCTCATGTATCACACCATTGGCCGCGAATAGGAGCTTGCCTTCTCCGTCGGTAGTTTCAAAGCGCCAGCCTCCATGATTCCGGCACTCGAGTTTTACCATGCGGGTAGTTCCATATTCATGCGACATCCATTGCCCGAAAAGTTCCGGATCGGTATGGGCTAAGAACAACAATTCTACTGGCAGGTCAAAATCCCGTTGTATGAGTATATCATGTTGCCCTTCCTCGGCCATCACTTTTGTTTTTTGTTCCATTGCGGTTGGTTATTTTGATTTGTACTTTTTCATAATGGTCTCCAGCTTGTTGAACCGGTCATCCCACATTTTCCGGAAAGGCTCTATGAAATTGGCGATCTCCTTCATTCCAGTGGCATTGATATGGTAGTGGACCTCCCTGCCGGATTGCTCCTGTTTCAGCAGCTCACATTCCGTCAATATCTGCAGGTGCTTTGAAATGGTAGGCCGTGCCGTATTGAATTGCGCGGCAATGGCGCCGGCTGTCATAGATTGCGATGCCAGCAGAACCAGGATTGCCCGCCTGCTGGGGTCGGCGATGGCTTGAAAGGGATCACGTCGGCGTTTCATTATGTAGTCATTTGGCTACAAATATATGTAGTTATTTGGCTACGCAAAATTTTTTTTTTCTTCCACTGCCAACAGGATCCCCGCTGGTGAGCTTCCGCCCTTTCCCAAAGGCAGCTCAATAATTATACTGGTGCAGATACTCCTCTCATTTCCTAAATTCGCCTTTTTAGTCGAATTTTCCTGAAATTCGCCTTTTTAGTCGAATTATTTTAAAATTCGCCTTTTTAGTCGAATTTTGAAAATTACATGTTTTTGTCTACTTTTAGTCAATAATTGTGGTCTATGCCCGTTGGCGCCGTTATTACCGCTGATATTGTGAACTCCAGCTCTCTTCCGTCCGCTGCTTCCCGTAAGCTATGGATGAAGTTTACAGAGTTGCTTGATAAACATACGCATGAGTTTTTTCGGGGTGACAGTTTCCAGGTCGTTGTAAAGCATCCTGCCGAAGCTTTACGGCTGGCACTATTGTGCCGTTGCGAAGCGCGCAAGATTTCCGATAAAAGCGACCTGCGTATAGCCATCGGTATTGGCAGCATCCGTCCCCGGCTGAAAAAATTGAATACCGCTACCGACGAAGCCTTCGTGATTTCCGGAAGAACCTTTGATTCCCTGGAAAAAGATGGCGCAAGGCTGGCCATCAGCAGCCCCGATGCCAAAGCCAATCATGGGTTTCATGTAATGGCCCTGTTTATCGATTATTTATTCAGAAACCTGACGGGCAAACAGGCCACGGTGATGGCAGAATTACTAAAGGGCCATACACAAAAACAGGTGGCCGGCCATCTTCGGAAATCTCCTTCCACCATTCATAAACACACCCTTTCCATCGGCTGGCAGGAACTGCAGACTGTGCTGAAGGAATATGATGGACTCACGGAATTAATGGCGTAAACATGGCAACAATCTGGCTTACCAAACTGATCCTTGCACATTTGCTGACGGATTTTTTTCTGCAGCCGAGACGGTGGGTGCACGACCGGCAACGATTTAAGTTTCGCTCCAAATACCTTTACCTGCACACGGCCATCACCGCAGCCGTGGCCTTGCTCTTTATTGGCTGGGCCTATGCCTGGGTGGCGCTGGCAATCCTTGTTACACATACTTTGATCGATGGTTGGAAATCATATAAGCCTGAGGAAACACGCTATTTCCTGATCGACCAGGCGCTTCACCTGCTGGTGATCCTCGGCTGCTGGTGGGTCAGCTTCTTTCGTTGGGATGATTTGTTGGGCTACTGGAAACAGTTTAGATCCGATAGCGCCATACTGATCTTAATTACAGCCCTGGTATTTCTGAGCTACCCCTGCGGCATCCTGGTAGGTCAGCTTACCCGTAAATGGAGCCAGGCCGTTGACAAAACGGGAGCGCTGCAACATGCCGGAAAATGGATTGGCATCATCGAACGCCTGATCATCTTTGTGCTGGTGCTGCAAGAGCAATATGAAGCCATTGGCTTGCTGGTGGCGGCAAAAGGCGTAATCCGCTTCGCCGACTCCGATCGTACCGAGCGGAAAACCGAATACCTGCTGATCGGGACTTTGATCAGCTTTAGCCTGGCTATCGTTACCGGATTAGTGGTGCTGCGACTTATGTAGACTTCGTTTGGGTTGATGTGGCGCTTACGAATCAGGCAAAGCATTCACTACTTCAGGCGGATGTCGAATCGGCCATTTTCAATCCGAATAGAATCGGTGAGGGATGTTGACTGATTGCTCAGGTCATCTCTCAGAAACAGGATTCCTGTAAACACCCCGGAAAGAATTTTGGCATCCAGATCAAGACGGGTGATAGTAACCTCAAATTTCGGGTTGATCTCCGGAAGTATATAGCTTGAGTCAACCGAGATTATGTAACTGGCAGCAATCTGGTCATTAAGGTCAGAGCTGTACAAACCCACACCGCGAAAGTCGGTTTCCAGGCTAATGTCGATTGTGGAACTGCTAACGAATTGATTGTTGTCGCGCAATACCCTGTCGGCATTGATTTTCAGCGCTCCATCCGTTTCATAAAAAGTACCGGTAAGATTTTCACGGCACTGGCTGGGCGCCACCGTACACTTTTGGCCAAAATTTATCCAAACCTCATCATCGAGCTGAAATCCAAAGGTATGTTGGCCGCTCTGCGTTATTTCAGGGAGCTCCAAATCTTCATATTCATCGAGATTGTCCTTAGTGCAGGCTGTGCAAAACAGCATCAGGAAAAGAATGCTGGTCAATTGTTTCATATTCGGATAGGTTTAATAGAAGAAATATGTAGACGGGGGTTCTTCCGTTTGTTGTCGTTGCTAATATAACAAATATCGGTTAAAGATAAATCTCTCCCTTCAGGTAAAGTTGACCCTGCCCGGCTATTTCCACTCTTTCACCCAGGTATTTGCAGCGGATTTCTCCTCCCCGGGTCGACAGCTGCCTGGCGCTAAGTTCATTTTTGCCTAATCGCTGGGCCCAATAAGGCAGAAGGCTGGTATGGGCAGAACCCGTAACCGGATCTTCCGGCACGCCCACGGCAGGTCCAAAAAAGCGGGAAACAAAATCCACTGCATCACCCGGCGCCGTAACGATAACGCCACGGGCATCGAGCCGGCTGATCCTTTCCAGGGAGGGTTCAAGACTTCGGATGTCGTCTTCGGCATCAAACACCAGCAGGTAGTCGGTTTTGCCCCGATAAGCCTCGCGTGGACAAATATCGAAGCATGCTTCCAACTGGTTGTTGAGTGGTACCGACCCGATTGTGTCGGTGGGGAAATTCAAGGCCAGCCAATCCGCCTCCCGTTTCACATGAAGTGGGCCACTGCGGTGCGAATGAAAGGTTATTTCCTGATCGCTGATGCCCAGAACCTGAAAAAGCACATAAGCCGAGGCCAGTGTGGCATGTCCGCAAAGGTCCACTTCCACAGTTGGGGTAAACCACCGGATATCGTACTGATTCTTGTTTTTTACAAAAAAAGCGGTTTCCGCCAGGTTATTCTCCAAAGCGATTTTCTGCATGATGTCTTCCGATAGCCATTGTTGTAAAGGACAAACGGCTGCCGGGTTGCCACTAAACACTTTATCCGTAAAGGCATCAACCTGGTAGATGGGAAGGGTTTGCAAGCTGCATGATTTATGGATAAAGTTAAGGTTTATTCAAAAGCCGGAAGCGCAAGTTGCGATTTCCGCTTGCACCTTCCAATTACCGGCTGCTGCTCAACTGCCCGCTTCGCGGCTCATGCGCCCGGTTTCCAGTTCCTTCAGAAACTGCGTAGGGGTTTTGTCAAATTCCTGCTTAAAGGCTTTGGAGAAATAGGATTGGGTTTGAATGCCCACATTATACATAATATCGGTAAGCGACAGGTCAGTTTCCGTCATCAGTTTGGCGGCGTGGCGAAGGCGATGGCTGCGAATGAAATCACCAATTGACTGTCCTGTAATATTTTTCACTTTGTGGTAAAGCTTGGTTCTGCTCATGCCCACCTGTGCGCAAATAAAATCCACGTCTAAATCTGGGGAAGAAAGATGGGCTTCAATTATCCGCAGCAGGTCGTCGAGAAACTCACGGTCTTTATGCGTGTGCGCCATCTCCCGCAATTCGGCATGCTGATCGCGCCGATACCGCTCGCGAAGCTTTTGTTTTTGTAGCAGGATATTGCGTATTGTAAAAATGAGTAATTCGGTATTTACTGGTTTGGCGAAATAATGGTCAGCCCCGCTACCTGTACCTTCCAACCGGGCTTCCATACTGCTTCGCGCTGTCAGTAAGATGAAAGGAATATGCGACAGATCCTCATTCCCTTTCAAAGCCCGGCAAAATTCAATACCATCCATTTCGGGCATCATAATGTCGCTAATAACAATATCTGGAAAATATTCCTGGCAGATTTCCAGCGCATTTCGGCCATTGACTGCTTCCATTATCTGAAACTCGCCCTCCAGGCTTTCTTTTAAGAAGCCTCTCAATTCCTCATGGTCATCGGCGATGAGTATCAGAGGTAGCTGTGCGGACTCGGTATGCCTTGCTGTTGAAGACAATGAAAAAACGGGGCGGGTACCTAAAGCCTGAGCTGTCTGTTCCTCGGCGCCGGAATCAATCGCTGATGCGCCGGTCCATTTTTCATTCGCAGCATACTGGTCGGGGCCAACAGGTATGCCGATTATAAATTCTGTGCCTTTTTCACGTTCACTATATACATATATGTTCCCACGATGTAGTTGTGTAAGTGTTTTTACAAAGGCCAGCCCAATTCCTGAACCCATGTGCGCTTCTGATACCCTGTAATAACGTTCAAACAGATGTGCGATAGATTCGCCGGAAATACCGATACCATTATCGGCGATTCTGAAGTATAGAAAAGAACCTTTGCGGGGATTCGCCTCCAGCTTAAGCTCATTGCGGAACGATGGTTTGAATTGCTCCAGCGAATCATATATTTCCAGCGTTATCTCTCCATGTGCCGGTGTGTATTTGAATGAATTGCTAAGGAGATTAATGATTATCTTTTCCAGGACCTGTCGGTCAAACCAGGTTTCTTTGGGCTGAGTCATGATACGGGTGCTGAAGCGTATATTTTTCTCCTCAGCCAGTTCACTAAACTCATCGGCAATTTCTTCGAGGAAATGGGGCAGGCTTCCCCTTATTACCTGTAGTTTTAGCGCACCTGCTTCTGCTTTGCGAAATTCCATGAGCTCATTGATCAGTTGCAGCAATCGGTTGGCATTGCGTTGTATCACCTGGTAGGCATGCTGATTGGCGGCATTGGAATTCTCTTTGAGCAACTTTTCCACCGGACCCAGGATGAGTGAAAGGGGCGTGCGAAATTCATGGGAGATATTTGTAAAAAACTGTAATTGCATCTGGTGCAGTTGTTCGCGTTTGGCTTCTTCAAATCTTTCCAGTTGAATCCGCCTGCGAAACCGGAAGAAATAATAGGCTGCCGTTATTAACAGGGCGGCTACCAATAAGCGAAACCACCAGGTTTGCCAGAATGGGGGATGGATGACAATCCGCACCTGCTTTCCGGCCTCATTCCATAGCCCATCATTATTGGAAGCCCTCACGCGGAATGTGTAAGTTCCTGGGCTCACATTAGTATAGGTCGCCTTTTTTGAACTGCCCGCATCAATCCAGTCGCGATCCCAGTTTTCTAACATATAGGAATACCGGTTATTTTCCGCAGATGTGAAATTCAAAGCTGCAAAACTGAAGGAGAAAGTTGCTTCATGATAACTGAGTTCGATGGTTTCGGTAAAACTAATATCCTGCTTAAGTTTCGCATTGGAGGTTCCACCCGCGACAAGATTATTTTCTATAGCAAACTCTGTAATATAGACCGGGGGTATAAACGCGTTTTGGCTGATTTCGCTGGGGTAGAAACTATTAAACCCATTCACACCGCCAAAATAAATTTCTCCGTCGCGGGTGCGCAGGCTCGCGTTGGCTTCAAATTCCTGTCCCTGCAGTCCATCTATTGTATTAAAGCTGCGATAGGTTTTGTCGTTAACATCCAGTCGTAAAATGCCATTCGAGCTCGATATCCAAAGAAAACCTTCGTTGTCTTCTACAATACCTTTAATGAAAACCGTTTTCCAAATTTCCTCCTGTATAAAAAGGTCGAAGCGATTATTGGCGGCGTTGAATCTATATAAACCAGCCTGTCCCAGCCAAAGCTGTCCTTTGCTATCTACCATTAGCACGCGCAGATCTGGTTTTTTTTCTTCCCGATGAAAGTAATGGGAAAATTCGCCTGTTATGGCATCCAGCCTATTCAGGCCACCGTCGTCTGTGCCAAACCAAAGATTGCCGGCTTTGTCTTCAACTATTGAAAGTATATTGTTGCCGGAAACAACAGAATTTCCAGACTCGCTTCGTTGCACTCTCGTGTACCTGCCACTGCTTCTGTCAAATAACCATAATCCATCGTAGTAAGTGGCGACCCAGAACCGGCCCTTACTGTCTTCGTAAAGCGTTTGTATATAAGAGGGTCCGGCATAACGGGTAAACTTTTTGGTTTCCGCATTTAACTGGCAAAGTCCGCCTCCCCAGGTTCCTACCCATAATTGACCCTGTCCATCTTCCATAATCCCAATCACCTCATTCGAGCCCAGGCTTCTGGCATCAAATGGATCATTGCGGAAATGTTGGAAGCTTTTGGTCCTTTTGTCAAAGAGATTGAGCCCTCCGCCATCCGTACCAATCCAAATCCGGCCCTTCCCGTCTTCGCAAAATGCTTTCACGTCATTATAGCTCAAGGAATTCTTATCAGGCTTTTGCCTGAACAAACGGAATTTCTGCGCGCCTGGCATATACAGGTTCAATCCACCCCGGTGCGTTCCTATCCAGATATTTCCCTGCCGGTCTTCACACAAAGCCGACACGGTGCGCTGACTGAGACTTCCCGGATCTTCGGGCTGGTATTGATAATTGAAAAATTGTTTATGTACGGGATCATAAAAATCGAGGCCGCCATTTACGGTTCCCGTCCAGATTGAACCTGTGCGGGTAACCAGAATGGCCCGCAGCATATTGCTGCTGATGGATCGAGGCGTTGTAGGCTCATGCACAAACCAATCCTGCGTACGATACCTGGCGTGGTATTGCAAGAGGCCATTATTATCGGTACCCAACAGAAGATAACCACGAGGGTCTTCCGCGATGCTGCGGATGGCCAGGTATTTTCCATCCTTTCTGGCTATGTTATCTTCCTGCGCAAATTCTTGTGCCCTTTCATCATATTTATATAAACCCGACTCAGCACCAGCCCACAAATTACCGTGGCTGTCTTCATAAATTGTATGAAAATAATTTTCAAGGGCTGCGGGATTCTTTTGCCTTAAAGCAGGCGTACTTCGAAACTGTTGAAGTGCGGAGTCGAAATGGTGCAGGCCTCCTCCAAAACTGCTGATCCATAATCGGCCACGGCGGTCGATATGAATAGAGCTGATCTGGTTATGCCCCAGGGCGCCGACCGAATTTTCCTGATGCCGGTAGTTTCTGAATTGATTGAGTTTTGGATTCAGACGGCTCAATCCATTCATGGTTCCGATCCAGAGCTGGCCTTCGGCATCTTCGCGGATACTGGTAATATAGTTGTCGGTGAGGCTGCTGCTGTCGCCGGTTCGGTGCCGGTAAACCTGAAACTGATGGCCATCATACCGGTTCAATCCATCTCGCGTACCTAACCAGATAAAGCCCCGGCTATCCTGGTAAATGCATTCAATTGTGCTGTTGCTAAGGCCCTTTTCAATGCCAATATGTTTAAATGCTATATTGGCGGGTTGTGATCCGGATGGGAGTTGACCCAGCAAAAGCGCAGCTATTAATATGATATAACGATGGCGAAGCATTTTGAAGCTGTGGATTAAAATTAGGGATTTAAGGTCAACAGATGATTCGACAGTGTCAGTCAATTATTGTTTTCAAATCATTGTCAATCAGTGTTTCTAAAAAAATGAATAATCGAAACAAAGGAATGAATGATTGAATAAACGCCCCGCCTCTGTTTAAGGTAGATTTGAATGAGACCTGAAAAACAGGTTTCCCATTCAAAACTGCTTGTTATATGAAAATGAAAAAAAGATGGCGCCCCGCCATTCTGCTGGCTGCCATGTTGTCGCTACTGCAACTGGCCCAGGCGCAAAACCGAACCATCACCGGGAAAGTGGTGGATGCCAGCGGACAACCCCTGTCGGGCGTGGTTGTTGCGGTAAAGGAAAAGTCCATTGCCACCAGTACCAACGAAGCTGGGGATTTTAGTCTGACTTCGGTAGCGCCTGATGACCTCTTATCTTTCTCACATGTTGGTTATTTGAGTATTCAGCAAAAAGTGGGCGAATCGCTGTCACTTACTATCCGCATGGAGCTGGCACCTGCCAGCCTGGAAGAAGTTGTTGTAATTGGGTATGGTAGCGCCAGAAAGAAAGACCTTACAGGGGCGGTGGCCACCGTTTCCGAAAAAGATTTTCAACGTGGTCAGATCTCCACGCCTGAACAAATGATTGCAGGAAAGGTGGCGGGTGTTTCCATTGTATCGAACGGTGGGCGACCCGGCTCCGGCAGTACAATACGTATCCGTGGAGGCTCTTCACTACGCGCGAGCAACGATCCCCTGATAGTGATTGATGGTGTGCCTCTGCAAACAGGCGGCATTTCGGGTTCATCCAATCCGCTCGCTTTTATTAATCCTAACGATATTGAATCATTTACGGTGTTGAAGGATGCTTCGGCTGCAGCTATCTATGGTACGCGTGCTGCCAATGGCGTTATACTGATCACCACCAAAAAGGGCACCGGCGGCAAACTTCGTGTCAACTTCACGACGCAGAATTCCGTATCCGTGTTATCCAATAAAGTGGATGTATTGAATGCCGATGAATTTCGTCAGATCGTGAATCAATATGGAACGCCGGATAAAGTGGCCATGCTGGGTGAAGCCAATACCGACTGGCAGGACGAAATTTATCAAACCGCGCTGGCTACGGACAATAATATCAGCATTAGTGGAGGAATTCGCAAGCTTCCTTATCGTTTCTCGCTCGGGTATGCGAATCAAAACGGAATCCTGCGTACCGACAATTTGCAACGCATGTCGGCCGCATTAATGCTGAGTCCTTCGTTTTTTCAGAATCATTTAAAGATAGACCTGAACCTGAAGGCGAGCGTGCAAAAGAATCGTTTTGCCAACCAGGGTGCGATAGGTACGGCGGTGAGCTTCGATCCCACGCAACCAGTTTATTCCGACAAAGTGGGTGACCGCTTTGGCGGATTCTTCGAATGGCTTGATCCCAGTACCAATACCGGTTTGGTTAACCTGGTGAGTCGCAATCCCGTGGGTCTCCTCATGCAGCGACTGGATAAGAGCGATCCACAACGCTTGATTGGGAATATTCAATTCGATTATCGCTTTCATTTTCTTCCCGAGCTCCGGGCCAATATGAATATTGGCTACGATCTGGCCAATGGTCAGGGCACCGTCTTTGTTTCAGATAGCGCCGCCTCGGATTATGTAGCCGGTGGGGCAGGGGGGCAAAGCAACCGCTACAAGTCTACACGCACTAATACTGTGTTTGATTTCTATCTGAACTATAACAAGGAAATTCGTGCCATTCGTAGCAGGGTTGATTTAACGGCTGGCTATTCCTACAACAATTTCCTGAGTAAGCAATACTACTACGCCAGCTTTAATGCACGCGGTGAGAAATATCCCAATTCAGATCCTGCATTTCCTTTCAACAAGCCGGAGCATACCCTGCTTTCCTATTTCGGTCGGTTGAATTATACCTTAATGGATAAATACCTGTTGACCGCCACCCTGCGCCGCGACGGAAGTTCGCGATTCGGACCCGAAAACAAATGGGGCTGGTTTCCATCGGTGGCGCTGGCCTGGAAGTTGAAGGAAGAATCTTTCCTTCGCAACAGTCGATTTGTTTCGGACCTGAAGCTGCGCCTGGGTTATGGTATCACCGGTCAGCAAGACGGAATTAATGATTATGATTTCCTTTCGTTTTATGGATTAAGTTCCCCTAACGCCACTTACCAGTTTGGCGATACCTATTACCAGATGTACCGGCCCGGTGCCTTTAATCCGAATATTAAATGGGAAGAAACCAGTACGGCCAACATCGCATTAGATTATGGTTTCCTGGATAACCGCATCAATGGTAGTATTGATTTTTACCTGAAGAAAACCAGCGACCTGCTCAACCTGATACCGCAACCGGCGGGTACCAATTTCGACGCCTTCTTTATTGCCAATGTGGGCAATATGGAAAACCGTGGTGTTGAATTCAGCATCAATGCCGCAGTAATTCAGAAAAAGGACCTGAACTGGGATGCAGGTTTTAATATTACCTACAACCGCAACCGAATTACCAATCTTACGGTGGTGCCCAACGATCCCAATTATCGCGGAATATTGGCCGGCGGTATAGCGGGTGGTATTGGCGGCGGCTTCGCGCAGATTCAACAGGTGGGCTATAGCCGCAACACATTTAACCTTTATCAACAGGTGTACGACGATAAAGGTATGCCCCTGGAAAATGTTTTTGTGGATGTGAATGAAGACGGCATCATCAACCAGGACGACCTGGTGAAGAGCAAGAGTGCGGTACCAGAGGTATGGATGGGCTTTAGTACGAGCCTGAGCTATAAGAAATGGTCGCTTTCTACCGTGTTGCGGAGTAGCCTGGGCAATTATATGTACAACAACGTACACAGCAATACGGGTAATCTGAACCAGATTTTGGGGAACTACGTGCTTTACAACGCTTCGGCCAATTACCTGGATACGCGGTTTGTTGGAAACAGCAACAATTTGCTGAGCGATCATTTTATCTCCAATGCCTCTTTCCTGCGTATGGACAACCTGGTGCTGGGTTTTGATGCGGGCCGCGTTTTCCGCAGCGAAGCCAGCCTGCGACTGAGCGCCGGCGTACAAAATGTGTTTGTAGTAACCAAATACAAGGGGCTTGATCCGGAAATCAGTTCCGGCATCGACAATAGTCTCTATCCGCGCCCGCGCATATTTACGCTCGGTGCGGCGCTCGAGTTTTGAGAATACAATAATGATTACCATTAAAGCAAGATATATGCTCAATAAATTTCGGAAACTGTTAGTTTGGCTGCCCATGTTGCTATTGGCCGCCTGTACTAAAAAACTGGACCTGGTACCCACCAATGATATTACGGCCGATGCTGTGTACAGCACACCGCTTGGCTATAAGCAATCGCTGGCTAAAGTGTATGGCGCGTTCGCTTTGACGGGTAACGCGGGTGGCGCCGGCAATCCCGATATATCGCCCCAGATTATTGCGGATGAAGGCAATTCCGATTTTCTGCGCCTGTTCTGGAACCTGCAGGAATTGACGACGGATGAAGCCGCCTGGACCTGGCAGAATGATGCCGGTATTCGTGGATTAAAGGAAATGTCATGGTCGGCCAATAATCCGATTATCGCCGGTCTCTATTATCGTTCCTTCTACCAGATAACATTGGCCAATGATTTTATTCGCCAATGTGCCGACGATAAGTTGACGAGCCGTGGCATCGGCGGCGCCGACGCGGATGCGATTCGTTTTTATAAGGCTGAAGCAAGGTTTCTTCGTGCATTCCAGTATTGGGTGCTGATGGATCTTTATGCGAATCCTCCATTTGTAGATGAGAATAGTCCCATAGCTACAGGCCTGCCCCCGCAGATATCAAGGGCCGATCTCTTCGACTATGTAGAATCGGAGTTGAAAGCGATTGAAACGGAACTGATGCCGGCTCGTGGCAATGAATATGGTCGCGCCGACCAGGCCGCTGCCTGGGCCCTGCTGGCAAGATTGTACCTGAATGCAGAAGTGTACACCGGTACGGCGCGCTATACGGATGCAATCATTTATTGCAATAAGATAATTGACGCAGGTTATGGGCTGCACCCCAATTACCGTAACCTGACCATTGCCGACAATCATCTGAATACCGATGAGAATATTTTTATGATCGCCTATGATGCCCGTTATACGCAAAACTGGGGCGGCACAACTTATCTCGCGCATGGTCCGGCGGCCGTACCGGGAAGCATTTCCGGCACCAGTGGCAACTGGGGCGGTCTCCGTCATACGCATCAGTTTGTAGGTCTGTTCCCCGATCCATCGGGCAATACGGATAAACGTCCACAGTTCTATACGCAGGGTCAGAACCTGGTGATGGAAAATCTCTACACGGGTACGGATGGTTATTCTTCGCACAAATACCGCAACTATACACGTACGGGACAATTAGCGCCCAATGCCGATCCGAATGGCAACTGGACGGATATCGATTTCCCCTTGTTCCGCTTTGCAGAAATTTACCTGATTTACGCAGAAGCGGTATTGCGTGGCGGTACCGGAGGCAGTAGCGGAACGGCTTTGAATTATGTGAATGCCATTAGAACCCGCGCCTACGATGGCGATGTTTCGGGCAATATCACGGCCGGTCAGCTCACCCTCGATTTTATTCTCGATGAGCGGGGTAGGGAGTTATACTATGAAGCCCATCGCAGAACCGATCTTATTCGTCACAATAAATTTGTAACGGCGGATTATCTGTGGGCCTGGAAGGGTGGAATCGCGGAAGGCCGGTCTGTGGATGCGCGCTACAAAATTTTCCCGCTTCCCACAACCGATCTTTCAGGAAATCCCAATCTGATTCAAAATCAGGGTTATTAATGCCATTAAACTTGCATACCATGAAACAAAAATATAATCAGGTCATCTTTACAGCACTGACTGCACTCTTGCTGACGGCTTGTAGCAAAGACCTGCCGCAAACTATTATGCAAAAGGGAGCCGCTCCGGTGGTGTCACTCTCTTCTCCGACTATTGTATTGTCGTCAGCGACAGCAAGCGATAATGTGCAAACCATTAGTTGGACCGAGGCGGACTATGGTTTTAGCGCCGCCATCAATTACCAGCTTGAAATAGCCGCTACCGGCAGCAATTTTGCCGGCGCGCAGAAAATTAATATGGGCACCGACCGCAGCTACAGCTACACGGGTGCTGTATTGAATGATCTGGCCATTGGTATGGGAATTGATCCAGGCACCAGTGGCAGCCTGGAAATTCGTGTCCGCTCGGCCCTTAGTGATTCCGTATTTGATTATTCGGATGTGGTGACGCTGAACCTCACAACCTATGTGGTGCAGTTTCCTGCGCTGCTGGTAAGAGGTGGCAATAGCTGGGTTACACCGACTACGCGCACCCCGGGTTTTGTCCTTACCTCTCCCGATTTCAGCAGCAAGTATGAAGGCTATGTGTACCTGCCCAATGCGGATGGTTGGGGAGGCGATGCCTTCAAACTGCTCAGCACCAGCAGCGGGGTAGAGTACGGCTGGGGAACCAGCAGCACCACAATAGCAGCAGGCAGCAGTGGTAATCTATGGCTCACACCCGCGCCCAATTATATGAAGATTAATGCCGACCTGAATGCCCTGACCATCAACTATACACCGGTGCAGTTCTTTTTGTCGGGCGACCATAATGGCTGGAGCACATCGGCTACGCCCATGACTTATGACCCGGTTACACGCAAGCTGATTGCCAGCAATGTCAACTTTTCAGCGGGCAATTCCTTTGTGTTTACCTGCAATGGCGGATACGACATCAGCTATAAAGTAGATGGATCGGGTAAACTGATTTTCGCGGGACCTCCCAACTGGGCAGGTAGCAATATTCCTGCACCGGGAACGGGCAGTTACACCGTAATTCTCGATTTGAGTGGCGGCAATGGAAATTATACCTTTAGTATACAATGATGATCATCAATAAGAAAATTTCTGGCATTATCCTGCTTGGGGCTATTCTGTTACTTTGGAGTTGTTCTAAAAAACAAGATCCTGAACCAGACCCGGACCCGGAACCACCTGTCAGTGATTTCGTAAAAGGCGCTGATATTAGCTGGCTTACGGAGATGGAAGATGCAGGACGCAAATTTTACTCCGCTGCCGGCACCCAAATGGAATGTATGGCGCTGATGAAGTCGCTGGGCATGAATGCCGTAAGGTTAAGAGTATGGGTGAATCCCAATCCGGCTTACAACAATGCAGCCGATGTGTTGGCAAAAGCCATTCGCGCGAAAAACCTGGGACTGGATGTGATGATCAATTTTCATTACAGCGATTCCTGGGCCGACCCCGGAAAGCAGAATAAACCTGCCGCCTGGACCGCTATGAATTTTACAGATTTGAAGCAGGCGCTGGCAGACCATACAATCGACGTATTGAATCAGTTGAAAACGGCTGGGATCACCCCTAAATGGGTGCAGGTGGGCAATGAAACCAATGATGGTATGCTGTGGCCCGATGGAAGGGCGTCAACCAATATGGCCAACTATGCCCAACTGGTGAATGCGGGATATGATGCTGTTAAATCCGTTTTTCCCACGGCAAAAGTGATTGTGCACGTTTCCAACGGTTGGGACAATAGTCTTTTTCAGTGGAATATCGGCGGATTGTTGGCACAGGGTGCGAAATTTGATGTGATCGGTATGTCGCTTTATCCATCCTATGTGGGGGCAGGATGGCCAGTTGCTAATCAGCAATGCCTTTCCAATATGAATGATATGGTGACCAGATACAACAAGGAGGTAATGGTGGTGGAAATCGGGATGCCCTGGGATGATGCCGCTAACTGCAAAGCTTTCATCAGCGACCTGATCAACAAAACTAAATCGGTAACCGATAACAAAGGCCTTGGTGTACTGTACTGGGAGCCGCAATGTTATGGTAATTGGAAGGGGTATACACTTGGCGCATTCGACAACAATGGCCGACCCACCGTGGCTATGGAGGCATTTGCCAATTAAGAAACCACATAATTTATAAACATGAGGAAAAGGCTTTGGATAGGATTGGCTTTATCGTTCGCATTCACATATGCCATTTCACAAAAATCCGGTGCACTGGTTTATGTTGACAAGGAGGGGGTGATGCGCTATACGAAAGGAAAGCAGGAAGCCTCTTTCTTTGGAGTCAACTATACTACGCCATTTGCGCATGCTTATCGCGCGCAAAAGGCCTTGGGAATTGATCTGGAGCAGGCCATTCGAAACGATGTATATCATTTCGCACGTTTAGGCCTGCAAGCTTTTCGCGTGCACGTATGGGACACTGAAATCTCCGATACGGCCGGCAACCTGATTGAAAATGAGCACCTGCGTCTTTTCGATTTTTTACTGACCGAGTTGAAGAAAAGAAATATTCGCAGCATCATTACTCCCATAGCATTTTGGGGCAATGGATATCCGGAACGGGATGAACCCACACCTGGTTTCTCGAGGTATTTTGGAAGAGGAAAATTGACGACCAACGATACCGCCATCAGCGCGCAGGAAAATTACTTGCGGCAGTTTTTCCAACATATGAACCCCTATACCGGTTTGCGCTACCAGGATGATCCGGATATTATTGCAGTAGAGATAAATAATGAACCCGCACATAGCGGACCTAAGGCCGGGGTGACGCAGTATATCAACCGTCTTGCTAAAGCCATCCGTGCAACGGGTTGGCGTAAACCAGTTTTTTACAATATTGCACAAGGCCCATACTATAGCGACGCAGTAGCGAAGGCTGATGTGCAGGGAGTCAGTTTTCAGTGGTATCCTGCGGGGTTGGTAAGTGGCGCCACCCTGCAGGGCAATACCCTGATGCACGTGGACCGATATAATATTCCTTTTCGCGATACGGTGCCCGCTTTTCGCAACAAAGCATTAATGGTATACGAGTTTGACGCAGCGGATATCGCCGGCAGTTATATGTATCCCTTTATGGCCAAAGCATTTCGGGAAGCGGGCTTTCAATGGGCGACACAATTTGCCTACGATCCCCTGGCCATGGCGGGCGTGAATACCGAATACCAAACACATTACCTGAACCTGGCTTATACGCCATCGAAAGCGATTAGCCTGATGATTGCGGCTGAAGTATTTAGCCGAATACCACGGGGCAAAAGTTATGGAACCTATCCGGCCGATAGCAGCTTCGATGCGTTTACGGTCAGCTATGATCGCCAACTGAGCGAAATGAATTCCGGCGATAAATTTTACTATACCAATAATACTAATTCTCAACCCTTGAATCCAACGGCGATCCGGCATATTGCGGGTGTGGGCAACAGCCTGCTGGTGCAATATTCCGGCAGCGGTGCTTATTTCCTGGATAAGCTGGCGGATGGGGTTTGGCGATTGGAACTGATGCCGGACGCGCTGGGCTTGCAGGATCCCTTCGAAAAAACTTCGCCACGCAAGCCGGTCACTGGGATTGTATGGCGTAAAAATGCCATCTCAATCCAATTGGAGGATCTGGGTTCTGATTTCAGGGTAGAACCCCTGTTAGCCGATCATTCTATAGAGGATGCTGTTAACAATAACACTGTAAATGTTAAGCCTGGCTTGTACCTGCTGGTTCGCAAAGGAGTGGAAGCGGATACTTCGCGCCTAACCATGCCCGGCGCCATCGGCCTTCGGGATTTTGTGGCGCCAGCTGCTACCCCAATGGATAAACATTTTCAACACCAGCCACCGGTTTATGCGACAGCCGGCCAAACGCTTACCCTCAAGGCAACCATCGCTGGCTGGCAGCCCGATAAAGTGATGGTAGAAATTAGCCGAAAAGGCTGGGGACGGGGGCGACAACTGGAGATGCGGGCCAACGGATTTGTGTATACGGCCGAAGTACCTGCCGATTGGATAGAGGATGGTGAGTTACGTTATCGGTTTATTCTTCAGAAAGATGGCTATTACCATTCGTATCCCGCCAATTCGTCTGAAAATCCCTATGCCTGGGATGCTTACCAGGCAGATTATTATTCCCTAATCGTGCGTAAACCGGGGGCGACCATCGATCTTTTCCACCCATCCCGGCACGACCGGATATTTTTAACACCTAACTGGCGCAGGGGATTTCAGTCTGGATTTATTTCCGGAGAACACAGCGGTGACCTGCTTTATCAACTTCGGATCAGCGACCTGGCTGTGGACGAAGTGATGGGACTGCAGCACTATATAGGAGATGTTGTGAACGGCATTGGAGAAGAGTTTCAGCAAAGCGAGCTTCGTATGCGTGTACGCGCTGTGGGAGCGGAAGCCACAGATTTACGGTTCGCACTGGTTAATAAATGGGGAACGGCCTTTGCGGCCACCGTGCAGGCTGGGTCCGACTGGCAGGAAATTTCCGTGCCCATCCACGAATTGCAGAAAGCCGAAGCCCTTCTATTGCCAAGACCCTATCCCGGTTTTCAACCCCTGCAATTTATTTCATCCGAAACAGCACCTGTATTTCGCTGGAAGGACATGGAGCAACTGCAATTGCAGACTTTGCCCCTGCATACTTCTGTTGAAAAGAGGGATGTTACCATAGAAATAGCCTGGATTCGGATGGCAAGTTCCCATTGATTTTTCCAGACCTCAAATGATGAACATAATGCGCATTTTATTTTTTCTCATTTGCCTTTCATTAATTTTTACCAGCATCGTTTCCGGTCAAAGGCAGCGATTGTTGCTCGACCGCGACTGGCGCTTTTCGTTTGGTCATGCTGCCAATCCGGAGAAGGATTTTAATTATGGCATCCGCACCGTTTTTAGCAAATCAGGCGGCGTGGCTGGCACAGCCATGGATGCACGCTTTAACGATAGCAGTTGGCGAAAACTGGACCTGCCACACGACTGGGCGGTGGAATTGCCTTTTGCAAATGTTGACAATCATGACCTCACGAGTCATGGTTACAAACCGGTGGGTGGCCTTTTTCCGGAATCCAGTATCGGCTGGTACCGCAAGCGATTTTCAGTAAACCGTGCCGATTCCGGCAATCGATTTCAATTGCAATTTGACGGCGTTTTCCGCGATGCAGAATTCTGGGTCAATGGATTTTACCTGGGGAACAATAAGAGCGGTTATATAGGTGTTGAATACGACATTACGGATTTTTTGCACTTCGATCGGGAAAACCTGTTGGTGGTGCGGGTAAATGCCACTCAGTATGAAGGTTGGTTTTATGAAGGCGCGGGAATTTACCGGCATGTATGGCTAAACATTTTCCCCAACACACATATCGCTACAAACGGCGTATTTGCCCATTCCCAATTCAATGGTAATAAAGCCACGCTGTCTGTGGAGACGGAACTAATGAATGAGGATTCGGAATTTTCAGAAATCACCGTCAACAGCTATATAACAGACCGGAATGGCAGGAAACTGGCAAGCGCAAAGCCTATTAGCTTCCGCCTGGCTTCTGGTGAGAATAAAAAAGCTGTTCAACAAATCAGTTTGGATAATCCGCGGCGATGGTCGCTGGAAGATCCTTACTTGCACCGCGTGGTGGTGGAACTCCGAAAGGACGGGCGGCTGATTGACCGGCAGGTTCTGCGCTTTGGATTCCGAACAATCGAAATTAAGACCAATGGTGTTTTTCTGAACGGGAAACACATCAAAATAAAAGGTACCAACAATCACCAGGACCATGCCGGCGTAGGTTCGGCGCTACCCGACTACCTGCAGTATTACCGCATCAGTCTGTTGAAAAATATGGGCAGCAATGCCTATCGGGCCAGTCACAACGCACCCACACCGGAGTTATTGGATGCCTGCGACAGCCTGGGAATGCTGGTGCTCAGCGAGCAGCGGTTGCTCAACAGCGGCGCGGAATACCTGGATCAGTTTGAAAGACTGGTGCGACGCGACCGAAGCCGCACCTCAGTATTTATGTGGGTTATTGGCAATGAAGAAGGATGGATCCATACCAATACACAGGGCAAACGTATAACCGAAACCTATTTGCGTAAGTTGAAACAATGGGATCCCAGCCGTACGGCAACTTATGCGGCTGATTTGCCTAATGTTTTTCACGGCATCAATGAGGTGATACCGGTTCGAAGTTTCAATTACCGCCAGTTTGCGGTAGCCGATTATCATCGCGATCATCCCAATCAACCCATCCTGGGTACGGAGATGGGAAGTACCGTTACCACAAGAGGTATACTGGAAGTGGATTCTGTTAGGGCATATCTTCCCGACCAGGACATTACTGCTCCCTGGTGGGCCAGCACGGCCGAAGCCTGGTGGTCGCTTGCCGCGCCTAACGATTACTGGCTTGGTGGCTTTGTATGGACCGGCTTCGATTACCGGGGTGAGCCCACCCCATTCCGTTGGCCCAATATCAATTCGCATTTCGGCATCATGGACATGTGCGGCTTCACCAAGAATATCTATTACTATTATCAAAGTTGGTGGACTGATAAGGATGTGCTGCATATATCGCCACATTGGAACTGGCCCGACAAAAGAGGGCAACCCATCAAAGTGTGGGTAAACAGCAATGCCGACAGTGTGGAACTTATTTTGAACGGAAAGAGCCAGGGTATGAAAACCATGCCACGCAACAGCCATCTCGAATGGTTGGTAAAATACGAGCCAGGCAAACTGGAAGCGATAGGCTGGAAAAAGGGAAAACGGTTACACAGCATGGTACAGACTACCGGTCGACCGGTGGAACTGGTAATGACTCCTTACAAGACGACTGTACTCGCCGACGGCCGCGATGTATCAGTAGTCAACATTAGTGTGGTGGATGAAAACGGAAATGAAGTTCCCGATGCCGACAATCGTATTCGTTTTTATCTGGAAGGCGACGCTAAAATAATTGGAGTGGGGAATGGAGATCCCTCCAGCCATGAGCCCGACAAATGTGTGGAAGGCGCCTGGCAACGCAGCCTGTTTAATGGCAAATGTCAATTGATTGTACAGGCTGGTGATAATCCCGGCATCATAAAACTGGAAGCCAGGGCGGCCGGATTGCGAACTGCGGGAACCGATATCGTTGCGGTTAGCAGCCAATCTGCAGCTACAATTACCATCGATCCTAAGTATGAATTGAAGGGCGAAGCGGCAAAACCAAGGCCTGTGGACAAGATGCTCGGCGCCGATATTTCCTTTCTGCCGCAACTGGAAGCGCGTGGTATCCGCTTTTCCGACAAGGGCATAGAGAAAGACGCTATTGAAATCCTGAAAGACCATGGATTCAACTATATACGCTTGCGAATCTTTCATAGTCCTGGGAGAGAAGGCGGCTACTCACCTGGCAGGGGGTTCTGTGATCTGGATAATACCCTTCGGATGGCCAAAAGGGTAAAGGAGGCGGGATTGAAGTTGCTCCTCGACTTTCATTACAGCGATTATTGGGCCGATCCCGGAAAGCAATACAAACCCAAAGCCTGGGAGGGATTGTCGTTCGAAACATTAAAGGATTCACTCTTTCAATATACCCGGATGGTGATGCAGGCCCTGAAGGCGCAGGGCACTTCGCCTGATATGGTGCAGGTGGGAAACGAAATCAATCATGGACTGGTATGGCCGGAGGGCAACGTAATGTATGTGGATCAGACCGCTCAACTGATTGCCGCCGGTACGGCCGCTGTGAAGTCGGTTGACCCTCTGGTACAAATGATGTTGCATGTGGCTTTGGGTGGTCAGCACCACGAGTCTGTTTTCTTTATTGACCAGATGCTGGAGCGTGGCGTCCACTTCGATGTGATCGGACAATCTTACTACCCCAAATGGCATGGAACCCTGGCCGACCTGGAGAATAATCTTACCGATCTTGTCAATCGTTACAATAAAGATCTGATCCTGGTAGAATATTCGGCCCTGAAACGGGAAGTGAACGAGATCAGCTTCAACCTGCCGGGTGGTCGCGGAAAAGGGACCTGCATTTGGGAGCCATTGAATACCTGGGAGAAAATATTCGACGAAAAAGGCAAGAGCAACGATCGAATACTTATTTATGACGAGTTAGCTAAGAAATTTTTATAATGTGTAGGACTTTTCACTTAAGATATCGGCAAGATTTTATTTGATTCATTGAATCGCTTCCATTTTTGCCAAATCGTTTTTATTTTGGCGGCATGAAATTTATAGCTCTGATTGCAACTGCGTTTGCCGTGCTTTCCGTATCCGCGCAAACCAGCGATAGCCCATATGACAAAGAATACGGATACGAAGAAGGACTTTGCCGCGTAGAATACAAGGGCAAGTTTGGATATATTGATGAAAAGAAACGCGAAGTAATTGATCTGGTTTATTCCAGTGCCAGTGACTTTCATGAAGGCCTGGCAAAAGTTTCGCTTGATTCTAAAAAGTTTGGCTACATCAATAAGCAGGGAAAAGTGGTGGTACCGCTGGAATATGAGGAATTGATGTATGGCTTCAACGACGGCCTTTCGCCTGCCAAAAAAAATGGCAAGTGGGGAATGATTACCGATAAAGGGAAGACGGTTATTCCACATGAGTTTGACAATCTCTATTACCCGTTTGAAGGGCTGGCACTGGCAGCAAAAAAGTCCACCAATAATCAAACACTTTATGGCTTTATTGACGAGAGGGGCCGTACAAAAATCCCCTTTGAATATGCGGATGCAGCCAGCTTTGTGGATGGCGTTGCCAGGGTGAAGAAAGACAATCGCTTTGGCTTTGTGAATGCCCGTGGCGATGTGGTAATCCCTATTCAATACGAAGCTGCAGAATATTTCAAAGAAGACCTCGCGGCAGTGAAAATCGGTGGACGATGGGGATTTATCAATCGGGAAAATAAATTGGTGATTCCTGCCATTTATAATAAAGTAACTGCTTTCAAGTCTGGTGAAGCCGAAGTATTGCTGGGAGAAAAGGCATTCTTTATCGACAAAACGGCAAAGAAACTTCCCAATGGCCGCTGGTTACTCTTGTTTACCAAAGGCCTCAAAACCGGCGAACAGTTTTGGTACCGAGGCGATGATTTAAATGATACTGCATTAAAGGAGAAATTTTCGCAAGGTTTTCGCTATTATGATATTGCACAGAACACCGATAAACTGGAGTACTTCATTATCATGTCGAAGTTCTATACGCCCTGGCAATCTGGGGTGCACCACAAGTATAATAATGACCAGATGTGGGACAAGGTAAAAGAGTTTTATAAAGAAGGACGCAATATTACCACAGCCTCATATGGGCAGGGCAAATGGTCTTTTATTGCAACGGATATGGGAAGAAATGCCCAGGGTGTTGCCGTTACGAATTCCAGTTTCCCCTATACGTCCATTGAAAAATACTGGAAGGAAAAAAAATATATCACCAATACTACCTATGGTGATGACAAATGGTTGGTATCGGTACGTCGAATGGATTACGATGACCAGATAGTGGAGGAGTTTGACTACAACATTTGGGATCAGGAAATGGTGGATGGTTATGCCAAAAAAGGATATTATATCACGAGTCTCGCAAAAGAGAAAGCAACCACCTATGTGGTTTTTACCAAAGGATCGGGAATTAAGGACCAGCTACTGCTTTGGAGCGATGATATTCCCATCCGGGAGATAAAGCAGTATTGGGACAAAGGATATCAATCCTACCGCACTTATTATATGCCTCGTAATACAACCCTCGACAAATCCGATTTCGACTTTTGGTTTTAAGCAATGGCTAACTGCCGGTCAATTAATTCCATCAGGCAGTCGATCCATAAGGGCTCTTCATTAAGCGCCGGTATCATGTGAAAATCCTGGCCACCGGCCTTCATGAAGTCTTCCCTGCCTTCTTCGGCAATTTCCTCCAGGGTTTCGAGGCAATCGCTCACAAAAGCCGGACAAAGCACCAGGAGGTTCTTGATTCCCTGGTTGGGGAATGCCTTTAATTGGGCAGCCGTGTAGGGCTTTAACCAGGCATCGCTGCCCAGGCGGCTTTGGAATGAATAGCTGTATTTTGATGGCTCTAATCCCAATTCTTTTGCCACCAGTTCGGTGGTTCGGATCACCTGGTGACGGTAACATTTTGTATGTGCTTCCGATGCCATCTGGCAACAATCAGGTGATTTCAGACAATGCGAACCGGTGCAATCCGATTTGCGGATATGCCGTTCCGGCACACCATGGTAACTGAAAAGAATATGATCGAAGGGACGGTTGAGGTAGGGTTGTACTGTCGCCACCAATGCCCGGATATAAGCAGGGTAGTCGTAATAAGGTGGAATTGTATGGAGGCGGCTGCTATATTTCCCCGCTTTGTGAAGTTCTTCCACCTGAATCACCGCAGTTTCATAACTACTCATCGCATAATGCGGATAAAGTGGTACCAGGATGATTTCTTCCAGATCAGGATAATCCTTATGCATTTGCTTCAACACTTCCGCGGTGGATGGATTACCGTAACGCATGCAGATATAAATGGGTTCTTTCCTTTTCTTCTCCAGTTCCTGTTGAAGAGCGCGTGTATGCAAAATCAAAGGCGAACCTTCGTTAGTCCAGATGCTTTGGTATTTTTTGGCGCTTTTGCCCGAACGAAAGGGGACGATGATGCCTTTCACCAATAAGCTGCGCGGAATTTTGGGAATATCGATAACCCGCTCATCCATCAGGAATTCAGTTAAATAAGGCTTCAGGTCCCTGGCCGTTGGGCTGTCTGGCGAGCCCAGGTTCATCAGCAATATGGCGGTTTGCATGAATGTTTGTATTAGTTCCGGCAAAACTACCGGCAGAAATGTAAAAGGTTTGTCAGGATACCATCCTTTTACGCAGGAATGACAATTTATGCTCGAAACCAACGAATTTTGCACTGGTTTTAGAAATTATGATCTGCCAGATGTCGCATCATCCTGAATATATGCTGTCACGGTTCTGTGTGGTAGGCGTAAGCCATAAAGAGGCTCCCGAATCTATCCGCAGTCTTTTCAGCCTCAGCGAGGAGCAACAGAAATTGTTGTTGTCTGAAGCATCGGATGCGGATATTCGAAGCCTGATGATTCTTTGCACCTGCAACCGGTCAGAAATTTATGGGTATGCGGGCGATGAAAGGGAGATTACAGCGCTTTACCTGCGGCATATCAAAGCAGATTCCGCAATTTTTCAACAATACGGCTTTGTGAAACGGGGGGAGGAAGCCCTTCAATACCTTTTTGAAGTTTCTACAGGATTGCAATCACAGATCACCGGCGACTATGAAATAGCCGGCCAGATACGGGTGGCCATGGCCCGTTCACGCAAATACGATTTACTGGGCCCCATCATGCACCGTACGCTCAACACCGCCCTGCAGGCTTCAAAAGCTGTGCGTACGCAAACCCGTATCAGCACCGGCACCGTTTCGGTTTCTTATGCGGTTATTGAATGGTTGCGTGGCGTAGCCCTTCCTGCTCAGGCTTCCATCCTGGTAGTAGGTGCGGGTTCCATGGGGCGCAGCGTGGCCCGCAACATTGTGGAATATATGCCGGATTCCCCCCTCACGCTGGTAAACAGAACTATTGAAAAGGCGATGGAACTGGCTGGTGAACTGGGAGTTGATTTCATGCCCATGGAGCAATTGCCTGATGCAATAAAAAAAGCATCGGTGCTGGTGATGTGCACGCAATCGGATCAATTTCTGCTGACAGCGGAAGATTTGAAGACGGATGATAAAAAAATTATTATAGATCTCTCCGTGCCGAGCAATGTGCACCCGGAAATAAGAGAGCGTGAATCTGTGCGCTATGTGGGGGTAGATGAAGTTTCTCAATCATTGCAACATACTTTGCGTCAGCGGCAAGATCAGATAGAAGAAGCCCGCCACATACTGGGTGGTTTTGTTCGCGAATTCCGCGAGTGGCTTTCTCATTACCGCCATTCCCTGCTGATACAGGATGTGCGCAAAAAATTATACCACCTGATCGATAATAATCCGGTACTTTCGGATGTGCAGGCTGCAAAGCAACGAGATCAATACGTAAACAAAACTATTGGCGACCTGGCCATGAGTTTGCGTTATGAAAAGGAGAAAGGATGTGCATTTATTAGTGCCATCAATTCTTTCCTGGGCGTGGAAACCAGCAACAGATAAGATTATGATCCGAATAGGCACCCGCGATAGTCGGCTGGCCATGGCCCAGGCGACCATGGTAGAAAAGATTTTGTCGGAACACCAGGTCCCCACTGAAATTCATTCCTGCAAGAGCGAAGGTGATAAGGTATTAAATGTTCCCCTTTACGAGATGGGCATACAGGGCATTTTTACCCGCGAACTGGATACCGCCCTGCTCCGTGATGAAATAGATATTGCCGTTCATTCCCTCAAGGATGTACCCACGCGCCTGGCGCAAGGCCTGGTACTCGCTGCCGTGCTACCCCGGGCTTCGCATTTCGATATGCTGATTTGCCGTGACGAAGAATCCCGTAATAAAATAATTTCTGGCCATGCACATTTGCTGGGTACCAGCAGTATCCGCCGTCGGGCGCAATGGGCTTACCGGTATCCACAGGCTGAATTTGAAGTGCTTCGTGGCAATGTGCCCACAAGGATTCGCAAAATGAGCGAACAGGGCATGGATGCCATCATTCTGGCCGAAGCGGGTTTGCAGCGATTAGGCTTAACGGAATCGGAAACCGGGCCCTGGCTCCGGCTCGACTGGATGGTGCCCGCGCCTTCGCAAGGAATTATTGGTATTGTTTGCCGCGACAACGATAAACAGACCTTGGAGAAAGCGGCGCTTTTGCATGATGAAGCCAGCTTTCGGGCGGCACTGGTGGAGCGGGAATTTCTCCGGCTGATGCAGGGCGGCTGTTCCTTGCCCATTTCCGCTATTGCTGTTGTTGACAACCATATGGCAACATTGCGGGCTAATGTTACGGCTCCCAATGGCACAGCCGCCCTGGAAAATAGCTGGACATTGCCCCTGGCCGAATTTGATAAGCTGGCCGCTATGGCTTCGAACTGGATGCAAAAGGAAGGAGCGGCACGACTTTTAACCACATGAGCGAAAAGGCCACCATATTATCTACCCGCAGCCTTTCACCCGATTGGCTGGAGGAAGCGGAAAGGCAGGGTTTCCTTTTGAAAGCTATTCCTTTCATTCAAATAAAGCCCATCCTCTCCAACGAAATTGATGCACAGATTGCAGAAGCGCTGCCCTCCATCGCATTTACCAGCGCCAATGCCGTTCGTTTTTTTGGCAATCGCCTGGCGGAGATTTCTCATAAACCGGAGATAAAGCAAATATTTTGTCTGCAGGGTGAAACCATGCGGGAAGTAATGCGTTTAAACCTTGATGTGGCATTGCTGGCGGCGCGCAATGCAGGCGAGCTGGCGGAGTTGATCATTTCCCAAAGGAATTTGCAGGGGGTTAGCTTCTTTTGTGGCAACCGCCGCCGGAATGATTTACCGGAAATATTAACGCGGCATAACCTGCAGTTGCACGAAGTGCAACTTTATCAAACGCAGATATATCTCCGGCCGGTGGATTTTGTGTATGATGCCGTCCTGTTTTTCAGCCCGAGTGCAGCGGAAGCTTTTTTTCAAACCAATATCCTCCGAACAGGCGTGCCCTGCATTTGTATTGGCGAAACAACCGCTACGGCGGTCCGCGGGTTTACGGCCAACCCGGTTCTGGTAGCTGAAAAGCATGAAACCCGCGCGGTGCTGAATAAAGCCATTGAATATTTATATGAATCTGGAAAGATCAATAATGGAGCGAATAAACTGAATCAGAAATCTAAGAATAAATAAGGAACAGAATATGTTGAAGAACGACTTGTTGTTAAAAGCATTAAGAGGTGAAGAAGTGGTACGTCCACCCGTGTGGATGATGCGCCAGGCGGGGCGCTATTTACCCGAATACCAGACCCTGCGCGCGAAGTATGATTTTTTTACCCGTGTGCAAACGCCATCGCTTGCGGCTGAAATCACTTTGCAACCCATAGATATTATCGGACCCGATGCCGCCATATTATTTAGCGATATCCTGGTGGTGCCGCAGGCTATGGGTATGGAAGTGCGGATGGAAGAAGGCAAAGGCCCGGTATTGCCCGGAGCCATTCAACAGGCTTCGGATATCGCGAAGCTGGAAGTGGAGCAGGCACCAGAGCGATTGAGCTATGTGTACGGTGCCATAGAAGCCACGCTCCAGGGGTTGAATGGCCGCGTACCCCTTATCGGTTTCGCCGGAGCACCCTGGACCATCCTCTGCTATATGGTGGAAGGAAAGGGAAGCAAGACCTTTGAAAAAACCAAGGCATTCTGCTATACGCACCCGGAGGAGGCCGCTGAATTGTTGCAGAAAATTACCATGGTTACCATTGAATATTTGAAACGACAGGTAAAAGCGGGCGTGCATGCCATCCAGGTATTTGATAGCTGGGCGGGGTTGCTGGATAAGGAGGATTTCTCCCGCCTTGCTTTGCCTTATATTCGCCAGATTGTAGAAGCGCTGCGTGCAGAGATTCCCGTGATTGTTTTTGCAAAAGGAGTCTGGCATAGCCTGCCGGATTTGAAGACAACCGGAGCATCGGCCCTGGGTGTTGACTGGGGACAGACTCCTAAAGTGGCGCGTCAAATGGCAGGCCCGGGGATCACGCTACAGGGCAATTACGATCCAGTGAAGCTGTTGAACCCGATTTCTGTAATTCAGCGGGATGTTCACAAAATGATTGATGATTTTGGTAAAGACAGTCTGATTGTTAACCTGGGTCATGGCATCATCCCCAGCATCCCGGTTGATCATGCCCGCGCATTTGTAGATGCGGTGAAAGCTTATGGAAAATAATTCAAGCAATTGGGAGAATAAGCCCATACGCCCCTGGTTTGTGGCGCATATCAAAGACCTGCAGCAGCGCATCTGCACTGCTTTGGAAGAGTTGGATGGCCAGGTCAAATTCCAATCCGATAAATGGGAACGGCCCGGCGGAGGGGGTGGTGATACCCGTGTGATAGCGGATGGAGCTGTATGGGAAAAAGGTGGCGTAAACATCAGTGAAGTGCATGGTGCTGTTACCGACATTATGCGTCGGGAACTGAAATTGAAGGGCGAATCGTTCTTTGCCACCGGAATTTCGCTGGTCATTCATCCGCGTAATCCGCATGTGCCCACCGTACACGCCAATTTTCGTTATTTTGAGTTGTACGATGCCGATGGAAATGTCATGCGTAATTGGCTGGGAGGCGGTGCTGATCTCACACCTTATTACCTGGTAGAAAAGGATGTCAAGCATTTTCATGCCACGCTGAAACAGGCCTGCGATCCCTTTGGGGAGGAACTGTACCCCAAATACAAAAGCGAATGTGACCGCTATTTCGCGAATCACCACAGGGCTGAGGAAACCAGAGGTGTTGGGGGCATCTTTTTCGATGGTCTGCCACCTGACAGGGAGCCGGGCGACCGCTTTTACCTGGGCTTTTCGCATGCGTGCAGTGAAGCATTTCTGCCGGCCTACCTGCCTATTGCTGCTGCCAACAAGGATAAACCCTATACCGAAGCGCAACAATACTGGCAGGAGATCAGGAGAGGACGCTATACGGAGTTTAACCTGCTTCACGACCGGGGAACGCTGTTTGGCATTCGCACCAATGGAAGAACAGAAAGTATATTGATGAGTTTGCCGCCAAGGGTTAGATTTGTATATGATTACCAACCTGAACCCGGAAGTGAGGAAGAGGCGCTCCTGGATGTGTGTAGAAATCCGAGAAAATGGGTGGAGCCAATTTGAGAATTTGGGAATTTGAGAATTTGGATTATTTGAACATTCATTAAAGTTTCCAAATTCACAAATTCACAAATTTTCAAATTCACAAATTTTCAAATCCCCAAATTCCCAAATTCGTTTTCCCATGTTTCATCGCAACAGAATTAACCGCAAATCATCCGCTATTCGCGCCATGTTGGCCGAAACAAGTTTATTGCCGGATGATTTTATTGTGCCTTTGTTTATTGTGGAGGGTAGTGACCAGCGTGTGCCTATCGATTCCATGCCGGGTTATTTCAGGCTGAGCCTCGACCAGGTGAAAAAAGAGCTGGAGGAGCTTCGTGCTTTGGGATTGCGCTCGGTATTGCTTTTTGCCAAGTGCGAGGATGCTGCTAAGGACAATACTGGCAGGGGGGCACTTAATGAAAACGGGCTGATGCAAAGGAGCATTCGCGCCATTCGCGAATGGGCGCCGGATATCTGTATCCTATCCGACGTAGCACTGGATCCTTATTCTTCATACGGGCATGATGGGATAGTGGAAGGCACGGAGATATTGAACGATGCGACGGTGGAAGTGTTGGCCGCGATGAGCGTGAGCCATGCGCGCGCCGGTGTGGATTATGTAGCCCCCAGCGATATGATGGATGGCAGGGTCGGTGCTATTCGTCAGGCATTGGAGGCGGAAGGATTTCACAGAACAGGCATTCTCAGTTACACGGCTAAATATGCATCCTGTTTCTATGGTCCATTCCGGGATGCCCTGGACAGTGCACCCGGATTCGGTGATAAGAAAACCTACCAGATGAATCCCGCCAACCGGCGGGAAGCCCTCCTGGAAGCAGAGCAGGATATGCAGGAGGGAGCGGATATTATGATGGTGAAGCCGGCATTGGCCTATCTCGATATCATTCGTGAAATCCGGGATATCGCCAACATTCCCATTGCCGCCTACCAGGTGAGTGGGGAGTATGCCATGATTAAAGCGGCGGCGGAAAAAGGTTGGGTGAGCGAAGAAACGGCCATGCTCGAGACGCTTACATCCATCAAGCGGGCGGGAGCCGACCTTATCGCCAGCTATTTTGCCAAAGACTGTGCAAAAATATTGAACGCATGAAAACGAATTTGAGTAAGCAATATTTCGATAGGGCTCAATCCTCTATTCCCGGAGGAGTGAACTCTCCGGTGAGGGCTTTCCGTTCAGTGGGCGGTACGCCGCTATTTATCCGATCGGCACATGGCCAGTACCTGGTTGATGAAGACGGCAACCAATATGTGGATTATATCAATAGCTGGGGCCCCATGATTATGGGACATGCTTATGCCCCGGTGCTGCAGGCTTTGCAGGAGCAAATGCAAAATTCGCTAAGCTTTGGCGCCCCCACTTTGCTGGAAGTGGAAATGGCCGAACTCATCCAACAAATGGTGTCTTCGGTGGAAATGATCCGCATGGTAAACAGCGGCACGGAGGCTTGTATGAGCGCCATTCGGTTGGCACGTGGCTATACCGGAAGGAACAAATTCATAAAATTTGAAGGCTGTTACCATGGCCACGCCGATGCCTTTTTGGTGAATGCTGGTAGTGGGGTAGCCACATTGGGCATTCAAACGGTGCCCGGCGTTACCGCCGGTGCAGCGGTGGATACGCTTTCGGTTCCTTATAATGATCTGGAATCCGTGGAGGAAATGGTGAAGCAACATGGGGGTGATATTGCTGCCATCATTCTGGAGCCTGTTGCCGGCAACATGGGTTGTGTGCCACCGGTGCCAGGATTCTTGCAGGGACTTCGCAGCATCTGCGACCGTGAGGGTATCGTATTGATTTTTGATGAAGTGATGACGGGCTTTCGTCTGGCAGCAGGTGGGGCACAGGAGAAATATGGGGTAGAGGCCGATTTGGTGACTTACGGAAAAGTAATAGGGGGCGGATTGCCGGTTGGCGCTTACGGTGGCCGAAAGGAAATCATGGAAATGGTAGCGCCGGTTGGTAAAGTGTACCAGGCCGGTACCCTTAGCGGCAATCCCCTGGCCATGCGCGCCGGTTTTACTTTGTTGAGTATGTTGAACGCAACACCGGCTATTTACCAGGATCTGGAGTCGATCGGTACTAAACTGGAGCAGGGGTTGCTTCAGTGCTTCAGCGAGAAAAGTGTACCTGTATGCATCAACCGTGTTGGCAGTATGATCAGTGTACATTTTTCCGATCAAAATGTGACAAATTTCAATAGTGCATCCGCCGCGCGCAATGATATATTTAATCGGTATTTTCATCATTGCCTGAGTCGGGGAATCTATTTGCCACCATCGGCTTTCGAAAGCTGGTTCCTATGCCATGCTTTACAGCAGGCTGATATTGACCTGACACTGGAAGCCACCCGTGAGTTTCTGGCTAATCTTTAAGCCTATGTCGTTCCTGTATTTCAAAGCGCTCCATATCATCTTTGTGGTTACCTGGTTTGCGGGACTATTTTATCTGCCGCGAATAATGGTGTACGCTGCGGAGGCCAGCAGGATGGAAAATGAAGTGGCTAAGAGTATTTTGCTGAATCAGTATAAACTGATGAGCCGTCGCCTTCTCTATGGCATTACCTGGCCTTCTGCTATCATTACCCTTTTTCTGGGTATAAGGATGGTATGGAATTATCCATTGGATAACTGGCTTTGGGTTAAACTGGCTCTTGTTGCCTTGCTGTATGCTTATATGCTCTCCCTGCAAAAAATATATACGCAACAAAGTCGGGGTTTGTTCCACTATTCCGGTCAACAATTACGCGCCTGGAACGAAGTGCCCACCATCCTGCTTTTTGCTATCGTGTTCCTGGTGGTACTCAAAAGCACGCTTAATTTCTGGTGGGGCATGCTTACACTCCTGGGGCTGATTGTATTGATTATGGCTGGTATTCGAATTTATAAGTCCATACGAAACAGATCATAAAGCGGTGGAGCTATTATCATGTAAATTAATCACCGCTTCGTTTATATTTTTCTTTCACGAATTCGTAAAACATATACCCGTGGCGGTCGTACCAGTCAGGGGTTCCGAATTGTTCTTCGCATACGGCGAGTTCAATCATGCTTTCCTGTAGCTTTTCCAAAAGTTCCGCATATTTTTTATCATAGGCTTCTTCGAGCCGCTTTACCGATCCTTCAATTTTGGCCTTTTCTGCCTGCCAGGTAAGGCCTGTTACCGCGTGTACGCCGGATGTGTTGTCGCCGAAAGCAATAGCTTTCTTACTGAAATCTTTAGTGCATTTGTAAATAATGCGCAATTGCTCCAGGTTATAGCGAACCTTGTTGAATTTTTCCCGCGCTTCCGTGAAGCAACCCGCGCAGTTCTGCGCATCCAGTTGTATGGCCACCTGTTCGTCATCAGGGCAGAAGGAAGGGATATCGGGCATGCCGGGGGGCATGGGCATGGTCATGCAATCGCCCATGCCAAAATATTGTTCCAGCAGGTCCTTGGTGCTGGTCATGGCTTCTTTGAGCTTCTTAATCCTTTCATTCAGTTTTTCCAGTTTTTCTGCTTTGATGATGGACTGTAGTTTTTCCCAATCCACATCTCCGCCGCGGCCACGGGCAAAGCTGGAAAGAGGGGTAAGGATTTGTGGCAGGAAGAACAAGAGCAGAAGCGCGGCTTTTCCTTTTTTGCGGAGCAGCACGAAAACCAGGGTCACCAGAACCAGTACAACCCCGCCCAGTATCCAAACAAGGTTACTAGAGCCTTCCTTACTTTTATCATCAGCCGATGTATTTTCTTTACTGTTACTTTCTGTTGTGCTGGGACTTTTGGTATTTGATGCGGCTACAAAAGGAGAGGGGAGGGCTTTTTTAACTTCCGGCGCTGCCAATACCAGTAGTTGATAATTTTCTTTGGCATCTTTATCAGCCTTCACCCTGATGCCGAAATCGCCATAGCTGCGCACTTTTAAATTGGCTATTCCATCTTCGGCATCGGAGGTTGATGCTTTTTTCTGAATGTCTTCCCAGTTGTTTTTAACCAGTTGCATTTCCACATTTACGCCTTCGGGGCCAATCAGAAAAACATCAATCGGTTGAAACATGGAAGCTCCTTTCACAAAATAGTAGTCGCCTTCCATGTCCGCAATTCCCTGGGCTCCTATGGCTTTGGCGCCATCCCAGTCTCTGAAGTCTTTGAGCTGTAATTTTACCGGTTTTATCTTTTTGTCGAGCGTGAAAGGCTGGGCATGCAGGGCAGCTGCAAAGCTCGATAGCAGAATGCTTACAATCGATATGCGAAGAATGCTTGGGATTTTCATGATTCCAGTTTTGAAAGATGAAGTGCCCAGTCGCGGGCTAATTGCATTAGCGCTTCTTTGTTGTAAAGCAGTCCTTCTTCGGGACTGCCATCCGACAGATGTGTGGATACGATGCTGCAGAAATGGTGCTTTACGCGAAAGATGAGGGTGTAATAACTATTGGGTTTACTCTTCGTGTGCAATAGGAGTGCCTGGTCGCCGGCATCAAATTCCTGGAGCAGGTCGGGGTTATAGATCCAGGCCTGCATCATGCGCTCCAGGCGGGCTGGATCGCGTTGTGGCTCCACCTGCAATTGTAGCGAGGGCACCGACTTACGATCAAATTCGAAGCGTAATAGGGCCATGGAATCAGTATTGACTCCGTAGAATCCGCGGGCCTCCTTATTAAGCCGGTCCGCAAGCATTTTGTAAGGGATTAGGGAGTTATCATCCACTGTGGTCTGCTTTGGTTCGTCTTGTTTCTCTTCACGGCCGGATTCCACACTTGCAGCTGCTGCGTTGCCTGGTTCTGATTTCGATTCGTTGTTGCAAGCAACAACCGATAATGAAATCAGAATAATCAAAAAGTGAATAGCTTTTAATTTCATAGATAATATCATTTAAAGAGTCTTGATCTCCACACGCCGGTTGAGCGCACGTCCGGCTTCTGTGGCATTATCGGCTACGGGTAGCGACTCGCCATAGCCTTTTGTTTTTAGTTTGCCTGTTTCGGCTTTGTTATCTTTTAGCCATTTCAGTACAGACTCCGCGCGGTCCTGCGAAAGCTTGTCATTATAGTTGGCATCTCCTTCTGAATCGGTATGGCCTCCAATCTCCAGGGCCCGTCCCGGATTTTGTTGTATCAGTGCCAGCAATCTTTTAAGGGTCGGCAATGACTCGGGTTTGATGGTCGCCTTATCCGTATCGAAATATATTCCATACAGTTCCACCTTGCCTTTGTTGTCCAGTTGCTCCTGCAGGGTTTGATCGGTTTCTGGTTCCAGCTTCAGGTTAACCACGGCTTTCTTACTCTCCACCAGATCGGTACTGGCCGATGCGCTTTTGTATCCCGCCATTGCTGCCTGCACCACAATCATGCCGCAGGGAATGCCATTCATTTCGTATTGACCTTTTTCATCGGTGCGTATTTGTTGCGCACCTGAAACTTTAATAATAGCGTTGGCCAGTGGCTTCCGGGTCTTGGCGTCCGTTACTTTCCCACTTACACCCGAGCGGGGAATATTGCGGGGGTTTACCAATAGCCGCACGAAGTCAATCGCGAATCCATCTCCTTTAGGTGTTTCGGGGCTATCGATAAACAATTCCAGGTATTCATCCTTCAGCAGCGGCCAGTATTCCGGGAGGAGCTGGAAGCTGATCATTTTACCAATGGGGCCGCCCTGTTTCAATTCGTTGAGAATATTGGAAATAAAAGGCGCTTCTTTTCCATTGAGATAGCATTTGAACTGTGAAGAGAAGGAGGGCGCCTGGAAATCGTCAACAAAAATCTGTAGCATTACGCTTTCAATCTTACGATCGCTGATGGCTGGTTTCAACCGCAGCGTTTCAGGCGTATTCTCAGGTCGGCGTGTGCTGGTCGTATAGCCGTCTGATTTCTCGCGTTTGAAGTTTTTCTCCTTGCTGGGGTAAGCGTAGCCGGAGTTTACCATGATCCGATCCGTTCCCGGAGGATCGTCAGGTTCCGGCACAAAAGGGAATCCATGTGGTTTGGTGCTTTCTCCGGAAAAGGGATTATATCCCCTGGGCCAGCCATACCCGAGGTTATCCATATCCCCATACACATATACATAGTCCGCATCCTTGCTTTGTGCAGATCTTTGTTCCGGAACCGCCCATTCGTTGGGAATATCCGGTTGTGATACTTTCATACCTGAAGTCCGTCGCTGTTGTATAAGTTTTTGCCGCATCAGCGCATGCAGTTCTTCTACGGAACTTACTTTTTGGCCATAGAGTTGCTCCAGGTATTCGGGGCTCAGTTTATTGAATTGTTTAAGCGCATCCAGGTAAAAGCGGGAATCCTCCTGCTGGGTAATATAGTCCCTTTCCTCAGCGGGTAGCTCATGATAGGGCGTAACTTTTCCCACCGGGCCAGGCACCGGGCTTTTATTTTCCGGCTGCTGATCGGAGGCCGATGCGGGGACGGGAGCCTTCGTTTCTGTTCCGGTACCGGCTTCCGGCGCCGGTTGCTTATTGCTATTGTTGCAGGCAACAATAGCAATGAAAAACAGGCTTGGCAGAATGCGCATCACTGAATTTTTTCGGCGATAAGTTTTGCCAATGCTTGTAACTGGCTGGCATTATAACAGGGGCAGGGAGTTTTGGCGCTGCGGCTTTCCACTGCCTTTAGTTCAATCAGCAGATTGTTTTTATGAAATATCAACTGTTCCTGCTGGCGCCCGCTCAGTTTATCTTTAAAAGAAAGCGCTATGGCTCCGTCGCCAATACCGCTGATGGCTTTGAGTCCGTTTTCCGCATTATCTTTTTTCATATAACCCATAGCCGATGCCGCACCCGCTGCATCGTTCTTGGGGCTTACGATAAAGATCAGCTCATCGCCCCAGGCATTCTTCATCCCATAGCTGCGATTGCAATTGCTGCCTTTTCTTTCTACGGATGTGATGCGTTCCTGTATGCCACTTGCCTTACATGCGTCTTCTATCATGGCAGGGGTAAGCAGGGTGGCACAATCAATACTGGGGCGAGCTGCAGTCTCCGCTTTTCTCACGGGCATCGGCGCCTCGGTAGCCGGTTCAGGATTCGTTTCCTGTTGGCTGGTTTCGGTGGGACTGCTTGAGGTATTATTACAACTTGTGATAACAAGCATAGCCAGGGCCAACACAGTGGCACGGGAGGGAAGATAAAGGTTCATGGGTAATGGTATTTGATCAGGTTCCGGTTCTATGTAAAGATGCTGGATTATGCAGTAGCGGGGAACACATGATCATGCGGGGCTAAATAATCCGGTTGCGAAGGGCAAGGCTGACGGCCTCAGTGGCGCTGTTTACATGAAGCTTATTGTAAATATTGCGAATATGAAATCGAATAGTGTCAATACTCAGCCCCAGGTGCTCGGCAATCATTTTATAACTATCTCCCTCCACCAGCCTCGCCAATACCATTTTTTCTTTCTCTGTTAATCCTGAATTTTGGGTGTTCTTATCCCCGGCAGGTGAATGTCCCGAAAAATATCGGAGCACTTTGCGCGCCACCACGGGCGTCATCGGCGATCCACCATCTACGGTATCCTGTATGGCTTTTACGATATCGTGGGCTGAAGCGCTTTTAAGGAGGTAACCGTCGGCTCCGGCCCTGATGGCATCAAACACGCGGTTGTTGTCGTCGAAAACAGTAAGGATCAGTACCAGCACTTCAGGAAATGCATTCTTGATCGCGGCTGTTGCCTCAATGCCATTGGCTCCAGGCATGTCAATGTCCATCAATACAAGACGTGCATCAAGGTCCCTGATTTTTATCGCAGCGTCCTGGCCATCTTCAAAGCTGCCTCTTACTTCGATGCCGGGAAACTCTTCAAAAAATAGTTCCAGGCTGCTTCGGTAGGCTTCATTGTTTTCAAAAATGGCGATGGAAATCATGTCGCAGTTGTTCTGATTAGCTAAGCTTTATTTGGATGCGGGTACCTGCCCCGGGTTCACTTTGAATTTGTATTTGTCCGCCAATCTCGCTTATGCGTTGTCGCATATTGGATAGTCCGTTTTGCCGGTTGAGTTCGGATTCTGAAAACCCTTTGCCATCGTCTTCGATCCTTATCAACAATTGATTTCCCTCGGTGTAGCAATCAAAACGGAACTTTGTTGCCCCGGCATATTTCAGGGTATTCGTCAGCGCTTCCTTACACACCAGGTACAGGTTTCGTCTTTGCAGCATCGGCAGGCTTAAAGCATGTGTCGCCGCCTGATCGTTCCATTCTATTTTTATACCGCTGTTCTCCAATAATGGAATGGCGTAGCTCCGGAACCGTTGCAGGAAATTGTGAAGTTTATCATTTTCCGGCTGTATGGCCCACACAATATCCGCCATTTCCTGAATGGTACCACTCGCTTTCTCGCGAATGTCCTGCAAGATCGTCAATTCCTTTTCATCTTTCAAGCGATTGGCCAGCACACTACTGTAAATGCCGATGCTGCTCAGGGTGCTACCTACATCATCGTGCAGGTCGCGCGACAACTGCCAGCGGATTTGCGCAATTTTTCGTTGCTCCTGATTTTTGCGCCACCACCAGATAAGCATCGGTGAAAGACAAAGCAAGGTTACCAGTATAATGAACCATGGGCGGCTCCAGAATGGGGCACGAATTTGAAATGCAAATTGAAGCGGCTGTTCCGTCCAATCTCCATTTGGTTGGCGGTATGCCACGGCCAGTTGATAGCTGCCTGGCTTCAGGCTTGGCAGAAATATGCGACCTTCATTGCCCAAATAGTTCCAGTCACCACCCAGGGAATACCGATACTGGATCATGGGCGCGCGCATATAATCGAGTGCAGCGAATTCAAGATCCAATTCGTTTTCAGTCCAGTCGAGGACGAGCTTTTTTTCATTATCCGGCAATCGGACCTGGTTACCTGTTTTCAACCGGGTAAAAAGAAATGGGGGTTGGTTACCGGGACGGATAGATAGCGGAAATACCTGTTCAATCTTATCGCGGTAAAGCAAAAGGAAACCGTTTTCTCCGTCATACCCGGCTTCCAGATAATCTGTAAAACGCCTGTCCAGTTCCGATACGGAAAGTACCTGGGGCTCTTTAACTGAAGGTAGGTAATTGAAACCTACAGGCGTCTTTATCCAAAGTGTACCCTCCCGATCCAGAAACAAATCCTCGATAATGTTGGAAAGAAGCCCTTCGCGCCGGGTAAGCTGCCTCACAATTTTGCCTCCGGAATCAAGAATGGCCAGGCCCTGGTAATGGGTGCCTACAATAATATGGTTGTTGAAAACGGCAATACGGAAATTATCTCCTCTCAATGCCGCCATGCTGTGTTTTTCCCATTTCAGTCCTGGTGTGATGGCAATACGGTAAATGACAGATTGCTGATCGATGGCCCATGCAATGCCGGCACTGTCGATAGTCCAATGAACGATGGGTGTTTGTATTTCATCAAGTGGCAGACTATCCTGGATCTTTCCATAATTATCGGTTCTGAATAAATGCCGACGTCCCAGCAGCAGTAGCCCATCCGGCAGCGGCAGTGCCTTCACAGCCAGGTGCCCCAGGCGTCCTGCGGGGAGAAAGGGATAATATTGGCCGGTTTGGCTGTTCCATCGAACAACTTCATCGGTGAACCAGGGACAGAAATAATGATTATCGCCTGAGCGGCTTAGCCAGGTTTGGTAAAATTTCCATTTTCCCTTTACGGGAGTATTGTTGAACTCCGCAACTTCCGTTCTTTCGGAATCCCAATATCGGAGCGGTGCGCCAAGTGTGTTGATAACAACATCCCCATTCGTGCCATGCTTCAAACGGGTAAAATGTTGTTGCCAGGCAAATTCTGGTGGTGAAAGGGAAGTGGATCGCCTTGGTCCGGCCGTCAATGCCGGAAAAAGAAAGAGCCCATCCTGGCAACCCAGCCAGATATTGCCATCGCGGTCGCAATATAAACTGCTGATGGATTCAAATGCTACCTTGTCGTCCCCAACCACCACACCAGCATAACTGGCTTTCCATTGCATGGCCTGGTCGTAATGAAATAACTGGCCCCCCTGCGAAGCGATCAGAATATTTCCCCGGCGGTCGCTCAGCATAGCATCTGGTAAATTGTAGAATTCATTGCCATTTACGGGTGTTGCCGGCAACAAAACGCTGTCGAGTTGATTGTGGATAATGCTGTAGCGATACAGGTACCGGTACTCACCCGTACGGATATGGTTCCAGGTGCTGTACCATATTTGCTGAAATTCATCCAACAGGATGGCGGAAATTGAACTATTCTGGTTAAGAATCCGGAGTTCCTGTGGATTATTGCCGGGATACTGCCATTTTTGATTCCGGGGATCATAGCGTAGAAAACCAGCGGAACTCGCCATCCATAATACGCCGCTACTGTCTGCCACTATATCGCGGGTATTGCGCATATCGGGTGAACTGGCAATGGTTTCATCAATTGGAACGGGCTCCGCCCTGAAATTTCTAACGCGCAAAAGCCCGCCAATGCTGCTCGCAAATACCTCGCCGCCGCTTGTATGGCAGATGGCATGCGTGCGTAGCTGCGTTTTGCTGAGACTGCTTAGGTCCAGCATTCGCAGTTGACCCTTTCGGGCATCATAAGCCAAAGGACCTTCGTGCTCGGTAACGGACCAAATGTTCCCCTCCGCGTCTTCATCAATCCCAAAATTCATAATCCCCGAAGCAATTTGCCCACCATCATCTCCCATACCATAATTGAGCGTCATAAAACGGCGCCCATCAAAACGCTGGAAGCCATCCACCGTATTCAGCCAGATCAAGCCCCTGCTATCCTGGAAAATCCGCTTGACCCTTAACTCCGCCAGGCCATCCTGCAAACCGATCCGCCGCATGGCCCGCAGCATGTCGGGCTGGGACTTGATAGTCGTTTGCGAAAGAATTAGGAAGGATAGGAGTAGGAGGCGGGAAAGCAAAGTTTGAGTTTTAAGTTGTAAGTTTTAAGTTGTAAGTTAATCTCTTTAGTTGGCTTATAGGGGCCCATTAAAAATGAATATAGATTTATTCAAACCAACTCTCATTCAATACACTACTTACAACTTAAAACTTACAACTTATAACTTATAATTCCCCCAGCCACTCTTTCGCAAAACTTCTCGCCTTTTCCGTCACCTCTTTTCCGGCGCGAAAGCCCTGTTTCCAACTTGTGCCCTTGCCTTCATAAGCGGGGTTTACGAAGCGCTTCTTGCCATATTTTTCTACCAGTTGTGCGTTGTAGTCAATACCCTCGGTTTCCTTCAGCATTTTCTTCAGCTTATCGGCAATGAAGAGGTTGATGTTTTCAGGAAAATCTTTTTTCCAGCGTTGGAGGTTTTCCTGATAGCGCTTTTCTGCATCTTCCTGCTGAAACTTCTCTCCCATTGCTATATAGCGAAAAGTTTCATGGTTGGGATCCTGATAATCTTTCAGGGTCTGCTTCATTTGATCGACCAGCGGTTTCAGGCTTTTGGCGATTTCGCCACCTAGCTCTTTCATGCTCTTTTCCGTATCACGGATCGATTTCTCTGTTTTCGCGATTTCTTCTTTTTGAATTTCTTCTATGCTACGAAGGGCTTTCTTTTCCGGAGCTGTAGGCATCGACTTTTTGCGTTCCTGTTCGTAATACTGCCTGAATTCAGGACCCTGTACATAGGATTTGGTGAATGCCAGCAGGTCTTGAGCCACCGCTGCCCTTTCACCCAAAGCAATATTCTTGACATTTTTTGCGCCATAATGTTGCAGGTATCCATACATGAAACTGGATTTGATATTGTTCATGCCTGATTGTTTGGAAAGGCCCAGCGTTTTCCATATTTCGTCTGAGGCTGTCTTGGCTTTGTAGGCCGAAAATCCGAATAAGGCGACGAGGAGTATCAGGCTGGCAAGCAGGCTCCGTCCGATGGTTGTAAGACTCAATTTCATGTTACTTAATTTTTTCGTTTGTCGTTTTTTTTAACAAATCTGCATTTTGTTGTTGCCGCGGGCAACCAGGCCTGTCATGATTTGTAATTTTCAGCGGTTGAATTGCGCCAGGCCCAAACCCTCAACCCCCTTTAAGAGGCGGAGCGGCGGGCCAGGGTGGGGTAGGGCAGTTCACCCCTTTCTTTCCCCAATTCATTCCATCAATTCCCCAACCCATAAATACCCGCTTAGTGGTATGACAAAAAGGCTGTAAATTGCTGATAGGCAAATGATAACTAGCGTTGGACATATTAAAAAGAACCTGCCCTTACTTTGGCTGGGTATCGTACCATTTACCATCCTTTTGAACTGGATCATATTTGGGAGCCAGTATTTCACGTCATGGCAAACCGGGCTGGCCGGTACGCTGGTGAGTTTGGTTGTGATGACGGCCGTTTTTATGGTCTGCATTCGAATAATATTTATGCTGCGAAACCGGTTTCCTTCGGATGAAGATTTTATTAAGCGGGTTTTGATACAGGTGATGGTCTTTTTGCTGCTGTCCGCCCTGGTTTTGGTGGCTTTATTTTCTATCTATCGCCTGATGGGGCTGATTGACAGTATGTATGAAAACAAGTTTACCTGGGCTTTTATCGCCACTGGTCTTATTTGTATATTTCTCAGTTTTTTAAACGAAGCCCTGAATGTGCTGGAGCGCTGGAAGACCGGGTTGAAGGAAACGGAGCAACTCAAGCGCAATTACAAGCAGGGGCAATTGATGGGGCTGAAGAGCCAGATTAATCCGCATGTATTATTCAATAGCCTGAATTCGCTTTCGGGACTGATTCAAGAGGATACCGATCAGGCGGAAAAATTCCTGGACGAGATGAGTAAAGTGTACCGGTACATGCTGCGTAATGAAGAAGAGCCTTTGGTACCGTTACAAACCGAGCTTCAATTTATTCAATCTTATTTTTCCCTGCTCAAAGCCCGATACAACGAAGCCATAGACTATGAAATAGACCTTTGGCAGGAAGACCTGGAGAAGCAGGTGCCGCCGCTTAGCCTGCAGGTAATTGTGGAAAATGCCATTTTTCAAAACCGAATCAGCCGCGATAGCCCGATTATTATTCGTATAGAGTCGGTAAGGGGTGGCGCGTTAGTGGTGAGCAATAACATACAACGCAAACTGATGGCAGAGCCTTTCGATTATGAAGCGGGCGTGGACAACCTGGTGAAGAAATACCAGTTGATGAACCAGCAACCCATCGAAATCAAGGAAGAGGAGGGCTTGCGCAAGATACGTTTGCCATTCATCACCCAAACAGAGGAGGTAGCCTGATGAAGTTGTTGGCTAGGGCGACCAGGGTGCAATGGTATTCATTTTTGCTATCTATGCCATTGATAGGATTGGCCCTCAACCATATCCTGTATGGAGAGCGTGTATTTGAAGACTACAGGGTATGGCTTATCGCCTTTCCGATATTATGGATACTGGGGTTAATGACCTGGTACGGGCATGTATTATATGATAGTATGATTCAGACCCGGTATCCGGAAATCACCCAGGGCAGGAAAAGGGTATTTCTGAAAAGCCTGGTAGTGGTACTGGTAATGTCACCGGCAGTGTTGCTGATCTTTCTGCTATTCGACGCCTTGAATATTCTCGGATACTCCTTGAATAATGAAGACCTGAAGGAGGGATTATTCCTCGGTTTTGCGGTTAATCTGATCTTTCTAACACTTTGGGAAGCCATGTACCTGATGGAAAAATATAAGGAGAACCTGGCTGAAAGGGAGATACTGCAACAAATGTCGCTGCAACAGGAATTTGATGTGCTGAAAAGCCAGGTAAACCCACACTTTCTATTTAACTGCTTCAATACGCTATCTTCCCTGATTGTGGAAGACCCGCAGCGGGCCGATTCCTTCCTCAATGAATTGAGCAAAGTGTATCGCTATCTGTTGCGCAACAATGAGAGTAGCCTCTCTACCCTTCAAAATGAGTTGAGTTTCATCGAATCCTATTTCAAGTTGCTGAAAACAAGGCATGGCGACGCGGTGCAATTTCAGTTGGAAATTGATAAGCGCTATAATCATTATTTATTGCCCTCGTTGAGCCTGCAATTGCTGGTGGAGAATGCGGTAAAGCACAACGTGCTGTCGAAAAACAAACCCCTGATAATTGACATCTTTACCACGGCGGCCAACAGGCTGGTGGTGAGCAATAATCTGCAGCGGCGTACCAAGAAGGGGCCATCGAATCGGATAGGACTCGACAATATCCGGACCAAATACGATTTGCTCCGCCAGCGCGGGTTCCAGGTAATGGAAGACGGCCGAAGTTTCACGGTCGTGCTCCCCCTGATTTGGGATAGCAGCCTGGGCCGCGAATGGACCAGCACGGTAGATGATAAAAAAGGAACTAAATTCATTGTATAAAATAAACCACCGGCACATGAAAGTTTTTATCGTAGAAGACGAAGACCTTGCAGTGAAAAAAATAACCAAGACCCTCGCTTCCGTGGATGCGGACGCTGAAGTGGTAGGAGTTGCCGACAGCATAATTGCTGCGGTAAACTGGTTGCAGGATAATCCGGCTCCTGACCTGATACTGATGGATATTGAGCTGAGCGACGGACAGAGTTTCGAAATCTTCAACCGGGTTGCCATCAAGTCGCCGGTAATATTTACCACATCCTACGATGAGTATGCCCTGAAAGCTTTTAAGGTAAATAGTGTGGATTACCTGCTGAAGCCCATTCAGAAGGAAGACCTGGCAGCGGCCCTGGAAAAGCTGGGCAATCTGAAAAATATTTATCAGCAAACCAATCAGCCTGCGCCTGCCGTTAGTATCGATAGCCTGGTGAAAGAACTGCAGCAGAAATTACAACCCCGTGAATACCGGAAACGGTTCCTGGTGCGCCACGCGCAAAAGCTTGTGTCCATCGATACGGATGAAATCGCCTATTTCTTCAGCGATGGCCGTCTCAATTTCTTCAAGACCTACGACAATCGAAAGTTTGTGGTGGATTATACCATGGACGAGCTGGAAGAAATGCTCGATCCGAATAAATATTTCCGCATAAGCCGATCCTTTTTTATCTCCGTCAACAGTGTGGATCAGATACATGATTATTTTGGCAACCGGCTTCTCTTGCATCTGAAACCAGCCGTTGACAAAGAATCGATAGTGAGCCGGGAAAAGGTGACGGAGTTTAAGAAGTGGATGGGGAAATAAGTTATAAGTGATAAGTTTTAAGTTATAAGAGCTATTGTATTATGGCTGTTGCAATAGCATCTTTATCACCTGGCAATTCAATCCTAAAAACTTACAACTTAAAACTTATAACTTATAACTTTAAACTTAAAACTCAAACAAGTACAACAATCGCAATTCCATTCCTATCGTACTGAATATCCGCTTCTCCTTTTAATGACCGGGCCCGGTCGTTTATTTGGCGGATCAGTTCTTCAATTTCTTCCAGGTTTTCGTCGAGGCGGGCAGTGCTGTCTTGTAACTTGAGAGAAAGTTTATGGCGGAAATAGTCGATTTGAACAATGGTATTTCGTCCGCCGGCGCATTGCACGATCAGTCGTAGTCCTTCTTTGAAGATCAGGAAGAATTCGTGCCTTTTCATCATATCCAGTTTCAGCGCCTGCACTTTTTTATCCACGATCAGTTCAATATTGGCGGCATGGCGGTTGCGGAGGGCATCAGTGAACTCCATCATTCGCAACACTGTTTTCTCCATGCTGTCGTTAGCGGGATCAATGCTCCAGAGGATATCATCCATAGCGATGATCATATTATGGCTCTTGGCACTTATCTGGTCAATAAATTCCTTGCTTCGGTCAATATCCTTATCGGCTTTGATCTTTGCCATTTCACCCAGCAAATTGATATTGCTAAGGGTGGTGGTTACGTCGGCATGCAGGTTATTGGCGATCTCTGAGCGAACACGCTGCAGCTCATTCATTCTTCTGATCCGCTCCCGGTCGATCCAATAGAGCAAACTGGCGCCAAACAGTAGCAAGAGACCATAGAACCACCAGGTTTGCCAGAATTGAGGATATACCTTGATGGCTAATTCTGTTACATGCACCGACATATTACCATCGGCATCTTCACTGCGCGCCATAAATGTGTAATTGCCCGGTGGCAGATAAGTGTACACAGCCTGGTTCGTTTTGTCGGCCACCCGCCAGTCTTCATCCAGGCCATCGAGTTTGTAACGGATCAGGTATGCGCCATTATAACTGAGTCCGGAAAAATCGATACTCAGTGAATTTTGCTTGGGCGAAAGTTCCACGCGCTTCAACTGCATCAAAGAATCAACCAGCAAAGGCCGGTTGAATACCCGAAAACCAGTGATGCTTACGGGCGGCGCCATATTATTGATGCGTACTTCACTTGGTTGGAATACGGTAAACTGATTATCTGCTCCAAACAACATTCTTCCGTCGGAGAGGCGATAATTGGCCGAGATCAGAAAACGATCATCGGAAATACCATCCAGCCGATCAAAACGGACAAATATTCTATTGAAAATGTTCACACGGTAAAGCCCCTGCGTACTCGATGCCCACAGGTAACCGCTTTTATGGTCTTTCTGCGTGGAAGTGATGGAACCCGAAATGATGTTCTCGTTGCCAATGGCACGAATATTTTTGGTGATGCGATTGAATATGTTGAGATAGGAACCGCCTGACAGCACCATGGTTGTGTCGTCGTACTCCATTACATGATGCACATGCACCATCGACGTTGCATTGCCATCCGCATCGGTGGCGGGCAGGTGCATTACGGGTTTATCCGTTTCCGGATCTATTACATACACTCCGCTCCCGATGCTGGCAACCCAGATAAATCCTTTGCTATCGATGTGAATACTGCCAATAGACGCTTTTGGAATTTCCTTTATTTCAATGATCCCGTCTTCAAATTTCTGGCTTCCTTTTTTCGCATCCCATTTAAAAACCCCATAAGCCTGCATGCCAATCCAAAGATTTCCATCGCTGTCTTCTTCTATCTGCCGTACCGTACGGTGTGTTAAAATCTCAGGGTCGTAATAATTATATCGCTTGTTTTGCAGATCGTATCGGCCAATACCGGGCTGTATGCCCATCCAGATTGTTCTTTGGTCATGGCTCATTTCGAGATCCCAAACGGTAGGGCTTGCTTTGTACTTTATGCCTGGGAGCGAAAGCGGCTTTTCGTGCAAGGCCGAATCGTAGCGAAAAAGACCATCGCCCCAGGTGCTCGACAGGATATCGCCACCTGGAAGCTCCACAAATGAAAGTACGCCACCTTTACCGGGTAGCAGGGTAGTGGGATGCAAGTGTCGAACATTGGTAAAATACTGCTCGGATGGCGCGAAGCGGTATAATCCATTATTGCTGGTGGTGAGCCAAACATTGTTGTCGTTGTCTTCACAAAACGAACTCAGTTCTTCGTACACGATGCTTTGTTCATTCACATACCCATTATACACCAGTTGAAAGCGTTTTTCGTTTTCCAGGTATTTGGCAAACACACCTAGGCCCCGGATCCAGATGGAGCCGTCCTTCTGCTGCATATAGCCATGGGTTTCGTAATAGGATTTCAGGATATCTACGAACTCGTATTGGTAAAGGACTGAAATGCCTTTTTTGAGATCGAAGCAATTAATGTAGGGATGACCCGGCCCCCACACATCGTACCAGAGTCGTTGATCCCGATCGATAAAAAGATTGTATGCTGAGTAGCTGTCGTGCCGGAACAGAATGGGTTCCTGTTCCGCGTTATTGCCGGCATAGCTATACTGCTGGCTCTTGCTGTTATAAACCACCAGCCCCAGATTTGTAGCGATCCAGTATTTCCCGGCGCTGGATTGATAAATGATGTCAAGAGGCCTTCTTTCCCCTGGAATTCGGAAGGGATTGTTCTCCGGCTTGAATACTCCGGTTTCTTTGTTCCAGGTAATGAATTCCAGGTTGGCCGCTACCAGAAACACATTCCCCTTATCGTCCTTCACCAGCTTTTTGGTGGCCAGTTGGTGGTTGCCGTTTCTGTAAGTAACAGGCACCTGTGTAAACTCAAGGCGTTGGGGGTTGAGCAGGCTCACTTTGCCATCGCCGCAGAGTACCCAGATGTTCCGGTTATTGTCTTTCAATAACTGGTGCACCATGTTGGCGGCAATGCTGTTTGGGTTGTTGGGATCGTGTTTGAAGGTAATAAAACGGGAACCATCGTAGCGCTGCAATCCATTATTGGTACCTACCCACACATAGCCGGCATCGTCGTGCAATACCGCACGGGCTTCGTTGCTCACCAAACCCTCCGCCGCGCCATAGTGGGTGAAGGAATACTGCCTTACATCCTGCGCTTGCAGGAATGGTAAGTAGATGAACAGGCCAATCAGGAAGAAAAATGGTTTGTGCTGCACGGGTATGCGCTTCTGAATTCAAATATAACCATTGCTGTATCAAATTGCAGGAATGGGCGCATGAACTGCGTATATGCCCGTTGAATTGTGGCAGGCTTCGCACCAATTGCTGGCGACCGGAATGGATCGTCACATTTCACCCTATAAAAACTGCAACTAATACCAATCCCCGTTTCCCGGACCTCAACTTCCCCTGACATTTGTGCTGAAGTAAAACTGATTTGTGAAATTTCAAAAACACTTTTGGATCATGCGGTATAATTTATTTCATCAGGTACACCAGGGATTGCGTTCCCTGCTACACGAAACCGCCCTTGATTTGCAGCGTACGGATTTCAGCCGTTCCAACGAAACCGGCGCGGTGATGGAGTCGTTGCAGAAAGTTCTCCGCTTATTTGACCGGCACGCGCATACTGAAGACTATTATATTTTTCCGTTGATTGCTTCCTACGAACCCTCGGTGGCCGATGCTTTTGAACAGGAGCACGTGAAAGACCATATGCTTGCCGACCTTTTGCAGCAATCCATGTTGCTGTACCGTGGTGCGGAATCCGACAGGGAAAAACAGGAAGTAGGTCGTATGATTCAATCGGCTTATACCAAATTCCATGCATTTAACCTGGAGCATATGGCAAAGGAAGAAGATTGCCTCAATCCGCTAATCTGGCGCTATTATTCGGATGCAGAGCTGCACGAAGTAACCGCCCGCATTATCCGGGAAATGCCCGCAGAATTTATGCAGCCCTTTAATGAATGCATGATGCGCGGACTTAATGATCTGGAAATACTGCATTGGCTGAAGCAGGTGGAGCAAAAAGCGCCTTCCGTCGTTTTCCAGGCTTTGTTTGCAACAGCCAAACAGGAGTTGCCTGCGAGCCGGTTTAAGAAGTTGCTGGATGCATTAACAGAAGCAGAATTGGCTTAATCAATAAATACAGATATATGAAACACTTAACCTGGATTTTTCTCGCCATGTGGTTGCGGGAAAAATGGGCGGATCGCCTCCGCGATGAAAACATTCATGGAATTCTTTAATAACTTGCCAAATATTAGATCGCAAGTTATATGTCGGAAAGAATCCTGATTCTTGGCGCCAGTGGCCGTACCGGTAAAGAATTGTGCCGGCAGGCGCTGCAGCGTGGCTGGCAGGTAAATGCCCTCGTAAGGCAACCCGCGCGCTTTTCTTTTTCTCATCCCCAACTACAAATATGCGCAGGCACACCTGCCGATGAACAGGCACTGAACGAAGCCATGCTAAACTGCAGGGCTATCGTCAGCGCCTTAAATATTTCCCGGAAATCGGATTTCCCCTGGTCGCCCCTTCGCACGCCGAATGATTTTTTGTCTTCTACCATGGAGCGCATCCTGCGCATGGCTCCCCAACATTCCATCAACCGAATCGTATTTACCTCTGCCTGGGGTGTGGCCGAAACCCTACGCCATATACCGGGTTGGTTTCGCTGGTTTATTGAGCACAGTAATATAGGCGTGGCCTATAAAGACCACGAAAGGCAGGAACAGCTGGCAGCGGCTTCCAATATGCAATGGACTGCCGTGAGGCCGGTTGGATTGTTAAATGGAAAAGGAGGGAAAAGAGTGCATGTTGCACTCGACAATAGTGTTCGGCCCCGGATCACCATTCATCGCAGTGATCTGGCGGCTTTCATGCTTGATGCTTTAGAGAAAGATCTTTATATCCGGCAAAAACCCGTCGTTTGGTCTTAGCGCAGAGGCAAGTTGCCCGTTGGTAAGTCGCACTTCTAATATCATCTCCAATTATTCGCTCTTCATGGCGGTATGCACATGATTTTCCAATGCTTTATCGCACTGGCGGCATTTTTCGTGGACTGCGCCAGCCTTTAATGCCATCCATATCAATGTGCCTGCTCCCAATAGCAGAATTGCATTGCGCAATATCGCTTTCATGATTTGAATATTTTTTCAATTACATAGCAATAAAAGGCAGCCTGCAAGGTAAAGACCAGCAGGCTGCCTCTCGGGATATTCAATTTATTTAACCTCCGACAAGGGCACCCATGCAGGTACCACATTATCTACCGGCTTCTGCGTTTTCAGATAGGCGAAGATGGATTTAAGATCTGTATCCGAAAGGTTCTTATACATCATCCAGGGCATGGGCGGCATCAGGGGGCGGCTTTCCTTCATGCCTTTATACTTTCCATTGCGAATGGCATAAAGGAATTGATCCTCCGTCCAATTGCCGATGCCGCTTTCCGAAGGAGTCAGGTTGGCTGCATAGGAAATACCCCAGGGACCATAAGATGCTGTCATGTTCAAACTGAAGAGCATCCAGCCTTTACTGAGTGTGCTGGTGTCGATGGGTCCAAGCTTGTTGGAAGCCAGGTGACCGGCGAAGCGATTGGCCATATCCGGTTCCGGACCCTGGGGCCCCATTATCATTTGGGTATGGCAATCATCGCAGCCCATGGCATTAACGAGGTAAGAACCCCGCTTTACCAGACTGTCGGCACTTATTTCCGTTGTGCCATTGGAAGCAGAAGGACTTTGGCAGGCATACACCAAAAGCACTGCGAACAGGGCAGAAAGACCTGTGATGATGGTTACTTTTTTCATGTTGATATATTTGTTGGTTTAGATGACATGACTATTGCCCAAAAACAAAGCCGGCAACGAGTACCACGAATCCCGAAAGGTTGATCACCTGCCTTATGCGGTAAGTGACCAGCCATTTTGCACGGTATTCGCTCCAGTTTTCGGGGTATCGGCTGGGCGACCAGCTATTGATTGTTTTGTTTAAGGGGATATTTCCTTTCAGGATAAGTATGATATCAGCGATCAATGCCATGAGGGCAAATACAGCGCTGAAAAAAAGGAATCCATGGGGATTGGTTACGGTGAATGCTACCAATAAAATGCCAGCTAGAAGGGTCACGTAGTAAAGTAAGGACAGCCGGCTACGCAAACTTTTGTCGAGCAACTGTCGGGCTTCAATATAGGATTGGGCCTGCATGCTCCTGCTCACACGTGTCATGGCCAGGATATAGAAGAAACTCTGGCTTATGACTGCTGAATACAGCAGTAAGGTAATAAAATAGATTAACTTAATTCCCATTTGATAAGATTTACTAATTATTATGATGTAGGGCTACCTGGTCGAATACCGGGATCAGTTCTGACTGGTCAATCAAAACCCTGTCTTCCAGAAATACGGATCGTAAGGAAAACACAAACGCTTCCGCCTGTACTTCGCAGGACCTTCGTTCCGTTTCATTTATATAGTCCTCGGGACGGCGGCTGCCGGGAAATTCCGTTGTAATGACCGTAATGGCATTCCTGTTGAGGCTGGCATCTTCTTCCCACGCAATGGCGGTGCTTGCCCAGGTACCAAGAGTAATGCCTTTTCCTCTTTGCAGGCGACCCAGCGATCCGGAGAAACTGCGCGGCTGAAATTGTCCGGCAGGCACTGCGGCAGGATCGCGATAATAAAGGGTGTTGGCTTTTTGTGGTAAGCCATTCCCCTGCATGCTGGCGCCCTTTTCCCAGGCGGCTTTTGCCATTTCAATGGCGAGCAGGCTATCTTTTTCAAATCCCAATGCAATACCCAGGTGATTGGTGCGGGGATCCGCAAAAATTCCACCCTGTCGCCTGTCGCGTATGGCATGCAGGTTGGCAATACGGGTGGGACGGAATGCCTGTATCAATTCCAGCAATAACTGGTTTTCTTTTTCAATTCTGCGACCCAGGCAATCAATTCCGTTATCAGCCTGGTAAGCCCGGCCGGGTGCCGGCATCTGCCGGTTGGGGTCCGTGGCATTGGTCCAGGAGTAGCGGCCAATATTTTTTACCGAGCCCAGTTCGGAGGGATACTGCAGCGCCATGGCGGCATTGTCGGGAAAGAGGCAGGGGATCACCAGCACCGAATAGTAGGGTTGTACACCATCCATTAGCCCGGCGATCAAGCGCTCTGCCACATCTATTGCCGAAATTTCCGATCCATGCATGCCTGCCAGTACCATGGCCCTTTCGCGGCTGCGGCCGGGGAAGTACCAGGCTTCAATCAACCTTCCATTGCTGGAGTATCCCAGTTTTATCCGTGCCATCCGGTTCATATCCGGAATCATCCAGTTGCCTGCATGAGAAGCATAGCGAAAACCTGTACTGTCGTTAACGACAATACTTTCCATTGTTTCCTCCCTGGCTGCACCCAGGTTGATGGCGGAAGAAAGTATTGTGATGAGCATCCAATTGAACCACATATCAATCCGATTTGGAATGCTTAAAGTTTTACAAATTCTACCCTGCGATTCGCCATCTTACCTTCTTTGGTCTTGTTATCGGCAATCGGTTGGGTTTCGCCCATGCCTTCTGATTCAATCCGGCTGGCATCGATCTTGAATTCGCTTACCAGTAAGTCTTTTACGGCCGTGGCTCGTTTTTGCGAAAGCTCCATATTGGCTTTATCGTCGCCATCGGCGGATGTGTGGCCCAGTACTTTGATGCGGGTAGTGGGGAACTGATTGAGTACACCTGCTATCTCTTTAATCACAGCATAGGATTCAGGCTTTATCACCGCACTTTGGAAATCGAACAGGATTCCGGTAGTGGAGAAACGTCCTTCTTCCATCAGCTTGTGGCGGGTATCGGGCCTGCCCGTAGCCACTTTGATATTGCTGATGAATACGGCATACTTGTCTTCCGGATAGTTGGTGCTGCCCACCTGAAAGTAAAGTTGATTCAGCACATGACCGATGGGAACGGCACGGGGCGCATCAAATACTTTTTCACTGTTCACCCACATGCGGAATCTTTCTTTCTGTACCTGGATAGAAATGTGAAGGGGGCGGAAATAGAATTTTTCAATCAGGCCGGCCTCCCTGGGATCGCTGGAATAGTGGGTGCGGTTTTCGTTCAGCGAATAGAGTTTTACATTGGTTCTGCCACCTTCTGCGGGGTTGATGGTGGCCATGACATAAGCAAAATCAGAAATCCGCTTCAGAAATAAGTTGGAATTGTTGGGGTGATCGCCGGTAGATAATAAAGCCACTTCAAATTCCGGATACATCCAACCATTATTTTTCAATTGCAATACCAGGTCAAACTCCACCGTAAAGTTTTCGCCGAATTCTTTTTTATTGGCGCTCAGGTAACTGAATTGCTTATGCATGCGCAGCCACTTTCCGGGGATGCCGTCCAGGGTAGATACTTCACCGGTCCCGCTGGTATTCCAGTTGAGGGGAAGTTCTCCCAACAGGTCCTCCGCGAAATCATCCGCATAGAGAATTGAATCACCGGGTATAAAATCGAAGCGCTTGAAATTGCTGATAGCGGGCTCTTCCTTTTTTGGTGTTGCTTCGGACTCTTCTGATTCTTCAACATCTTCTTTACCAGTATTTGAATTGGCCGGGGCTGTTTTTTTGCCTTCGGCTTTATCGAGGGTCCGGTCCATCGACTCATCCACCTTTTGATCGATTCTTTGCTGGGTTTTATCCTTTGCTTTTTTTAGCAGTTTACCCAGTTGTGCGTCTGCCGGAGCGCTGGCCAGCAGAGCCAGGGCGAGTATCCAAATCCATTTTTGCATGTAATTCCGTTTGACAGGCAAGGTAGCATGGAGCTACACCTGCGAAAACGGGGGAGGGGATGAATTGCGGGAAGGGAAGAATGAATTGATAATTTGAGAATTTGATGACCTGCCTGCCGGCAGGTTTGTGAATTTGGGTAAAGTTTGAGGTTACGAGTCTATAGCTACAAGTCTAAAGCCTCTCTCCATCAAATTCTCAAATTCCCAAATATCCAAATTAGTTCAATACGCGTTTTTCTCGCCTTTCGCCACGTTAAACGCCGTCATCAGAATGATACGGGTATCGAGCCAGAGGCTCCAGTTTTCGAGATACCAGATGTCGTACTCGATACGGTTGTTGATGTCTTCAAACATCTTGATCTCACCGCGGTATCCGTGTATCTGTGCCCAACCCGTGATGCCGGGTTTCAGGAAGTGGCGGATCATATAATGATTGAGCAGTTTGGAGTAATCGTCGGTATGCTTCAGCATATGCGGTCTTGGACCTACCACGCTCATATCGCTGAGGAAAACATTGATGAATTGGGGCATTTCATCGAGGCTGGTCTTGCGTAGGAAGCTACCCAGGGCAGTGATGCGTGAATCATTTTTGGTGGCCTGTTTTTCATTGGCGTCCTTATTCATCCGCATGGTGCGAAACTTGATGCACTTAAACGGTTTCCCTCCCTTGCCACTGCGTTCCTGTACAAAAAATATGGGGCCACGCGATTCTAACAATATGAGCAATGATATGATTGGTACCAGCCATGAAAGGATAAACATGATCACCAGCGAGCTCACCACAATATCATACAAACGTTTTTTAATACGATTGCCCACATCATCGAGCGGCTCCTTGCGCAGGGAGAGTACCGGCAGATCATTAAGGTAATCAATATGTACCGGCTTGCGGATAAAGTGGCTGAGGTCGGGGATTATCCGGAATCGGATACAGGCCTGGTCGGCCTGGGTCATTAATTTATAGATGCCCTCTTGTTGTTCCGGGGCGATGGTGGAAAATATCTCGGTGACTTTGTACTGCTTGGAAGTTTCAATAATGTCGTCCATCCCGCCAATAATGGGGTAGCGGGAAAGCTCCGTTACATTCTCCGGCTCTTCAAAAAAACCAACTATCTCCGTTTTTACCGGCTCCTGTTCCAGGTATTCTGCCAGTTTTTTGGCACGGTCGTTATAACCAATAATCATCACCTTCCTTACTATATGGTGCTTGCTCTGGAAGAAATTGTGCAAAGCCAGGTGAAGAATGCGATTAATTAGCAGGCAAATCGCAAAAGAAGAAAGTACGCTGATCAGAAATAGCCGCGAAATATCGGCCTCTTTATTAAAGAAAAGATACAGCATACATATGCCGAGGAAATAGGCATAGGCGGAAACAGTGCGCTTGGCGAATTTCTCGAAAGAATAAATATAATGGTCGTGGTAAATGCTGCTGGCCCAGCTAGCCATTACCCAGGCCGCATTGGAAAAAAACCAGAGGTAAGTGTACTGAACTTCCTTTTCAACCGACAGGTGGTCTTTAAATACATAAAGACAGATGATGAACACAAGGTTCAGCACCACCAGATCGAGGATAACGAAGCTGATACGGAGGAGATTAGCTAGTCTTTGGTTCATGGGTTTTAATGGCTCTCAAAGTTCGTAAATAAGTATGGAATTTGCTAATGGAAAACCAGTAGGTTAAAAATGGCCTGATTTACAAGGAACTTGTGGGGAACCATACCCGGTATGATAATGGTCGGAGAGGTATATCCTTTTTGGAAGCTGGTTTTTTCGACCCGCCGACATGGACAAACATAAAATTGATTTAGCGCAATAAAATGTAGATCTGCATCGCAATCCTACTATTCGATTCTTCGGTTTGTACGCGTATTTCCGCATATTTTATTCACACATGTGTGTATACTTCATTTTTGGCAAAGGGCTTGCTAAATTGAACATTGGATTTTCTTTTAATTGGATTGATTAAAAACAATTGTTGACATACTCGCAAATGTCAAAGACTGTTGAAAAGGCCAATATCTATGAAACAACTTTACTCGGTTAGCAGCAAAGCTGTACCCTACATCTGTGCGGTACTTCTGTGGATGGCTCCTTTTGCGGGCCAATCCCAAACCTCCAATCTAAACTTCAACATCATTCCGTTTTCGGATCCGGACCTGAACCGTCCCGGCGGTGGTGCTGAGCAATGGAATGACCAAAACCTGGTAAATATTCCGATCGACGGTACCAATACACGTCGGCTGGATAAATATTTCCGATTCAGTTGGTCCATGCTCGAAGGCGCTCAGGGACAATATAACTGGACCCGGTTCAACCAGGAAATCAATGATGCCATCAGCAAGGGCCAGAAGTTCAGCTTCGGTATTATGACGCATTATCCCGATGCCGTATCGCCGCATCGGTTGAATTATGATGGCGGATACGCTGTTTACCCCCAGTACCTGCACAACCTGATGCAGGCAGAGCCCGTCAGGGACTGGCGTGCCAGCAATGGCGCCTGGGTACCTAACTGGAACAGCGAAGCCTATATTACACGACTGCAGGCCCTTCATGAGGCGATCAATAACCATATCATGACCGCCTCCTATAATGGAGTGGCTTATCGGGACGTAATTAACTATATTGATGTTCGTGGCTACGGAGCTTATGGCGAATGGCATAGTTATACCATTGTGGATGTAATGAGCCAGTACCCTGCGGGTACACGCGCAACCACCACCTCGCTCAACCGAATTATTGATGCCCACGTGGACGCCTTTCCAACCTTTCCGCTGGTGATGCTGGTGTCTGCTTTCGATTGTAATCGTCTTGGTAATACCATGAACCCGCCAGAAGTGGCTTACCACGCGCTTACACGTCGCAATAATTATGGTCCCCTTGGATGGCGCCGCGATAACTGGGGTGCTACCGATACTTACCTGCGTTGGTACACCGATCAAAATACAATTACCGTAAACGGAATGCGACTTGATACAGCGATCATGAATCGTTGGAAATATGCTCCCATTGTAGGAGAGCCATGTTGTAATGCCAACTATTCCGATTTGGAAACCCAGGTTCGTCGCTATCGTGCAGTGTCATTTGGTAATGGTAATTTCTCCCCCAATTCAACAATTAACCCCAATATTCGCGCGGCTTCTAAAGCGGCTGGTTATCGTATCATCCTGGAAGGGGGTAATGTGCCTGCCAGTGTAAGTACAGGAACCGCCTTTGGCATCAACCTGCTTTGGAAGAATGTGGGCATCACGCAAACCTATGAGGATTGGGATGTATTATATGAGTTGAAGAACAGCTCAGGCACTGCCGTTTGGTCCAGCGTTTCTTCTTTCAAAATGAAAATGTTCCTGCCTGAAACGAATGCCCGCTCGCATACTGATAATGTAACGATACCAGGCTCTGTTGCTGCTGGCAACTACACCCTCACGGTAAAAGTGCGCGATTTTGATGGATTCCGTCAACCCATGCCCCTGGCTATTCAGGGTCGTAACAGCGATGGTAGTTATACTTTGCGGACCCTTACCGTAACCACGGGTAATGCTGTGCCCAATCAGCCCCCTGTGGCCAATGCAGGCAATAACCAAACGATAACATTGCCAACCAATAGCGTTCAGCTATCTGGCAGCAACTCCAGCGACCCTGATGGAACGATCGCCAGCTATCAATGGCAACAAACCAATGGTCCATCCAATTCAACCTTGTCTTCCACAACTGCAGCCAATATTACCGTTAGCAATCTGCAAGAGGGCACTTATACTTATCGCCTGACAGTTACGGATAATGGCGGATTGACCGCAAATGCTACGGTGACCGTAACGGTAAATGCTGCCGCCAACCAGGCGCCGGCAGCCAATGCAGGTAATAATGTAAACATCACTTTGCCCACCAATAGCGCGCAACTCAATGGTAGCGGATCCAGTGATCCCGATGGTACTATCGCCAGCTATCAGTGGCAGCAGGTGAATGGCCCTTCGAACTCAACGCTGTCGTCCACTACAACAGCCAACATAACGGTGAGCAATTTGCAGCAGGGTACCTATACGTACCGCCTCACAGTAACAGATAATGATGGCGCTACAGATACAGACGATGTAACTGTTACCGTAAATGCGGCACCAGCGGCTAACCAGCCTCCTGTTGCCAACGCCGGTCCTAACCGTACCATTACATTGCCGACCAACACAGCCAGCCTGGTAGGTACCGGATCCAGTGATCCCGATGGTACCATCAGCAGCTATCTCTGGCAGCAGGTGAGTGGTCCTTCGAACGCCACACTATCGGCTACCAATACAGCGAATATTACTGTGAGTAACCTGCAACAGGGTACCTATGTATTCCGCCTTACAGTTCGCGATAACGATAATGCTACAGATACCGACGATGTAACGGTGGTGGTGAATGCGGCGCCGGTAGCCAACCAGCCTCCTGTGGCCAATGCCGGTCCTAACCGCACCATTACATTGCCGACCAATTCGGCCAGCCTGGTGGGTACCGGATCCAGCGATCCCGATGGTACCATCAGCAGCTATCTGTGGCAGCAGGTGAGTGGTCCATCTAACGCCACACTCTCAGCTACCAATACAGCGAATATTACGGTGAGCAACCTGCAACAGGGTACCTATGTATTCCGTCTTACCGTTCGCGACAACAGCAATGCAACGGATACGGATGAAGTGACGGTAACGGTGAATCCTCGCCCTAACCAGGCTCCCGTGGCCAGCGCCGGCCCCAACCGCGTGATCACATTGCCTGTGAACAGTACTTCTTTGGTAGGTTCAGGTTCTACTGACCCGGATGGTACTATCAGCAGCTATCTCTGGCAGCAGGTGAGTGGACCCTCTACGGCCACACTTTCGGCCAGCAATACGGCCAACATCACGGTAAGTAACCTGCAACAGGGTATATATGTGTTCCGCTTAACCGTGCGCGACAACAGCAACGCAGTTGCCAGCGCCAATGTACAGGTAACCGTTAACCCCAGACCGAATGAAGGTCCGGTTGCCGATGCGGGGGATGATCAGTCTATAACATTGGTATCGAATTCAGCAACCCTTGACGGCTCCGATTCTTATGACCCGGATGGCTCCATCGTTGCCTATGCATGGCGCCAGCTGAGCGGTCCCGGTACTACCAACTTCTCTGCCACTAATGCCGCAGTCATCAATATCTCTGGCATGCCCGCCGGTGATTATGAATACCTGCTGACCGTGCGCGACAACATCGGAGCCATCGATACAGACACGGTGAAGGTTTCGGTAATAGATAATTTCCATGGATTTGGCCAGACACTGGCGCTTTATCCCAACCCGGCTACAGACCAAACCAATCTCCGCATATTGTTCGATAACGAAGGTGTAATTCGTGTGAATATTTACGACATGAGTGGTAAGATTGCCATGCCACCCGTAATCACCGATAAACCACAAGGCGCATTTACGGTGCAATTGAACATAGCACAGCTTCGCCCGGGCACCTATGTTGTAGAAACCATTATGGTGAATGCACGGAAACGCTTAACAACAAAACTTCTCAAACGATAAGACCAGGGATTCTTCCCGGTTTACTTCAGCAAAGATGCCAGGCGATTATTTCGCCTGGCATCTTTCTTTTTGCAGATAGGTCGTGCGATGCAATGACCAATAATGGAATAAACGGTGTTTTTGAAAATACGTATTGATGATAATCAACAATTATGCTGTGTATAAGTCTGCGATTCAGTGGAAAACCGTTCCTGTGGTGCCCACAATTACATTTAGATTTTTTTGTTTGTAAAAAGATGTGAGTTTGACTTGCATTAGATGTTATGATTCCTGATAATACTTGTTGTAAACGACACATGTGAAATTACGTTGATGATGATCAAGCGCTCTTGCATTTCATCAACGATATGCGGCAGGGTATTTGAAAAATTTTAGAACAATTTTAAGTTCAAAATTCAAGTATCCATGAAAAGACCACTTTTTTCATGCCGGCTAATCAGCCTGCCTGAACTACGCAAAGCTGGCGCAGCATTAACCGTCGCCTGCTTATTGGGTTTGGGGGTTTCCGCCCAAACTTCTAATCTTAATTTTTCGGTCATTCCTTATTCCGATCCGGACCTGAACCGGCCTGGTGGCGGAGCCGAACAATGGAATGATCAGAATCTGGTTAATATTCCGGTTGAGGGTAGCAATACCCGGCGGCTGGATAAATATTTCCGTTTTAGCTGGTCGATGCTCGAAGGAGCGCAGGGCCAGTATATCTGGACGAAGTTCGACCAGGAAATAAATGATGCCATCAGCAAAGGACAGAAGTTCAGCTTTGGTATTATGACTCATTACCCGGATGCAGTTTCGCCCCACCGACTCAATTATGATGGCGGTTATTCCGTGTATCCGCAATACCTGCATAATCTTATGCAGGCAGAGCCCGTAAAGGACTGGCGCGCCAGCAATGGTGCCTGGGTACCCAACTGGAACAGCGAATCGTATATAACCCGTTTGCTGGCCCTGCACCAGGCCATCAATAATCATATCATGACCGGCTCCTATAATGGTGTGGCCTACCGCGACGTGATCAATTATATTGATGTGCGTGGCTATGGCGCATTTGGCGAATGGCATAGCTATACGATCGTGGATAATATGAGCCAGTATCCTGCCGGTACGCGCGCTACTACTACCTCCTTAAACAGAATTATTGATACCCATATTGATGGATTCCCCAGTTTTCCGCTGGTGATGCTGGTATCGGCATTCGATGGTAACCGTCTTGGCAATACCATGAATCCTCCGGAAGTTGCCTATCACGCACTGACCCGTCGCAACAATTGGGGTTTGCTGGGATGGCGCCGCGACAACTGGGGTGCCACAGATGCCTATCTTCGTTCATATACCGACCAGAATACCATCACGGTGAATGGTATGCGCCTCGACACGGCAATCATGAACCGTTGGAAGTATGCGCCGATTGTTGGTGAGCCTTGCTGTAATGCCAATTACGCCGATTTGGAAAATCAGGTGAGGCGCTATCGGGCTGTTTCATTTGGTAATGGTAACTTCTCTCCCAATTCAACCATCAACCCCAATATCCGCGCCGCTTCCAAGGCCGCAGGCTATCGTATAATTCTTGAAGGCGGTAATGTGCCATCGAGTGTGAGCACGGGAACATCATTTGCTGTCAATCTACTGTGGAAAAATGTGGGCATTACGCAAAGCTATGAGGACTGGAACGTTCGCTATGAGCTAAAGAACAGCGCTGGATCGGCCATTTGGTCTGGCTCATCTTCCTTTCAGATAAAAATGTTCCTTCCGCAAAGCAATGCAACCTCTCATACCGACAACATTACTTTGCCCGGTTCAGTTCCAACGGGTAGCTACACCTTGACCGTAAAAGTGAGCGATCCCAAAGGTTTTCGTCAGCCGATGCCTTTAGCGATAGGAGGCAGAAATTCGGATGGCAGTTACAATCTGCGCTCTGTAACGGTGAGCAGCGGAGGCAGTATCGCCAACCAGGCCCCTGTGGCCAATGCGGGTGCGGATCGCACCATCACTTTGCCAACCAATTCAGCATCGCTGAATGGCAGCGGTTCATCGGATGCCGATGGTACCATCGCCAGCTATTTGTGGCAACAGATCAGTGGTCCTTCTACCTCCACGCTTTCAAGCACAACAGCCGCCAGCATTACGGTGAGCAACCTGGTGCAGGGTGTTTATAGCTATCGTCTTCGTGTAACGGATAATGGCGGACTTACGGCTAATGATACGGTTCGTGTAACGGTGAATGCCGCCGCCAACCAGGCCCCCGTAGCCAATGCCGGAGCAGACCGCACCATTACTTTGCCGACCAATTCAGCATCGCTGAATGGGAGTGGCTCATCGGATGCCGATGGTACTATCGCCAGCTATTTGTGGCAACAAATTAGTGGTCCTTCTACTTCCACGCTTTCAAGCACAACAACCGCGAATATTACCGTGAGCAACCTGGTGCAGGGTGTTTATAGCTATCGTCTTCGTGTTACGGATAACGGCGGACTTACGGCTAATGATACGGTTCGTGTAACGGTGAATGCCGCGGCCAACCAGGCACCCGTAGCCAATGCAGGAGCAGACCGCACGATTACTTTGCCGACCAATTCGGCTTCACTGAATGGCAGTGGTTCATCGGATGCCGATGGAACCATCGCCAGCTATTTGTGGCAACAGATCAGTGGGCCTTCCACTTCCACACTTTCAAGCACCACAGCCGCCAGCATTACGGTGAGCAACCTGGTGCAGGGTGTGTATAGCTATCGTCTTCGTGTAACGGATAATGGCGGGCTTACTGCCAACGACACGGTTCGCGTAACGGTGAATGCCGCCGCTAACCAGGCCCCTGTGGCCAATGCCGGAGCAGACCGCACGATTATTTTGCCGACCAATTCGGCTTCACTGAATGGCAGTGGTTCATCGGATGCCGATGGAACCATCGCCAGCTATTTGTGGCAGCAGATCAGTGGTCCTTCCACTTCCACGCTATCAAGCACCACAGCCGCGAGCATTACGGTGAGCAACCTGGTGCAGGGTGTGTATAGCTATCGCCTCACTGTTACAGACAATCTGGGCGCAACAGCAACCGATCAGGTAACAGTCACAGTTGCAACAGCGGTAAACACAGCACCCAGTGCGAATGCCGGATCGGATATTTCAATAACCCTTCCCGTGAACAGTGTAACACTTACCGGCGCAGCCAGCGCAGATGCCAATGGCACTATTACGGGATATTTGTGGAAGCAGGTGAGTGGTCCCGCACAGGCAACTATTGCGGTTAGTTCGGCAGTAACGGCGGTTGTTAGCAACCTGCAGGAAGGCGTCTATTATTTCTCGTTAACCGTTACAGATAATGATGGAGCAACGGACACAGATACGGTGAAGGTGACTGTGAACGCCGTAAGCAACCAGGCGCCTGTAGCTCATGCAGGAGCTAATCAAACAGTGGTGAAACCCGATGATCTCGCTCCGCTAAATGGTATGGCAAGCTATGATCCGGATGGAACCATTGTAAGGTATCAATGGAGCCAGGTAAGCGGACCAAACAATGCCTACCTGACGGAGACCGACAAGGTTGTAGGCTTTGCCAGCCACCTTGCGGTTGGGGAGTATACTTTCCAACTGACCGTTACCGATAACCAGGGTACCACCGCATCGTCGACTGTAAAAGTTGTTGTAAAAGACAATGTAAATAATACGGCCAATCAGCCCCCGGTGGCCCGTGCAGGTGCTGACCAAACAATATTTCTGCCCAGTAGCGGCACTACGCTTGATGGCAGCCGCTCTTATGATCCGGATGGAAGAATCGTGAAGTACGAGTGGAGCCAGGTATCAGGACCTCGCAGAGCAAGATTTAATAGTACCAGTTTGCCCACCGTGAATATCTGGAATCTTGAAAGATCCGGTGAATATCGTTTCCGGCTTACTGTTACCGATGATAAAGGCGCTACCGATCAAAATACCGTGGTGGTATATGTAATGCGGAAACGCCGTACCCGCACTTCAAGGTACCATGGCAGGGATGCGGAAGCAGTCGCTATCGCAGATTCCGTACAGGAGTCAGAGCCAGCGGAAATAGTCGCCGCAAAGATCGCCCCGGAAGAAGCATCCATCGATGCTTTGAAAGCGACCCTCTACCCGAATCCTGCAACTGACCATGTGCAGGTACAACTGGATGATGATTTTACCGGAAAGATTCGAATTGCTGTATACAACATGGCAGGCGAACGCGTGATGCCTGTCATGAATTTCGACAAGAAAGCCAATCGCTTTCAGACTCAGATTTCCATACAAGCGCTTAAAGCGGGTATGTATAATCTGGAACTGGTGATGGGGCAGAAGGAGAGGAAGTTGTTGAGATTTGTGAAACTGTAAGAGGTTAAACGTTATACGTATTACGTATTACGTTTGGTCCAGGGTTTATAGTTTAGGGTTTAAAGTTTAAGGTTTAAGGTTTATTGAATTTGCAGTCCGGTACTACTGGTGCAAATCATTCAAACTTTAAACTCTAAACTTTAAACCCTAAACTTTTAACCATACGTACTACGTAAAACGTATTACGTAGAACTCAACTCTTCTTACTATCAAACTCGCGGATCAAATTCATCGTCTCCTGGATATTTCCCTTTGAGGATGCACCGAAGAGAATGGATTCGATATTGGGAAGACTGCAAACGTATTCGATAGCTTCGCGTGGGGATATGGCACCACCACCCAGCACTTGCATGGCAATTGCACGCACTTTCCGGGTAGCCAGTGTTTTTTCATAAAGGTCTTTTCCTCCCGACATCCTGAACGCGGCTTTGTTGATAGATGAGCAAATAATTGGATTCTCGATGCCAACTGATTCCAGCACATCCAGCAATCGCGGCATATTCATCGTGATGAAACCTGCCTCCGCGTTGTATTTTTTCTTCACGTAATTATGAAAAGCCAGGAACACTTCGCCTGCCCGCAAGCCCAGTAACAGGTCAGTAATCACATTCTGCAGGAAGATGACCGGTGTGGAAATGCCTTTAAACATTTTCATTTCGGCGTCAACCAGCAATTCCATGATCGACATATAGTCTTTGGATAAATAGGCGACCCCTCCTTTGAAAAGAGAGCCAAAGAAATTGCCGGGTACGTATTGCTTCAGGGTTCCTGCGATGCCAAGCTCTGTTACCGCGTTCGCATATTTATGCGCATAAGGCATACAGGGAAATATCTTGTAATCCGCGTACTTCTGCGGATTGTTGCGGATATATTCACAAATATTCGCGATCCTGTCATGCGTGGTACACATGAAAGTATGCGAACCTGATTCTATTGCATGGTCAAGGGTGCGGATGATGGCCTGGTCGTCTTTGAATTTGATCGATTGTGCCCTCGACTTCTCATCTGAAATATGATTAACGGCGAAGAACTGGTTGTCGCCGAACAGAATTCGCTCCATTGTAATTATTTTGAACTTTGTTTGATAATGGAAATTGCTTTATCGGTCAGCCAGGCACTCTCAAATGTGTTGGTGTCATTTGGCACTTTACCCAGGCAGGCTTTTACGAAATGATCCACCTGCGCCGAGTATTCCTCGCCCCGGAGGTAAAAGTCCACTTCAGCCGTAAGTTCAGTGATATACTTGATATTCCAGCCTTTGCTGTAACCATCCGGAAAATCGGGGCCTTTCAGAAACACTTTGAGTTCGTTTGCATCGGAAATAATTTTTCCACGGGTACCCATCAGCGTTACCGAAGTGGTCATTTTACGATGCGTTTCATCGCTCCAGTTTACCTGAAGCACACCACTCACTCCCGACTTCAGTTCCAACAGTGAATAAACGGCGTCTTCTACCTGGTTGCTGTAAACCGATTTTAGCAAAGTGCCTTTAGATGCCACCACGGGTGAAAGAATACCATTCAATAGATCGATCACGTGGGAAGCATAGTCAAGCAAACAACCTCCGCCCTCTCCAGGATCGCTACGCCAGGTATCCTGTTTTTTGCGGGTAACCACCGGGCCATAGGCTTCGCCCGTAAAGTGATAGATATCGCCAATGGCGCCACTGTCCACCAGTTTCTTCACTTCGCGGAATGTGCCCACAAACTTGTTGTGGTAACCCACCTGGGTTACCCTTTTTTGCGTGGCAGCGAGCTTTACCAATTCTTCTCCCTGGTCAACCGTAAGGCAGAATGGCTTTTCAGCAAACACATGCAATCCTTTCTGCAATAATTCTTTTATGATAGGGTAGTGGAATTTGGTGGGTACCGCCACGAATGCCGCATCCGCTTCTACCTGTGAAAGCATTTTCTGGTAGTCGGTAAAGCAATTAAACTTTCCATAGCGGGTAAGGAAATCATTCACCATTTTGGAGGTATCACATACTCCGGTCACTTCCACCTCGGCATGTGCCCCAAGGATCGATAAATGGGATATACCCATTTTTCCCGCTCCTATCAAAACAACTTTCAACATGATTATTTTTTTTGTAAACTTTTTTCAAACAATTCGATGTATTGGTCTGTGATGGTTTCCCAGGAGTAGTCTTTCAGGATTCGTTGCCGGGCCTTTGCTGCCAGGGCCAGATGCTTTTCCCGGTCTGTCAACGATGTTTCCATTTTGCTCCTGAGATCATCCGTATCCGATCTTCTGAATGTGATGGCGTCGTCCTGTACCAGGTAAAGGTTTTCTTTGATGTCGCTACAAATAAGAGGAGTGCCCAGTCCCATAACCGAAAGTACAACCGGCGAAAGGCCTTCGATATCCGATGGCTGAATATAAACGTAGGCATTCTTCATCAGCGTAACCGTATCGTCGCCATAGATGAAGCCCGCGAATATAATCCGAGGGTCATTGGTCTTTTTAAGGTTTTCTTCAAACTCACTGGGGTTGGGAGAACCACCCACCAGAACCAGCTTCTTATTGGTAGCCAACTTTTCAAATGCGGGAATCAGGTATTGCAAACCTTTATCTGGAATGAAGCGACCTACAAAAAGAAAGTAGTCATCGCGGTTCAGGCCAAGCTTGCCAAGGATATCGGTATCCTTTACATCGCGGATCTCCGCGCCAAACGATATGAAGTCAAAATTCTTTTTGAATTTCTTTTCAAACAGTTCGCGCGTAAAGATATTGTCGATGGCAATATACTTGCAGGACCATACCGCCAGGTAAGCGTTAGCCAATACCAGTTTGCGCATAAACCAGGACCATTTCTCCCTTTCAAACTCAGTACCGTCAATACTCAGGATTACTTTCTTCCCGAAAATTTTCAGGATGAAAGCAAAAAGTGCATTGTTGCCCTGAATATGGACGATGTTGGCGGTATTGCGCGTGAGAATATGCCAGGTTACTTTGATGCCATGAATAATGGAATCAATCCCGGATTTAGGTATTGTTTTAAAGTACACTACCCGAACTCCACGGTACTGGTCATCGCCTTTGGTTTGGCCTGGGTAAATCCGGTTGTAACCCGTTACCTCGTAACCGCGTTCTGCAAGACGGGGCAGGAACTCTACCGCAAACTTGTCCGCACCTGCTGATCCACTGGATGGTGGAATTGAACGGAACCCGAAAGATGCGATTCGCATTTTATTGCTGGCCATCAGAATTTACCTTTGAGATAGTCAGCATAATACGTCGCGATATACTCTTTGAGAGCAACACGCCAGTCGCGCATCACGTTTAGGCCACGAATATCCAGTTTCTTATTCACCAGGCGTTCACAAGCGGGACGTTGAGCGAAATAGGTATCCTTAAAATAATCGGAACTTACGCTGTGCAGTTTCACTTTCCCGTCCAGACCCAGTACCTGCAATAATTCTTCCGCTACTTCCATCCGGCTGGTCTGTCCCTTACATACCAGATTGTACAATCCCCAATATTCTTTCTCCATCAATACTTTAACATTCCGGGCAAAATCTACTGTATAGGTAGGCGTGCCATCCTTGTCGTCTACAATATGCAGCTCGCGCTTACCTTCCACCAGTTGGCGGATGAGTTTGCTGATGAATTTTTTATCCTTTCCCGGACCGCCACCCATCATCCATCCGGCACGACATACTATATAGCGGTCGGCATGCTCCACCACGTAGCGTTCACCCATGTATTTGCTGCGTGCATAGTGTCCCAGCGGATTGGGAGTATCCCAGTCATCGTAGGACTCTTTCTCCCCGCCGAATATACCTGCGGTGCTGATGTACAGCAGCGGTATCTGAAGTTGGTTGGCGATATAAACTGCATTCTCCACAGCCAGGGTATTGGTTGCATAAGTGTCATCAACATTCAGTTCACAGAATTCCAGATCGGTATAAGCACCCAGGTGAAAGAGATAGTCGGGTTTGAAAGCCTCCACATCAGCTTTGTATTTTTCGTAATCCCGGAAATCGAGGAAGCTGAGCCAGTCTGTATTAACATCCTTATCCGTGCACTTCAGTTCAAATTCATCTTTGAATACACGGTAAAAAGCTTCACCCAACATACCACCGGAACCGGCCATGTAGATTTTCTTCTTCATTATTCTTGTTTTTGATTAGTTGTTAAATGCTTGTATGGTTTCTGTATATATTTTTATGAGTTGCGCATAATGTTTTTCAGGTTCAAATGTCTTGTTGGCAAATCGCCGGGCCGACATCGACATACGTTGGTATTCGAGTTCATCCATATCGTCAGCCTTTTTCAATAAAGCAGCGAGCTCATTGATATTGCCGGGCTCAAAAAGAAAGCCGCTTTGACCATCCTGCACAATTTCAGGAATGCCACCAATCCGGGAGCCAATAACGGGTTTTCCCAGACCATAAGCTTCTAAGATGGTGAGCGGATTGTTTTCGTACCACTCCGAAGGCACGAGCACAAAGCTGGCCTGGCTGACTAATTTCCAGAGGGCCGCGCCGGTCTGATGACCAAGAAATTCAATCCGGGGATCGGGACTGGAGTCGTACTTCTCTGATAACGAACCAGTTCCGGCCAGTTTCAATCGAATCCCCGCCTGCTGTGCAGCCTGGATCAGGGTGTCCACACCCTTTTCACGCGATAACCTGCCATAAAACAGGAAATAGTCGCCCTTAGTATGTACAGGGTTCACTTTTTCCAGTCCGGGCACAAAATTATACAGTAAACTGGCTTTTGGTTGATAGGCAGGATTAAATTCTATATGTTTTTGGCGGATAAAATCGCTCACAAAAATGAATCGTTCCGCGAAGCGGACGGGGTTAATCCTGTACTTACGATAATAGGCGTCGACACTCAGCAGCAGGCTTTGGAAGAAATTGCCTTCTGAACATTTTTTCAAAGTGCAGTTCAGATAAAAGCCCGATTTGCATTTTTCGCAGACCTGGTTATTGCCATCGAGAAATAAATATGCCGGGCAAATAAAGCGGTAGTCGTGCACAGTAAATACTACCGGAACCTGGTGACGGCGCAGAATGGGAAGAATGGAAGAACTGAGTTTGCCAAGATAAAGGTGAATATGGGCGATATCAGGTTTGTTAGCTTTCAGCAAAGCGTCCAGTTTACTGGCCGCATCCCGATTATGGATGAAAGCGGGTGCCGCTTTAATTTTCTGCCAGGTGCCTGCATTTCGCAGGTCCATGTTCTCAGCAAAGAGGGCTTCATTTTCGGCTGGCAGATTTTTTTCATCCTTCATGCTGAAGCAGGATACTTCATGCCCTTTTTCCCGCAGCAGCTCGGTGGTGTTGAGGTACACCACATCTGCTCCGCCTCGCCGATAATGACCGCTATTTATTTGGAGGACTTTCATTGCTAGAGCTCAAGAAGTTCTTTGTAGGAATCCACCATTCGGTCTTTGCCGAAACGGCGTCTTGCATAATCATGGATCAGGAAGCGGTCAAAGTTAGCATCCAGCGTTTTTTGCCAGCCTTCGCACAGGGATTCTGTGTCACAGTTAGTAAGAAATCCGTTCACATTCTCATCCACCATTTCGCTGGCGCCACCCACCCTGGTGAGGCATAGGGGTAATCCGCAAGCCATCGCCTCGAGGGCCGCTATGGAGAACGTTTCTACGTTATCCGATACGAGCGTGAAAATATCGGAGGCATAGTAAAAAGGCTTCACTTTAAGTTGCATGCCCGTCATAATAATAAAATCCTTGACCGGCGATAATGATTTGGCTTGCTCAATTACCGGACGCATAATGCCGTCTCCGACAATAAGCAGGTAGGCCGGTATTCCCTTATTCTCATGCAGCATTTGGAGTGCCCGGATGGCTCCCACATGGTTTTTTTCGGGCCTCATTGCGGCGGTCAGAATGATCACTTTCGCGTCAGGAGGGATGCCCCATTCTTTTCTAATTTGCATCCTTTCCGATGGGTCAGAATAAGGCTTCCAAAAGTCATTGTCAACACAATTGAGAATTACCTTGAATCTTTTTCGGGGAAGAAGGAATGTTCGCGCCGTATAGTCGGCCTGATTTCTGGAGACACAAACAATTTCATCCGACTTGCGAAGCATTCGGGCATAGATGTGATGCATCCAATGTTCCTTTCGTGTAAAGTACTTGGTACTATGGTAACTGATAATGATACGGGGCTTAAGTCGTGTGCCACGTAGGGCTGCCCTGGCAATTATGTAGGCAAAAAAATTGATACAGAAAACGATTTCCGGTTTCTCTGCTAAAAAGAGCTTACGCAAATTCATGACAGGCTCGCGGTCGAATTTGGACTTGCGCGGCCAAACGAGGAAATGGACACCCTCCGGAACTTCCGCCTGCAAAGCATTGCGGTCGCTCAGGCTTACAATCCATTGCCCGGAAGTAAACGAACGAATGGCGCCTGTCAGTGATATCAGGAATCTTTCTGCACCACCTACAGGCATCGCCGGAGTTACATAAATTATTTTCTTCTTGGTCATATTTGCAAAGGGTTACAGATACTTTGGTTTATAGTTTGCGTTTAGTTGGTCAATGGCGCCGTTTTATCTCTTATCCGCTGCATCAATTGTTCGTTTTCGGCAATCAAAGTCATGATGAACATAAATGTTATACTGGATGTTAACTCTCCATTTTGACCAATGCAATAAAAAATTACAAACAAGAGGGTTGTTACTAACGGGGGCACTTCCGTATTAATGAGCAGCGATCTGCGCACAACAGTAACTACCAGGAAAAAATACATCAATAAGCCAATCATGCCCGCATCAAACAAAAGGAAGAGAATGCCATTGTGCGGTGGAAGGTTACTATGTCCCAGATCACGCACAACAAATCCCCAGTGCCCAATCCCAAAAATCTGTTCATGAAAGGGTAGATTTATCCAGGCCATCATCGCATCCCGCGATGCTTCTTCCCTCCAATCCATGGCTTCTAATGACTGCACATTATAGTTCATTCCCATGTGCTTGTTCAAAACGGCCATCGGTTCATCTACCAACCTGAAAACAATCCTTTCCATAAACTCAGCGTCAATACTCAGGTACGACTGCAGGGTGGTAAACAGGAAAAGACAAAGGAACAAAATGCCAACGGCCATTCCAATAAGCATGTAGGCTTTTTTTGCCCTTTCACGGTGGCGAAGCTCCCGCATAATCAGGAAAACGGAGATGACGATAATCCCCAGCAAAGTGCTTCGGCTTGTGCTCATCAGCACTCCCAAAAACATTACCGGAAGAATCAGAAGCACGGTCTTCTTGGCCGTGTCCTTGTTGATATACTCGTTTAGCAGGTACACAAAGCCCATCCCGCAGATAAGGCCATAGAAATTGTGGTTGATTACTTCCACGTATTCTCCTTTCTCATCCACCGGAATGGGAACTTTGAGCAGGAACTGGTAAATGCGTTGTACCGGGAAAGCCCCATAATACCCATAGGTGAAGACCAGGTCGAAAAAGCAAATAAATCCGGAAATGATCAGGGCTGTCCGAAGAATGGACATATTTCCCTTCAGGAAAAAATAGTACCATGCGCAATACATGGAAATAAGCGTAAGTGCGGCCGTTTTTATTACGTCCGCATCCATAAGATCAAAAAAGGCGGTTATCAGCAATCCGTATAATGTGAATACGATGATGAGCCAGTTCTTGGCGTTCAACAGGAATCCTGGATCGTTTTCAATTTTACCGGAGATGAAAGTACGGGCAAATAAGGATAGTCCGACTATGGCGCGAATATTCAACGGCAGTCCCCCCATTTCAAAATTGATGTCGGCAATCGTGATGGTAAAAAATAGTAGGGCAATCACCTGCGGCTTTACCGCAAGCAGGTACATATACAATACGCCACCTACTATGATGATTGGGTTCACGATTGACCGGTTTTTGTTAATTCATTGAAAACAATGGGACGACCCATAATTTTTTTCAGCAGTAACCGGGTATATAAAGCCGGTGATATGCTGCGTACCGGATTCAGCAGCATTCGGCCAAACCGCTTGTTTCTGACACAAGATACAATATATCGGTCGGCCAGTATTTTATAGATTATCTCTGCGTTATAATCCTTTATACTTCTGATATGGCCATAAAATTTCAGGATCCATTGCTCCATCCGGCGAAACGAAGTCCTGTCAGCATTTAGTTCATTGGTATAGCTGATCAGATCAGAGTGAATTTCCAGTTCCTCCGGGGAATAGGGGAGCTCGATATTGCTCAATATGCGTTTGCACAGTTCTTTTACGGTCTCAAACATCCTTTCTTTTTTCGTGATACTGATGTTTCCGCCATGAACACGATAGTAGGTGAGAATTTCGGGAAGGTTCACCACCTTATGGGTTCTACTGATTCGGTCCCAGAGTTCAAAGTCTTCGGCCACATAATAGTCGTCATCATATTTGTTGGCCTTATATAGATCGGCCCGCAACATGGTAGAGGAATGACAAATGCAGTTGGCGATAAGGAGGTAGCTTTTTACATCAGCCGGTTCTGTGGGAAAAATGCTCACGAGCCCTTTATTCCCCTTTTCATCAATCTCCTGGTGCAAGGTGGCGCAAAGGCCGCAATTGGGGTTTGCTTCGAGGTAGGCTACCTGTTTTTCGATTCGGGTGGGCAGGGCAATATCATCTGCATCGAGCGTAGCGATGTATTTCCCTCTTGCCAGGTCTATCGCACGGTTCTTGGTCCCAATAATTCCAATATTTTTTTCGTTTTCGATAAGCTTGATACGCGAGTCGGTATATTGTAAAATGATTTCGCGGCTCCTGTCGGTTGAACCATCATTCACAGCCAGCAATTCCCAATTGTTGTAGGTCTGCTGCAGCAAACTGTCGATAGCCTCATGCAGAAACTTTTCGCCATTGAATACGGGCATGATGATACTAACTAAGGGGGTACTCATGGTGGACGGCTTGCGTTAGTGATTGTTTTTGTAAAATAGGGTTTTACGAAACAGAAGGATCATCATTATCAGGTACAGCAGGTGGCCAGCCGAATAGCCAATAGAACCACCAATGCTTCCCCAGGCGTTAATGGCGAGTACACAAAACAACACCTGTGCGCCGGCGCTCACAAACTCAAAAAATACGTAAGCTTTTGTCATCGATTTGGCGATCATCACATAACCTAACACCCAGCCGGTCATTTTAAAAATGTCACCGGGCAACTGGTAAAGAAAGAATTTATCCATCTGCAGAAACTCGTCGGTGTACAGCAAGTGGATTAGCAAATAACGGCTTAAATAGATACCCAGTGTGGCGACCAAAAGAAAGGGCACCAACAACTTATAAACGGAAAATATTTCCTTTTGCAGGGCAGCCTTTGTTTTCAGCTCTGTAAGCCTGGGTAGAAAATAAACGCTGAGTGAGGTGGTGACCACGAGCAGATACATGATGCTGATCTTATTGACCGCCTCCCATAAACCCGCTTCATGCAAACCCACTTCTCCGGGAAGCGGGTGGTCTGTAATATAATTCCGTACTATCAACTGGGCGGCAGGCATCAGTATTGCGGCCGCAATCGCCATTAATGAAAAATGGCTTAATTTGATTGCAGCAGACCTGCTGAAAATTTTCGTGAACTCACGCCATCGAAACCAGGGAGAGCGCGCTACCAGCACGAGGGTGATGAAGAATACAACGGATTGGTAGGTAACCACACCTATAAGCGCACCCAGTATGCCAAAGAGAACGGCCAATACTATGGCAAACAGCAGACCTGTTACACTGGCAATGATGTTGGCGATAACATATTTCTTAAACTCCCTGAAACCATTCATTACTGAAATCAGCAACGCATTGAGTGCGTAGAGTGAAACGGTGACGCCAAAAGCATAAAATACATTCCGGTACTCATCGCTATTGAGTATGGTTCGGGAGAAATACCCGGCCCATATAATCAGCACCAGACCCGTAATCAGGGAAAGTACCAGTGTAATCCAAAAGCCGGTTCCGAGAAATATATTATATCGCCGGGGTGAATGAGAGTACTCCGCCGTAAATTTGGTCATGCCGGCATTGATGCCGCCATTGGAGATACCAAGCACCATTGTCGTAAAATTGTTTAACTGGCCCAGTAACGCAATACCGGGAGGGCCAATGATGGCGGCGACTACCTTTACGCTAACGAGTCCCGCCAGCATCTTGACGACGGTGGCTATAGCGTTTAGGGAGGATACTTTTACAATATCAGTCGATAATATTTTCTTTACGCGTATCAAACAGGTACAGTTATTATTTCAGGTATAGTTCAAAACCAACAATTGTCGCGGGTTCTGACTATATATAAAAGTAGCCAATCCCGCAAAGACCGGTTTTGCGGGGGGCAATCGTTTCGCTACAATCAAATAAATCCAGGGGGAAATTATACGGCCCTCTTATTGAGTTCGGCAAGCGGGCGTACAGGTTCTTCGATATTACCGGGTATTTCTGCTACTAAAGAATAACCCAGCGAAGGCAGCATAATCTTCACCATATTGGTGCGGATCTGCACAATTTTTCCTTCCCACATCATCAACGGTCCGTTAATGATCCGTACCCGCTCATCGAGGTTAACGGAAGCTTTTTCCAAAGTTACGTGTTCGTATTCCGTCAGAAATTTGCGAATCGTATCAATCTCTTCCGGACGAATAATGGCTGGTTGGTTCAGCCAGTGTATGAAGTTGACCACGCCGTCCACTTCACGGATTTTGGCGTGATCGGCCGGGGAAGCATAAACAAAAATAAGCGAACTGAAGAGCGGCTCATAGTGCGGCCTTTTGCGATCGCTCCAATGGCGCCCGGTTCGGTTGAGCGGACAATAGCTCTCCCATTTTTTCTTTTCCAGCGTTTCAGCCACTCTTTTTTCCCATCTGGGTCTTGTGTAGAGCGCATACCACTGCTTTGTCGTCGTCATGTTCATGATGGTTAGTTTTTTAGGTTACAGAGATGATAGCTTGACAATCGAGGTATTCAGAGGTACGGTCTTTATATTGTTGGGTAGTTTAAGGCCTCACCCCGGGCCTATCATCATACTTTGGATTGATATTTTTTCCGGGTTTTCGATTTCTTACCATATGCTGTATTGTGGATATAGCCATATCCATACCCGTAGCCATAACCATTTTTGGTAAAGCCGCGTGAACGGATGCCGTTAAACACAATACGCATATTCTGCAACTGGTTGCCCGATGTGTCTTCGTCAAGGCGTTCCAGGAAGGTCTTGGGCGTATATTTATGTTTTACCACGTACAGGGTCAGGTCGCAAAGCGGTGATAGCACATAAGCGTCGGACAGCAGGCTGGCAGGCGCAGAGTCCACCACTACCACATCAAATACATCATCGAGATATTTCAATAATTCTTTGGTGCGATCGCTCATCAGTAATTCCGACGGATTATCAGGCAGTGGGCCAGCAGGCAGGAAGAAGAGGTTGTCGTTCACAGCAGTGCGGCGAATGATTTCTTCCGGCTCACAATCACCCTCCAGGTAATTGCTGGCTCCTGTTTCATAATCCACATTCAGTTTGGTGCTCAGCGACGGATTGGCAAGGTCAAATTCTACCAGTACCACTTTCTTGCCGGTGAGGGCAATACTTTGCGCCAGGTTGAGGGCGATAAAACTTTTTCCTTCACCTGAAATGGTGGATGTAACGAGAATTCTTTTCTTTCCGGCATTGCCTCCTACATAGCCAATGGAGGTACGCATACGACGAAATTGTTCGGCGATGAATGTGCGTTTGCCTTCCTGAATTACCAATGGGTCTTTTGATTTTTCCAGGCTGATTTCACCAATGATGGGAGCATCCGTGAGATTTTCGATTTCGTGACGGTACATCACCTTACGGTTCAGCATTTCTTTCAACGAAATCAAGCCAGCGGGAATTCCCATCGCAAAAATCAATGACACCAGATAAATCAGTTTGCCTTTGGGAGAAACCGGGTCGGAAGTGGCCTGGGCATTATCCACAATCCGTGTATCGATCAGGTTCTGTTTCAGCGTTAAATCACTTTCTGTTTTCTTTTGCTCCAGGTATGCATACAGGTTGCTTTTGATGGCTTGCTGACGATTAATATCAATCAACTCGCGCTCCACCTGTGGAATGCTTTGCAACTGACCGAGGTAATTATTATTGGTCGTTTGCAGGCTAAGCTTGGTTGTTTCCAGGCCATTACGCTGGTTGCGAATTCCTTCGAGAATGCCCGGTTTCATTTTATTGATCCGGTCGCGGATAGCTGTCAGTGAAGGGTGGTTCTCACCCGTTGTTTTCTTCAGTTTCTCATAGTTCAACTCTTCCTCATACAGCTTTGTTACCAGGCTGCTTATGGCAGGGTCTTTTACGCCAACTGGCAATACACCGCCTTCAGCAGCAATTTCTTTCTTCTTCACATATTCTTCCACATCGCTCAGCACGCTGAGTTGATTGCTTACTTCAGCCAGTTTCTGATCGTTCTCGGTAATATTTTTCAGGTACAACTGTCCCTGTGTACTGATGTCAACTGCTCCGCGGGAAGCCTTAAAGGTTTGCGCCCTCTTTTCAATATCCGCCAGTTCTTGCTCCACCACCGCCAGTCGTTCACGGATAAAGTCTGAAGCACTCGACGCAAGGCGGTTTTTCTCAGCAAGATTGGCATCGTTGTAAACGGAAATCAACTCGTTAAGTATGTCTTCTCCGCGACGGGGATCCGTATCCTTAATCTTCAAAACGATTACGGTTGTGAGCTTCGATGGTGCGGTAGTACGGAAACTTCCACGCAATCCGGAAACCACATTGCGCACCGTATTGAGCGAAAAATAAAGGGGCTTCTCAGGGTTGTGTGTCTTCTTGTCGTTAAGTCGGAAATTCAGCAGACCCCATGGCGTTTCAACAGGTTTCTCAATGGGGTATTTTTGCCCGGCGATGGATACGGTGCTGTCTTTTTCGTTGTAACTGAATTCGATTTTGGGTGCTATTCCAATTTTCTCCGGAAATACAGCCTCCACTTTTATGGGCGAACTGGTATAGGCTGATTGGGGAATCAGGTCGTCGCTCTCATAAAAGGATGCATATAAGCCCAGGTTCTTTACCACATCGGTCATCAGGGCGTTCGACTTGAGTATCTCAATTTCGTTATCCACCACTTTTTTACCTTCTACCTGGTTGAAAGAGTTGATAACATCTTCACCACGGGTTTCCTTCTCTTCCTTCAGCATGATGGAAGCGGTAATTTCGTATTGAGGCGCTGTTGTGCGCAGGTAAAACCAGGCCGCGAAAAGGCAGGCGATGATACAAAAGATAAACAGAGGCCAATAGGGGAAATACTTGAACAGTATCGCGCCTATGAGCGATTTGCTTTCCTTGGTTGCTGATTTATTTAAGGGTGCTGACATAATTTTACTATCTGACTTATTGAATAACGCGGTCTGCCACAATTGCTGCCAGCGACAAGCCGCTGAACAGGATGGGGAGCCACTGGTTTGACCTGCCCGCGCTGGCCACCTTCGCCTTATTGGGCTCTACGTAAACGATATCGTTTGAACGCAGATAATAATAAGGGGAAGTAAATATTTCATTCGAGTTCAGGTTTAATCGGGTTATGGTCTTGCGGCCTCCATCCTCTCTTATCACCATCACATTTTCCTTCTTCCCGTAAATGGTGATATCGCCTGCCAGGCCAATGGCTTCGAGCAGCGAAATCTTTTCATTGGGTACACTAACCACCGAGGGACGGTTCACTTCGCCCAACACAGTTACACGGAAGTTCATGAAGCGAATACTTACCAAAGGCTCCACCAATAATTTCTTATCAAGTATCGCTTTCACAATATTTTTCTGCAGTTCATCCTTGGTAAGACCGGCGGCCTTTATAGGTCCCAACAAAGGAAGTTGCACGCTTCCGTCCACACCCACCAGGTAACCTGCGGCACTGCCCAGGGTGGCCGACGTGGCAATGCCTTCTGTACCACGCGCAGGTTCTGTGTTCAGAATAGCGGAAGCTTCTTCGTTGGGGCTGCTAATGGTTATACTGAGGATATCATTTTGCTGAATCACCGCTTCAGGAATCGGTGTATTGGTAGCGATGGTGCCGTCCAAAGCATCAGGGAAATATTTCGCCTTACGGGTATTGATACAGGAACTGAACATTACCAGGAAGATTGAAAGCAGCGAAATTTCAAAAAGTACAGATTTACGGTCTAGTTTTCTTAACATAAAAGGTATAGTTATGAAACCAATTGTTCCATTTACAAAAAAGGCATGCCAGCCAGATTTTGCTCTAATCAGGTGTTAATAGGTGCTACTACGAGATGCTCGTTTCAGAAGAATTGGAAGCTGATGCTACAAGGTTAGGGCGGACTTCAATAGGAAGGATAGTATAGAAATGACCCCACTAAACTATAGTAATATTACGGAACAGAATTGTTCTTTTTTGTTCACAGTGGGTGGCCGGTCTTTTTCGGCCTTTTTTTCGGTCTCCCAAAGGTAAAAAATCCTGTTTCCGAAGCAAGTATATCCAGATGTTTTTTTTCTTTCCCTGTCTTACGGGTGAGTGCGAGTAACAATAAATGCTGGTATTTACGGGTAAGCGCGCTGACCGGAACAGGCTCAGTGGCCATAGTTGCTCCCGGAATGGCTCTGCGCGCCGGATTCATGCGGCTTTTGATGATATATTCCCAAAGCTGAAAAGGGAAGAGGCTCTGCGCTTTGCTGGAGAAGCTTAACAGGGATTTGCCCCGCCTTATAAATTCCGCGGCTTCATCAAAGTGGCCGGTCAGCACCAGAGCTTCGCAAATAGCCAGTTCAAAGTCGGGATACGTGGGAATAGGAATATTGCGGCTCCCGGCCAGAAGCGATACAAGATACTTGGTAGCATCGGCCAAAATGGGCTCGATGGGTTCCTTATGTTGCTGTGCGTGAAAAATGCGGGCGGCCATCCACCGACCCAGTATATGTGATGGGCAACTTCCGGATATCTTTAGTTCGCCCAGGGCTTGCATATGCTTTTCCAATTGATCCGGTTCATCGACCAGCCAGTACCGTAATACCTGCACGGAATGCGCAAATAACCGCGGTTCGTCTGCTGTGCTCGCTTGTAAATAGTAAAATAAGCCATCCCCATAAAAACCCTGGAGATGATCCATATTCACCGACATCTCGAAATAATAGTAGCGGCCAGCTTCCGTACGCGAGACTTCCCGGTGGAAACGGTCAACTATACCGGGGTTACCTTCCAAAAAGACCGCTGTTTGTTCCACCACGGCTTCCGCCGTGGGGTTATGACCTTCCGTTACCGGCATGTGGCGATAAAGCCCTATCAGAAAATGCATCACGGAATCCACACTGGTCGACATTTCTTCCTTCGGGATCGTTCGGATTCTGGACAGATCCTCCAGTGAGTCGAAGCCACAATATTTCAGGAATATGCTGATGGTGGAAGGCGAGGGGTTGTACTGAGTTGGCACCAATCCAAAAAACCGGCGAAGCGTATTACTGTTTACGGAATAACCTGTCTTCTGCCGAATATCTTCCACCAGTTGCAAACAATCGCGGGAGGAAAGCACTTTCCGCCCGAAACTATTTTCCAATTCACGTCGCAGGATGGATAGCTGGTCGATGGTTTTAGGGTTTAAGGTTTAGGGTTTAAGGTTTAAACATTAAACCTTAAACCTTCAACTTTTCTCAAAACTTCCCTGCCATTTCCTTCAACACATTCGTCCGCAACATTTTCTCGGCTACGCCAATCATGTTGTGGAATGCGGTAGCTCCGGAAATGCCATGGCCTATTATTACGGGTTTGGATACTCCCAAAACCGGAGTACCGCCATAATTTTCAAAATTGAAGCGTTCAAAATAGGGGTTCTCAATTTGCTGCGCCTTGCTGATATCGTAAAGCGATTCCGCCATCTTCAGAATGATGTTTCCGGTAAATCCTTCGCAAACCATTACATCGGCCTTGCTTTGGAAAACATCACGCCCTTCAATATTCCCTATAAAATGAATATGCGGATTCTCTTTCAGTAGGGGATAAGTGGCCTGCGCCAGGAGATTGCCCTTCCCTTCTTCTTCCCCCACATTCAGCAATCCAACACGGGGCTTATCAATTCCCAAAATCTGGCGCGCATATACAGAACCCATCACGGCAAACTGATTCAATTGTTCAGGTTTGCAGTCCGCATTCAGACCTACATCCAACAAAAGGCCCGTACCGCCATTTTGCATGGGTATTATGGTTGAAATGGTAGGTCTGATAATACCTTCAATGGCTTTTATGCTAAATAAGGTTCCCACCAGCATGGCGCCGGTATTGCCGGCACTGATAAAAGCGTCAATTCCCCCGGTTGCGAGTTGCTGGAATCCAAGGCTGATGGAAGATTGAGGTTTTTCTTTCAATGCCTTCGTGGGATGTTCGTGCATGCCAATTACTTCGCTGGCGTGTACAATATCATATGCCTGCACGCCGGAGAGCCATTCTGCCGCAAGGCTTTTCAGTTGCGTTTCGTCGCCGATCAACACCAATTTCAAGTCCTGGCTTCCTTCTTTCAAATAGGTGCTTATTCCTTTCACCGCTTCCAATGGCGCATAATCGCCACCCATCATGTCTATCCCAATTTTCAACATGTCCATGCAAGATTTAGTTCATGATATCTCAGCTATCCACTATTCCTTTTTGCCCCTGCAAATTAGCAAATGGTATTGGAAATGTTGCGTGAATCTTGGGCGAAAGAAAGATTGCCAATTGGGCATAAAAAAATTCCAATCCGGCAGAACAGTGTTCTCCCGGCTTGGAATCTATTGAACGAAACCCGAAACGATGGAACGGGTTGCGACTTACTTTTTCACAGGCGACTGCTCAGCCACCAGCTTGCCTTTGTAGTACAGCTTTCCTTCGCTCACATGCGCACGGTGACGCAGATGCAGTTCCCCGGTGCTGCTGTCGGTTGACAGGGTAGCGGTGCTGGCCTTATAGTGTGTCCGGCGTTTTGCGCTGCGTTGCTGACTGTGTCGGCGTTTGGGATTTGGCATAACTTAACAATTAATCTATTTCAGAATTCGGTTCTACTTGTGTTGTGGCCTATTCAAGGCCCTTGAATTTTTCCAATCCTTTCCAGATTGGATTTTCTTTTGGCTTCTCTTCACTGGACTCCAGCTTCTTCAACATGTCGAGCGCTTTTGGGTTGCAATAAGGTCCGTTCATTTTTTCAAATTGACAGGTCTTTTGCATGGGTATGCTCAGGTTGATGAATTCATAAATCCATTCGGCAACATCCAGGTGACTTTCTCCCCGGCTTATATAATATACATCCGGGTCATCTTCCTGCTCATTCATCAGTTCGGGTTCTTCTACCATCTTCACAGTGATGGTGAATTCGTCCCAAAGTTCAAAGGGCAGGGGATTATTGCAACGGTCGCAGGTAACTTCCAAACTTCCGCCGATTTCAAACTTCAGCTGCATAAAGCTGTTTTTCTTGTCGAGCGAAAGTTTTACCTGAGCTTTGCAATTACGAAAATCCTGTTGTTGAAAAGCCTCAAAGAACTTATCTCCAATCGCGTAGTTATATTCATGGACGCCGGGCTTCAGTCCCACGAAAGCTATCTCATATTCCCGACGGTAGCCCATAACGCGACTTTTTAAAGAGTTGGCAAAGGTAAGGGAATTTGCGGAAAAATTTGGGAAGAATTCGGATTATTTTCGGGCCAAGTCCATAATTTAACGGCCTGATTCATAATTGATTTAAAACTAATGCGCTGGTGCAAAAGCTGCTAACCCGTCTCTTCAACGCCATCATGAAAAGCTGGAGCTGGATTTTGTTGATCCTGCTCACCATCCTTATTAAGTGGGCTTCCTGGTACCCCGAGTGGGTGGAGCATAATTATACCTATGGTCTTTATCCGTTGATTGCCAGGGTGCAACGAGTGCTTTTCGGCTGGCTTCCCTTTAGCCTGGGCGACCTGTTCTATGGGTTCCTGGTACTCATCGTACTCTACAAGACTTTTAACCTGGTTCGTACCATCTGGCGGCGCCAGTTCAACCGCGCCTACCTGGTAGCGGGCATGCAGCAGGGGATATTTTTCTTCCTGTTTGTGTATGTTTTTTTCAATCTCCTGTGGGGACTCAACTATAATCGGCAGGGCATATCACGCCAGTTGAATTTGGAGGTTAAGCCCTATTCAGTAAAAGATTTGGATGGACTGATGGCCCGTTTGCAAGACTCGGTGAACACTTTGGCTCGGGAGCAGACCCAGGCCGATCGCATAGGACTTCAAAAGAAGAAGGAGTTATTTAGCCAGGCGAAAGACTCCTACGAGGTGCTGGCCCGCAGCTATCCTTTTTTAAGCTATCAATCGAAATCCGTAAAGCCATCCCTGTTCAGCTACCTGGGCAACTATTTGGGCTTCCAGGGCTATTATAATCCTTTCTCCGGAGAAGCGCAGGTAAATACCACGGTACCCATGGTGGTGCAGCCCTTCGTAACCACCCATGAAATAGCACATCAACTGGGGTACGCCAAAGAAAACGAGGCCAATTTTGTTGCTTTCCTGGCCTGCCAGGTTTCGCCGCACAGTTTTGTTCGCTACTCTATGTATTTCGATATGTACAATTATGCCCTGCGCGAAATGAGCCGTCGCGATACTTCACTGGCGGGTAGTTATTACCGTGACCTTGATCCACTGGTAAAAAAAGACTTTGAGGAATACCGGCAGTTTTACCGCCGCCATCGCAATCCATTGGAAACGGCTATTATGTGGGGATACGGACATTATCTTAAAGCCAATAATCAACCTGCGGGCAAGGATACCTATAATGAAGTGGTGGCCTGGCTGATCGCGTACTATAAAAAGTATGGTTAACGGAAGTGTTGTTAACGACAATAAACAAATATGAGTAAGATACTTAAACTGATTATATCTATAGCCCTGCCCTTGCTGGTGGGCTTTACGGCCAGTTTGTTTACCCGACCCGAAATTGAAGGGTGGTATCGTGCGCTGCAACGCCCGGAATGGAACCCGCCCGACTGGTTGTTCGCGCCGGTTTGGACCAGTCTTTATATCCTGATGGGAGTAGCCTGTTATTTGGTCTGGATCAAAGCGCCATCAGCACAACGCAGGGATGCAATGGTTCTGTATTTTGTGCAACTGGCATTGAATTTTACCTGGTCATTTCTATTTTTTCGGATGCACCAGCCTGGGTCGGCTTTCGCGGAAATCATCCTGCTATGGCTCTGTATCCTGCTTACCATTTTCGCATTCGCGCGGCTGAACCGCCTCGCTGCCTGGCTATTGGTACCGTATATTAGTTGGGTAAGTTTTGCAGCAATATTGAATTATACGATTTGGCAACTGAATTAGAGATGAAAGTTTAAAGTTTAGGGTTTAGAGTTTAAGGTAATATGTATTAAACCTTAAACTTTAAACCCTAAACCTTCAACCCTACGTAATACGTACTACGTATAACGTACAACTCAAAACACATTCTTCCACATCATACTCTCCACCGGCTTATCCGGCTGGCCTGAGTATTTGGCGTTTTTCTTCTCGTTGTATTTGATTGCAATTTCACCATCTACCGGGAAATAAATCAATTGGCCAACGGGCATGCCCTTATATACTTTCACGGGTTGCTTCACCGAAATTTCCAGTGTCCAGTGGCCGCAGAAGCCTACATCGCCTTTGCCTGCTGTGGCATGGATATCGATACCCAACCGGCCGGTGCTCGATTTTCCCTCGAGAAAGGGAACATGGGCATGCGTTTCCGTGTACTCTTCCGTAACGCCCAGGTAAAAGATATGCGGATATAAAACGAATCCTTCCTCCGGAATCTCGAAATATTCAATCGCGTTATGCTTCTTGGCGTCGAGGATATGTTCCCGGTAGGTGGCCAGCCATTTGCCGAGATGCACATCATAGGAATTGCTACCCAGGCATTCGCGATTATATGGTTTGAGCACGATGGTACCCTTGTCCATTTCTTCCAGTATCCGGCTGTCTGATAAAATCATAATTGCGGCGTTGATTCAATTTTTTTGAACAGGCTCAAATATCGTACTTCGTGTAAGGAGCCCATGCGACTATGCCTGTTTTTTTTCAACATCAAATCAACGAATCTACCCGGGTCGGTATCTGGAAAATAGAGGAAAGCGAAGCCTTTTTCCGCGGAAATGTGCCCCTTCACCGCGAAGTGACGCATCCACACAAGCGCTTGCAGCATTTGGCCGGACGCTTTCTGCTACAATACCTGTTTCCCGCTTTTCCGTATGAGTTGATAGAAATTGCGGATACCCGAAAGCCTTACCTGAAAGACGAGCAGTATCATTTCTCCATATCACATTGCGGCGATTATGCGGCTGCCATCGTAAGCCGGTTCCAAAGAGTGGGTATCGACATTGAGATGCCTGTGGAAAAACTGCGACGTATCCGCCACAAATTCCTGAAAGAGGAGGAGATGGCGCGATTTCCGTCTCTTCAGGGCGATTCCGAACTGGAAATGCTCACCCGGCTCTGGAGCGCGAAAGAAGCCGTATTCAAATGGTATGGCCTGGGAAAGCTGAATTTCCGGGAAGATATGCCTCTGTTCCCCGGAAAAGAAAGGGATAGTCTTATTTGTCATTTTCAACCCACAGGACAGCGATTGGAGATAGAATCGAAAAGGGTGGGGGATGTGGTGCTTTCGTTTGTGTGTTGAAAGGATTATTTGTTGATTTGTTGATTCGTTGATTTGTTGAACCGTTTAGGGTTTAGGGTTTAAAGTTTAAAGTTTTTTTGTGTGTAGGGAATTGGAAATTGGTTGGAGAAATAAAATCTGCGAAGATCTGCGTTGTTATCTGCGGCAATCTGCGGGAAACGCTTCAGCAGTATAAACGGCTTCAGAGTTCAGTAGAGTTTTCACGCAGATTTTCGCAGATTTTTTCGCAGATATACGCAGATATAGGTAGATAAATGAATCCTGCTGAAAAGTAATATACACGACCCGAACCTTAAACAGTTCAACAATTAAACGAATCAACAAATCAACAAATTATTCCTCTTCGTCTTCCAGCAGCCGCAAATTCACTTCTTCCATTCCGGCTATTCCGTCTATTGAGCCATGAATATGGGCGGCATTGAGCAACACTTTTTCAAGTTGTTTTTCGCGGGCCTTCCAGAGTTTTTCCATGGCGTCTCTTTCTTTCTGAATGGATTGCTTCATGCTCATGAACCCTTCCCGGATGGCGCGCCATTGCTCTGCGAATTCGGAGCTGGTAAGATATTGGTACAGCATCCGCATTTTGTCGCCGCTGTTTTCCTGCGTTTTCAGCGCGGTAGATACTTTAATTAATCCCTCGCGGAGCATGTACACCACCGACTTCACTTCGACGAAGGAGCAGATCCAAACGCCATTCTTTTCGCCAAAGCGATCCAGGTCTTTCGGAAATGTCTGAGTAACTATTACCGCTATATCGGCGCCCTGGCTGCGAAGGTCGGCGCGCAGTTTTTCGATCCAGTCGTTGCTAAACTCGCGGGTGCGTTTGCTTTCAAAGATGATCTTTCCGCATTCGGCGCCATTGGCATTGCGTACGGTTTGAATACAATCCGCGCCACGCACGCCCTTGCCCACTTCCTCCACCTGGTCGAAGGGGAATGCTGCCCGCAACATATCTTCCAAAGCCAGTTCCTGTACTTCGCCCTGCAGTTGGGAGGAGCCCTGTTCCGCTTTACGCTTCATTTCATCGGCCAGCTTCTTCTGGTCCTCCAATTGCTTCTCCAGCTCTTTTACGCGCATCAGGAATTCGGTTTCCTTCATCGCTATCTTCTGTTCTTCAATCTTGCGGATATCTTCCGAAAGCTTTTCGCGCTCCAGTTGCAACTGCTTCTGCACATTCAACTCTATCTCCGCTTCTTTATTTTTCAGTTCCTGTTCCAGGCGCATAAACTCCGCCTCTTTGCGGCGCGATTCTTTCAGTTTCTCTTCGTTTTCTTTGTTTTGTTCCTGCAGCAGTTGCAGCTTATGTTCAAAATCGGAGGCTATACGTTTGCGGAGTTGGTCTTCAGCTTCTTTTTGAATCTCCTGTTCACGGCGTTGGAGCAGGTCTTTGAATTCTTTTTCGCGGCGCTGGATCTCTTCGTCTTTCTTGCGCAGGTGCTCGGTCATTTTCTGCCGGAGTTCCTGCTTCTCTTTTTCAATGGCTTCCCGCAACTCATCATTCAAAGCCGCTTCGAGGGGGAATTCGTGGTTGCAGTCGGGGCATTTGATGTTGGTAGGCATTTTTGCGTTGTACGTTTTACGTAGTACGTTTTACGTTCTGCGTTTGTTCTGGTAAAAGATTTGAAAGATTTGCCGGGTTGGGTTTCCCCGGCAGTTGGTTGAATACGGAGTTGACTCCATTCGATCCAGGTACTTACAAATTTACTCTTATGCAAGCTCGGACAAGAATTTTATCCGTTATTAAGAAAGTAAATCTCGCCTCCTTTCAGACAACTCCAAAAAACGTATAACGTACAACGTAAAACGTAAAACGTAAAACCCGAAAAAGTGCCCCAGGCGGGAGTTGAACCCGCACTCGCATTGCTGCGAACAGGATTTTAAGTCCTGCGTGTCTACCAATTTCACCACCAGGGCGATAGACTTTCAGAAATAAAAAACTCCCGCGTCGGCGGGAGTTTTTGAGCGGAAGACCGGGCTCGAACCGGCCACCCCGACCTTGGCAAGGTCGTGCTCTACCAAATGAGCTACTTCCGCTTTTCTCGTTCAACACACAAAGAACGAAGGGGTTGCAAAAATAGGCGATTGCCCAATTGCAAAAAAATTTTTCTGAAAAATTATTTGTACTTCGGTGTGTAGAGCGAACTCTCCTGAACGGTCACTTTGGGTTTCTCGTAACGCTTGGTGTACAATTTATAGCATCCGCCGAAAGCAAACGCTACAATACAGGCCACGCTCAGGTAGAAAATAAAGGCCGAGGAGGAAACCCAGTTATGGGTAAAATCGCGATCCTGTACTTTCTTTAGTTCTTCGTGGTATTCTTGATTGGCTGCGCTCATGGGAATTTGTTTTCGTGGGCAAAAATAGGGAAGAAAACTGAAAAGTTAAACGTTTTACGTTGTACGTTTTACGTTGAGTTTAGGGTTTAAGATTGAATGTTTAAAGGTAAATTCAAGTTCTATTTATATTTCAGACTTTAAACTTTAAACTTTCAACTCCTTAAACGTTCTTTTCTTCTTCCCAAAATATTGCCAGGGCAATAGGCCACTATAGAGTCCATGAAGCTGCTTGCTTTTTCGCATGGGGTAGGGACTTTTCCCGCGGTGAAACAGCCACCAGCTACATACATGCAGATGCGCTTTTACGATGGCACCAAACAGTTGGGGTTTACCTCCGAACAGTTCTTTCCAGGCCGCAAGGCCATCCAGGCAAAAGCGGATAGGGATTTTCCAGATGCGTTGTGTCGCAGGCAGGTTTTTCCACAGCATGATCAGGTTGTTGCGGAAATTGAGATAGGTTTTGCGTGGACTTCCCTGAGGCAATGTACCGCCGCCGAGATGGTACACAATACTGGCAGGCTCCACATAAATTTTGTAACTCGCATGTTGCAAGCGCCAGCAAAGATCAATCTCTTCCTGATGCGCGAAAAAATGAGGATCAAAACCTTTCATTTCGTGAAAACAGCGCGACCTGACCAATAGAGCGGCGCCGCTGGCCCAGAATACGGGGCAGTTGTCGTTGTATTGCCCTTCATCTTTTTCCACCGTTTCAAAAACACGGCCGCGGCAGAAAGGGTAGCCCCAGGAATCGAGCCAGCCCCCGGCTGCTCCGGCATATTCAAAATGGTCGCGTTGCGTATAAGATAGAATGCGCGGCTGGCAAGCTGCTACCTGTGTATTGGCTTCCATCAATTGGATCATGGGCTCCAACCAGCCTTGTTGCACTTCCACATCCGAGTTGAGTAGTACATAGTAGTCGGCGGTAATTTCTGAGAGCGCCCGGTTGTAACCTCCGGCATAACCTCGGTTTTGATCCATCGCTATAAGCCGAACCTGTGGATAATGCTCCGCTACCCAGGCGCATGAGTCATCGGTACTGGCATTATCAGCGAGCACCACCTGGTAGTTTGGATAAGTTGTACGCAATACCGAAGGCAGAAACTGCTCCAGCACTTTGCGTCCATTCCAGTTGAGGATAACGATTGCGACAAGGGGCGACAAATGCGATTATTTTGTTCAAATGTAAGTCAGCAGGCCTTAAATTCGGGCATGCTTTCTTATTTGCTCAACTGGCGTACCGCTTTGGCGGCCGTGGCCATCGCCATTGTCAGCGGTACCATTGTGTATTCCCAGTACCTCGCCAAAAAGATCGCGCGCGATGAGCGAATTAAAGTGGAGCAATGGGCCGAAGCCAGCAAGTCGCTGCTCAATCCCGATATCACGGATATACGCCTTCCTTTCAAAATCATTAATGATAATACCGATATCCCTATCATTGAAACAAATGAAAAGGACAGCATTACCAATTTCGTGAATATGGATTCGGCGCGTGTGGCCAATGAAGAGGGCTATTTGCGGAAGCAATTGGAATCATTACGCGGATTGAATCCGCCCATTGTGTACATAGATCCAATCGACAGCAGCAAGGTCAATTATTACTATTACGGCCATACCCGATTGCTCAACGAAGTGCGCTATTATCCGCTGATACAGCTATTGATTGTGGGTTTATTTATTGTCGTCATTTTGCTGGCGTTAAGAGGAAGCTACCGTTCTGTACAAAACCAGGTATGGGCAGGCATGGCCAAGGAAACGGCGCATCAATTGGGTACACCCGTATCCTCGCTCGAAGGCTGGGTGGAAGTGATGCGCGATGATCCACGTTACCAGGAAATTATTCCGGAATTGTCGAAAGACGTGAATAGGCTTCGGCTCGTATCGGATCGCTTTGGCAAGATCGGCAGCAGTCCGCAACTGGAGCCCACTGATATTATCCAGGCCATTTATCAGATGGTGGATTATATCCGTAAGCGAGCACCCGGCAAAGTGCAAATGACGGTGCATACACATGGCCTGGAAAGCCTGGAAGCGCAGGTATCGCCGCCCCTGTTCGACTGGGTGATCGAGAACTTGCTCAAGAATGCCCTTGATGCCATGGAAGGTAAGGGCAGTATTGATATTGATATCCGCTTCGATAAGGAAGAACGTATTCAGATAGACGTAACGGATACCGGCAAAGGCATATCAGCGCAGCATATCCGGCAGGTATTTCAACCCGGTTTTACCACCAAAAAAAGAGGATGGGGGCTGGGGCTGAGTTTATCGAAAAGAATTATTGAGCAATACCATAAGGGTGAAATATTCGTGCGGCAATCAGAACCCGGCAAGGGCACCACTTTCCGGATCATTCTTCCACCCAAGGCCTGATAATTTGTAGGGATTGAATCGGCAAATCATCAAATCATCCTATATTTGCATCCCCCTGCCCAGGTGGCGAAATTGGTAGACGCGCTACTTTGAGGTGGTAGTGGCCGAAAGGCTGTGCTGGTTCGAATCCAGTCTTGGGCACGATTTGGAAATGACCTCCGGTAATGGATACCGGAGGTCATTTTTTTGAATGATGGTGGCGAAATTGGCAGGCGCGCTCCTTTGGGGTGGTAGTGTCCGCCGCAGGCGGATGTGCAGGTCAGGTCCAGTCTTGGGCACATATTCAAAACGACCTCCGGTTGCTTTATCAGGTGCATGATATTTAGTTTCCATGCTGCCAAACGATATATCATCTTTTTGCAGAGTGGTAAACAGTTTAGCAATTGTACGAAGCATCGGTGCCACACTTTTGTTGATAATGATTTTATCGGCTACCAGAAGGCGAATCAATACAGCCAATTTTGCAACAGATAACGAAGTCTGAATTTTAGATTCAGGGTCTATTTGCAAATCTTTGTTCTTTCTTTTAAGGTTAGTTAGTTCTTCATTTCTTATTTTCTCAATTACCCAATCGGTCAATTGTTTTTTAACAGAAGGCTGGTTTAATTCATAGCCAATGCCAGGTCTATCTTTTAATTGGGCTATCCGAAATTGTTCAGTCTTCAAAAAAGCAATATTTCCTTCGATACTATTTTCAACATTTAGCTTGTTCTTAATAAGACTGGTTTCATAATCAATAAAACCTGTGGAGTTAAAGTTGTAGTTAATAAACAACTCCCGGATAAATACTTCAGTAATGACAGACGTTGAGGACTCAATCTGGCGGAGTATATTTTTAAGATAATTGATCTTTCGGAAGCTGAGATAGTTTTCAGGCGTTGTAAACTTTACAGTGATGCATTCTTGCAACACATCAATAATCGGTGATTGAAACAATTTGATTTTCCAGTATTCTAATTTTAGACTTATGCTATTCTGAAAATGTTTCAGGTAGTACACAGAAACTTTGAAATCAAAATCAAAATGCTGGTAGAGGAAATTCTGCATAAACTGCAATACTGTTTCCGCTTCATTGCACAAGTGCTCATGCATTTCCGATTCCGGTAAGATGTCAGAGAGGTTAATCAATAATGCCTGTACTAACCTTATGTATTGCCCTTTGTCTGAAATGGCAGTATTATTAATTAGCTCATCCATCAACAACCCAGGTATCAATTCCAGATCGGCCTGCAGACTTTTCAGAATACCTTCATTTTTTAAGTTCTCAAAAAGGCTTTCTGTGAGTTCTTTTCTGTAACTATTGATTTTAAATAAGCCATACCATTTGCACAGCGCTTGCTGAACAGTTAGTCTATTGTTCAATGAATTTTCTGAATATTGACTGAGCAATGGCAGCCCCAACATCAGATCACCTGAATGACCGTTTACACTCATCACTGTTTCCATAGTAAAACTTTTTTTAATGCAAACGGCAAATGACAAACCAACTATAGTACGTTAACCTGAGTATTTTAATACGTAAACCAGCGTATTTTAATATTAAACTGTAGCTAACCGGGTTGCCCAACAGCAGTGGCTCCCAGTTTGTTGAGCAATTCGAGTTTATTAGAAACTTTTACTTTATCAAAAATATTCTGCACATGTTTTGTTACAGTTCTTTCAGCTATAAACAACGTTTCGGCAATTTGCCTGTATGAATTGCCCCGGCAAATGAACAGAACAATTTCCTTTTCCCTTGTGGTTAATCGATAGATGTGGCAGTTTTGCAGAATCCTTTCTTCGGCACTTATACGTTCAAGTTCTTTCGTTCTTTTGTTCACTTCCTCCTGTAGTTGTTCATTCCATGTTAAAAGCTGCGTTTCCGATGCAATTAAGCGCTTATGTTCGTTTCTTACCTGCTCCACAGTTTGTTTTACATGAAGGGCAAGCAGCAACAAAAAACCTGTATTGGTTACCGTAGCTTCTACCGATTGGCTCAGGTTGAAATAAGCAATAAAAGGTAAACCGACCCATGGCGTTAAACTGAAAAAAAGTACCCCGGCTTCCTCTTTTACATTACTGGATGCAAGTGAATAGCTGTATTTATACCGGATAGATCTTTTCAGCGAAGTCAATACCCAAAGTGCATAAACCACCGGAATAATCAGGATATTTTTTGCATGATTGAGATCGTTGCTTATGGCAAATACAGTTACAAATAATAAATAGGGCAGTACAAGAAAATAAACCACTCCACGCCTGGCATGAAACTCCATTTTCTCTAACCCAAATGCTTTGTACACATAGTAAGGGAAGTATGCCGGGGTGATAAAGCCTGTCGCATAAGCAATACATTCCTGAACAAAAAAGGAACCCGGTAAATCAGGATCTGGCAGTAAGCCACCGCTTACATTGTAGGCAAGCAATAATATTATGAGTGCAATATCTAAACCTATTGTTTTATTGTCAGGTCTTGCAAAACGGTGAATAAGCAGGTAGAAAAATATGACCAGCTCCACGCAGACAAACCCGAAGGTGACCCAATGCATTTCTGTTCCCGGCAATAACATAGCACAACAATTATCTTATACTCTTTTCATGCAGTATAGCGTATATCCAAAATCGAGATCCAGGTATGTTTTAAATCCATGCTTTTCATACCAGGGCAGGTTTTTTATAGTAGATGTTTCGAGACAGATTGTTCTTTTTTGCGAAAGCCCTTCCTGAATGATGGACTCCAATAATTTACTTCCAATTCCATTGCCCTGGTCTGTTGGATCAACGCCAATAAACCACAGGTAATAAATTATCCCACCAGGATGAATTTTGTTTATCGCAGCTTCACGTTTCATTGCCTTTTTTATATTGGCAAGACCAATTGCCGATACTGCCAGTTTAGTATCCAGCAAAATAGAACGAAGAGTTGTTTTTCTTTTTGTCGGGCAAAAGTATCAAAGCGCAACCTTTTTTATCTTCAGACATAAACACATCACCGAATGAATGGCAGAGATCAAACGAATATGCCATCAGGTTCCTGATTCGTTGCTTTCTTTTTGCATCCTGTTGAATGATATAGTTAACGCTTTTGTTATCATCAAAAGCGTTAGAAAGTATCTTAACAATTTGATTCTTATCTTCAATACCTGCTCTTATCATAAGACCATTTTATGAGGCAAATTTCCTCCTAATTAAATCTCAAAATTCATTCCGTTTGGTTTGAAAAAGTTTTGCGTAAAAGCAGGAATGTTTTGCAATCGGGATTATTTTCAGCTAAGTTCTGCTGGTTTTAATAAAACCCCAAGCCGATTGTTGTTTTTTGGATTTGTTTTGAGTAAGAATGTCTTCAAATATCCGGTTTGTTACATTTTTGGAGAAATTTGTAACAAACTCGGTCTTAGTTAAGCATTTTTTTCAACTCGTTATCAGTTGCTTTGTAGTTATATTCCTTCAGATATTTAATGATTGCAGAAAGACGGAGAATATCTTCTGCACCTGCATTTCTCAATGCCTTAAATAGTTTTTTGAACCTGACATCATCTTTACTATTTATGGTCTTTGATTCTTTTCGAAATAATTCCAAATCTTCAGGAAGTTCAAAATCTATAGGCGATAATCCTGCATCGGCCAGGCAATTGAAAATAAACCGTTCCATACCGGGCACTATCTGGATAATATAATGGTGCCTTATTTTATGTTTATGCAAAATAAGTCCATCCGACTTACCGATTTCAGTGAACTCCTTCAGGTAATCTACTTCTTTTTTGTCCTTATCAATAACACCTACAGCAAAGCTATCGGTAAACTTTTCCTTCATCACTTTAGTAACAGTGCCGCACCCTTTCTGATGATTGTATTGCTTTTGTGGGGGAACCAATGTCTCCACCAGATTAGTGTCTACGTAGCATTCAGGGATAACAGCCAGGTCCATTAAACGAAACTTTCATTATTGGTAAATAGGTCCACTCCACTTTGAAACACATCATGCATCTCATCGTCGCTTAACTTTCTCAATCTTGTTTCATGATGTTCGTAATGCACAACAAAAACTGAAAGCTCTGACCTACTGTTTTCCAGCAAATCATTTAAGATAAAAGGACTATGTGTGGCAATGAAGTATTGATTATCCTTTTTATAGATCATTTCCTGAGTCAGATGGGCCATATAAGGAGGAAAGGAATGAGCTTCAGGTTCTTCAAAAAGAAGAATACTATTATTATTTGATGCAATTGCAGCCTTAAAGAAAATAATGCGTTGCAGGGTATCTGCAATCGAATTATACGGGATCAGAAATATTGAATTTTGTTCTTCTGATTGAATGATTTTAATTGTCTGGCTGCTTTTGTCAAATGCGATTTCAAGATTGTATTCTTTAAAAAGGCGAAGTACCTGCTGCTTTAGTTCATCATAGTTTTCAATTACGCTTAAGAGATTAAATCCAAACGGAGGTATCAGATATTTTGAATGCGACCTACGGTATTTAATTTCGGTTTTAAAAACATATTTCTTAATTGGCGCTTCGTATTGCTCGTTCTTAAAGCCACCTTTTACATTAAATTTCTCATCAACTTTATAATTAAACGAATTACTATAAAAATCAAGCTCAATTTTTAAACCCTCTTTGGGATTATATCCTAGTCTGCATTCGCCTTCGTTTGTCTTAATTTTTGCATCTCTTTCGATGTTCCCATTATAAAATAATTCTGTTTCATTCTCAAGCCTGATGAGATTAGAAAGTTTTTTTGAGGTGTTTTCTTTCAAATAAGGGATAGAAAACAAAGAAAGTGCCTCGATAATGTTTGACTTGCCAACATTAGGACGACCAATAAAAAGATTTATCCTTTTAAGATTATCAATTTCAAGCTGCTTGATTGACTTAAAATTTTCTATAGAAATATGATCAAGAAAATTCCTCATGATGTTAAGCCTTACTTGGCTTTATCTTTTTTAATTTTTTGTCCAGAATTTATATCGTTGATTACAAGACGAAAAACTTCGACCGGATCTACCTCAAATAAAGAAGCCAGTGCGGTTATATCTTTAACCGTAAGCATATCTCCGGTGTTAACTCGTCTTCGAAGAGTATTATAATTTATCTTCATATCCTCCCTAACGGTAGACAAAGGAATGATTGTAAACACATCCTTTAAACCGTTAATTCCCTTTGAATCAATCAAAGATTTAATGGCCTTGTAGCGCTGATCTTTAAATGCTTTCATTTTCTATTTGTAAAATAGGCCACCGGGCTTGAGCAAGGATGAGAATTTACTATTATTGAATTATAATAATGCATAAATAGAAAATAATAGTTTATATTTGAATTGTTTGGAGCTCTATTTAGTTCAGGTACTTGCTGCCTGTGAATTATGTGAATTCACTTTTCAAATGGATATCCCTTGAGTTTGCGTCCTGTAGATACTTCCACTTTTAATGAATATGCCTCATTGTTTCAAAGAGGTGACGAAAAAGCACTGGCCTACTTTTACCACTAGTTTCACCCCACTTTGGCTCTTTATGCCCACCGCTGGGTAGAAGACCGCTCCATTGCCGAAGAAATAGCTTCAGAAGCACTTGTAAAAACATGGAAGATGCACTCGAAGCTGGACAGCTATGGCGCCATCCGGGCATACCTGTATAAGGTCGTTCAACGGGACAGTCTTGCGTACATCCGCAAGGAAAAGAAAAGAACCGATATGCACCAGCAATCGCAGCCTTCCCAATCCATTTCAGATACCCCGTTTGACCATGTAGTACGTAGCGAGGTGTACCGTATCATTCATACCGCCCTTAAAGACCTTTCTCCAGCCAACCGCAAGGTCATCATCATGCACTACCTGGAGGGCAAAACCACCGGCCAGATAGCACGGGAATTAAAAGTGCACCCAAGCACGGTTAAAACTCAAAAAAACAGGGGTTTACAAGCCTTGCGCAAACAGCTACTGCGCCCAATATTAATCTTGGTTTATTTTTTGGTGAAATTTTTATTGCCTCCACTGTAAACCTTTTTTTCGCTTTGATGCTTTCTCTTATTTGCTTGCTTTAACTTAATAGCATGAAACAAAATCCTTACAGCGATATGGATCAACCGGCATACCGTATTGCCTACCTTATAGCAGGTTTTATCAGGAATACGATTACAGAAAAAGAGCATGACGAACTGGATGATTGGGTAAATGAAAGCGATGATAATATGCGGCTCTTTGAAGAATTGACTGATGAACGAAATCTTGAAGCCAATCTTGCATGGATGGATAAGGTGCAAACGGAACAATCGTATAAGACATTGCAGGAAAAAGGTGCATTTGATGTACACCGAAAAAGGTTTCAGCTAAGGCCTGTATGGATAGCGGCAGCAAGTGTTGTTTTGATTGCAGGGATCTTTTTTATATACCGTTATACCGGTAAAGAAAATACGAATAACAACAGTATTGCTGTTTCTGATACTACACAATTAAAACCAGGTGGTAACCGTGCAACACTGACCCTTGATGATGGTTCCGTTATTGATTTAACAACGGCTAACAACGGAATAATTGAAATTGGTAAAGGCTCTCATGTGAACAAACCGGCCGATGGAGAGTTGGTGTATGATGCGGGTGTTTCACCAATTGAAACCCCGTCTATTCATACACTCTCCACACCGGTGGGTGGGCAATACCAGGTTACACTGCCAGATGGAACTAAGGTATGGCTGAATGCGGCAACAAAATTGATATATCCATCGAAGTTTGCTTCCAATGAACGCAAAGTAGAAATTGATGGTGAAGCCTATTTTGAAGTAGCAAAAAATGATAAACAGCCTTTTCGTGTAGTGCTGCAGGATGGTTCCACCGTTACCGTGTTAGGTACTCATTTTAATGTTATGTCCTACGCTAACGAAACGCAAAAAGAAATAACACTTCTGGAAGGTAAAGTAGCTGTTTCAAAAAATAATAGCGTAGAAAATCTTGGGCCCGGAACACAGGCAATAGTTAAGGTAGATGCAATAACCAAAAGAACCGGAATTGATACGGAAGAAATTACTGCATGGAAAAACGGCCTCTTTGTTTTTCATGATGCAACTATTGAATCCATCATGAAGCAGGTAGAAAGATGGTATGATGCAAAAGTGATGTACCAAGGAGATGTCAAACAATTATTCAATGCAAGCATATTGCGGAGCGAACCACTGTCAAAGCTTCTGCGTTTGCTGGAACTTAACGGATATGTACATTTTAAAATTGAAAACAAAACGATTTATGTATTACCCTGACGATTAAATAAACCAACGGTTAATACAAACAAAAAGCCGGAAGTGTTACTAGCACTGCCGGCGGAGTTTGGGTTAACCCTTACTATCAACTGAGGCTATCAACTGAATTCAGAAACCCAAACGTTACAAAGCTATGCAAATTATTACTGCGGGAGAAAGACTTAAGTGCATACTAACTATGAAACTTTTAATCGTGTTTACCGTAATCGCCTGCCTTCAGGCTTCGGCAAGAAGCTATGGTCAAACAGTGTCTTTATCTCTCCAAAACGCTCCGTTAGAAAAAGCCTTTAAAGAAATAAAAAGACAAACAGGTTACTCCTTTGTTTATACAAGGGCACAACTTAAAAACACCATCCCCATTACATACCAGGTAAAGAACGGCTCTTTAAAAGATGTGCTTGAACAGTGCTTCCGCAATCAACCTTTATCATTTGTAATTGAAGACCGCTATATAGTGGTGCAGACAAAAACTGCCGTTAACTCATCAATACCTTTTAATCTTTCAGCAGTTGACGTCTCTGGCAAGGTTATTAACGAAACTGGGGAGCCATTAGCAGGCGTAACAGTTATGGCAAAAAAATCCAATAAAGGAGGTCAAACCAATGAACGGGGTGAATTTTCTTTAAAAGAAATTGCCGAAGATGATGCACTTATTATCACAAGTGTGGGATATTATAAAGAGGAGGTATCAGTAAATAACCAAAGCTATTTTTTGATCAGATTGAGATTTGCTGTCGGTAGCCTCGAAGAGACAATTATCAAAGGCTATTATTCTACTTCAAAAAGATTAAATACAGGAAGCGTTTCAAAAATTCGCTCTGAAGATATTAGTAGGCAGCCGGTATCAAACCCTTTGGCCGCACTACAGGGCAGTTCACCGGGCTTGTTAGTAACACAATCAAATGGCCTTCCAGGATCAAATTTTAATGTTTCAATCAGGGGCTATAATTCGATCCAGAATGGCAATAGCCCGCTTTATATTATTGATGGTGTACCCTTCATTAATGATGCTGATGTACTTACACAACGAAGTGTAATTAATGCCTCAAGCCCTTTCAATACAATAGACCCGTCTCAAATCGAAAGCATAGAGATACTTAAAGATGCTGATGCAACCGCAATATATGGATCGCGAGGTGCAAACGGAGTGATACTAATAACAACAAAAAAAGGGAAATCCGAGAAAATAAAGACAGAAGCAAGCATATATGCTGGATGGGGGCAGATAACAAGGACAATGAAGATGATGAATACCTCCCAATATTTAGAAATGAGACGGGAAGCTTTCAAAAACGATGCAGAAATAATCACTCCTGCCAACGGCTATGATTTAATGGTTTGGGATACTACCCGATATACCGACTTCAAGAAAGAGCTAATCGGAAATACATCTCAGATCAATAACGCCACGATCCACATTTCAGGTGGAAGTTCTCTTATTAATTTCTCTTCAGGAATCAATTATTACAGGGAATCAACCGTATTTCCTGGCAATAGCTCAAGTAATCGTTTTAGCGCTTATTCAGGGATAGCATACAAATCACCAGATAAAAAACTTGATCTTAGCATAAGCAGTAGTTATGCTTCGGATAAAAGCGACCTTATTCAGGAAGACCTCACTCAGTTTTAAAAAAAGGTAAAAACCCAATGGCAGGGCATAATCATTAATAAAAATTCAATCATTAATTTAAAAAAAAATAAAACAATGCAACATTTATTAAAAACAGCGATCCCTTTTGCAGCAGCGATTATTCTCTCAGCTTGTGAAAACAACAGTTTGGAAAGGAAATCTGAAACATCAGACAATCACGACCATGCAGCAATGGAGCAAACACAAAAAGCAACAACCGGCAATCCGGTTTTAAAAAACGATAAGCTCAACGCCGTTTACCAGCATTATGTTCATTTAACCACGGCGCTTACAAACGGCGATGCTGCTGATGCTAGAATTGCTGCCAATGCGATTGAAGCCGGTGTCAAAGATGTTTCAGGAGCTTCGGGTATAGCAACTGCTGCTTCAAAAGTTACAGCAGCAACCGACATTGAAATACAAAGAACCGCTTATTACGACATGAGTAAGGATATGGCTGCATTGATAAAGAAAGAAGGCATATCCAGCGGAGAATTGTATGTGGCCCACTGCCCGATGGCATTTAATGACAAAGGCGCTTCATGGATAAGCACCAGTAAGGAAATCCGCAATCCATATTTTGGCGAAAAGATGTTGGGTTGTGGCGAAATAAAAGAAACCATTAAATAAAACAAATATGAATAGCAAAGCATTTTTCCTTTTTTTAGTTTTCTTCATTAGTATGTCGGCTGCATTTTCCCAACAGGCTGAAGTTTGCTACAATCCAAATCTAATAAAAGACACAACTAAGAAGAGTATTAAATCATTAGCGGTGGGTGTAATAAATGGTGATAGCATAATCGTAGCATATCACTCACCTGGTGTTCGTAAACGTGTAATCTGGGGCGGACTTGTGCCATACGATGAGGTATGGGTAACCGGAGCACATGATGCTACAACCATCAATTTTGCAGATCCCGTTGTAATAAATGGTCAATCTATACTGGCAGGCAGGTATGCTTTTTTTACAATACCAGGTAAATCGGAATGGACACTTATTCTCAATAAACATTGGAAACAACACTTAGCATCTGAATATGACGAAAAAGACGATGTCGTTCGGGTAAAAGTGAAGCCAAAAAAAAACATCCACACCGAAAGGTTGCAGTATTTCATAGTACAGGAAAAAGATAAGTCAGCAAAATTGGTAGTGGCATGGGAACAGGTAAAGGTGGAACTACCATTTATTGTTCAAAAATAAAGGCCAGCTATAGTATGTGCACAAGACAGTAGAAAATTAGTGAAATCTGTATCTTGTTTGTTAGCGGGGGCAGTCTTGTTTGTTTACTTAAGCTTTGTTTGAAGTGCATTGAACAAATATGATGATAAATATCAGAAAGCAAGATGATGTAAGACATCAGATTTAACGTTGGTAGGCTTTAACTTGAAACAACTTAAAAATGGAAATTATGAAACACATGTTATGGATGATTGTTGGTTGTGTCATTCCGCTGTTATTTATTTTTCTGGCCCCGGCATTGGGCTTGAGTTCAAAGACATCAATGTTCATTTTCATTATAGCCATGTTTGCCTGCCACTTATTGATGCCTATGCATTCTCATGGCAATAACAAAAAAAAGCAACAAAATCCAGAAACTACTAAACCAGAAAACCATGCGCACCATTAATGTAAAAAAGTTTGGCTTTGCAACCGGATCTACCGCTGCCCTGATTTATATAGGTTGCATTTTGGTAATGGCAACCGTGGGTTATAGTGGCACAGTGAAGTTTTTCAACAGCATACTTCATGGTATTGATACTACTTCAATAGTTCGAATGAATGTACCTTTTTGGGAAGCAGGTATGGGTATCGTTCAAGTTTTTATAATCGGCTGGTTGGTGGGCGCCTGCATTGCTGCTATTTATAACATCAGTTCAAAATCAGTATGAGTGCCCGCTCTTGTTTTGAAAATAAAATAAATTTTAGTTATGCAAAAAATCAAAGTAGCCATTAATGGATATGGCGTAATTGGAAAACGGGTTGCCGATGCGGTAACGCTCCAGGATGACATGGAGCTAATTGGTGTTTGCGATGTTGTTACAGACTGGCGTATTAAAATGGCAGTAAATAAAAAGTACCCGGTTTTCGGCTTTGATCACTCGGCTAGCATTAAAATGAAGGAAGCTGGTATTCCCGTGATGGGCAGTTTGGATGATATGCTGCAGGCGGCGGATATTGTAATAGATTGTACGCCAAAAAAAATTGCAGCGCAAAACATTCCCAAATACAGGATGATGCGTAAAAAGTTTATTGTACAGGGAGGAGAAAAACATGAAACCACAGGGCACTCCTTTAGTGCCGAAAATAATTATGAAACTGCCTTAGGTCGTGAAAGCACCCGTGTAGTCTCGTGCAATACAACTTCTATCGTGCGTACGCTTACTGCATTAAAGAATACCGGACTGCTAAAAAAAGCAAGAGGCACATTGCTTCGAAGGGCGACCGACCCATGGGAAAGTCATTTAAATGGTATTATGAATACGCTGGTGCCTGAAAAAGACATACCCAGCCACCAGGGACCGGATGCACAAACTATTGATCCCTCTCTGGATGTAATAACTGTTGCTATTAAGGTGCCCGAAACCCTAAGCCACCTGCATTACTGGAATGTGCAGCTTACCCGGCATGCGTCAAAAGATGAAGTATTACAGGCACTTGCCAATTCCACAAGAATAGCAATGATTAATTACAGCAATGGGCTGTCTGCCAACAATACGGTGAAGGAACTGATGCTGGAAATGGGTCGCCCTTATGGCGATATGTACGAAGTGGCGTTGTGGCAAGACATGCTGAAAGTGCAGGGTGATGAATTGTTTTATGCCTACATAGTGGACAATCAGGCAATCGTAATTCCGGAAACCATAGACGCTATCCGTTCATTAACTGCAATTGAACCAGACGCGGAAAAGTCTATAAAAAAAACTAACGAAAGCCTGGGCATAAAAACCGAGTTCATTTAAACAAAAATCAGCCTGCATGCAAGTTAAAATCGTATATGAAGAATTATGATTAAGAAAGCACAGTGGTTTTTTTATTGGTTGTTATTGACGTCTGTCGCCCAGCTACATGCTCAGGGCAAAGCAATGTTAATTGAACAAATTGAAGGCAAATCGATAACAAGAGAGGGTTTTGACAAAAAAGGAAAACTTACGGGGAAGCAAGTATTTACCGCCGGGAAAATGACCCGGAGCGACGGTTTTTTTTTTATAAATATCAGAACTGAACTCTATGATGAAGCACAGCGGTTAGAATCAACCTATACGACCAGTTACGAGTGCCGCCCGGAAGAAGCGGATGTGCTTTTATCGGTATTTGCAATCAATCCTAAAAAGAGGAAGGTCAGGGTGTCTGTAAAATCAGGGGATTTTAAAAAGTTATATGCCTTGGAGGCAAATGACATGGTACGCAATATGAGCTTGACGATGTATGTGGAAACCGGCGTTCTTAATTTTCTTGGGTCAAAAAACAATCTAGAGGTAACAAATCGTATGCTTACCAAAGAAAATAATAACCTGAAGATTACAGAAAAAATTACCATTAAAGCTTATCTGATGGGAATCCGGGTAAAAACAATTAATTATGATGTAACAGAACATTTAACAGCTTCTGGCCAATTACAGAAGCAGATCTTTAGTCAGTCGGATGGAGCTTATTTTACTGTTACATACAAATAAAATGAACTTGCAATGGCGAAAGAAACAAATTTATTAATCACAAAATCATCAGGAGAAGTTGTACCCTTTGCTTCTGAAAAACTGATGCGTTCTTTGATAAAGGCAGGAGCTACAAAAGAACAGGCTGAAGCGATTTTAACATCGGTTAAACCACTCCTGTATCCGGGAATTTCGACCAAAACTATCTTCAAAAACGCTTTCAAATTGCTGAAAAGAGTTTCACCGCCAAAAGCCGGTAAATACAAGCTTAAAAATGCTATAATGGAATTAGGTCCGTCAGGGTTTCCTTTTGAAAAATATTTCGCTGCTATTCTACAGAACATTGGTTATATCGTTCGAACAGGAGTTATCCTACAAGGCGCCTGTGTTCAACATGAGGTGGACGTAATAGCAAAAAAAGAAAACAATCATGAAATGGTGGAGTGTAAATTTCATCAGCAACAGGGCACTTTCTGCAATGTAAAAATCCCTTTATATGCACATTCCCGTTTTAAAGATTTGGAAGCAGGCTTTGCTAACAGCCCTTCCGGAAATAATACATTACACCATGGATGGGTGGTAACCAATACCAGGTTTACAACGGATGCCATCCAGTACGGAACATGTGCAGGATTAAAGTTGATTGGATGGAATTACCCAAAGGGTAATAGCCTGAATAATTTAATTGATAAAACGGGATTGTATCCAATAACCTCTCTTACTTCAATAACTAAAAAGGAAAAACAGACCTTGTTAAGTAGTAATATAGTTCTCTGTAAGGAAATCATAAATAACCCTGACCTATTGAATCGGGCGGCAATTACTCAAACAAAGCATGAAGCTATAATACAGGAAGCAAAAGAATTATGTAAGAAGATTGATGCACTTGCTCAACATGATCCTTTATAAACAACAATAAAATTATACTTAACAAATCAATCATATTTCTTCACCACAAAAACTTAAAATTATGTTTCACAACGGTTATCATTTTTGGGGAATGCACCTGATATGGTGGTTCTTCTGGGTTATTTTTCTTTTTAGCATTTTTGGACTTTTTGAACCTGTTCGAAAAACAAGGATTAAAAAAGACAGCCCTCTTGATATTTTGCAGAAACGTTTTGCCTCCGGCGAAATTTCAAAAGATGAGTATTTCGAAAACAAGAAAAATTTAGAAGAGGATATTAAATCGGCGGGAATGATTAAACACTGACCCGTTATCAGGGTTCTGTTATGTTAATAGCAGAATTTATTTTTTAAGAATAATAAATATGAAGCAAGTATCTCAAGGTCGTAATTCTAATAACTGGTATGTAATAACAGGCGGACCAAGTTCAGGTAAAACAACCACTGTCAACATGCTTAGCGAAAGAGGTTACCAAACAACTATTGAACATGCGAGGCATTACATTGATACCATGCACCAAGGCGGAAGAACCGTGGCAGAGATCCGAAGCAATCAAAGGGAATTTCAATCAGGCGTTCTTGAGATGCAAATTGAACAGGAAGCAATACTATCTGCCGATGAAATGGTATTTTTAGACAGGGCAATTCCGGATGCTTTGGCCTATTATCGCTTTTTAAACCTTGAAGTTGACCAACGGCTTACCAAAGCAATGCAAACAGCTTCCTATAAAAAAATCTTTGTTCTTGAACTGCTGCCTTTTGTAAAAGATTATGCCCGCACAGAAGATCAAGAAGCGCAGAAAAAAATACATTCATTATTGGTAGATGTTTACACAACTTTGCATTCCCCGGTCATTCATGTGCCTGTATTATCACCGGAAGAGCGGGTTAACTATATCCTTAATAACTTGTAAAACGCAGCAAACGCTTTAAAAAACCAGTTTATGGAACATCCAAATCTACACAATCACCAGCACGGCAAAAGTGATAAGCAGCCGGAAGACCATCAGCACCATCACGCTGCAACGAAAAATCACGACGATCATGGTCATAAAAAACATGATGATCATGCAGGGCATGATAAACATGCCGGCCATCATACGCATGACTTTTTAAAACGCTTTTGGATATGCTTAATACTAACCATACCTGTGCTCTTGCTTTCGCACATGATACAGGATTGGTTGAATTTCAGCATGCGTTTTCCGGGCGATAAATATGTGTTGCTTGCGTTGGGAACCATAATCTATTTCTATGGCGGGATGCCTTTTTTGAAGGGGCTGGTAACAGAGATCAGAAACAAGGCCATTGGCATGATGACCCTGGTGGCTCTGGCTATCACCGTTGCTTTTGTTTACAGTGTTGCTATTGTTTTTGGCTTGCCGGGCATGGACTTCTTTTGGGAATTGGCAACCCTGATTGACATTATGTTGCTAGGGCACTGGATAGAAATGAGGTCTTCAATGGCAGCTTCTAATGCCTTGCAATCCCTTGTGGCCTTGCTTCCTGCCAATGTGCATGTAGAACGAAACGGGGAAGTAACAGATATAAACATCCAGGAGTTGCAGAAAGGAGATACTGTCATCATCAAGCCGGGTGAAAAAATACCGGCAGATGGTTTAGTAACAGAAGGCAATTCATTTGTGGATGAAAGCATGTTGACCGGCGAAAGTGTGCCCGTGAAGAAAGAAAAAGATGCAAAAGTAATTGCTGGTGCAGTCAATGGTGGTGGCGCTTTGAAAGTAAACGTTACAGGGGCAGGTAAGGACAGCTATCTGAACAAGGTAATTACCATGGTGGAGGCTGCACAGAATGCCAAATCCAAAACACAGAACCTCGCTGATAAAGCTGCTAAATGGCTTACAATTGTTGCTATTGTTGTAGGCGTTGCCACTTTCATAGTTTGGTATATCAGCAACGATTTGGCTTTTGCACTGGAAAGAATGGTAACGGTAATGGTTATATCGTGTCCACACGCTTTAGGCGTTGCCATTCCCCTGGTAGCTGCTATCTCTACTACGGCGGCAGCCAGGCATGGTTTACTCATTAGAAACAGAACAGCGTTTGAAGATGCAAGAAAGCTTACCACCATCATTTTTGATAAAACCGGAACACTTACCAAAGGTTCACATGAAGTGCAAAAAGTGTTCAGCATTTCAGATGAATACAGCAGCGATGAAATATTGCAGTACGCTGCCGCCATCCAGCAACATTCAGAACACTACATTGCCCGGGGCATGCTGAAAAAATTGAAGGAAAAGAATTTGCAATTAGGACAGTCTTCCGCTTTCACCTACATGCCGGGTATCGGTGTGTCGGGTACTGTCAACGGAAGGAAAGTGGTTGCAGCAGGACCTAATTACTTTTCAAAAGAAAATAAGCAACTCCCAACTATACCATCGGAAATTGACCAGAACACAGAGACAGTCAATTTCCTGATGATTGATGGCGAACCGGTAGGCATCGTTACATTGGCAGATACAATCAGGGAAACTTCAGCCGAAGCCATTGAACAATTAAAAAGCATGCACATCAAATCATTTCTGCTTACAGGAGACAACGAAAAGATAGCGGCTGCAGTTTCCAATAAATTGGGCATGGATGGCTACTTAGCGAATGTACTGCCACACCAGAAACAGGAGAAAATAACAGAGTTTCAAAACAAAGGTGAAGTAGTAGCGATGACTGGTGATGGCGTAAATGATGCTCCGGCTTTAGCAGCGGCGGATGTAGGCATTGCAGTAGGCAGCGGAACAGATGTAGCAGCCGAAACAGCAGATATAATTCTGGTAAACAGCGACCCGAAAGATGTAGTGCAAATGATTGACTTTGGCAGAAAAACCTACCGCAAAATGATACAGAACCTTACCTGGGCTATTGGTTATAACGTCATTGCCATTCCATTGGCAGCAGGAGTTCTTTACCCAAATTTTATGCTTAGTCCGGCAATGGGTGCAGTGCTGATGAGTTTAAGTACAGTGATCGTTGCCATAAATGCCAGGATGTTGAAGTTGAAGTAGTCCCATTTTATCTGAAATAAACTTCAGAATAATCGGGAAAATAAAATGATTAGATCCTAAAGGCCATCAGAAAACTCAGTTCCTGATGGCCGCATTCTGTTGTCAGGTAAGTCGTGTCTCGTCCTGATCCGTCATCTTTTCGATTTACTATAAGGATAATTTTCTTATCAATATATTCCAATTTATCCGGTAAATGTATCAGAGCTGCAAAAGCTTTTTGTAACAATATTAGCAGTTCTATTACTGACCTTCATTACCGGAGCCACTAGTCAACTGCACTAATTATCTGCCTTCAAAGTCCTTGCAATTCATAACAGACTGCGAAGGCAACTCGGTTAGGGCAAACAAATATTGATGAGGGTCACTATTTAAGTTGATCACCGTCATAAAACCACGTAAATAGCATTCATACCTTTAATTGCAATTTTACTCTAGTGAAGAAAATTTCTGTTTTCATACTGGCCCTTCTATACATCACAACATCTTCTGGTGTGATGATAAACATGCATTATTGCATGGGAGAATTGACTAAATTGGGCTTATCACATAATAAAGATAAAAGTTGCTCTAATTGTGGCATGAAGGAAAGCGAAAGCAATGGTTGCTGTAAAGACGAACAACACCTTCTAAAAATTGATAAAGAGCAAAAAACTTCTAATGCGTCTTATCAATTACCGCAGTTTACATCCGATGCTCTAATCCACACTTCTTTTGAATTAAGTTCTGTATATGTTCCTTCATTATTGGAAGAACATCCGCTTGAAAAAGCACCTCCACGAGGGAAAAATTTGCCTCTTTTTATTCGCAACTGCGTTTTTAGAATATAATCCTTTCATTTGATGATTGCCCGACATAATGCGGGTTTTAGGTGTTCTAATAGTCCGAACTCTTTTTCTCTCTTGAATGACCGTGTTTAGACAAAGAACGGACAATACATTACGATTACCATTGCATAAACGATGCTTGCAAACATCTTTCATCACACGTCAGATTAATACTGACGAAATAATGCTAATATTTTTACTAATCATATTTCTTACAATTCAAAAATTAAACAGATGAAAAAGTTCAATTATGCTATTATGCTGGCAATAAATATTCTTGTACTTTCTGCAGCAGTAGCGCAGAAAGACAGCAGTGGTATTTATAAAACTGCTGAAGACTTTCAAACCAGGAAATTGTCGTATGCTATAAATTATAAAACAGAAAAGCACAAGATAAAAGACAATATCCTGTTTAAGGATGAGAAAATAATTGTTAAGCACAAAGGTGAAACATACACGCTGTTAAAACATAATACTTACGGTTACAGGAATACAAAAGGTGTGGAATTCCGGTTTATAGATAATAAAGCATACAAAGTGCTGAATCCTGGTCAATCCCTTCTCATATATTTTTACCAGCATACGGCTCACACCGGGAAGGATATAAACCGGGGCTTGTATCAGCCAGAGTATTATTTCAGCAAAGACGCTACTTCCCCATTGCAGGATTTAACATTAACTAATGTGAAGACGAGCTTTCCGGAAAACCATAAGCTTCATGATGCCTTAGATGCACAATTTAAAAGCGATAAGGAATTGTATTCGTATGACAGTTTTCATAAAATGTATAAACTGAACTGGGTAATAAGTAACATCTTACCTGGCACTTACAACAATTAAAAATGCCCCTTCATTGTTTTTTTGAATTGATATTTCAAAATATAAAACAATTACTATGACATGCGGTAACAATTGTACATATAATCAGGATAACTCCGTCAAACGAGATAGCTCCAGAAGAGATTTTAATACGCACATGCGTCAACGGGCTATGCCGACAGAGGATGAATACAAAAAGATAACAGAATTTATGCAACAGGGTGATTACGTAACTGAACAGACATGCGTACAGGTTTAATGGTTATATGGTTACTAAGTGTGGGGATAACATCAGCCGCACAATTGTACAGCACACAGTCCGGTAAAATACTGGTAAGAGGAAAGTACAATGGTGCTACGGTTGCTGCTGTAAGCAACCACCTGCACATGCAGTTGAATTATGACAAAGCTGAGAAGTATATTCGGCTGGTGATTCCCACTATGATGACGGATAATGATTCACTGAATATGCTGTTGCAAAAGCTTGCAGGAAGCGATGCTCATTTTGCCGGTAAGATGAATATTAATTTTGTGCAAACAAAATCTCATCCAAGACAAAAGTTCCTTACGAACGGCACCCTGACGATTAATGGCATATCAAAGGCTTTCAGTTTTACTTCAGCATTGGAACATTTTCCCAGCGGCAGTGTAAGCTGCAATCTAAGCGCTGAGTTTGTAATCAACCTGAATGAGTTTGGCATTAACACACAGCCTGGCGAGAATAAAATCGCCATTCGGTTTACGCAATTGATCCTTAAAAAACCAGGAGAATAATAATTATTTAACACACTTAAAAATAAAGTTATGAAAAAGAACATTCCATTTTTAACAGCAATTGGCCTGTTGGCAATTACTATGAATGCCACAGCACAAAAAGACAGCAGCGGCATCTATCAGACAGCCGATGATTTCAGAAACCAAAAATTGTCTTACGCCATCAACTACAAGACCGAGAAGCACAAAATCAATGACTATCTACTTTTTGATGCTACGGAAGTAAAAGTAAAGCACCACGGCACTACTTACACGCTTGATAAAAGTACCACTTACGGTTACAAAAGTACCACAGGTGAAGTGTTTCGGTTTGTTGGCAACGAAGCCTATACAGTTTTAAATCCGGATGAAGATCTTTTGTTGTATCTGCACACTACCCCGGTTAGCCCACTGGTTAACCCCACAAAAAAAGTTGAAGAACATTACTATTTCTCAAAGGATGCAGCCAGTGCACCTGTTGATTTAACAATTGATAATTTAAAAAAGGCCTTTCATGAAAATTCAAAATTTCTTGCTTCCATTGATAAGTATTTTAAAAAAGATGAGCAACTGTCCAGCTATGATGAAAAGCGCAAAACGTACACGCTGAACCGGTTGCTGCAATCGAGCAGATAATGACACGGAACAGTAAGTCCGGGTTCGTAAGCGGCAGGCATGTAGAAAGAATTTCTAACAAAAGAGACCTTTTATCAGTGGAGCAATAATTATTTGATACACTTAAAAATTAAAAATATGAAAACGGATATTTGGTTTACGGCTGTGTTTGCTGCCATTGTCCTGGCTGGTTGCAGTACCACCTATAGTGCCGTTTCTGCTGACTACGACAGGTCAGCAGATTTCAGCCAATATAAAACATTTGCCTGGCTGCCGGATAAAGCAGACACAACGAATACTCCTTACAACAATGAGATTATCCGCAATAATATCCGGAATTATTTTGGACAGTGTATGAGTGACAGAGGATATAAGTTTGATGGGGAAACCCCGGATATTTTAATGCAATTGGTAATAACCAACGCAAAAAAAGAACGGGTGGTTAGCACTTATCCTTCCAGTTACTATTATCGTCCCTATTATTTTGGCAGTTTCTATTATTCGCCCTATCCATACGGATATTATTACCGGCATTACCCTTCCTATGGCTATGGTTATTCGGGCTTTTCCGGTTATTCTACCACACAAAAACAGGAGTATGTCAACGGATCTATCACGTTAAATCTTGTTGACAAAAAAGCAAATAAACTGGTTTGGACCGGAACAGCGGAAGGAGATATTTATGATCCTTCACATATCAGTCACGATCTGCACCCTGCCGTGCATCGGATTTTAGATCAATACCCGGTGAAGTCTTTAATAAATCGTACTCATAAAATCAGGTAGAATGATGAAAGAATTTACGAGAATAATTTTTTGGGAAATTAAAAATATTAAAACATGAAAGCATTAGTTTATCACGGTCCCGGTAATAAATCGTGGGAAGAAAAACCAAAACCGGTAATAAAAGAACCAACAGATGCCATAGTAAAAATTCTTAAAACAACAATATGCGGAACAGATCTGCATATTTTGAAAGGAGATGTGCCCGAAGTAACAGATGGTAGGATACTGGGACACGAAGGAGTAGGCGTAATAGAGGAAATTGGGAATTCAGTCACGGGTTTTAAGAAAGGAGACCATGTAATTATCTCCTGCATCTCATCGTGTGGTAAATGTGATTATTGCAAGCGTGGCATGTATTCGCATTGTGAAAATGGCGGATGGATATTGGGCCATTTAATTGATGGAACACAGGCCGAATATGTTAGGATTCCATTTGCTGATAATAGCTTGTACCATATTCCTGCCGGAAGCGATGAAGAAGCGCTGGTAATGCTGAGTGATATTTTGCCAACCGGTTTTGAATGCGGTGTGCTTAACGGTAAAGTGCAACCTGGAAATACCGTGGCTATTGTCGGTTCAGGACCGATAGGACTGGCTGCGTTGCTTACTGCACAGTTTTATTCTCCTGCTGAAATCATAATGATTGATCCGGATGATAATCGCCTGGAAACAGCAAAAATATTTGGGGCAACACAGATTATTAATAACAATAAAGAAAATGCAGTTGAGAAAGTAAAGCAGCTTACCAACAATAGAGGAGTTGATACAGCGATTGAAGCGGTAGGCATCCCGGCAACATTTGAATTGTGCGAATCGCTGGTGGCGTCAGGAGGTATCATTGCGAATATCGGTGTGCATGGTAAGAGTGTGGAACTTCACCTGGAAACTTTGTGGGCACATAATATCACTATAACTACACGTTTAGTTGATACAGTTACTACACCGATGTTGCTCAAAACAATTCAATCAAAAAAACTCAATTCAAAGCAACTAATCACGCATTATTTTAAATTAAGCGATATCATTAATGCATATGATACATTTCAACATGCTGCAAAAGAAAAAGCCTTAAAAGTAATATTGAGGAATGAGTAAACATAGGAACGAAGATATTTTGTAAAGAAGAACTACACATAGTCCAGATGTAGAAATTGAAATCAATAATATTAACAAGCAGTCATAAAATCAGATAAGAAAAATTATAAAAACTATTTATCATGGAAGCTGTAGCAGAACCCATTTCAAAAAAGCTAAGTGCTGTGCAAATGGTACCAGATGCCAGCCATTTGTTGCAGCCACCTGTTGTTTCCATTGAAAAACATAAAGACCACATAAATCAATTGGAAACAAAGCCGAAAAAGGAGCTGCCATTATTTTGGACCGAACCAATATTTAAACCCAAAGACTATGACCCATTATAATAACTTATAAAAACATATTTATGAACCAAAATAACGAAATCATATTGCAATCGCTGGGTGCGGCAGAAACGGTAACGGGTTCCAAACACTTATTAAGAACACCCGAACTAAATATACTTATTGATTGCGGCCTGTTCCAGGGCATAAAATCATTACGAATGAAAAACCGGGAGGAATTACCCGTGCACCCCAGCGAGATTGATGTACTGCTGCTGACCCATGCACATCTCGATCACTGCGGGTATATTCCCCTTTTTCTGAAAAAGGGATTCAGGGGAAAAATATATATGACTCCCCCGACAAGAGATTTGGCAGAAATCATTTTGTATGACAGCGCCAAAATCCAGGAAGAAGATGCAGAACGGGCAAACCGGGAAGGTTTTTCCAAGCATAAACCGGCGTTGCCTTTATACAAAACTGAAGATGTGGACTTCGCTATACAACATTTTGAAGCAGTCGAGCACAGTTCAGAAATTCAATTATCACTGCATATCAGTTTTCAGTTCAGAAAGAATGGCCATATACTCGGCAGTGCTTGTGTACAATTGGAGTGTTTTGAAAAAACTATTGTTTTTTCAGGCGATATTGGCCGTTATCAATCTGATTTCTTGTTACCACCGGCAAACATGAATAAAGCGGATTATGTAATTATGGAATCAACTTACGGAGACAGGTTACATAAAGGAGATCCTGCTGAACAACTGGCGGCGGTAATCAATAAAGCGGTGGATCATCATGGCACTATACTGATACCCAGTTTTGCCGTGGGCCGGGCGCAGGAGATCATGCACATTATAGATAAACTCAAAAAGGAAAATAAAATTCCTCATTGGTTGCCCGTGTTTCTCGACAGTCCTATGGCAGCTGATGCGACGGATATTTTATGCCGTTATCCCAAATGGCACAAACTGAAACATGAAGAGTGTATGAGTGTGTGTAAAGATGTTGTCATCAACCGTGATTGGCACAACACACAGAATATTATTACTAAGCATGGCAGTAAGATTGTTATTTCCGCCAGTGGTATGCTTACAAGTGGCCGTGTGCTGGAATACATGAAACATATTGCTCCGCATGAAAATAATATCATCCTGCTAATCGGTTATCAGGCTGGAGGAACAAGAGGCCGGGCATTGCGAAACAAGGCACATGAAGTAAAAATTCATGGTAAGTATTATCCTGTCAGGGCAAGGGTGGTAGAAATTTCTGGATTGTCTGCACATGCTGATCAATCAGAACTGATTCAATGGCTGAAGCATTTCAAACATTTGCCAGAAAAAGTTTTTTTGGTGCGTGGGGAATCTTCAGCTCAGGAAGCATTAAGAGTCAAAATTCAGGATGAATTCAATATACCCGTTGAAATACAAAAGCAGAATGAAGAAAAGGTTTTATTCCATGTTGCAATCCATTCAAATGCACAAAAACAATCCGAAACACAAAACCTGTAAGTTATGATGAAAATAAATCAAAGTGGTGAAATGATAACAGAGCATAAACATAACATGCATCTTCTCAAATTTAGGCCGCTGGGTATTGACACCAACCAGGAACTGGTAGTGTTTATGCCTGCTAGTTGTCATGTATGCCGGTCAGAAGGTTTCCGGGCATTAACAAGGGTTACTGTTTCGAATGATAACCAAAGCATTATTGCTACTTTGAATGTAACCAATAACGGCATATTAAAGGAAGGTGAAATCAGCCTTTCAGTAAGTGCTGCTAAAAAATTAAATGTACTGGAAGGTGATATCCTGAATGTGGGTCATGTAGAAACGCTGCATTCCATGTCGCATGTAAGAGCAAAGCTGTATGGAAATACATTAAGCCAGCAGCAATATGATGAAATCATGTGTGATATCGTGGATGAAAAATATTCAAATATTTTTCTTTCCTCATTTGTAGCGGCCTGTTCAGGTAACAACATGAGGCTGGAAGAAATATGCTTCCTCACGCAGGCTATGATTAATGCAGGAAACAAACTGAAATGGGACCAACCTATAGTTGCCGATAAACATTGCATTGGCGGTTTACCGGGCAACAGGACTACAATGATTGTTGTACCCATTATTGCTTCATTGGGCATTGCTATTCCTAAAACATCATCAAGAGCTATTACTTCACCCGCAGGTACTGCTGATGCAATGGAGGTTCTTACGAATGTAAATCTCAGTCTGGAAGAAATGCGCAAAGTTGTTGAAAATGAAAATGGATGTATTGCCTGGGGCGGCTCAATGAAATTAAGTCCGGCCGATGATATTATCATTAAGGTAGAAAAAGCTTTGGATATAGACAGCAAAGGCCAGATGATCGCTTCCATTCTTTCCAAAAAAGCTGCTGCCGGATCCACTCATTGTGTAATTGATATACCGGTGGGAGCAACTGCTAAAGTCCGGAATATGGATAGCGCTATTGAATTGTCCTTGCACTTAAAGGAAGTCGCCGACTTTATCGGTTTGAAAACGCAAATCATCATTTCCGATGGAACACAGCCGGTGGGATTTGGTATTGGGCCCTCATTGGAGGCAAGGGATGCATTGTCTGTTTTGCAGAACACAGCAAATGCCCCGCATGATTTAAGAAAAAGAGCCATTACAGTAGCTACGGAAATTGTAAAAATGGTTTGGAATATGGATGAACATCTTGCCCATGTTCTGGTGGAGAACAAACTTAATAGCGGGGTGGCCTTCAATAAACTGGTTTCAATTTGTGAAGCACAGGGAGGGTTCAGGGAACCTAAACCAGCTAAATATTCAAAAATAATTGAAGCGGAATTTGCCGGAATTATTTCAGAAATAGACAATAGAAAAATAGCCCAGGTAGCGAAACTTGCCGGTGCACCAAATGCGCTGGAGGCTGGAGTGGATTTCTTTGTTCACCTGCAGCAAAAGATTGAAAGAGGACAACCAATTTTTAGCATTCATGCCAATTCACCCGGCGAGTTGGAATATGCCTTTGAATACTATCGGCAAAATCAAACCATAAAATTTTATTGATATGAGCAGTTGTGTTATATTTAATATTCCGGGAAATGAATTGTTAGGCCACTCACTTACAGAGCTATTGCATGCAGAACCCGGCGAAGCAATTATTCATCATTTCCCCGATGGAGAAACTTATGTAAAGGTACTCTCCAATGTATATGGGAAGGATGCTGTTATTGTCTGTTCTCTTCATCGTCCTAATAATAAAATATTGCCGCTTTATTTTCTGGCAAAGACATTAAAGGAATTTGGGGCTACTTCTGTGATACTGGTAGCTCCTTACCTGGCCTACATGCGACAGGATAAAAGGTTTACCGAGGGTGAATGCATCAGTTCTGAACTATTTGCCCGGCTGATTTCCGGCTTTATTGATAAACTCATCACCATAGATCCCCATTTGCATCGCAGAAACTCGCTTAGTGAAATTTATTCTATTCATTGTGCAGTGCTGCATGCTTCACCTCTGATTTCGAAATGGATAAAGGAAAACATAAATAACCCGGTATTAATTGGCCCCGATAGCGAAAGCGAACAATGGGTAAGTAGGGTCGCAGCGGCGGCTGATGCTCCATTTATCGTGCTGAACAAAATTCGCAGTGGCGACCGCAATGTAAAGGTATCGGTGCCACAATTGAAGGAGTATAAAAACCATACACCTGTTTTGGTCGATGATATTATTTCAACTGCTCATACCATGGTTGAAACCGTGGGCCATTTGAAAAAGGCAGGTATGAAACCATCGGTATGTATCGGCATACATCCGGTTATGGCTTCCAGGGCCTATGATAAGCTGATAAAAGCAGGTGTGGAAAAAATTGTTACCTGTAATTCTATTATACATCCTTCAAACGCAATTAAGGTAGATGAGTTACTGGCTGATGAAGTAAGCAAAAACAGTTTTGTGATTAGTTGAATACTTTTTATGAAATCCATTAAAAGAATTGAAACCTATAACGCTGCACCTGAACAAGTATTCAAATACATTGATGATTTAGGTGTAACTGGCATGCACATGACTCAATCATCCATGATGATGATGGGCAGCAAACTGAACCTGGAATTTCTTACAGAAAACCATACGGGTTTGGGTTCGAGATACAGGTGGACAGGCAAAATGATGGGTTTGAAAATGGACTTTACCGTGGAAGTAACTAAATGGATTTCCGGTAAAGAAAAGATTTGGGAAACTATTGGAGAGGCAAAACTCATCATTTATTCCTGGTACAAGATGCAGTTAATACTCCTTCCTATGCTCAATGGCTGTAAAGCAGAATTATCTATCAGCTTTGAAAAACCAAAAGGATTCTTTAACCAGATACTGTCTTTCCTGTTTGCTGATTGGTATTGCAAGTGGTGTTTAAAACATATGCTGAATGATGCAAAAATCCTTACAGGCAAAGTGCAAAGTTCGAAATAAATCGTAAACGATTTCTCAATTTCTTAAAGAGCAAAAATCATGATATCTATAAAGGAAATAAACCTCAAACCCAAACCCGGAAAAAATTACTGGCGGAACTGCCATCGTGAATGGAGGGAGGAATTCATTTATTTCGTTTTGGTAGACAGATTTCATGATAGCCGCAAACGGCATCCGCTTGAATTTAAGCATAGTCATTCGGGATTCGGGGAAGAACATGAATTACAAAAAACTTGCGGCGGCACATTGCGCGGCATCATCAACCATATCAATTATATCAAAGATCTTGGCTGCACCGCTATATGGTTAAGCCCGGTATTTAAAAATAACCCGGAATCATATCATGGCTACGCCATTGAAAATTATCTTGAAGTTGATGAGCGATGGGGCACTAAAGAAGAATTGGAACACTTAGTGGACATAGCGCATAATCTGGATATGCGTGTATTCCTGGATATTGTCCTGCATCATTCCGGAGACAATTGGAGTTATCCTGGCAACTACGATTATAACTATTACAACGGAATTCAGTTTCCGCTTGAAAAATGGCGTTATGAAGACAAGCCTGTTCCCGTAGAGTTGAGAAATCCTGAACTGTATAATAGAAAGGGACAGATCAGAAATTTTGATAGTTTTCCTGAAACAAAAGACGGTGATTTTTTCAGATTGAAAACTTTCCGGAATGATAATTCCAGAGAAGCACTATATATACACGATCTGCTTATTACCCTTCACTGCTATTGGATACGGGAAACAGATGTTGATGGCTTTCGGGTGGATGCCGTGAAACACATGGGTGAAGTATCTATCAGCAGGTTTTGTTCATATATCCGGGAATATGCGTATTCATTAGGCAAAAAAAACTTTTTCCTGTTTGGTGAATTACTTGGCGGAGAGGAAACTTATAACCGGTACATCGGCCCTAAAACCTCTGTATCGCTTGAAGATAAAAATCTTTATTATGGTTTAAATTCAGTGCTTGACTTTCCGCTTTATCACATACTTGAAGGAGTAATCAAAGGGAAAACATCGCCTGAAAAATTAATCGAACGCTATAATTCGCTCCAACAAACCGCACTCAATCGGGGTGAATATGGCGAGTACCTGGTAACGTTTGTAGACAACCACGACCAGGTAGGAGAAATTGTAAAACATCGCTTCGGACACGATGCTTTACCTGAACAGGTTATTGCCGGAATGGCCTTTCTATTATGTTCATTGGGCACTCCTTGCATTTATTATGGAACCGAACAAGGTTTTCAAGGATGTGGTACGGGTGATTATTTTGTAAGAGAATGTATGTTCAGTCTCCACGATTTTAATGCAAATGTTTTAAACCCCGAATCTTCTATTTACAAAGCGATTTCAGCCATTGCCGGCTTCAGGAAAACAAGTGCTATTCTGAAATTTGGGAGAATGTACATGAGAGAGACTTCTTCTGATGGCATTTCATTTCATCTGCCTGATTGCCCTAAATGCACCCTGGCTTTTTCGAGAGTTCTGTTCAATGAAGAAATTCTAGTAGTGTATATTTCGTCCACCAGCGATGCGAAAGTAGAATACATTCAGATAGATTACCGCATCAATAAAAACAGTATATGTATGAAAAGCATTTATGGGCACGAGAACAATGTAGAAGTGCTGCATCACAAGAGCAACGGTAAAAAAAGGGTTGTCCGGCTGTATTTAAAACCTATGCAATTGGTGATTTTGAAAAATTATTGAGCATTATACAGTTATCTGAATAGCCAGATACCGGTATGACAAGAATCAGTTTTAGAGGGAATGGTGATCATCGTTTTTCGGTGCAGGTGAAAAGATCTTCGTGTAACAAACCGGAAACTATGGCGAAGATTGCAACTAAAAAAGCGAATAAGGATGAAATGCAAAGCATGGCTGAGATACTAAAAGCAGCAGCTCATCCGGACAGATTGGCAATATTGAACCTATTGTGTAAAGCAAAATGTGAAGGGCTTATGGTTAAGACGATTTACGAGAAACTCAGTTTGCAGCAGCCTGTGGTGTCCCGTCACCTGAATATCCTGAGAAGTGCCGGTGTTGTAAGACGCCAGCAGGAAGGGCAAAAAATTTATTACTGCCTGTGTATGGAAAAGAAAACCGTGGAATCATTGTCGAAGTGTTTTTGTTGATCTTTTTAGATAGAGTTATTCAGGCATCCAGCTAACTTAATAATTAAAAGATATTACGATGATTGAAAAAATTATTACCTGGTCAATTAATAACCGGTTTTTTGTCTGGTTAGGGATAGTTATGATCGCCATAGGCGGATTCTATTCCATCAAGAACATGCCGGTGGATGCAATTCCTGATCTTTCCGAAAATCAGGTGATCGTTTACACAGAGTATATGGGCCGTAACCCAAAGATCATGGAAGACCAGATTACATATCCACTGGTTTCCAATTTGCAGGGAATACCCAAAATCAAATCTATCAGGGCCGCATCCATGTTTGGCATGAGTTTCATTTTTGTAGTGTTTGATGATGGTGTTGATGAGTATTGGGCCCGTACCCGCGTTCTTGAGAGACTAAATTATGCCCAGCGTTTTTTGCCGCAAGGTGTTACCCCTACCCTGGGACCAGATGGAACAGGTTTAGGTCATGTATTTTGGTACACATTGGATGGAGATGGTTATAATCTCGGGGAACTGCGGGCATTGCAGGACTGGTATGTGAAATTTGCATTGCAGAATGTGGATGGAGTAAGTGAAGTAGCCTCCTTTGGTGGATTTCAAAAGCTTTACCAGGTAACCATTGATCCTCATAAGCTAATTTATTATGGCGTGCCATTAATGGATATTACCCGTGCTGTTACTGAAAATAACCGTGATGTAGGCGGCAGTCTTTATGAAATGAATTCCACCGGATACCTGATCCGTGGACAAGGTTATATTACCGGACTTGAAGATATAAGAGATATTTCCATTGGTACATATAAGTCAATCCCAGTTCTGCTCAGTGATGTTGCCGATGTTCAAATGTCATCTGATTTAAGGTTGGGGATAGTAGATGAGAATGGCGAAGGTGAAGTGGTGGGTGGGATTGTAGTAATGCGTTTTGGTGAAAATGCCAAGGATGTAATAGAGCGGACTAAAGTAAAGATGCAGGAGGTAGAAAAAGGCTTACCTGCCGGTGTAAAATTCAAAACTGCGTATGATCGAAGTGATTTGATTTTGGCATCTATTGATACGTTGACCGAATCGTTATGGCAAATGATCGTGATTGTTTCCATTGTAGTAATTATTTTCTTATTCAGTATCCGTAGTGGTTGGATTGCCATTACCTGCATCCTTTTATCCGTACTTATAGGGTTTATCCTGATGCAACTTTTTGGTATAACCTCTAACATCATGTCATTGGGTGGAATTGCTCTTGCCATCGGTGATGTAGTTGACCCTGGGATAGTAATGGCTGAAAATGCGTACCGTTCTCTAACAAACCGTGTTTTAAAAACTCAAACCAAAGATTAGTATGTCAGCAGAACAAATAAAAAAAGTAAAGGAGCGGATCGGCAATACAAATGAAATTTCCGATGAAGAGCGTGTTGAAATTATCAAAGAATCTTCAAAAATGATAGGGCGGTCGGTATTTTTTTCAGTCATCATTATGATAATTTCATTTGCGCCAATTTTATTCCTTACCGGACAGGAATTTAAAATGTTTAGCCCCCTTGTTTTAACAAAGACATTTTCACTAATTGGCGCTGCAATCCTTGCTATTACAGTTGCTCCCATGTTAACGCGGACGTTCATGAAAGGTAAGCTTATACCAGAAAGCCGTAACCCTGTTTCTAACTTATTTATCACCCTTTATAAGCCAGTTGCCCGTTTTTGCCTTACCTGGCGCAAAACTGTCTTAGCTGCATGCCTGGCACTGGTGATTGGAAGTATTCCATTAGTAACTAACCTGGGGTCAGAATTTATGCCACCCCTTGATGAAGGTTCTTTGCTGTTTATGCCTGTAACACTTCCGGATGTTTCTAATTCCGAAGCCAAAAGAATTATGCAATTACAGGATAAAATCATTAAGAGTTTTCCGGAGGTGGAGAATGTACTTGGAAAAGCAGGCCGGGCCAATACAGCCACTGATAACTCACCTATCAGTATGATTGAAACTATGGTGATTTTAAAACCTAAAAATCAGTGGCGTAAGGACATGACCAAGGCAAAGCTAATTACAGAAATGAATGAAAAAGTTCAGATACCCGGTGTCAGTGTTGGATGGACCATGCCTATAATAAATCGGATAAACATGCTTTCAACAGGTATCCGGACAGATGTTGGAATTAAAATATACGGTAAAAACCTGGACAGCATATACAATCTTAGCCGCCAGGTAGAAAACACTATAAAAGGAATTGAAGGTTTGGCAGATTTGTATGTAGAACAACTTACCGGGGGCAAATATCTCGATATTAAAATCCGCAGACGCGACATAGCCCGCTATGGCTTGAACGTGGATGATGTAAACATGGTAATAGAGAGTGCTTTGGGTGGGATGATCCTGACCACAACCGTAGAAGGAAGGGAACGCTTTAATGTTAACCTTCGGTTAGCCCAGGAATACCGCAATGATATTGATGAAATTGAACGAATTCCAATTCAAACCATGAATTATGGTGTAGTTCCCCTTTCAGCAGTTGCAGATGTAAAAATTACAGAAGGTCCGCCCATGATTAGTTCTGAAAACGCTATGTTAAGAGGCACAGTGCTTTTTAACGTTCGGGGAAGGGATATGGGGAGTGTAGTGAAAGAAGCTAAAGAAAGGATTGATGAAACTTTTAAAAAGCTGCCGCAAGGTTATTTTATTGAATGGAGTGGCCAGTATGAAAACCAGGTACGGGCCAATCAACGTTTAAGTATCATCATACCCATAGTTTTACTGATTATAGCCTTTATTCTATTTATTACTTTTCACTCTTACAAGGCTGTACTCATGGTCTTTGTTAGTATTCCGGTAGCACTAATTGGGGGTGTATACTCTTTATACTTTTATAATGTTAATTTCTCTGTGGCAGTAGCAGTTGGTTTTATTGCTCTTTTTGGAGTGGCAGTAAGTACCGGTGTTCTGATGATTTCTTATCTCAATGATACAGTTAAAAAGTTGGTACAGGAAAAAGGTAATAATCAACAAGCCATTAGTCTTCCTGCGCTTAAGGAAGCTATTCTTTTTGGGGCCACACAAAGAGTTCGCCCACTCCTTATGACCGTTCTTGCTAATATCCTGGGTTTAATACCCATACTGGTATCTACAGGTACAGGAAGCGACGTAATGAAACCCATAACCATTCCCTTTGTATTTGGGTTGATTTCAGCTACTCTTTTTGTGTTGATAGTGCTGCCGGTCATTTTTAATCTGGTAAAAGAGTGGGAATTAAAAAAACGTGGAAAGATCGAGATTATGCAAATAAGTGAATAAAAACCGCTGATATGAAAATAAAGACTATAATATCAATATTTCTTAGCCTGCTGGTTACGGTTAGTTCTATCAAAGCACAGGATACAGTTCGTCTTTCTCTGCCGGATATTTTCAAGGAGATTGATAAATCATACCCGCTATTACGACTTTATCAAAACCGGATCAGTAGCATAAGAGCTCTTGCCGAAGGCGCCAGGAGTTGGATGCCGCCCACTCTTTCAGTAGCAATTGACAAGTTTCCCTATCAATTAAGTATGATCAAGGAAAAATCTCCTATGAACCAGGCAGGCCTCATGTTTTCAGTTGAACAAATGATTCCAAACGCTGCCAAACTCAATGCAAAAAGAGACTATATTCTCTCGCAACAGGACATATCAAGCAATGAAGCCGAATGGGAAAAGAATATCCTTCATTATACTGCCCGGCTTTACTATTATCGCCGTTTCACTGCAGAAAGGAAATTAAAACTGGTAAGTGAATATGAAGATCTGTTAAAGATGCTTATCAAAACAGCTCGGGATAAATATGTTTATAACCAGTCTGAATTGCCTTCCATTTTTAAAGCCGAAGCTTCCCTAAGCGAGTTGAAAAATATGGAAACCATGTTGCTTTCACAGGTTGCAGAAAGTACTATCGGGATTAATACGCTATTGAGCAGGGATGTGAATACTCCGTTTGTAATTGATTCCGTTCTACAGCCAACAGATTATCAGGCGGATTTTCTTAATATCAATGATACTACGTTTCTAAACCGCAGCGACATTCTGGCAATTGAAAGCCGGATACGTTCCATGCAAAGCAGCCTTCGGTTGGCAGCCACAGGTTCGAAGCCTGACTTTGGTATTCAGTTCTCTCACGGGCAAATGTTTGGTATGCCTAACCAATTTTCCATAATGGGTATGGTTACCATACCCATTGTTCCCTGGTCGTCGCGGATGTATAAGTCCGAAGTTCGTTCCATGAATTTCGACATTGAAGCAATGCAAAATGAACGGTCAACCATGCGATTGATGACGACGCAAATGATCCGCGAAAAAATCACAATGCTCAACTATGAAAACAGGCAGCTAAAAAATTTTGAATCCAGCATTTTACCCGCTTACCGAAAAAATCTTGAAAGTAACCTGCTTGCCTATCGTCAGAACACCGGATCTTTTTTTGTGTTGCTGGATGCCTGGAACATGCTGCTGATGAAAGAAATTGAACGCATTGATAAACTCGCACAGGTATTTACTATTCAATCAGAATACGAATACCAACGGGAAATAAAATAAGTCATGAAAAGAAATATTCTATATACTGTCAGGCGGTATTCGCTTTTTGGTCTTGGTTTCATCTTATTGCTGTTACTGGCTTCCTGTAATTCGAACCAGGAGGAACAGGGACATGCAGGAAGCCACGCAACTGAAACCGATAGCATGGTTGAACCGAATAAAAATTCAAAGATGGAAGACCATACAGCTATGGACCATTTGAATGAAAAAGCTGATGGGCATCAACAGATGGATATGGGGCCTGTCCAGGATTCACTTGATGAAGTTTATTTGAGTGCTCTGCCCGCCAACCAAAGTGTCATTTCAAAGCAGTCGGCCGTACCTGTGAGAGACAGTATCCAGCAATATACAATTAACGGAGAGGGGTACATTACGTTTGACCCGAGGAGAAACCGGAAGATTCCTGTTCGCATTGGTGGACGCATAGAACGCCTTTACGTGAAATACAATTATCAGTATGTACGGAAAGGAGAAAAAATAATGGATATATATAGCCCGGATTTAAACACATATATTTCGGAATACAATTATATACGCCAGAAAAGTAATGACCGGGAATTGATGGAAAAAGCAAAACAAAAGTTATTACTGCTTGGTCTATCCAATGCCCAGATTGCTCAAATTGATAAAAGCTCTACTGCCCCATTTACCATATCCATCTACAGTCCTTTTGAGGGTTATGTACTATTTAACCCATCGTCTGCCGGAGGCGGCATGAGTGCTTCAGGTACGCAGGGCGGCATGGGCGACGGAATGAATAGCGGCGAAGCAGACGCCGCACCAACAGGTACTGCAAACACCTCGTCAGACGATAATTCAATCAGGGAGGGAATGTATGTTAGTAAAGATCAAACGGTGTTTTGGATCAACGATTTCCAAACAGTTTGGGGCATCGTTGCTTTTTCACATGAAAACGAAAAGATGGCTAAACCCGGGTTAGATGTTGTTGTAAAAAGCGAACTTTTTCCAGGCCAGACCTTTCGGTCAGTTATCCAAATGGTAGAACCGGTTTACAGGGGCGCTCAAAAGTTTACGCAAGTCCGGTTATATTTTTCCAACCCAAATCGTAAGCTGAAACAAAACTCTCTCATCAGGGCAAGTGCTGTTGTTAATTCGAGTTCACTGACCGTACCGGCGAGCAGCGTTTATTATCTGGGAAACACCGCAATTGTGTGGGTTTTAAAAGCAACAACAAAAGATGGCAGCAACGTTTTTCAGGCAAGAGCTATAAAAATCGGCAACCGAAATAACGAAAATATTGAAGTGTTAAAAGGATTGAACAGTAACGAGTTTGTTGCCAAAGATGCAGCCTACCTGGCAGATAGTGAAACCATAATACAATATTAAACTATGAAAGTGAAAACTTCATTTAACATGGCTCTCGGTATCATTACTTTGTCAGTAATGGTATTGATAGGTGCTTGTACAAATAACAAAAAGGGCACTGCTCAAGAGCAACATTCAGGGGCACATTCCGTATCTGATTCCTCTGGCAAAGAGATCATATCTCTAACCGTTCAAGATGAAAAGCATGCTAATATAACGGTTGATACTGTCAGGACAAAATCAATGGCAGAATTTTCTACGGTGTTGGGCACTGCCAATTTTGATCAAAGAAAAATCACTGTAATTACTTCGCGTATTCGTGGCAGGCTCGATAAATTATTTGTAAAAAATCCGCAGCAATACATTAAGGAAGGGGAACCAATTTATGCCATTTATAGTGAGGAGCTTATAGCATACGAAAATGAATTGCTGACTGCCATTCAAATGAAAGCGAGCCCATCTGATTTGCAGGCATCATTTGATCAGCTTATTGAAGCGGCCAAAAGAAAATTGTTTTTACTGGGACTAACCTACTTTCAAATTGAGCAAATAGAGAAATCCGGTGTAGCCTCACCCTTAATTACCTTTTATAGTCCCGTTTCAGGGACTTTAACTGAGTTGCCTGTAAGCGAAGGGCAATATGTAGAGGAAGGTACAGCAATGTTCAGGATAGCTGATATGTCACAATTGTGGATAGAGGCCCAGATGTATGTCAGTGAATTAAAGTGGTTGGATGGCAGGGCCGCCATACAGGCAGAGTTTGATGCATTCCCCGGAGAAATATTCAGGGTTGTGCCAGTATTTGATAACCCAGGTTTGGAGGCTGACAGCAAAATAAGCCTCGTAAGATTCCAGCTAGAAAACCCTTCAAATAAATTGAAGCCAGGAATGATGGCCTATATAAATATTAAAAGAAATGAAAAAAGGACAATGGTAATTCCGAAGAGCTCGATTGTAGTTGGCGAAATGATTTCTGCCTGGGTAAAGACAGCAAAAGGAACTTATGAAAACCGGATGATCCGTTTGGGCATTCAGAATAAAAAAGAAGTAGAAGTGCTTAGTGGTTTAAAAGAAGGGGAATTAATAGTAACGAATGGGGCCTATTTGCTTAATAGTGCTTTAATATTAAAAAAAGGTACTGGAATGCCGGGCATGGAAGGTATGAAGATGTAAACAAAGATTTAAACTTTTGAAAGCAGATGCATGAATATCTCAATAGTGTCCTTGGCCCTTATTTGCTGGGCATGCTGGTATCAGCCGGAATAGGATTGATATTGGGGCTGGAACGTGAGTTTGACACAGCTACTGGCAACGAGCATTTTGCCGGACTTCGCACCTTTACCCTCGCTACACTATTAGGATATATTTTCACCTACCTTTCTAAACAATATCATCCCTGGATATTTCCTCTCTCGTTGCCTGGATTATTTGTTCTGCTAACTATATTTCATTTTGCTAAAACGCAAAAAAATAACCTGGGGATAGTTACGGAGCTATCGTTGCTGATTGCTTATTGTCTTGGTTCGTTAGTAGCTCTGCATTTTATACGTGAAGCATTAGCGGCAGCGGTTGTTACCATAACTGTTTTGGCATTGAGGCAACAGTTTAAGAAAATCATTGCCCGTATAACGCAGGATGAGTTATATGCGTTTATCAAGTTTATTATTCTGTCTTTATTGATATTACCCTTCCTGCCCAACAAGAATTTTGGACCGGGTGGTGTCATCAATCCGCAAGCGATAGGATTTGTGGTCGTCATCACTTCTTCTCTCAGTTTTATTGGATATTTTCTTATAAAATTTGGTAACGCCGAAAAAGGCATATTATTAACTGCCTTTTTAGGGGGCACTTTTTCCAGCACAGCAGTTACATGGGTGTTCAGTTCGAAAAGTAAAGAGTCGCCGTCTCTATCCAATAGCTATGCAGCAGGTATTATACTGGCCAGTTCTGTTATGTTTATGCGGGTGTTGCTGGTAACATATTTGTTTAACAACGCTATTTTCCTTGTGTTGTTGATACCCTGTTTGCTACTGACGCTGGTGGGCCTGCTGTGGGTGTTTTTTATTACGAGAAAGATTAAACAAAAAACGGTGACGCCCCCCCTGCAATTGGGCAACCCCATCAATATTCTGAACGCCATGTTCTTTGGTGTCCTGTTTACCGGCATTTCTGTGTTAGTGTTTTATGCCGATAAATTTTTCGGAACCAGCGGGCTTTACTTATCAGGGTTACTATCAGGTGTTTCTGATGTAGATGCTATTTCCATCAGCATGGCAAGGTATGCCCGTGAGAACAATCAACTGAATATCGCAGTGATTGTAATTGTGCTGGCGATGCTAAGTAATACAATCGTAAAAGCGGTGGTAGCTATAACAAAAGGAACCAATGAACTGAAAAAAACTATTTCTTATGGGTTTGGAAGCATGATATTGGCTGGCCTTGGTTATGTGGTAGCAGCACACCGGTATCTACATTAAAGTAGTAGAAATATGAAACAAATTAAGTTAAAAGAAATTGAAACAACAGCTCCTACCAGGGATGATGAAACTGATATGAAAAAAGAGCTGACCATATTGCACAAACAACTTTTTTCACTGCAACATCTCTTTCATGCCAATGCCAGCCGCAGTATGCTTATTGTGTTTCAGGGCATGGATACATCAGGTAAAGACGGCACTATCCGTCATGTGTTTTCCTGTGTTAACCCCTTGGGAGTTCATGCTACTGCATTCAGCGAGCCTTGCGATAACGAAAGGGTGCATGATTTTCTATGGCGCATTTATCAACGATTGCCGGAAAAAGGAATGATACGGATTTTTAACCGTTCACACTATGAGGATATTCTTGTTCCAACAGTTCATCGCACGCTCGATGAGAAACTTATTGAACGCCGGTATGATTACATTAATTCTTTTGAGCAGCAGTTAGAAGACAGTGGGACTATTATCCTGAAATTTTACCTGCACATCAGCAGGGATGAGCAGAAAAAAAGACTGGAAAAAAGATTGACAGACCCATTGAAAAAGTGGAAATACAAAGTGTCGGATAAAACCGAATCCAAAAAATGGAATGATTATATCCGCACCTATGAAAATATTATTAATCGCTGCAGCTCTGATATTCCCTGGCAGATCATACCGGCAGATGATAAATGGTACAGGAATTACCTGGTGGCAAAGGCGATAGTAGTCAAATTAGAATCTCTGGAAATGAAATATCCAGGAGAAACGGATCAAAGTCATTAGTATGATTGACCTTTTAAAAATATTTTGGACAGAATATTGACTGTAAAAACGAAATTATTTCATGAATGTATTCAACAATATCGCCAAAAGCATTAGCATAGCCGGCAGCATCATTATTATCTGGGGCGTGATGATTACAATATTTAAAGTGCTGGCGTTAGAAAGAAGAAGAATTGTGAATATCAAAAGTGATATAAGCAGTGAAACAATAAGGCATCAATTCAGTTCCTATTTATTATTAGGATTAGATTTTATGCTTGCCGCTGATATTATTCACACTATACATAACCCAATTCTTAATGAACTGTATATCCTGGCGATGATTGTAGGTATCCGATCTGTCATCAGCTTCTTTCTTAATAAAGAAATGACAGGCGTTAAGCTAAATAAAGGAAATTTTGAAAATGAGCAAAGCAATTGATCGTCGCAATATTAGCACATCAACTTTTAACACTAATGGCATGTCAACTCCTGAAATTGTAACGATAAAAACGCCATGGGCTACAAACTATGAATTAGCGTTAAAGCAGCTTCATGCTGATCCCGAACATGGATTGTCTTCAGCAGAAGCCGCCCGCCGGCTTGAGCTTTTTGGATATAACCGGATTGAATCCGGAAAGAAAATCAGTCCGTTGATGATCCTAGTAAATCAGTTTATCAGTCCTTTTATGCTGTTACTGGCAATTGCGGCAGGGCTTTCGTTTTTCTTCCAGGAGTGGCTTGATGGTATTGCCATCATGGCTGTTATTGTGATCAACGCGGTCATAGGATTTTTTATGGAATACCAGGCAAAACGTTCTATGGAGGCGCTAAAAAAACTCACCGTAGTACCTGCAAGGGTCTTAAGAGAGGGCAATTTAGCTGAAGTGCCTTCGGAAGAATTGGTGCCTGGTGATATTATATTTATAGAAGGTGGAGATATGGTCACTGCTGATGCCAGGGTCATAAAATCGACACAATTACAAGCCGATGAATCTGCGCTGACCGGCGAGTCCCTCCCTATTGAAAAGAATATGTCTGATCTACCAGAAAAAGTTCCACTTGCTGAACGTCATAACATGCTCTACAAAGGCACTTTCGTTACCAATGGGAATGGCTATGCTCTGGTGGTTCAAACAGGCATGCAAACAGAATTGGGAGCTATTGCCAGCATGGTTCAACAGGCCGACCAGGCAGCAACGCCGCTGGAGAAAAAGATCCAATCGTTTAGTAAAAAATTGATCTGGATGACGGTGATCTTGTTGGTTATCATCTTTATTGCGGGGATCATAAACGGGCAAAATATAGTGCAGATGCTGGAAACTTCCATTGCACTGGCTGTTGCGGCTATTCCGGAAGGCCTGCCAATTGTGTCAACATTAGCCCTTGCATTTGGCATGTTGCGCATGGCAAGGCATAATGTACTTGTCAAAAAATTATCATCAGTGGAAACGCTGGGCGGTACCAATGTGATTTGTACAGACAAAACAGGTACATTGACTCAGAATAAAATTGAAGCAGCCTTTATTCAGATTAACGAAGCCGCATCAAGAATCAACCTGGATATTGCCGGTGCCTCAATCGGATGGGTGGATGGAAATGAAATTGAAGATAAAGGGGCTTATGATCATTTACGCCGGATTGCCGCTTTATGCAACACAGCAACTTATTATACTGAAAATGGTACTGAAAAAGAATCAGGTGATCCTTTGGAAGTAGGATTACTGAAAATGGTTTATTGCGGAAGTACCAAACAGCAGGACTATATTAAAGAATATCCCAAGTTGGATGAAATTCCTTTTTCTTCTGACACCAAGGTCATGGTCACATTTCATGGCAATAAACAGGGATATTATGTTGCCGCCAAGGGTGCAGTGGAAGAATTGCTGAATTACTGCACATCTGTGTTGGAGGGTAATGAAGTTGTAACTCTTGATAAATCGAAAAGAAATGGCTGGCTCAATTTTGCCGAGCAAAGGGCACAATCTGGTTTGCGTATGCTTGCTTTTGCCTACCGTAACACCTACGAAAAGGAAAGAGATTTCCTGCATCAGTTAACCTTGGCTGGCTTAATTGGCTTTATTGACCCTCCACGGCCCGAAGTTTCACAGGCTATTGGAGAATGTAAATCAGCGGGAATTAAAGTCGTAATGATTACAGGCGATCATCCTGCCACTGCAAAGAACATTGCTGTACAGTTAGGCCTGGCTAATCAGGAAGATGAGGTAATGCATGGTAACGCTATGAAGCCCTATGCGGAGCTCACAGAAGAAGATAAAACCAGGTGGCTAAATACCTCCGTATTTGCAAGAGTCAGTCCAGCACAGAAATTAGACCTGGTATCCTTATACCAGGAAAAGAAAATGGTGGTTGGCATGACTGGTGATGGTGTAAACGATGCACCTGCCCTGAAGAAAGCGGATATAGGAATTGCCATGGGGCAAAGAGGTACCCAGGTAGCCCAGGAAGTTGCTGATATGGTATTAAAAGACGATGCCTTTTCATCCATTGTACTCGCTATAAAACAAGGCAGGGCCATATTCGACAATATCCGGAAATTTATCATTTTCCTGCTTTCGTGCAACATGAGTGAGCTTTTTGTAATAGCAACCGCAGCTATCCTAAACCTGCACTTTCAGCTTTTTCCTATACAAATCCTTTATATAAACCTTATAACGGATGTGCTGCCGGCGCTTGCATTAGGTGTTACCAAAGCGGCTCCGCACATCATGGAACGTAAGCCGTTTTCCTCCTCTGAACCCATTATTGACAGTAAACGATGGAAGGCTCTATTTGCTTATTCTTCAGTCATTGCTATTGTTACAATAGGCGCAGTGTTTGCAAGCCATGAACTATTGCATGCCGATGAAGCGTGGAATAGCGAGTTATGCAATAACATCCTTTTTTATACGCTTATTTTTTCCCAGATCCTTCATGTGTTTAATATGTATTTCGAAAGAGGTGTGTCCTTCTTCAAGTCAGAGGTATTTACGAACCGTTACGTGTGGTATGCTGTGTTTGCCTGTATCATTCTGGCCCTTTCAGCATACTGGATTCCAGCGGTTCGGAATGTTTTGCAAATAACCATTTACGGATGGAAAGATTGGAGTATCATTATTAGCTTTTCATTCCTTTCACTGTTGATTAATCAACTTCTCAAACGGTTTAAACTTGTCATTTAATCAGTGAAGCATATGATGACTATAACGATAACATTCAATTAGGAAATAGCTATTATGAACGAATAAATCGAATTTATGAACAAGAAAACATTTCAAACAAATCAGTTATATGGCCTTTTGCCACAGGATATTGAAGGCTTTGATTCACTTGTAGAACTTGCGCTTAATTTACGATGGTCATGGAATCACGCCGCTGACAATTTATGGCAACAACTGGATCCTGCACTTTGGAAACTTACCCAAAACCCATGGATTATCCTGCAGTCAGTCTCAAGAGAGGAGCTTGAACGGAATTTGGCAGATGCTGGTTTTCGCGAGAAAATTGAAGAGCTTATGAAGCTAAAAGAGCAGGAGGCTACATCACCTGCATGGTTTCAGCAAAATCATGCAAGTGCACCGCTTTCCAGTGTCGCATATTTCAGTATGGAATTTATGATATCCGATGCGCTGCCGATTTATAGTGGAGGATTGGGTAATGTTGCTGGTGACCAGTTAAAGACTGCCAGCGATCTCGGTTTGCCAGTTGTTGCTATAGGCCTGCTATATTCCCAGGGCTATTTTCGACAGGAGATAGATCAGTATGGTAATCAGCATGCATTGTTTCCCTATAACGACCCCGGACAGTTGCCTATTACACCATTACGGTTGCCTAATGGGGAATGGCTTCGTATTAAAATATCATTACCAGGTCATCCAATCTGGCTTCGCGCCTGGCAGGTTCAGGTAGGAAGAGTGAAACTGTATTTACTCGATAGCAATGACGCAATTAATTTACCAGTTCATCGTGGGATCACCAGTGAACTTTATGGCGGCGGTCCCGATCTACGGATAAAGCAGGAAATAATATTAGGAATAGGTGGCTGGAAATTACTTAACGCCTTAGGTATAACACCGGAAGTTTGTCACATGAATGAAGGCCATGCCGCTTTCGTGGTATTGGAGAGGGCCAATGATTTTATGAAAGAAAACGGAGTTTCCTTTGAAGAAGCTTTAACAGCCACGCGGGCAGGTAATTTATTCACGACTCATACAGCCGTTGCGGCCGGATTTGATCATTTCACACCAGCACTTATGGAGCAGTTTCTTGGTGATTATGCCAGAAACGAACTGAAAATTAATTTTGAGGATTTATTGGCTCTTGGCCGACAGGAACCTAAAAATGCCAACGAAAGTTTTAATATGGCCTACCTGGCGATTCGGGGCAGCGGTGCGGTTAATGGTGTTAGCCATTTGCATGGCGAGGTAAGCCGTAAACTTTTCCAAAATCTTTTTCCGCGTTGGCCCATAACAGAAGTACCGGTTGGATATGTCACCAATGGGGTGCACATGCCATGCTGGGATTCTGAATATGCCGATAAAATATGGACAGACGCTTGTGGCAAGGATCGTTGGAAGGGAAATTTGGAAAACCTTGTTCAGCAGGTTTTGCAAATACCCGGAGAGAAACTTTGGAAATTCCGTACTGAATCCAGGAAAAATCTCGTCGGCTTTATTCGCAATGAATTTGAAAGACAGGTATCTGCTTCTGGCCAGCCTGGGATGATTGAAATGGCAAAAGAAATTTTTAATCCCAATACGCTAACACTGGGCTTTGCACGCCGTTTTGTTCCGTATAAGCGGCCAGACCTTTTATTATATGATCCTGAAAGATTTATTCGCATACTCACCAATCCGGAAAAGCCCGTACAGTTAGTTATTGCCGGTAAAGCGCCACCATTTGATGAGACGGGAAAGACATTGATCCGTAGGTGGATACAATTCATTCAACATCATAATTTATATAAGCATGTTATCTTTTTAAACGATTACGACATGATGATGGGAGAATGCCTTGTACAAGGTGTCGATGTTTGGATAAACACACCGAGGCGACCCTGGGAAGCAAGTGGTACAAGTGGAATGAAGGTATTAGTCAACGGCGGTATCAATTTATCAGAATTGGATGGATGGTGGGCCGAAGCATATACGCCTGAAGTGGGCTGGGCTTTGGGAGATGTAAAGGAACACAATGATGATCCTGCCTGGGATATTGCGGAAGCAAATGCCTTGTATGAATTACTGGAACAACAGGTAGTGCCTGAATTTTACACACGTAACGAGAATGGCATACCGGAACGCTGGGTAAACAAGATGCGAAACAGCATGGCCAAACTTACACCGCGTTTTTCAGCCAATCGCACGGTTCGTGAATATACGGAACAATACTACCTGCCTGCAGCGTCTAATTACCGAAATCGGGCGGCGGAAAAAGGAGCAGTAGCAAGAAGAATTGTCAATGCAAAGCATGCGTTCAGAAATAAATGGGAGAAAATAAACATAAGAGAAACACAAACTGAAATCGTTGAAAATGGATACTTGTTTCGTGTCCCTATATTTCTGAATGAGATTAAGCCTGGCCAAATTTCTGTTGACCTTTTTGCTGATGGAATTAATAACGGAGAGCCTGAAAGAATTACAATGGAGCCAGATTCAAACTTTTCGGAACAGGAAGAATGTATGTATTATGCAAAGGTCATATCAACAAGACCAGCCGACGATTACACTGTACGAATCATTCCCAACTACGATAGTATATCTGTACCATTGGAGGACAATATGATACTTTGGCAACGTTAATATTAATTTGGTAAACTGCCATTATGAGATAACCGGGAATAGTTTCAATAATTCGGAAATAATACTGCATTATGACAATAGGTAATTCAAATATACTTACCGTTAACGGTGGTTCGTCCAGTATTAAGTTCGCTATTTTCGATATAGGTGAGATCGGGAGTAAAATATTGTCGGGACAAATAAATAAAATCGGATCAAAACATCCTGTTTTTAGTTATGCAAATTTCAATGATGAAAAAGATAAAATTGAAATTGACTCAAAAGATTTTAATGAAGCTGCTGGATATTTAATTGACTGGTTAAAGAAGCAAAAATATCTTGACAAGATTGTCTGCATTGGCCATCGTGTAGTTCATGGAATGGAACATAACTGCCCGGAAGTTGTCAATGAGAAACTATTAAACGAATTAAACAAAATAAGTGAGTACGACCCCGGCCATCTTCCCTTAGAAATTGAATTAATAAGATTGTTTCAAAAACAACTTCCAATGCTCTTGCAGGTTGCATGCTTCGATACCTCATTTCATACCACCATGCCACCAGTTGCGAAGATTTTACCAATACCACGCCGCTTTTATAACGCAGGAATCCGGCGATATGGTTTTCACGGGTTATCATATGCTTATCTTATGGGGGCGCTTAAAAATGTTGGAGGTTCGGATGAAAGTAAGGGACGCATCATTATTGCACACCTGGGGAACGGTGCCAGTTTAGTAGCTGTTAAAGATGGAAAAAGCATAGATACCACTATGGGATTCACGCCTGCCGGTGGCTTGGTAATGGGCAGCAGACCCGGAGATTTGGATCCCGGAATAGCCTGGTACATGATGCGAAGTGTACAAATAACGGCAGACCAATTTAATCATTTGATCAATCAGGAAAGTGGTTTGTTGGGTGTTTCCGAAATCAGCTCAGATATGCAGGATTTGCTGCAAAAGGAAGCTTCAGATGTAAGAGCTGCGGACGCAATAGCTTTATTCTGTTATCAGGTAAAAAAATGGATTGGGGCATTTGCAGCTACATTGAATGGACTTGACACAATGGTTTTTTCCGGTGGAATCGGTGAGAACGCACCTGTAATTCGTTCACGCATTTGCGAAGGATTAGATTATTTGGGAGTTGAATTAGATGAAGATCAAAACAACTTAAACGGATCTGTTATTTCAAAAGCCAATAGCAAAATAAAAGTGTTCGTAATTCCAACGGATGAAGAATCAATGATCGCAAAAGACACAAGAGAATTGTATGTAAATGCTCAAAATAAAAGTCAATAATTACTGATAAATGATCTACAATGGAAACGAAAAAAATTGAAAAAGCAGAAATGCAATTAACCCCCGACCTTTTAAATAAAATAAATGCATACTGGCGGGCTGCCAATTATCTTTCGGTGGGGCAAATGTATTTATACGATAACCCGCTCTTAAGAAAGCCGCTAAAACCTGAACACATTAAGCCGATGTTATTGGGGCACTGGGGTACTACTCCCGGTCAAAATTTTATTTACGTACATCTGAATCGTATTATAAAAGAATACGACTTGAACATGATCTACATTTCAGGGCCTGGCCATGGTGGGCCGGCAATTGTGGGCAATGTGTACCTTGAGGGAACCTACAGTGAAGTATATACTAACATAAGCCAGGATGAAGAAGGTATGAAAAAACTCTTTACACAATTTTCCTTTCCTGGTGGAATCCCCAGCCATGTATCTCCCGAATGTCCCGGATCTATACATGAAGGCGGTGAGTTGGGCTATTCACTTAGCCATGCATTTGGAGCCGCTTTTGATAATCCTGATCTGATTGTTTCCTGTGTAGTAGGTGATGGAGAAGCGGAAACAGGGCCATTAGCCACTGCCTGGCATTCCAATAAATTCCTTAACCCGGTAACCGATGGTGTGGTGCTCCCTATCCTTCATTTGAATGGATATAAAATTGCAAACCCCACTGTGTTTGCGCGAATTAGCAGTGAAGAACTGGAGCAACTCTTTTTAGGATATGGATGGAAGCCGTATTTAATTGAAGGTGATGATCCTATGGAAATGCACTGGAAAATGGCTCAGTTGCTGGAGAAAGTAATCGGAGAAATAAAAGCGATAAAAGAAAATGCTGCAAAAAATAAAAATTTCGAACGCCCGCAATGGCCAATGATTATTTTAAAATCACCTAAAGGATGGACAGGACCAAAATATGTTGATGGTAAAAAAATCGAAAATAGTTTTCGTTCACACCAGGTTCCTATCACACATCCTGCTACCAATCCGGAGCATCTAAAACAACTTGAAGAATGGCTCAGGAGCTATAAACCTGAGGAACTTTTTGATGAGCGAGGAAGTTTTCTTCCTGAGTTAGCCGAACTGGCGCCAAAGGGTAAACGACGGATGGGCGCCAATCCACATGCCAACGGTGGCCTGTTACTCCAAAGTCTTCGTATGCCTGATTTCCGGAACTATAGCCTTGACCTTCCGGTGCGGGGGGCAATGGGAACCGGCGATACTTTGGTGCTAGGGAATTTTATACGGGACATTATTAAAGAAAATGCAGCTCAAAAGAATTTCAGGCTTTTTGGTCCTGACGAAACCCTTTCAAACAAATTAAATTTTGTATTTGAAGCTACCAACCGCCAATGGGAAGCGCCAATAATTGATAATGACGAATTCCTTGATAAAGAAGGTCGTGTCATGGAAATGCTGAGTGAACATCAATGTGAAGGATGGCTGGAAGGGTATTTGCTGACCGGGAGACATGGCTTATTCAATTGTTATGAAGCATTTATTCATATTATCGATTCCATGTTCAATCAGCACGCCAAATGGCTGAAAGTAACATCAGAAATTCCCTGGCGAAGAAAACTTTCTTCATTGAATATCCTTTTAGCCTCACACGTATGGCGCCAGGATCATAATGGATTTACGCATCAGGACCCCGGGTTTATTGACATTGTTTTAAATAAAAAAGCAGAAGTTGTTCGTGTTTACCTGCCACCCGATGCAAACTGTCTTTTATCGGTTATGGATCATTGTTTCCGCAGCAAGCATTATGTAAATGTTGTAGTGGCAGGTAAACATCCTTCCCCTCAATGGCTTTCTATGGACGAAGCCATAATTCACTGTAACAAAGGTATTGACATCTGGAAATGGGCAAGTAACGACCAAAATACTGAACCAGACGTTGTATTGGCTTGTGCGGGTGATGTGCCAACATTAGAAACTCTGGCGGCGGTATCTATTTTAAGAGAGAAACTGCCTGATATTAAAGTGCGTGTGGTCAATGTAGTTGATTTAATGAAATTACAACCCGAGACTGAACACCCGCATGGATTAAATGATGCTGAATTTGATATAATATTTACCAAAGACAAACCCGTTATTTTTGCTTTTCACGGATACCCATGGCTCATTCACAGGCTCACATACAGGCGAACCAATCATACAAACCTTCATGTTCGGGGATATAAAGAAGAAGGCACTATTACCACAGCATTTGATATGACTGTATTAAACGATTTGGATCGGTTTCATTTGGTACAGGATGTTTTGGACAGGGTACCGCAGCTAAAAGACAAAACAGCTTATCTTAAACAGGAGATGCAGGATAAGCTGATTGAACATAAATATTATATCCGGAAGTATGGCATGGATATGCCGGAAATAAGGAATTGGAAATGGCGGGTGTAGGCAGCCAGCATGAAAATCGTTACCCCTAAGAATATGCCTGTTACGGATAGTGAAATAACTAATATCAAAATTTTGAAGATATTTATCAAAATTATGT
>JBIQMS010000005.1:0-147649 GCA_044463125.1 Terrimonas ferruginea
GTCCCTTTCCGGCCGACAGAATCAATCGTAAATCCATACGCCGATTCCGCTATCTTTGCCCTCTTTAAATTTTCTCCCTGATGAATTTTGATCGCAATACGATTATAGGTTTTGTAGTACTCGCACTTTTATTTTTCGGCTATTTCTATTTTAACCGCCAGCAGCAACTGAGTTATGAGGCGGAGCAGCGCCGCCTGGATAGCATCAATAAGGCAAAGAATCCTGTATTGATCGATACCACGGCAAAGACCGCCCAGACCCAGGCACAGGTGCCAGTCGATTCACAGGCAGTTCAGGCTTCTTCCGATGGTTGGCCTTTGCTGGCTGCGGGCCAGGGCGATGAAGTGGTGGTGCAAAACAATGTTTTCAGAATTGGCTTCAATACCCGTGGCGGACAACCGGCCTGGGTAGAACTGTTTCATTATAAAGATGGCGATAGTGGCCTGGTAAGGCTCGCTGATTCTGAATTCGATCAGCTTTCCTACAAAGTGGTGAAGGGAATGAACGATACAGTCAGCACCGACCAGCTCAACTTTAACCAGGTGGATAGTGTGAGCAATGCGGATGGCAGCAAGACCTACAATTTCAAGATGGTTGCCGGCGACAGCAACAGCAAGGCTGAAATCGTTCACAGCTATACCGTAAAGCCTGATGATTATATGTTGGGCATGCAGATCGCGCTGAGCGATCCCAATCGACTGGTACAGGGAAATACACTGCAGTTGACCTGGGCTTATCACGCCTCACAGCAGGAGTCAGCCATCGACTTCGAAAAGCAAAACACACAGGTAGGTTATGTGGAAGATGGTGAATTTGATTACCATACTATCGGTCGTCGTTCCTCTGTATCCCTCGATCCTCCCTTGAAATGGGTGGGTGTGCGTCAGCGCTTTTTCAACAGTTACCTAATTGCGAATAACGCCTTCGATGGCGGTAAAATGGAATGGAACCTTCCGCCGGATGAAAAGAAAACAGTGGTGGAAGCTATCAGCAACCTCCAATTGAAGCTGGAAGGTAATACGGCCGGCATGCAGATATTTTATGGTCCCGCGGATTATCACCTGCTGCGGCAGTATGATTTGAAGCTGGACAAGCTCATTAACCTTGGCCAGGGACCTTACGCTTTTGTGCGACCCCTCAACCGCTTTGTGGTATATCCTGTTTGGGATTTCATCAAAAGCTTTGTGGGCAATTATGGATGGGTTATCGCTTTCCTCACCTTGTTTATTCGCCTGTTGATTTCGCCATTGAGTTACAAGAGCTATCTCAGCAGTGCGAAGATGAAGGCTTTGCGTCCTGAAATCGCGGCGCTGCGGGAGAAACATGGGGGCGATCAGCAGGCCATGAGCATGGAGCAGATGAAGCTGTTCCGCGAAGCAGGAGTGAACCCGTTGGGAGGATGTATTCCGGCCCTTTTGCAGATACCGATCTTCTTCGCCCTGTTCAGTTTCTTTAGCTCCAACGTGGATTTGCGGGGTGCGGAATTCCTTTGGGCGAAAGACCTTTCAGCATTTGATAATGTAATCAATTTCGGTGTTCACATTCCATTGCTGGGAAGTCACCTGAGCCTGTTCACGATCACTGCGGTAGTTACTTCGCTGGCCATTTCTATCTACAGCATGAATATGTCGCCGGATCAAAGTAATCCGATCCTGAAATACATGCCCTATATCTTCCCGGTATTCCTGTTGTTTATCTTCAACAGTCTGCCTTCGGCGCTTACCTGGTACTATACGGTTTCGAATATTATTACGTTGATCCTGCAGTTTGTGATTCAGAATTATATTATCGACCACAACAAGATCCTGGCGCAGATAGCCGAAAACCGCAAGAAGCCCAAAACAAAAAGCAAATGGCAGGAGCGCATGGAGCAGATGCAGGAGCAGCAGAAAAAGATGAAAGAAATGCAGCAGCGTGGGAAGAAGTAGGGAGTAGCGTGAATCGTGAGGCGTGAGACGTGAGACATGAGAAGTGAGTGAGACGTGAGACGTGAAGCGTGAGGCGTGAGTCCGCTCCGCCGCGGCGGAGCAGGTTATCGGAAGCGTGAATCGTGAGACGTGAGATGTGATTTCCGCCCCGGAGGGGCGGGTTATTGGTAGCGTGAGGCGTGAGGCCTGAGTCCGCTCCGCCGCGGCGGAGCGGGTCATCGGCAGATTTTAACGAATTGGCATATTCCATTAAAGCAACCGAATCCCTATCTTGAACCGTCAATTGGGTATGAAAAAACTCAGGATTATACACTTGATGGTGATCGCCCTGCTGGGGTCTCTTGGCAGCCTTCAGGCACAAAAGCGCCTGAGCGAAGCCACCATCACCTACGATATTGAAATCGAAAGCAGTGGGGAAAACCCCCAGGCAGCCGACCTGCTCGACGGAGCGGTGAATATGGTGTACCTGAAAGGTAACTCCAGTCGTTCTGAAATGATCAGCACGCTCGGTAGCCAGAGTACAATCGTTGATGGCAAAACCGGCAAAGTGACCATATTGAAAGAATACGGCGATAAGAAATACATGATCAACCTGACAGCGCAGAACTGGAAAAGCTCGAATGAGAAATATGAAGACGTACAGTTCAGGTTTGAAGAAGAATATAAAACCATCGCTGGCTACAATTGCCAGAAGGCGATTGGTACCATGAAAGATGGCACCATCTTCACAGTTTATTTCACCCGCGACCTGGTGCCGGTGAACCGCGATTTTCAATACCTCAACAAATCACTACCCGGCCTCGCAATGCAATATGAAGCCTCCGTGGGTACACGTAAAGTGATTTATACTGTTAGCAACATCAACTTCAACCTGGTGCCCGCCGCCAAATTTGACCTGCCCAAATCGGGATATAGGGTAATGAGTTATGAAGAAAGCCTGGGAGCGGGAAAGTAGAGAGACGTAATACGTAATACGTAGTACGTTTTACGTTTTTTGGTTTAAAGTTTAGAGTTTAAGGGGGGAATTGAAGTAGGAAGTCGAAGGCTTAAGTTTTGAATGCAGTCTTTAAGGTAATACGTACTATGTTCTACGTATTACGTTTTAGGTTTAGCTTGGGTTTAATGTTTAAAGTTTAAAAAGTGGGAAATTGAACTAGGTAGTTGAAGGTTTAAACATTAAACCCTAAACTCTAAACTAACGTATTACGTAAAACGTACAACGTAATACGTTAGAAATTGAATTTCACAGTTGCGCTGGAAACCTTATTCTGCGAAGTAATATTCACCGCCACTTTGCGGTTAAGAGGAGCTACATAAGTAATACCACCCATCCGATAATTGACGGTAGTATTCAATTGTATGGTAGTGATGGGAGCTGTTTCTTTTTCCAAACGAATAACCTGGCTGCCACGGAATTCGTAACCAGATTTCAGCGAGAAGCTGCGCTTGGTAACTTCTTTTTTATGTGTAAGCAAAGGACGTTCACCGCCATTCATCCGGCGGCCCAGTTCACCCAGGGTGGCAAAAGCATACAATCCCGACAAAGTCAGCAGGATTGCTAATGCAGCCAGCTTCTTGCTCATAAGCCCTGATATGATAGTCCTGGTGTTCACAAATGCAAAATTAACAAATATTATTGAATGCGGGGATACCGTCCATCCCGAATTTTAATACTTATTTAACGCCCGATTGGCAAAATTGTTACATATATCCCGAAAAAAAATAGTTCCTTTTGCACAGATGGGGATAAGTAAAAAGCAGGAATATGGCGATTTTTGCCATAACTTGTTGATAATAATTACCGGACGATTGACCCACTTGCCAGCCAGCTCTTTCCATTTTTCATTCTAAAATCCGGAACATGAAAGAATACCCTTACCGGGAAGACCGGGATAATATACAGGAACTCCTGAAACAATACGAGCGTTTGCGTCGCGGACAGGGCAATAGTTTTTTGGAGGAAGAGGCTTTTGAAAAGATCATTCTCTACTTTGAAGACCGGGAAGAAATGCCCAAAGCCCTGGAAGCCGCCGACCGCGCCGTGGAGCAATATCCTTATTCCGCCGCTCTGCTCATCCGCAAAGCCGATGTATTGCTGGCCTGCCGCCGCTATCAGGATGCCCTTGATATTCTCGATCAGGCTTCCCTTTTCGATAGTGGCGATATCAATATTTATATCCTTCGTACCGACGCCTACCTGGCGCTGGATATGCAGGAAAAAGCGGCACAGCAACTGCAGGAAGCGCTTGATCTTTTTGAAGGAGAAGAAAGGCTTGAGCTGTTGTTTGAGCTCAGCGATGTGTACGACGATTATGAAGAGTTTGAAAAAGTGTTCGACTGCCTGAAGATGATCCTCGAACTGGATCCTACCAACGAAGAAGCGCTTTACAAGATTTGTTTCTGGACAGATTTTACGGGGCGTAATGAAGAGAGCATTCGACTTCACCTGAAGATTATCGACGATTATCCCTATAGCGAACTGGCCTGGTTTAACCTGGCCGCGGCTTACCAGGGATTGAAGTTGTACGAAAAAGCAATCGACGCCTATCAATATGCGTTGGCCATCGATGAAAAATTCGATTATGCCTACCGCAATATGGGCGATGCCTATATCCGTTTGCGCAAATACAGGGAAGCCATCGAAGCACTGGAAAAAGTTACGGAGCTGGCCAAACCTGAACTGGTGATCTATGAAGCCATTGGACATTGTTACGACCGGCTTCGCAATTTTGCCCAGGCCCGGTTTTATTATCGCAAGGCTTCGCACCTGAACCAGGAAGACAGCAAGCTATACTATAAGATCGCCTGCACCTATTACAACGAAGGACAATGGGAGAGTTGTTTAAAACAACTCGACATGGCCATTCGCATTCATCGCATGCAACCCGAATACCATCTGCTGATGGGCGAATGTCGTATGCAAATGGAGCAATTGCCGGAAGCTATCGAAAGCCTTCTTTTCGCACTCAATATAAGGCCGCGCCATATGCGGGGCTGGGAATCGCTGATCCGTTGCCTTTTTACCGCTGAAATGTTTGACGAAGCTTTGCAGCAGGCACAAACGGCATGGGAGATGACAAAGGGGAAGCCCATATTCCTCTATTACGAGGCAGCCATACTGATGGCCAGTCGTCGTCGCAAACAGGGTTTGCTGATGCTGGAAGAAGCTTTGCAGGCAGCGCCAAAATTGCTGAAAAGGTTTATGGAACTCTATCCCGCCAGCCTGCAGGAGCAGTCGGTGGTGGATTTAATAGCCCGTTACAAAAAGAAGCGTGGTTGAGCCATTAAAGCCGCCTGTTCAAAATCAGGACCCCAAATCTTATTCTTTCCTATTTTTGCGCCGGTTTGCAGAAACCGGAACGACATTTTATCAGAAGCAAAACAACCGACAGCATGAATTTTAATCTTTCGCAAATGCCCGCGCGAAACCAGCGCCCCCGTGTGTCTGGCATAACGATGGTAATGGACAAGGGGCTAAGCCTGAATGAAGCCCAAAATTTTCTGAGCGTTGCACATCCTCATGTAGATATCATTAAACTGGGTTTTGGTACTTCTTATGTAACACCCAATCTCCGCGAGAAACTGGATCTTTACCGGTCATATGACCTGCCCATCTATTTCGGCGGTACGCTTTTTGAGGCATTCCTGATCAGGAACCAATTTGACGATTATGTTCGGGTTTGCCAGGATTATGGTATTTCCTATATGGAAGTGAGCGATGGTTCCATCACCATTCCGCATGCGGAAAAATGCGGCTATATCGAAAAGCTCACCAAATTTGGAACGGTGCTAAGTGAGGTGGGAAGTAAAGATGCCGCCCACATCATTCCGCCCTATAAATGGATTGAGTTGATGCGCGATGAACTGAAAGCTGGCGCCACTTATGTGATTGCCGAAGCAAGAGAAGCGGGTAATGTGGGTATCTATCGCGGTTCCGGTGAAGTGAGGGAGGGTCTGGTACAGGAAATTCTTACCCAGATACCCGGTGAAAAAATTATTTGGGAAGCGCCTCAAAAAGCGCAGCAGTTGTACTTTATCGAATTGCTGGGCTGCAATGTAAACCTGGGCAATATAGCTCCATCAGAAGTAATTGCCATGGAAGCCATGCGTATTGGCCTGAGGGGTGATACCTTTAGTCTGTACCTGGACAAAAAGCAGAATGACTGATTCAAAAACAAATAATATAACGGCGCAGCGGGTATTCGGCTTAATCGGATATCCGCTGTCGCATTCTTTCAGCCAACGGTACTTCATCGAGAAGTTTCAAAGAGAAGGAAGAGCGGGTTGTCGTTACGAGCAATTCCCCATCGCTTCAATAGAGGAATTTCCAGCCTTGCTTAAGGAACAGCCACAACTGGAAGGCATCAACGTAACCATCCCCTACAAAGAGCAGGTGATTTCTTATTTGGATGAATTGGATGAACGCGCAGCGCAAATTGGCGCCTGCAACTGCATCCGCATCCGCGATGGAAGGCTAAAAGGGTTCAATACCGATGCCATCGGATTTGAACAGTCGCTTAAGGAACATCTGCAACCCCATCACCAGAAAGCCCTGGTATTTGGTACCGGTGGTGCGGCCAAAGCGGTGAAATTTGTGCTGACCCTGCTGGGCATTGATTTCAAATCGGTATCCCGTAAACCCAGCTATCAAAGTCTTTCCTACGAGCAGGTTACGCCCTACTTACTGGCCGGGTATCCCTTGCTGATCAATACTACGCCCCTTGGTATGTATCCCAATACCACAGAAGCCGTGCCCATTCCATACGAAGTAATTACTGAGCGCTTTTACCTATATGATCTGGTTTACAATCCCGCTCAAACTTTGTTTCTGCAAAAAGGCGCCGCACAGGGCGCAATCACCAAGAACGGATACGACATGCTGGTGATACAGGCGGAAGAAAGCTGGAAAATCTGGAACCAGGATTAAAACAAATCCGACGTTCAGCTTCCCGACAGTTTCTCACGCACTTCCTCCGGAAGGGCTGCTGGTTTTTTTTGGGAATAATCGAAACAAACCATACCCGTCTTCACATGCGCTACCGCTTTTTCAGGATGCTGCGCAAGACTAAAACGATAATACAGCTCAAAGCCAAGTCTTGTGAATTCCCGGGCCTGCACTTCCACACCAAGCTGCTGGCCATAAAACAATTCCTGCTTAAACTCAATGGCCGCATCGGCCATGATCAAACCATAACCGGCAAGTTCAAGTTCCCCATAGCCATAGTGCCGAAGGTATTGGACTCTCGCCTCATGCACCAGGGAAAGAATGATATCGTTCCCGACATGTCCTCCGTAGTTCAGGTCGGTGATTCGTATGGGAATTTCGCAACGAAAGGAATAAGTATCCGGCATTTCCAGTTTAACCCTTGCCATGAAGTATGTTTCGGGTAAAATTAGGGATTGCCTGTCAATCAGAGGCTGGTGCCTTCGCTAAGTGAGTTCACCAGGTCGAGCAGGTCCATGAAATTGCCCGGAGCGGGGGTTACGGGCGAAGAGGCCATTTGATCCTGCCAGGCTTTTACCTGCTTGTCGCAAACAGCATTCGGTTCTTCACCGGTGATGCAGCAAAGCAGGTGGCTCCATTTCTTGCTCACACGGATGAAAGAACCCTCGGGTGTAAGGAGGGTTACGTATTTTTCAGCGCGGTTCTCTGCCGGATCTTCAAAAACATAGATGGCCTTGCTCAGCTCATCCGCGTACTCCGCATTGGCGGCGGCAGCGTATTGCAGATCGCTGCCTGCATACATATCTGCACGACGGTTATTTTTTGGGGTGGAAGCCAGAGCGTTTTGCAGGCTGTCGGTTTCAAACACATGCGGTCCCGGAGCGGGTAAGTTATTATCGGGTTTCGGAAGGGCGGATTCAGGCTTTACTGTCAAAGAAGTAGGTGTTTCAATTGCTTCGCCTGCCGGCATCCACCATTGACGGGTACCCCATACTGCCAGCAACAAAATGGCCGCAGCGGCAGCAACGCGTATCCAAACAAACCGGTGCCGGCGCATGGGAACGGCCTCAACGCTTTCTGCGACTGAAGGGCTATCCAGCTTTGCAGCTATACCTTGCCAGGCCTGCCCGGGGGCTAAAATTTCCAGCGAGCGAAGCCTTTCTGGAAAAGCCGCATTCATTTCACTTTCGTCAATGGCGCGACTTATCCGGTCCCACATGTGAGCGGGTGGCCGGGCTTCCCAATTGTTCATTTTATCGCGCAGGCTATTCATGCCGTTGTTCCTTTATTCTTTTTTCTTCGAGAAATTTTTTCACCATCTCCTGCAGTATCACTTTGGCTCTCGACAGTTGGGATTTGCTGGTTCCTTCGCTGATGCCCATGATATCGCCAATTTCCTTGTGGGTGTATCCTTCTACCACATACATATTGAAAACCGTGCGGTAGCCGGGCGATAACTGCTGCACCAGGGCCAGGATATCCCTTTCGGCCAACTCATCCAGTACGGAGAGGTAATTGCCCTCCAGGGTGTTTTCTTCTTTCTCCGTTACAGGCTGCAGGTAGCGTTTGCGGCGGAAATGCTCGATGGCGGTATTCACAAAAATGCGGCGTATCCAACCTTCAAAAGATCCGTCGCCACGATAGCTTTCCATTTTCTTGAAGACTTTTATAAAGCCTTCCTGCAAAATATCCTCGGCCTCTTCGGCACTACCGGCATAACGCAGGCAAACCGCATACATACGGGGTGAGAAGCGGCGGTACAGTTCTTCCTGCATTCGCCGGTCGCCCTGCAGGCATCCATTGATTAAGTCGCTTTCGGGGGTAATATGGTTGCTTTCGCGGCTCAATGGGCTGTTTTTTGTTCCATTTCTTTCAAAAATGCGACCAGTTTCTGGGTCGCCTTTCCGCGATGGCTGAATTGTTCTTTCTCTTCCAGGCTCATTTCTCCAAAACTACGATCGCTACCGGTGGGAATAAACACGGGATCATAACCAAAACCCTGCGTACCGCGTCGCTCCGGGGTAATGATTCCTTCGCAAATTCCTTCAAACTGGTATTCGCGGCCATCGATGATCAGGGAGATAACGGTACGGAACCGTGCCTTGCGATTGGCCTGGCCTTCCAGTTTTTCCAGCAGCAGATCAATATTTTTTTCAAATGATTTTTCCTCACCGGCATAACGGGCGCTGCGCACGCCGGGCTCACCATTCAGGGCTTCCACTTCAAGCCCCGTGTCTTCGCTAAAGCAATTGGTTTGGGTGAGTTGATAAATTACTTGCGATTTCTCCCGTGCATTTTCCTCCAGGGTGGGATGTGGCTCCGGAATATCGCGATGAATGCCGGCTTCTTTCAGGGTGAGCAACTGAAACTGCTGCCCCACCAGGTGGCGGATTTCTTCCACTTTATGCGCATTGTTGGTCGCAAAAATCAACTTCATGGCAACAAGATAATTGAATTATTTTTTTATTCCGAAGATCGTGCGAAGGCAAACCCAAAGGTCCGATTTGCGTTGTTTGATTTCCCCGGCATCTCCTTCCTGGAAATAGGCCAAAGCCGGCGTATACAAATAAGTGATGCCTGCATGCTGTTGCACCTGGAATGCTGGAAACTGAATGGGCAGCCCGAAACTTTCCGGACTTACACCAAACAATAAAACGGTTTTGCTTTTCAATTCCGATACAATGTCTTTACCGACAACAGCATTTTTCGGATCAAAATTGTGGACCGCCACATCGTTGAGACTCATGCCGCAGGCTTTCAACATGGCCGTCAGCAGCTCAAGATCATTGTCGGGCAAATGGGTAAAACCGGCATTTTGAACAATCACCGTTACCTGTCGCTGGTTATTACCCAGCCAGGCAAGGGTAGGGGGTGCTGTTTTTTCCTTTTGGTCTTTGCCAGCGGCTGGTATAACCGGCTTTTCTTCGGTCACCTGAAGTCTGGCGCCGGCCAGTTCCGTTAACACCAGGCTGCGGCCATAAAGTCCTTCCAGCAGTGCCGATGGGAGATGTATATCATTCAAACTCATGTATTCCGTTAAATACTAATGCCTGTTAGTTAATTTTTCGTTTCTTTGCAGGGCCAAAAATAAATCATTATGACAGGTGTTATGGAAATTTCGATAGAACAGGTTAAGAATAGCAGGCTTCCTTCCGTGAAGCTGGAAAATATTCCTTTTGGAACGGTGTACACAGACCATATGCTGGAAGCCGATTACCAGGATGGGGAGTGGAAGCAGGTGCGCATCAGGCCCTACCAGCCGATTTCTTTTCAGCCCAGCATGGCGGCCCTGCATTATGGCCAGGCCATTTTTGAAGGCATTAAGGCATATCGTAATGCAGAAGGCGATGCTTTTATTTTTCGACCTTTCGACAATTTCAAACGCTTTAACCAGTCAGCGGCCCGCATGAATATGCCGGAAGTGCGGGAGGATATTTTTATCGAAGGCATGAAGCAATTGATTGCGATGGATAAGGAATGGATTCCTGCCAAAAAGGATCATTCGCTTTATATCCGCCCGGTAATGTTTGCCACGGACGAAAGCCTGGGAGTTCGCCCCTCGCGTGCTTATAAATTCTTTATCATCCTCAGCCCCACCGGTCCTTATTTCGTGAACCCGATGCGGATTCTGGTGGAGGAAAAGTACACCCGCGCTGCACCCGGCGGTGTTGGTTTTGCCAAGAATGCGGGAAACTATGGAGGCAGTATGCTGGCTTCCACGCTCGCGCAGCGCGAAGGATTTGATCAGGTGCTGTGGACCGATGCCTTTGAACACAAATGGCTGCAGGAAGTGGGTATGATGAACGTATTCTTCGTGGTGGATGGCAAGGTTATTACCCCCTCCCTGGAAGAAGGAACTATCCTGGAAGGAGTAACCCGCTCCAGCGTTATTACGGGTTTGAAAGAAATGGGCTATAAGGTGGAAGAAAGAAGAATCCATATCGACGAGATTGTGGACGCTTACAAAAAAGGTAAACTGAACGAGATATTCGGAACCGGAACGGCCGCGGTGATCGCCCCGGTGAAGGAATTGAGCTACAGCGGATTTTCAATGACGCTGGATACGGAACAGTACAAAGTGTCGCCGGCGGTGAAGCAATGGTTGAGTGCCATCCGTGAGGGACGCCAGGCCGATAGCCATGGCTGGATGCTTAAACTGCCCTAATAATCAGGATTAAATGGGGGACCGGTAGCTTTTTTTTATGTAATTGGCTGGTTTTTTTGGTATTTCCCTGCCTTGCCTTTACCTTTGCCGTCCCAAAAATAAAGCACGTAGAATGCCTACTATTCAGCAATTAGTTAGAAAAGGAAGAGAGATTATCCGGGCCAAGAGCAAATCCAGGGCTTTGGATCAGTGCCCCCAGCGTCGTGGCGTATGTACACGCGTGTACACCACCACACCCAAAAAACCCAACTCCGCGCTGCGTAAAGTAGCTAAAGTGCGTTTGACTAATAAGGTGGAGGTGATCGCTTATATTCCGGGTGAAGGCCACAACCTTCAGGAGCACTCTATCGTGCTGATCCGCGGTGGTCGTGTGAAGGATCTGCCAGGTGTGCGTTACCATATCGTGCGCGGTTCGCTGGATACTGCGGGCGTTAAGGATCGTAAACAAAGCCGTTCCAAATACGGTACGAAGAAAGAAAAAGCGAAGAAATAATAAGCTATTCAGTTATTACCTCAACATTCGATCAATTCATAATACACCATGCGTAAAGCACAAGCAAAGAAACTCCCCCTGGCACCGGATCCCCGGTTCAACGACAAACTGGTTACCCGTTTTGTCAACAACCTGATGTGGGAAGGAAAGAAAAGTGGCGCATTCACCATTTTCTACGATGCCGTGGATAAAGTAGCCAAACAAACCGGTGAAGATGGATATGAGGTTTGGAAAAAGGCCCTGACCAATGTAACGCCTGCCGTAGAAGTGCGCAGCCGTCGTATTGGTGGTGCAACCTTCCAGATTCCTACCGAAGTAAGACCCGACCGCAAAATATCGCTCAGCATTAAGTGGCTGATCCGCTATAGCCGCGAACGTAATGGTCGCAGCATGGCTGATAAACTGGCTAACGAAATCGTAGCAGCCAGTAAAGGAGAGGGTGCGGCTTTCAAAAAGAAAGAAGATACACACCGGATGGCCGAAGCCAACAAGGCATTCGCTCACTTCCGTGTTTAACATGTGTAACAGAACGATAAAAAAGAATCCCGCCACTGGCGGGATTCTTTTTTTATGCTCATTGAATGAAGTGAATCCTCTCAGGACTTCTTCTAAAAGTTGAACTGGGTGTCTTTTTCGTTGTTGTCGTTTCCGCCATTGCCAAACATATCGCCCTGTACAGGCTCCGGGCTTTCAACGGGAACAACAGGCGCAGGTGGTACTACCGGAGCTGCTGCGGGTTTCTTACGGGGCGCAACAGCTTTTTTCACTTTGCTGGCCACTTTCCGAACCGCTTTTTTGGCAGACTTCTTCGCAGCACCCGCTTTCTTTGCTACTTTACCGGCTACTTTTTTGGCCGCTTTTTTTACCGCTTTCTTTTTGGCGGCAGCTTTCTTCACTACCTTTTTGGCTACTTTACGAGCACCTTTCTTAACGGCCTTCTTTTTCGACGCGGCTTTCTTCGCCACTTTGCGGACCGATTTTTTCACGGCTTTTTTAGCAGAGGCAGCCTTTTTGGCTACTTTTTTGGCCGCTTTGCGAACCACTTTTTTGGCTGCTTTCTTTTTGGCAGCTGGTTTAGCTTTTGCTTTCTTTTTCGAAGGCATACAACTGGATTTTTGGTTTAATGAATTAGACGGTTGTTGTTCAATGCTTCATTGAAATTACAATTGTTTTTTACTTAAGCAGAAAAAAAATTTGGATTGATTAACACTGTTAAGTATGTTTGCACTGTAAATCTGGATATGGGTATCAAAGAGCGTAAACTGAAGCACAAGGAGGATCTGAAACAGAGCATTCTCGACGCGGCCAAGAAGCTGTTTCTGACCGATGGCTACGGCGCTACCTCTATCCGAAAGATTGCCGCCGAAATTGAATTTAGCCCCACCACCATTTACCTCTACTACAAAGACAAGGCCGAGATCGCACACGCCCTGCACCAGGAAGGTTTCAAAGAACTGGCAGGCCGTTTTGCAGTGCTCGCCCATATAGAAGCTCCCTTTGAAAGGCTCAAAGCCATGGGACGTGTATATATTCAATTTGCGCTGGAGAACCGGGAGTATTATGAGTTGATGTTTGTGATGCGGGAGCCTCTCGATTATCTCGGTCACGACGATGATGAATCTTGCTGGCAGGAAGGTAAGGCTGCTTTCCAGTTTTTGCTGGGCACCATCCAGGAGTGCCAGGCTGCCGGGCACTTTGTGCAATTTGATGCCGAATCCTTTTCCCTAATGGTTTGGAGTACCATGCATGGTTTGTGTACGCTTCAGTTGCATGGGCATTTAGATCAGGTGGTAGAAAAGAAACAATTGCTGGCCGGAGTGGAAAATGTATTAAACCATACCTACGAAACCTATGTACGCGTGCTGGAATCACTGAGGTGATTTTTTTTGAAACGAAAGTTAACACTGTAAATAATGAGAACGGTATTCATTCGTGCCGGCATGGCCGGCGCCTTATCCTTTGCCGCTTTTTTTCTGTCCCTAACCGCATCCGGCCAAAAGGGGATTATTGATGTGTATATTGATTCGGCATGGCAGTCGAACCTGGTGTTGCAACAAAAGCAGGTCAGCCTGGAAAAAGCGCGACAGTCACTGGCCATTGCCAAAGGTTATTTCCTTCCCGAGCTGAATTTTTTGGCCGGATACCAAACCGCAGGTGGGGGACGTAACATTGAGTTGCCGTTGGGAACATTGCTCAACGAAGCGTATTCAACCCTCAATCAGCTCACCGGCACCAGCCGCTTTCCACAACTGGAAGATCAGTCCGTGAATTTCTTTCCCAAGAATTTTCATGACGCCAAACTCCGTACCAGCATGCCCATTTTGAACCCGGAGATAAGGCACAACAGAACTTTAGCGGAACAACAGATTGGCATATCCGAATTGGAACTGGATATATATAAGCGCGACCTGGCCCTGGAGGTAAAGACTGCTTACTACAATTATCTGAGTGCCCTTCGAGCCGTCAGCATATATGAAAACGCTTTGTTGCTGGCCGAAGAAGGTTTGCGGGTGAACCAGTCGCTATTGGATAATGGAAAAGGCCTTCCGGCTTATGTGTTGCGGGCGGAAAGCGAAATCGCGACGGTGAAGGCGGCCATCAGCGCCGCGCGCCTGCAGGCCGATAATGCAGCACGCTATTTCAACTTTTTGCTCAACCGGCCTTTCGGTAGCACAATCCACACACTTGAAACGGTGAAGGATATGCCGGACGGGTTACTGGGCGTAAATGTTGTTGACAGCAATTCATCAAGGGAGGAATTAAAAGCCATGCAGAAACTGGTTTCCATCCGTGAAACGGTTCTTTCGTTGCGGAAATCAGCTTTCAAGCCCCGCTTGAACGGATTTCTGGATCTGGGTACACAGTCAGAAGGATGGAAGTTCAATGCACAATCGCGCTATTATCTTTTCGGCCTTCAACTCGAAATGCCATTGTTTACCGGTCAGCGCAATCGCAATCGCATCCGGCAATCGGAACTGGAGAAAAAGGAAGCAGAACTGAACCTGCAGCAAACCAGTTTGCAATTGCAGTTGACGGCACGGCAATCGCAGAACAATCTTCTTTCCGCCCGAGAGCAATTGGGTGCCAGCGAAAAGCAATTGGAGTCGGCCGCCAGCTATCAACGACTGATAGAACGGGGTTATCGCGAGGGCGTGAATTCCTTTATAGAAACCGTTGACGCCCGCAACCAGTTGACGCAGGCGCAACTGCAACATACCATTAACCAATATAAACTGCTGATTGCCGCGGCGGAACTGGAGCGGCAAACAGCATCTTATCCCATCAACTAATTCAACTATGGCATCAAAAACTATTGCCGCCGCCTTTTGGACATCCATCCTATTGGCGGCCTGCAACCAGGCAGAACCAACCAACACGCAGGCAGAAGACCGCATACCCGTGCGTACGCTTTCCCTTATGACGGATACTATGAGCCAGACATTCAGCGTATCCGGACAGTTTACCACCGATGATGAAACCCTGTTGTCGTTTAAAACAGGAGGCGTAATTCAAAAACTCTATGTGGAAGAAGGTGATCCTGTGCGTAAGGGGCAGTTGCTGGCCACGCTAAACCTGACCGAAGTGAATGCAGCCGTAGCGCAGGCAAAACTGGGTCTGCAGAAAGCGGAGCGTGACTTTGAAAGGGCCAACCGTCTTTATCTGGATAGCGTGGCAACGCTGGAACAAATGCAAAATGCGAAGACCGCGCTGGAACTGGCCAGGCAGCAATATGCCAGTGTCGGGTTTAATCAGCAATACTCGGAAATAAGAGCCACGCAAAGCGGATATGTGCTGAAAAAATTTGCGAATGAAGGCCAGATCACCGGCCCGGGCAATCCGGTTTTCCTGATCAATGGCGCCTCCGATGCAAAATGGCGACTGAAAGTGGGGGTGAGCGACCGCCAATGGGCTGCCATGCAATTGGGGGACCCTGCCCTGGTAAGTACCGAGCTGGCACCGGGGAAAGAATTTGCCGCCAAAGTGTTGAAGAAATCGGAGGGGCTTGATCCGCAAACCGGCACTTTCCAATTATTGCTGGAGCTTGAAAACCTGCCCAAAGGATTAATCGCAACTGGGCTCTTCGGCAAAGCGAAGCTGTATCCAAAAGGATCGCAAACCGGATGGGCCATCCCCTTCGATGCCCTGCTGGACGGAGATGCACAGGAGGCCTATGTGTTTGTCACCAACGATGGAAAGACCGCACAGAAACAAAGAGTGGAAGTAGGGCGGGTGGATAAGGAGGCCGTTTGGATTGAGTCGGGACTTGAAAACGCGCGGGCCCTGATTATTTCCGGAAGCGCTTATCTGAACCATGGCTCCAACATACAAGTTTTGAATGAACCGGCGACGAACCCAAAAGATTGATGTTGTACAAAACAATTGAACCAAACGGCTTTTTGCGCCGGATCAACTGAATACCATGAAAATTTCTGAATATTCCATACGCAATTACCAGTTCACCCTCATCATGGTACTGATGGTGGTGGCCGTGGGTATCTCTACCATTTTCACAATGCCACGCTCAGAAGATCCTGAGTTGGATGCACCTATCTTTCCCGTTGTAGTGGTGTATCCGGGTACCAGCCCAAAAGACATGGAAGAACTGGTGGTGAAACCACTGGAAAAAGAAATCTACGCCCTCGATAATATCAAAAGAATTAAGACTTCGATCAACGACGGCCTGGCCGTGCTGGCGGTGGAGTACCAGTACAATGTGAACGTGGACGATAAGTACCAGGAGCTGGTGCGCGAAGTGAATGGCCTGCGTAGCCAGTTGCCGGAAGACATTTACAGCATCGAAACCAAGCGGATTGACCCCTCCAATGTCAACATTCTGCAGATCGCACTGGTATCGGAGAACGCCTCCCGGGACCGTTTGCGCCAGGCGGCTGAAGACCTGCAGGATGAATTGGAAAAAGTGAAGGCACTGAAGAATGTGGAAGTACAGGGCCTGCCCGATCCGATCATCCGTGTTGATTTGCAAACGGAGAAGCTGGCGCAATGGCAGATACCCATCAGCACAGTGGCTTCGGCTTTGCAGAGCGAGATTGCGAACATCCCGGGAGGAAGCGTGAACCAGGGCAATAAGACATTCAACATCAAAACCAATGGTAATTACCAGGATATTGAAGAAATAAAAAATACCATTGTTTTCAGCAACAATGCCCGGAATATTTTCCTGCGCGATGTGGCGAATGTGTATTTCGACTACTCCGCAGAAACACATATCACCAGGCTGAATGGCAACAGGGCTGTATTCGTAATAGCCGCTTTGAAACGTAAACAGAATATCTCCAGCGTGCAGGGTGAATACCTGCAAACCATTGAATCGTTCCGGCAAAAACTCCCCGCCAATATCGACCTGCAATTGCATTTCGATCAGGCCGACAACGTCAATCATCGGCTTAGCGCGCTGGGCATCGATTTTATGATCGCCATTGGCCTGGTATTGATTACGCTTTTGCCATTGGGGCTAAGAGCATCGCTGGTGGTAATGATCTCTATACCACTATCCCTGGGCATCGGTATCATCTTTATCAACCTGATGGGATATAGCCTCAACCAATTGAGTATTGTAGGCCTGGTAGTGGCGCTGGGACTGCTTGTCGACGACAGCATTGTGGTGGTGGAGAATATTGAGCGATGGATGCGGGAGGGTCATAGCCGGCTCGAAGCTACTATCAAGGGCACAGCCCAGATTGGTAAAGCGGTATTGGGTTGTACCGCCACGCTCATTATTGCCTTTATGCCGCTGGCTTTTATGCCGGAAGCGAGTGGGGAATTTATCCGCAGCCTGCCGGTGGCGGTAATCAGTTCCATTGTGGCTTCGCTGATTGTTGCGCTTACGATTGTGCCATTTCTTTCGAGCCGCATCCTGCGTGCCAATCATTCGCAGGATGGAAATTTCTTTCTCCGCGGTATGCAACGCCTGATACACGGCACTTATTCGCGACTGCTCGATAAGGCCCTTCATTATCCCTGGCGTACGCTGGGGGTGGCCCTGTTGATTTTTGTGGGATCGCTGGCCCTGATACCCGTGATCGGCAGCAGCCTTTTCCCGGCTTCCGAAAAGCCACAGTTCCTCATCGATATTACCACACCACTTCAATCCAATATCTACCATACCGATTCCATTACCCGGCAAATAGAGCGTGAATTGAAAGAGGAACCCGGTATACGCTATTTTGCCGCCAATGTCGGCAAGGGCAACCCACGCATTTACTACAACGTGAACCAGCAAAATGAACGTACTGATTTTGCGGAGATTTTCGTGCAACTGGATGAAGATACCAGCCCCGACGAAAAGCTGGCGTTGATTGAAAATTTGCGTCAAAAATGGGATAACTATCCGGGTGCAAAAGTGGAAGTGAAAAATTTTGAGCAGGGTGCTCCCATGCTCTCACCGGTTGAAGTGCGTTTGCTGGGCGATGACCTGGACACGCTTCGTGTGTATGCGGCGCGGGTTGAGGAGATGCTGAAGAATACAGCCGGCGCCATTTATGTGAACAACCCTATCCGCAACCTGAAGACCGATATACGGATTGATATTAACAAGGAAAAAGCGATGATGATGGGCGTGCCCACAGTGTCGATAGGCCGCACCGTACGCATGGCCGTGGCTGGTTTGCCACTGGGAAATTTTACCAGCCCCGGCAGTCGCTCCGATGATTATTCCATACTGCTCACTGTGCCCCGTCCCTCTTATCCTGACCTTGGCGTGTTTTCGAATCTTTATGTGAACAATGTGCAGGGGAAAGCGGTTCCGCTTTCGCAACTTTCTCAAATTCGTTTCGAAGCTTCACCCAATAGTATTAATCATTTCAATAAGATTCGTACTGTTTCCATTTCTTCTTTTGTGCAGAAGGGATACCTGAACAGCGATGTGATTGCCAGCGTGGAGGATCAAATGAACAGGATGGCATTACCTGAAGGTGTAAGCTACGAGATGGGAGGGGAGGTAGAAGGGCGGAATGATTCTTTTGATGGCTTTGGAAGCATCATACTGGTAACTGTATTTCTGTTTATCGCGGTGCTGGTACTACAATTCCGCACGTTCAAAAGCACGCTGATTGTGCTTTCGGTAATTCCATTGGGAATTGTGGGTGCGGTGCTGGCCCTGTTGGTTACGGGCAACTCTTTATCTTTTGTGGCAACCATCGGTATTGTGGCGCTTGCTGGGATTGAAGTAAAGAATACCATCCTGCTGGTTGATTTTACCAACCAGTTGCGGCAGCAGGGGATGGCCTTGCTTCCGGCGATTGAAGAGGCAGGGGAGAAGCGTTTTCTGCCAATCATTCTCACTACGCTCACGGCTATTGGTGGGTTGCTCCCCATTGCATTGTCGAGCAATCCGTTGATTTCGCCTTTGGCCATTGTAATGATTGGGGGATTGATCAGCAGTACGCTGCTATCGCGGGTAGTTACACCGGTGATATATAAGTTAATGCCGCCAAAAGTATAGGGTGCTGGTCCTCTTTTCCGTCCAGGGTTTACTTGCGAAACTTTTTCCGAGGGTTTCTTCGTGAATGATAAATGGAAGCAATATGAATTTCAGCTCGTGAACTTAGAATTCTGTAGGTTATTTTTTAATTGTCCAAATGAAATGCCTTTTTCATTTCCTGAATCAAGGTTTAGTAATATTTGCTATTATTTATTGAAAACAACGTATAGTCATAAGGCATGGGGAGAGGGAACCGATAGAGGTCACCGACCTATTTCCCGCCGAAAAATCCGGATTTGTAAGCAATTTTTCCCTTACCTTTGCGCCGCCATAAAGGATTTCCAAAGGTGTGTGGGATGCGGTGTTCAGGGGTTCTCCTTCATGTGGCAGTCTATGAGAGTCTAATCTTACATATCGCCAGCAACCCTTTCTTCCGCCAGGAAGCATGCACCCCGGGTTGTTCCAAATTGGCTAATGGTGCGCTGTGCTCCCGAATACTATTAAAGGTATCCCCCATTATTTCAAGCATAAAAAATAAACAACAAATCAAATAGTCATGGCAGACTTAAAATTTCAAAGAAACTTCGGTATTGCCGCCCACATTGATGCCGGAAAGACCACTACTACTGAACGTATCCTGCGTTATACAGGTATGATCCACCGGATTGGTGAAGTACACGATGGTGCCGCTACCACCGACTGGATGGAGCAGGAAAAAGAAAGAGGTATCACCATTACTTCGGCGGCTGTAAGCTGCCAGTGGAACTTCCCCACCGTGCTGGGTAAACCCACTGCCGATACCAAAAAATATTATTTCAATATCATCGATACTCCGGGTCACGTGGACTTTACTGTAGAAGTGGAGCGTTCCATGCGCGTACTGGATGGTCTGATTGCCCTTTTCTCCGCCGTGGATGGCGTGGAGCCTCAGTCGGAGACCGTATGGCGCCAGGCTAACCGCTATGGTGTACCCCGTATCGGTTTTGTAAATAAAATGGACCGTGCCGGTGCCGACTTCCTCAATGTAGTGAAGCAGGTAAAGGAAATGCTGGGTTCCAAAGCCGTTCCCCTGCAATTGCCCATCGGCGCTGAAGATAATTTCAAAGGCGTGGTGGATCTGATCAAGATGAAAGGTATCATCTGGCATATGGAAACAGAGGGAATGACTTTTGATGAAGTGGATATCCCTGCCGATATGGTGGAAGAAGCCAATCAATGGCGCGCAAACCTGGTTGAAGCTGTGGCGGAATACGACGATACCCTGATGGAAAAATTCTTTGAAGATCCCAACAGCATTTCAGAAGACGAAATCCATGCTGCGATCCGCAAAGCCACCATCGACCTGAGCATTGTGCCCATGATGTGCGGTTCCTCCTTTAAGAACAAAGGTGTACAAACTGCCCTGGATGCTGTTTGTCGCTACCTGCCTTCACCCAGCGATATTCCGGATACAGTGGGTACGCATCCCGAAACGGGCGATAAGATCAGCCGCAAAGCCGATCCCAAGGAGCCTTTCGCTGCCCTGGCCTTTAAGATCATGACCGATCCTTTCGTGGGTCGCCTGGCTTTCTTCCGTGCTTATTCGGGCCGCCTTGATGCCGGTTCTTATGTACTGAACGTAAGAAGTGGAAAGAAAGAGCGGATCAGCCGGATCATGAAAATGTTTGCCAACAAGCAAAACCCCATCGACTTCATCGAAGCGGGTGATATTGGTGCCGCTGTTGGTTTCAAGGAAATTAAAACCGGTGATACCCTTTGCGACGAGAACCATCCCATTACCCTGGAGAATATGTTCATTCCCGAGCCGGTTATCGCCGTAGCGGTAGAACCCAAAACCCAGGCCGACGTGGACAAAATGGGTATGGCCATCGCCAAGCTGGTGGAAGAAGATCCCACCCTGCGTGTAAATACCGATGAAGATACCGGACAGACCATCCTTCGTGGTATGGGTGAGCTCCACCTCGAGATCATCATTGATCGTATGCGCCGCGAGTTTAAAGTAGAAGTAAACCAGGGTGCGCCCCAGGTAGCTTATAAGGAAGCATTTACCACCACCATCGAACACCGTGAGACCCTGAAAAAGCAAACCGGTGGTCGTGGTAAGTTTGCCGATATCCAGTTCACTATCGGTCCTGTTGATGAGGAATGGAAAAAAGAAAATCCTGACAAGAACTTCCAGTTCGTGAATGATATCTTCGGTGGTTCAATCCCCCGCGAATTTGTGCCCGCTATCCAGAAAGGATTTGAGCAGGCGATGACGGCGGGTGTGTTGGCCAACTACCCGGTAGATAACATGAAGATCCGGATCTTCGATGGTAGCTTCCACGCGGTTGACTCCGACTCCATGTCGTTCGAGCTTTGTGCCAAGCAGGGATTCCGTGAAGCGGCCCGCAAAGCCAAGCCTGTTCTGCTGGAGCCCATCATGAAAGTGGAAGTGGTAACGCCCGACCAATACATGGGTGATGTAACCGGTGACCTGAACCGTCGTCGTGGTATGATGGAAGGTATGGATAGCCGTGCAGGTGCCCAGGTAATCAAGGCCAAAGTGCCGCTGAGCGAAATGTTTGGTTATGTAACCCAGCTTCGTTCACTCAGCTCAGGTCGTGCATCTTCTACCATGGAGTTCTCACATTATAACCCCGCGCCCAACAACATCGCTGAAGAAGTGATTGCAAAGGTGAAGGGAAAGGTGAGTGCCTGATAACTACTGATTCAAATCAATATAAAGCACTGATCGCTGTAAGGCTGGTCAGTGCTTTTTTTATTGGGAAAAATTATTCTTTTACCTAAATCAGACAATAATTAATCATAATCAAGTAGAATTACGATAGATGGCCTGATATTTGTTATAGGTATCCGAACTCACTCCGTTTTTAAAATCTGTATCACAAAAGGGCCATTGCCGTTCTGTGAAAAACACGAGCTAAGGTTAAGGGACTCATTCGAGTCCTTTAGTCTTTTTATACACAAGAGGGATTTTACTATATCCCTGATTTAACCTTTGGCACCAAACTTGAAATTATAGTGTAAAAAATAGTCAATTATGAAAAGGATTGTATTGGTAGCTTTTCTAATGCCTCTTTTGGGACTTATCATTTACAGTTGTACCAAGAACGATAAACCGGATACCGAAAACCAGGCAAGGATTCAGATTCGGCTGACGGATGATCCCGGTGATTATGAGGCGGTATGGATCGATGTGCAGGATGTGCAGATCAACGTAACAGGTGATGATGACCAGGGTTGGCAAAGCCTTCCGGGAGTGCAGGCTGGTTCTTATGACCTGCTTACACTGGTAAATGATGAAGATACCCTGCTGGCCGACGCATATATTCCCGCCGGCCGCCTTCACCAAATCCGCCTGATTCTGGGTTCTGAAAACTATGTGCAGATTGATGGTGAAATGCTGAAACTGACGACACCCAGCGCGCAGCAATCAGGTCTCAAATTAAATTTTCAACAAGACGTGGAAGCGGGTCTGCTGTATAGCATTCTGCTTGATTTCGATGTGGCCCGCTCTATTGTGGAAACAGGCAATAACAAATACATTCTGAAACCCGTGATTCGCGGCTCCCTGAGTTCCGTGGGTGGCTCTATCCAGGGCGTGGTAGTGCCTTCTGATTTCCCGACGGTAGTATATGCTATCGACGGAAGCGATACCGTAACGAGCAGCTTTACCGACGCAAGCGGTGGTTTCAGCCTGCGTGGTTTGCCCGCATCCACCTATACCGTGGCTTATCAGCCTTCTGATTCAGCTTATTCAGATACTTCCCGTGCACCCATCACCGTTTTGACGGGAGCGGTAACCACAGTTGACACTATGTTCCTCCAACCCTGATCAACCCTATTCATTCAATATTTGTGAAAAAATAATTAGTCCCGGCCGCTTTTGTGGCCGGGCTTTTTATTGGGCGAATGAAATACAAACCAGATCCCCGGTAGTGAGCAGAGTAGAGTAATGAGGTAAAATGCAAGGCTGATCAATACCGCTGTAGCCTCCTGCAATCCAAAATAAGCTGCACCATGGAGGAAAACGATTTCGCGGATTCCCAATCCTCCAATGCTCAATGGCAATACCGCCGCGATGGAGGAGAGTAGAAATAAGAATAGATAGGCAGGCTCGCCAATCGGCAGGCCCAGCGCGGAAATAATTGCATAGATGGCCAGTACCTGTGCCAATTGAACGCCGAGGCCCCATGCCAGGGTAGGCCAAAAGCTTTTGTGGAAATCACGCATCCATTTTCCAACGAAGAAGCGGAATGCAAAGGTTCCGCCCAGTACCAGTACTGTTAGCCCCAATTTTTGCCAATAAGCCGGCAACACAAACCAGCCATATCCGGCCAGAATCCAGACCAGGGCGAGCAAGCCCGAAATACGGTCGAGTAATACGGCGGCTCCAGCCCGCTTATAGGGAGTTTGAAACCATTGCTTCAGCAGGATGACCTTATATGCATCTCCACTGATACCGCCCGGCAGGAACAGGTTGTAAAACATACCCAGCCAGTATAGCTTAAGATTTACTGCTTCAGAAATGTATGTATCAATATCGCGGAAATAAATATTAAGTCGAAAAGAAGAAAGAATCTTGGAGAGAACGAATAATAAGGCAGCCAGTGCCAGCCAGCCGGGATTGGCTCCGGATAAAGCGGCACGCGCCTCCTGCCAATTAATCTTTTCGGCTACATACCAAAGGCACAAACCCGAAACGACAAGCTTGAGCAGGAGTTTCAGTATCTTAACGGCTCGTGATTTTCCTGGATTGGGAGCATTATCCATGCAGATAAAAAATTCCTGCAATTAAATTCAATTTGATGAGAATCAAAACCGGTATTTTCCTCATAGGCTTTCTCTTTGCCTGTTTTTCGGCTGCCCATGCCCAAAAAACGCGATTGAAAAAAGGGCTGACTATTTCAAAGTCTGCTGAAATCAAGTCGGGTAGCTATAACCTGCCTGGCGAAAGCCTGGATGCGCCGGTATTGATTGTTGAAGGCGACAATATCATCCTCGATTTTTCAAACGCTCAGCTTCGGGGCAACCGGGATGGGCAACTCCCCAACACCTATGCCGGCTTGGGCATTCTCATACGCAACAGCAACCGGGTCACCATCCGCAACCTCCGGGTGCGTGGTTATAAAGTGGGGCTGATGGCACGCAATGTGAAAAACCTCGTTTTGGAGAACTGCGATTTCAGCTACAATTACCGTCAGCGGTTGAACAGCACGGCATTGAAGGAAGACCTTAGCGACTGGATGAGCTATCACCAGAATGAAAAAGATGAATGGTTGCGCTATGGAGCGGGAATGTATTTGCGTGGATGCGACTCTGTAAGGATTGAAAACTGCCGTGTTACAGGTGGGCAAAATGCCCTGATGATGATGGAATGTAATAATGGGAAAATTCTAAACAATGATTTTTCTTTCAATTCCGGAATTGGAATCGGCCTCTATCGCAGTAGTCATCACCTGATCGCTTACAACAAAGTGAATTTTAATGTACGTGGCTACAGCCATGGTGTTTATCATCGTGGACAGGATAGCGCAGGATTCCTGGTGTATGAGCAAAGCAGCAATAATACTTTTTACAAAAATTCAGCCACGCATAGCGGCGATGGTTTTTTTCTCTGGGCAGGACAAAGCACCATGGATACGGGAAAGGGTGGCTGCAACGACAACCTGATTGCCGGTAATGATTTCAGCTATGCGCCCACCAATGGAGTAGAAGCAACCTTCAGCCGCAATATTATTACTCGTAACCGGATATTCGGCTGCGATCATGGCGTCTGGGGAGGCTATAGTTATGAAAGCCTGATAACTGATAATCAGTTTCGCGACAACCGGATCGCAATCGCCATAGAGCATGGTCAGCAAAATACCATTGCCTATAACCTGTTTATCCGCGATAAGCAGTGCATCCGCTTATGGGCAAGGGCTACACAACCGGCCGATTGGGGATATGCCAGGTATCGCGATACGCGTAGTGTTGGCTACAACATTCATCACAACAGCTTTAGCGAAGTGCCGCTTGGATTGAATCTTTCCCGCACCGACAGTTTGCGTCTGTTCAGCAATACCTGGAAAGGGGAAGGTGAATATTTGCAGGTTGATTCTTTGGTGGGTTATATTGATAGTTCGGTCTATGATGTGGATGATTTTGAACTGACCTTACCTGAATTAGCCAATGCACAGGATCCTTTTGCCGGTTCGGGTAAATGGGCCGGCCGCCAGCATATCCGGATGGGGGAGTGGGGGCCTTATGATTTCCGCAGGCCCCTGATCTGGCTTAGCAATCCCGCTTCCAAGTCCGATACCCTGCAATTTGAAATGCTCGGGCCCGGTGGCGAATGGACCATTACCCAAAGCAGGGGACTATCTGAAATCAGTCAGCGAAAGGGGACTTTTCCCGCCCGTTTCTTTGCGATCAGGGAGAAAAATGCAGGAGTGGAGGATATCGTCATAGAAGCTGTTTATCGCGGGCCGGCCATCACCCTTTTTGACGGTACAGGTGTTCGCAAGGGAAAGAAACAGAAGTTTTCGTTCCGGCATTTTTTCCAGCCCGTCAACTGGCAGGTGAATTGGTTTGCCATAGATACCTCAAAATACAATCCTCTTCGCGAACCTGACCTGTTTCCGGCCAATCAGCGGCTGGCACCCGTGAAGAGTGAATCAGTTGACCGGATTGATTATGCCTGGTGGGGTGGCATCAAATCGGAAAAGGGAACGCATCCACAGTTTCTGACGGTGGCCGAAGGCGAGGCAGATTTGGCCGCAGGCGATTATGAACTCTCCGTAACCTGGGATGATGCAGTAAAGCTGTATGTGGACAATAAGCTGGTACTGGATGAATGGAATCCGGCCCTGTACAAATTTGATGAATCACCGAATCGAAGAATTCCGATCAAGCTGGGAGGGAAACATCAATTTAGGGTGGAGCATGTGGAATTGGGAGGGTTTGCGACGCTGAGCGTGAGAATCGTGAGGCGTGAGCCGTGAGAAATCCTTTGGGACCTAGCAGACAGGTTGCAGCCTTTGAAAATTGCTGTAACGGTATGATTATCATACAAATTAATAATAATCGAATTACTGAATTGTTTCTCCCCCTGCTTGTCTGTGCAAAACATTCCTGCCTGCCCTAGAAAATTCTTTCCCAACTATTTGGCGAATTTATCGCCTACCCCTACCTTTGCACTCCCAAAAGAAAATTGGGATTTTACACATGTCTCAGCGAATCAGAATCAAATTACAGTCATACGATCACAACCTGGTAGATAAATCTGCCGAAAAGATCGTGAAAACCGTTCGCAGCACTGGCGCGGTAGTTACAGGTCCTATTCCTCTGCCTACCCGTAAGAAAATCTTCACGGTTTTGCGTTCGCCGCACGTGAATAAGAAAAGCCGCGAGCAGTTTCAACTGGCTACGCATAAGCGTTTGCTGGATATTTATACTTCCTCCAGCCGTACTGTTGATGCGCTGAGTAAGTTGGATTTGCCGAGTGGGGTGGAAGTGGAAATTAAGGCGTAGTACGTTTTACGTTAAACGTATTACGTAATACGTATTACGTATAACTTACTTTAGTGATAGTTGGTTATTGTAATCAAAATTAGCTCTTAAAACATTCGTCATCTCTCAATCAACTGCTTCGGCATTGAAAAAAGAGCTCTGACCATAAATCATTCTCCGGGTTTGTTTTAAACACGGAGATCATTAAAATAAAACAAGCCGTTCAGGGTTTGTTTACTGCCGGTACTTCTGTCATCCGCATCGGCTCAGGCCAGGCGGACACCTACGATGAGGTGAGGGACTAGCACCAGCGATCACAAGGATCGTCATTGCTAATGCTCCTGCGACTAAAGGAAAAGGTCGGTGGCTAAACGGGGATTGAAGCCTCCCGCGTACTATGTACCGGGATGTACAAGGTTGTCCCAATAATCCTGCAGGCTACAAACTGTACAAACCATGAAAGGTATTATTGGTAAAAAGATTGGGATGACCAGCGTCTTCGATGCCTCGGGCAAGCAAACTGCCTGCACCATCATTGAAGCAGGTCCCTGTGTAGTAACCCAGGTTAAAACAAAAGATTCAGACGGCTACAATGCCCTCGCCCTTTCTTTCGGCGATAAGAAAGAAAAACACGCCAACAAGTCTGCTGTTAATCACTTCGCTAAAGCGCAGACAGCTCCCAAGAAGTTTACAAAAGAATTCCGCAACTATTCCATTGAGAAAAATATTGGTGAGACCGTTACGGTTGACATTTTCGCCGAAGGCGATAAGGTTGAAGTAGTGGGTACTACCAAGGGTAAAGGTTTCCAGGGTGTGGTAAAGCGCCATGGTTTTTCTGGTGTGGGTGATGCCACGCACGGCCAGCACGATCGTCAGCGCGCACCCGGTTCACTCGGTAACTCATCCGATGCCAGCCGTGTAATGAAAGGTATGCGCATGGCAGGCCGCATGGGTACGGATCGTGTGAAAATGAAGGGTCTGAAAGTGGTGAAAGTATTCCCTGACAAAAACTATATCCTGATCAGCGGATCGGTTCCGGGACATAACGGCTCCATCGTATTGATCCAAAAGTAATTTCAACCCATAGCAATCCCAACAACCTCTTGCCGGCATTTATGCCGGAAAAAGGCAAAAAGAAAATAAAATGCAAGTAGACGTTTTAGATAGCAAAGGAAAAAAGACCGGCAGGTCGGTTGATCTTCCTGACGAGATTTTCGGTATCGAGCCCAATGATCACGTGATCTATCTCGCCGTAAAACAATACCTGGCCGCGCAGCGCCAGGGTACGCACAAGGTGAAAACCCGTGCGGAAGTGAAGGGTGCCAGCCGCAAACTGCACCGCCAGAAGGGCACAGGTGGTAGCCGTAAGGGTAATATCCGCAACCCATTGTATAAGGGTGGTGGTACCATTTTCGGACCCAAGCCCCACAGCTATGATATCAAACTGAACCGTAAGGTGAAGGACCTGGCTAAAATGTCGGCCCTTACCTATAAGGCGAAAGAAAATGCGATTGTTGTTGTAGAAGACATCAATCTGGAAGCGCCCAAGACCAAAACGGTGATGGATATCCTGAACAATCTGAACCTGGCCGATAAGAAGCTGATGCTGATCCAGGACGCCAGCGATATCAACCTGCAAATGAGCGTGCGCAACGTACCCTCCGTACTGGGTGTTGCTCTGAGCGATATCAATACTTATGACATCATGAATTCAGAAGTATTGCTGCTCACCGAAAGCGCGGCGAAGATTTTTGCAGAAGAGGAAGTGGAGGCATAAGCCGGTTGTAGGTAGTACGTTATACGTAGTACGTTTTAAACGGAATCGTATCGCGTGCAGCAAGCAACGTAGAACGTAAAACGTAAAACTTAAAACTTAATTCAGATGAAACTTTCTGAAGTACTGATAAAACCCATTTTGACCGAAAAGGCAAATGCGCAGCAGGAAAAACTGCATCGCTATGCCTTCAAAGTGGCCCGTAAAGCGAATAAGCTGGAGATCAAGAAAGCGATCGAGAGCTTTTACGGTGTGAATGTAACCGCGGTTAATACCAGTGTGGTGCCCGGTAAGAACAAGAGCCGCTTTACCAAGGCTGGCGTTATTTCCGGACGTAAGCCCGCTTACAAGAAGGCTTATGTTACCGTAGCCGAAGGCGAAAGCATCGATCTGTACGCGAATATTTAATCAATCAGCTCCGCCAGGCGAAAGCCGGCGAGCGAAGAATGGCAATCAACCGCCGCGAAGTGTTGAGTGATGAATAAATAAAGAACTGAACAATGGCATTAAGAAAATTTAAACCCGTTACCGCCGGTACGCGCTGGAGAATTGGAAACGCGTATGCGGAAGTAACGACTAATGTTCCTGAAAAAAGCCTGCTGGAATCAAAGAAAAGCACCGGCGGTCGTAACTCTTCAGGCCACCTGAGCATGCGCTATCGCGGCGGTGGTCACAAGAAGAAATATCGTATCATCGACTTCAAGCGTAAGAAAGAAGGTGTAGCAGAAGTGCTGACTATTGAATACGATCCGAACCGCACCGCCTTCATCGCACTGGTGCAGTATGCGGATGGTGAAAAGCGTTATATCCTCGCTCCCCAGGGATTGCAGGTGGGCGCGAAAGTGGAAAGCGGTGATGCCGTGGCCCCCGAAATTGGCAATGCGCTTCAGATGAAGAACATGCCCCTGGGTACCAACGTTCACAATATTGAAATGCAACCTGGTCAGGGAGGCAAGCTGGCCCGCAGTGCCGGTTCATCCGCTCAGTTGACCAACAAGGAAGAAAGATATGCGGTATTAAAAATGCCTTCCGGCGAACTACGTAAAGTATTGATCAATTGCTACGCTACCGTGGGTGTGGTGAGCAACAGCGATCATAGCCTGCAGAGCATGGGTAAAGCCGGCCGCAACCGTTGGAAAGGTATCCGCCCCCGCAACCGTGGTGTGGCTATGAACCCTGTAGATCACCCGATGGGTGGTGGTGAAGGTAAGGCATCCGGTGGTCAGCCCCGCAGCCGTACCGGCCAGTACTCAAAAGGTCTGAAAACACGTACCAAAGGAAAAGCCAGCGATAAGCTGATCATCCAGCGGAAAAACGGAAGCAAACTGGCGAAGTAATTAGCTAATTCGAAAATTTGAAGATTTGATTCAGCCAGAACTCAAGTCGACAAATTCATAAATTATCAAATAAACAACATGGCTCGTTCGATTAAAAAAGGTCCTTATATCGCCACTCACCTTGAAAAGAAGGTGATGGCAATGAACGAAGGCAAGTCCAAAAAATCGGTGATCAAAACCTGGAGCCGTCGCTCTACCATTTCACCTGATTTTGTGGGCCACACATTTGCGGTGCACAATGGCAACAAGTTTATTCCGGTTTATGTAACGGAATTTATGGTGGGTCATAAACTGGGTGAGTTTGCACCTACCCGCCAGTTCAAAGGACATTCGAAAAAAGACTAATCAGGTAGCGGGAACCCGGGTGCCGGTTGCAATGACCGATGCTTTCGGAAATGACCCTGCCAAAAATGAATAAAGATGGAAGCAGTAGCTAAACTTAGAAACTATCCCACATCGCCCCGCAAAATGCGCTTGCTGGCCGACCTGATCCGTGGTCAGCGTGTAGACAAGGTATTGGCTGAGCTGGAGCATAACCCCAAGCATCCTGCCGTACCCTTGCGCAAACTGGTGCTGAGCGCTATCAGCAACTGGAAACAGAAGAACGAAGGTGGTGATGAGAGCCAGTTGTTTGTAAAAACAATCTTTGTGGATGGTGCGCGCACGCTGAAGCGTATGCGTCCCGCTCCCCAGGGTCGTGGATACCGCGTTCGCAAACGCAGCAATCATGTAACGGTGATCGTGGATACCAAGTAAGAACAATAACAACGTGTGAAACCGGAAAGTAAACAGAACCTTGCTCTTTCCAGTACACAGGCAAATAAAGAAAACGATTTGATGTGATGAAATAGTCAAATTTCCACATCTACAAATTATCAAATTTAGAAAATGGGTCAAAAAGCAAATCCGATCGGCAACAGGTTAGGTATCATCCGTGGATGGGAATCCAACTGGTATGGCAGCAAGAAAGACTTCGCTTCCAAACTGATCGAGGACAACAAGATCAGGACTTACCTGAACGCCCGTATCAATAAAGGTGGCATTTCGAAGATCGTGATCGAGCGTACGCTGGGCAAGCTGATCATTACTATCCATACTTCCAAACCCGGTATCATCATCGGTAAGGGTGGTGGAGAAGTGGATCGCATTAAGGAAGAGCTGAAGAAGCTGACTGGCAAGGATGATGTGCAGATCAATATCCTCGAGATTCGCCGTCCTGAACTGGATGCGATGATTGTAGGTGATACCATCGCCCGCCAGATTGAGAACCGTATCAATTTCAAGCGTGCTACCAAAATGGCGATTGCTTCTGCCCTGCGTATGGGTGCGGAAGGTATCAAGATCAAATTGAGCGGCCGCCTGGGTGGTGCTGAGATCGCCCGTAGCGAAGAGTTCAAGCAAGGTCGTGTACCCCTGCATACATTCCGTATGGATATTGACTACGCCAACGTATTTGCACAAACCGTTTACGGAAAGATTGGTATCAAAGTGTGGATTTGTAAAGGTGAAGTACTGGCCAAGCGTGATCTGAACCCCAATTTCGTAGGTGGTAAGAGCGATGTAAGCGATCGCCGCGAACGCGGAGGAGATCGTGGTGACCGTCGCGATGATCGTCGCGGAGGCGGACGTGGCCGTGGAGACAGAAGAAACTAATATTCGCTAATTAGCCGATGTGAGGGTAGCTAAGCAAGGCAGGAATCACATCCCCAAATTGTATAAAGATGTTACAACCGAAAAGAACGAAGCACAGGAAGATGCAGAAAGGCCGCATGAAGGGCGATGCCAAGAGGGGTACAACCATCTCTTTTGGAAGCTATGCCCTGAAGGCTCTTGATTCGCATTGGATCACCGACCGCCAGATTGAAGCGGCTCGTCAGGCCCTGACCCGTGAAATGAAAAGGGAAGGTAACGTGTGGATCCGCATTTTCCCCGACAAGCCCATTACCCGTAAGCCTTTGGAAGTAAGGATGGGTAAAGGTAAAGGTAACCTTGAGTTCTGGGCCGCCGTGGTACAACCCGGTCGCATCATCTTCGAAATTGATGGCGTAAACGAGCAGGTAGCCCGCGCTGCCCTGGCACTCGCTGCCGGCAAGCTTCCCATCAAGACGAAGTTTATCATGAGAAGGGACCTGGTAACTGCCTAAAAAATACAACTATGTCAAAGAATACAGATTTTGTAAAAAGCATACGCGCCATGAGCGAGAGCGATATCAAAGCCCGCCTGGAAGAAGATAAGCAGCGCCTGAAAAAGCTGGAATTTGCCCATGCCATTTCTCCGCTGGAAAACCCTATGAGCATCCGCGGACTGCGTCGTGAAATCGCGCGCCTGCAGACTGAACTGAAGTTAAAGCAATCAACTAAATAACGAAAAGATGGCTGAAAGAAATTTAAGAAAGATCCGGATTGGTGTGGTTACCAGCAACAAGATGACCAAGACCATCACTGTGGCGGTAGAACGCCGGGTGAAACACCCGATCTATGGCAAGTTCGTGAAAAAGACGACCAAGTTCCATGCACATGATGAGAAGAATGAGTGCAGCATTGGCGATACCGTGAAGATCATGGAAACCCGCCCGCTCAGCAAGACCAAGCGCTGGAGACTGGTGGAAGTGGTAGAGAAAGTGAAGTAATAAGCCCCCTTTCCGCCTGTGGCGGACCGGGACCCGATAAAACTTGAACAATAATAATAATAAATCTAAACCCTTCCGGATGGAGGGGATTTGGGAGGCAAAATGATTCAGCAAGAAAGCCGTTTAAATGTGGCGGATAACAGTGGCGCGAAAGAAGTGCTTTGTATCCGCGTATTAGGCAACAGCGGTCAGCGTTATGCAGGCATCGGCGACAAGATCGTTGTTACCGTAAAAGACGCAATACCTGCAGGTGGCATCAAAAAAGGTACTGTGGCCAAGGCCGTGATTGTGCGTACCACCAACAAGCTGCGCCGCAAAGACGGATCCTATATCCGCTTCGACGACAATGCAGTGGTAATTCTGAACCAGGCCGATGAACCCCGCGGTACCCGCATCTTCGGGCCTGTTGCCCGTGAGTTGCGCGACAAGGGATACATGAAGATCGTTTCCCTGGCGCCTGAGGTACTTTAAATTGTAAACAGGAGCGGAAGGAGCATTGACCCGGTAGCTTAAGCTCATGCATCATGCCTCACGCTTCACGATAAAAAACATTCCGCAAAAACGGAGTAAAGAACAGATAAAATGAAAACAAGATTCAAACCAAAGTACAATATCCGGAAAGGGGATACTGTAGTGGTGATTGCCGGGGACGACAAGGACCTCGCCAAGCCCCGCACGGTTAAAGAAGTATTGGTGGATGAAGCGAAAGTGATCGTGGAAGGTGTGAACATCATCACCAAGCACAGCAAGCCTTCAGCCCAGAATACCAAGGGTGGTATTGTGAAAAAGGAAGCCCCCATCCACATCAGCAACGTAATGCTTTGGGATGCAGCTCAAAAATCCGGCGCCCGCGTAACCCGCGTTCGCAAGGAAGGCAAGACAGAGCTGGTATTTAAAACTAAAAATGCACAGGGAGGTAAGAAATAATGAGCACGAAAACATATTCCCCCAGGCTGGCAGATAAGTACAGGAAAGACGTAGTTCCTGCACTGGTAAAAAAATTCGGTTACGGTTCCGTAATGCAGGCGCCGAAACTGGAAAAAATTTGCCTGAACCGTGGCGTTAACGGCGCGGTTGCCGACAAGAAACTGGTTGATATTGCAGTAGAAGAACTGTCGACCATCACCGGACAAAAAGCGGTTGCTACCAACTCGAAGAAGGATATCTCCAACTTCAAGCTGCGTAAAAATATGCCCATCGGTGCGCGCGTAACCCTGCGTGGTGAAAAGATGTATGAGTTTCTCGACAGGCTCATCTCTGTAGCGCTGCCCCGTGTACGCGATTTCAAAGGCGTAAATGAAAAATCCTTTGATGGCCGTGGTAACTATACCCTTGGTGTAACGGAGCAGATCATTTTCCCGGAGATTGATATCGACAAAGTGAATAAGATCACCGGTCTGGATATCACCTTCGTAACCACTGCCCAAACCGACGAAGAGGCATTTGAACTGCTGAAGGAACTGGGTATGCCTTTCCGTAATGTAAAACCTGTAAACCAGGACAACTAATCATTCAACTTCATCTGTCGGGCTCTGCCCGTGATGAAAAAATTATAATCGAAAATTAAATTCAATTATGGCTAAAACATCCGTCAAAGCCAGACAAAGGAAAAGGGAGAAGATGGTAGACCAGTTTGCTGCCAAGCGCGAAGAGCTGAAAAAAGCCGGCGATTGGAAGGCCCTGGACGAACTGCCCCGCAATTCATCCCGCGTTAGGTTGAAAAACCGTTGTCAGCTGACAGGCCGTCCCAAAGGATATGTTCGCTATTTCGGCATCTCCCGTGTGGCCCTGCGCGACATGGCGCTGAATGGCAAGATTCCTGGTTTGAAGAAAGCAAGCTGGTAAGAATAAGAAAGTAGTAAATAGGTAGTAGAAAGTAGGTCGTTGGTAAAACACCCTACTCACTACTCACCACTCACTACTCACTAGATTAAATAACTCGATAATCAAGATAAAATGGTAACAGATCCCATAGCAGATTTTCTGACCCGTATCCGTAATGCGCAGATGGCCGGTCACCGGGTGGTAGACATTCCTGCATCCAACCTGAAAAAGCGGATGACTGAAATTCTGTATAACCAGGGGTATATCCTGAAATACAAATTTGAGGATGACAGCAAGCAGGGTATCATCAAGATCGCCCTGAAGTATGACCCCTCCACCAAGCAGCCTGCCATACAGAGCATGGAGCGCATCAGCCGCCCTGGTCTGCGTCAGTATGCCAAGCCCGCCGATTTCCGTCGCGTAAAAAGCGGCTTGGGTATCGCCATTCTCTCCACTTCCAAAGGTGTAATGACCGATAAGGAAGCCAAGGCGCAGAATGTGGGTGGTGAAGTTCTTTGCTACGTGTATTAAGACAACAGGCTTTGCCTGGGCCAGCAATACATTAAGCCGAAACCTATTAGGCTGACCGGTTGACTGGTGTAAACAAACAATAAATCTTAAAAGAAGACAATTATGTCAAGGATAGGTAAGCAGCCCGTTGTAATCCCCGAAGGTGTAACCGTTACGGTGGGTAAAGACAATGTGGTGACCGTAAAAGGTAAAAAAGGCGAATTGAGCCAGGCGATTGATCGGGATATTAAAGTGGAAGTGAAAGATGGCCAGGTTGTATTTGGCCGTCCTACCGACCAGATCCGTCACCGCGCGCTGCATGGTTTGTATCGTGCACTGATCGCCAACCTGGTAAAAGGTGTAACAGAAGGATATGAGCGTAAGCTGGAATTGATTGGTGTGGGTTTTAAAGCCACCAACCAGGGCAATGTACTGGATCTCGCCTTGGGTTATTCACACAATATCATTTTCGAAGTTCCCAAGGAACTGAAAGTGGCCACCGCACAGGAGAAAGGTCAGAACCCGATGATTACGCTTGAAGGCATCGACAAGCAATTGATCGGTCAGGTAGCCGCCAAGATCCGCAGCCTGCGCAAACCCGAGCCATACAAAGGAAAAGGTGTTCGCTATATGGGTGAAGTGGTTCGTAAGAAAGCTGGTAAGGCAGCGGGTAAATAATCAATAAATTAAAATGTTCCTGGCAGCATCAGGAGCGACAAACAATATAAAGATGAACGGTAAAATCAAAACGCAGCGCAGACAGAATATCCGCTTCCGGATTCGCCGGAAAGTGAGCGGTGGTACCACCAAGCCCCGCCTTTCTGTATTCCGCAGCAATAAGGATATCTACGCCCAGCTGATCGACGATAGCAAGGGCCTCACTATTGCCTCCGCTTCTTCGCGCGATAAAGACATTGCCGCGCAAAAAGCGCCCAAAGTGGAAATCAGCAAACTGGTAGGTGCCGCCATTGCCCGCAAGGCTGTGGACCTGGGTATCCAGGAAGTGGTTTTCGATCGCGGTGGTTATCTCTACCATGGTCGTGTGAAAGCGGTAGCCGATGGCGCCCGCGAAGGTGGATTGAAATTTTAATTCAAGCGGCAGCCGCGCTGCCAAGAAAATTGATAAGTAATACTGGCAAAGGAGTCCGCTCCCGCGTCACAACTTCAAAAAAGCAGTATGTCTAAATTAAACGTAAACAGGGTTAAAGCAGGTGACCTGGAACTGAAAGACAAGGTTGTTGCGATCAACAGGGTAGTGAAAACTACCAAAGGTGGCCGCTCATTCAGTTTTTCTGCCCTGGTAGTCGTGGGTAATGAAAATGGCGTGGTAGGTCATGGCCTGGGTAAAGCAAAAGAAGTGCAGGAAGCCATTACCAAGGGTATTGAAGACGCGAAGAAAAACCTGATCAAAGTGCCCGTGATGAAAGGAACCATTCCGCACGACCAATGGGCCAAGGAAGGCGCTGCCAAAGTGCTGATCAAACCCGCTGCACATGGTACCGGTGTAATTGCCGGAGGTTCTATGCGCGCCGTACTGGAAAGCGCCGGTGTTACCGACGTATTGGCCAAATCGCTGGGATCCGCTAACCCGCACAACGTGGTGAAAGCTACCTTTAAAGCCCTGGCTATGCTCCGCGAGCCTGTTCAAATTGCCAAGACCCGCAACCTGGGACTGAAGAAAGTGTTTAACGGCTAAAAAAAATTATCATGAAGAAAATTAAGATAACGCTGGTTAAGAGCCCGATCGACCGCCCTGAACGCCAGAAAAATACCCTGCAGGCCCTGGGACTGAATAAGACCAATAGCAGCCGCGAGGTAGAAGCCACACCCCAGATTTTGGGAATGGTTAGAAAAGTGGAGCACCTGGTGAAAGTGGAAGAAATTTGAGAAAGTATTACGTAGTACGTTTTACGTATTACGTAGTTTAGAAGAGATATTAACTATTTACAGGAAAAACGTATAACGTACTACGTAAAACGTATAACGTAAAACGTTCTCCTTCGCGAGGGGAAACAACCCCGTAAGTCAAAATTCAAAAAATGAAACTACATCAACTCAAGCCTGCAAAAGGCGCAACGCACAAAGAAAAACGTATTGGTCGTGGTGATGGTTCCGGACATGGTGGTACTTCCACAAAAGGTACCAAAGGTGGACAGAGCCGCGCCGGTTATAAGCGCAAAATGGCGCATGAAGGTGGCCAGATGCCCATTCAGCGTCGTGTTCCCAAACGTGGATTCAACAATATTCACCGTGTAGAATACAAAGTTTTCAACCTCGGTCAGATTGAGCAATTGGCTGAAAAATATGCCATCACCGAGTTCTCGCTCGAAAATCTTTACAGCAACGGACTCATCAGTCAAACAGATCGCGTAAAGATCCTGGGTAACGGAGAGCTGAAAGGCAAATTCTCCTTCCGGGTGAATGCGGTAAGTGAAAAAGCGAAAGCAGCCATTGAAGCCGCTGGTGGATCAGTGGAGCTGGTAAAGTAAATTTCACTAAATTGCACGGACGCATGCGACATGCGTCTTTTATGTTTTAAGGGTACTTAAATCTTTATTGATCCCCGTGAAGAAATTAATTCAAACGCTCAAGAATATCTGGAGTATCGAGGAACTGAAGAGTAAGATACTTTTCACCTTGCTGATGATCGTCATTTACCGGGTTGGTTCTTTCATTGTATTACCCGGTATCAATCCCGTGGTGATGGAAGCCAATAAGGTGGAAGGCAGCGGTATCCTCGATCTCATCAATACCTTTGCCGGTGGAGCCTTCAATATGGCTTCCATCTTTGCATTGGGTATTATGCCCTATATCTCCGCTTCTATCTTTATGCAATTGATGACGGTGCTGGTGCCCCGTTTCCAAAAGATGCAGAAGGAAGGAGAAAGTGGCCGTAAGAAAATCAACCAATACACGCGCTATCTCACTGTAGCGGTAACCATCGTACAGGCTTTTGCTTATGTATCGTACCTGCACCAGGTGCATGGTGCGGCCATGATCGGTAGCTTCGCGCCTTATTTCCGTTTCACTACCATCATTATCCTTACGGCAGGTACCCTGTTTGTAATGTGGATGGGTGAAAAGATCACCGACAAAGGCCTGGGCAACGGTACATCCCTGATTATCATGATCGGTATCCTCGCCCGCCTGCCCCAGTCGCTGATACAGGAACTGACCGACAAGTCTACCCGTAATGGTAATATCCTGATCTTTATCGTAGAGCTCATCATCCTTGTAGCCATCGTGCTGGGTTGTATCCTGCTGATTCAGGGTGTACGCAAAGTGCCGGTTAACTATGCCAAGCAGGTTGTAGGCAATCGTTCCTTTACCGGTGCGCGCCAGTTTCTGCCGCTGAAAGTGAACAGTGCGGGTGTAATGCCCATCATCTTTGCGCAGGCTATAATGTTTCTTCCCACTTTGTTTACACTGGGTGGCAATGCGGAGATTGGACGAATGTTTACCGACCATAAGCATATCGCTTATATGACGGTGTATTCACTGGTGGTAATCGGATTCACTTTCCTGTACACAGCCCTGATATTTAATCCCAAGCAGATCGCAGAAAACCTGAAGCAGAATAATGGTTTCATTCCGGGTGTAAAGCCGGGGCAGCCTACCGCCGATTATATCGGTATGGTGATGGACCGGATCACTTTCCCGGGTGCTATACTGCTTGCTTTTGTAGGCATCCTGCCGGGTATAGCGGAACGCCTCGGCGTTACACAGGGCTTCTCCACTTTCTTTGGTGGGACCTCCCTCCTGATTATGGTAGGCGTGGTGCTTGATACACTGCAGCAAATTGAAACACAATTGCTGATGCGCCAGTACGATACGCTGATGAAGAGCGGTCGTATCCAGGGTCGTCAAAGCACATCTGCCGTACAGATCTAGTTAAGAATAACTTAATCGTCTTATAATCAAACGACCCCGGATTTCCGGGGTCGTTTCGTTTGAGAAGAATTATATTACTCATCCATTAAGTAAAATACAGTATCTATAAAAAACAATAACCCGTTGCTACTTATGACATTTTCATCATGCATGTCTTCAAGTCTTATATGAAATTCCATATTGAAGTACTATCATTTCTTGCTAACTCTCTTAAGAAGAGTGCTTGCTTTTCTTTAATGAGTCTTTTATTTTCGAAGCCCTTTTTAGATGTTCGACTTGCGCCAAAGCTTCGGATAAGCTTATCGCGGATCTCTGCGCAACGATCTGCTGGCTTCGAATCGCCAACTCCCTGAATGATATTTTGTAGGAGTACTCTTGTCTCATCCTTAATCATTTAGGCAAGCTAAAAAAATAGAATTTAGATTCAAGCGCCCCAAAACAACCTACACTAAATAGTTGTAAATCAATATCCTTCTTCAATGTTATCGAATTAGCACCTTACGGTTTTTCATCGTAATTTTGCCCACTATGGTAATTTGTAAGTCTCCTGAGCAGATTGAAAAAATGCGATCCAGCGCCTTGCTGGTGAGTCAGACCCTGACGGAAGTGGCGAAAATGCTGCGCCCGGGTCTCACTACATTGGAACTGGACGTTTTTATCGGTCAATACATCCGTGATCATAAGGCCATTCCTTCATTCCTGAATTATAATGGCTATCCCTTTAATTCCTGCATATCTGTAAATGACGTGGTGGTGCACGGATTCCCCAACAAAAATGAATTGAATGAGGGAGACGTTATTACCGTGGATGTGGGGCTGATCCTCGAAGGTTGGCATGGAGATCATGCTTATACATTCGCTATTGGCGACCCGGGTGTTGAGGCGCTTCAACTCATCAAAGTGACTAAGGAAGCCCTGTACAAAGGAATTGAGAAAGCGGTGGCCGGCAACCGCATGGGCGATATTGCTTATGCCATACAGGAGCATACCGAAAAGAAGAATGGTTATGGTGTGGTGCGCGAGCTGGTAGGTCATGGCCTGGGTGAGAGCCTGCACGAAGATCCACAGGTGCCCAATTATGGTAAGCGGGGAACCGGCGTGAAGCTGAAAGAAGGTATGGTGCTGGCGATTGAACCCATGATCAACCTCGGAAGCCGAGAAGTTTATACAGAAAGCGATCAATGGACCGTTCGTACCCGCGACGGCAAAGTGTCGGTGCACTTTGAGCATGATGTGGCGGTGCGGAAAAACAAGGCTGATATCCTCTCCAACTATGCGCCTATTGAAGCAGCCGAAGCGGCCAATCCACATCTGGTAGTGGCTGAAAAAGCGCTGGTGCCGGCACAAGGTTGAGCCTTATTGTCGAAATCAACAACATGGAAAAATGGGATCTACTGGTAGTCGGCGGTGGCGCCGCAGGGTTTTTTTGCGCGGTCAATGCGGCGCGTATGCATCCCGACCTAAAAGTGGCTCTTATCGAGAAATCGGGTAAGTTGTTGAGCAAAGTATCCGTTAGCGGCGGTGGCCGCTGCAATGTAACCCATGCCTGCTACGACATTGATGCTATGGTCCGCCATTATCCCCGGGGCGGCAATTTCCTTCGCAAAGCTTTTCATCATTTCTTTACAACTGATACCATAGCCTGGTTTCGGGAAAGAGGAGTGGAGCTTCATACGGAAGCGGATGGTCGTATGTTTCCGGTTGGCAACCAATCTTCCACTATCGTACAATGCCTGCTGCAGGAGGCGGCCAAATACAATGTCTCCATATTCCTGAATCAGGACCTGGAGGATTTGAAACCTCTTGAGGGAGAATGGGAACTGAGAACGGCTTCCGGCCGAACTTACCGAACAGCCAGGGTTTGCCTCGCCATGGGAGGTTTGAACCGCCCATCCATGACCAACCTTTTTCAGCATCTCTCCCATACATTGGTGCCATCCGTTCCATCCCTTTTTACCTTCAATATGCCGGGCAATTCCATTACCCGACTGATGGGAATAGCGGTGGAGCAGGTGCGCGCCAAAGTGCCGGGTACCAAACTGGAATCTGAAGGCCCGCTGCTGATCACGCACTGGGGTATGAGTGGTCCCGCCATCCTTAAACTTAGCGCATGGGGCGCCCGGATACTTGCGGAAAAGAACTATCATTTCACTGTCCAGATCAACTGGATACCGGAGCATAATGAAAACTCCCTTCGCGAATTTTTCGATACCTGGCGGGCGCAGGCCGGAAAGCAACTCGTTTACAATAAAAATCCATTGGGTCTTCCCCAAAGATTGTGGGAGTATCTACTCCAGGAACAAGCCCATGTCGCGCCCAGCAAGCGTTGGGCTGATCTTTCCAGCAAGGAATGGCAGGCCCTGGTGAAGGCTTTGTTGTTTTCGAGTTTTGAAGTGAAAGGCAAAACCACTTTCAAGGAAGAATTCGTGACCGCAGGAGGCGTATCGCTTTCCGAAATTGACCACCAAACCATGGAGAGCCGTAAGCATCCGGGATTGTTCTTTGCCGGCGAAGTGATGGATGTGGACGGCATCACCGGCGGGTTTAATTTTCAACATGCCTGGACGAGTGGGTTTTTGGCAGCGGCGAACGTGAATCGTGAGGCGTGAATCGTGAATCGTGAGGCGTGAGGCGTGAGTTTAAAGTTTAGAGTTTAAAGTTGAAAGTTTAAAGTTGAAAGTTTAACCTTAAACCTTAAACCTTCAACTCAACTCACGGCTCACGCCTCACGATTCATGCCTCACGCCTCACGTTCGCCGTCGCCCATGCTGTAAACGGCAACACTAACAACATTCCCCATACCCAGATTCCTGGAATTGCCAGCCAGCCCAGTAGGATTAGCAGGAAAATATAGGCCGGATAGGAGACCAGCAGCAGCCCCACCAGGATGCTATCGTAATGATCGCTATGCCTGGCCACTGACCGGGTGATGCCGCGTACAGCATAGTATAACGGAGCATGTAAAATCCAACCCGCCAATGCCGGTATTGCCAGCAGTATTTTTTTCCAGGCCGGAAGGGGAAAATGGAATTGTTCCTCAAGGGTGTCTACATCGTTGGGATCAATCGTCAATACCAGTCCCTCTAATTGTGATTGCAATGCCTGGTTGAAGCGAAGCAGTCGCTGGCCCTCTGTATCCGATCCATTCAATACGCCCGTTTCAATTTGTTCACCAAACGATATCCGCATTATCTTTCCAAATCGTTTGAATGAACTGTAGTTGATGCCAACCGGCAAGACCCGTAGGGGGATTTGTTTTTCCCAACAGCTGATGGCCAGCCTGGCGGTGCCTTTTTTAAGTGGACGAAGCTTCCATTCATTGATGCAGCGCCCTTCGCTGAAGATCAGCACTATTCCGTTTTTCCGGAACAGCTCCAGGCATTGATCGAAAGTGGAATAGTTATCCTGAAGGTTTTCCACCCCTTCCGATACGCGGTATACGGGAAGTATTTTGAGGCGATAGAGAATTTTTCCTATAAACTTGTTTCGAAAAACATCACCCCTTGCCAGCGACCAAACGGGCCGGGCAAAAAGCGCATCGATGATGATGGCATCGAGAAATGAGTTGGGATGATTTGCCGCCAAAAGCAGGGGACCGCCTGAACGAAGTTGTTCGGGATGACTAAGTATAATCTTAGGGCAAAAGATTTTCATCGCGAGGCGGACGTATATGCGGAGGAGGGAGTAGAGCAAAGGTGGTGGGTATTACGTTGTACGTTATACGTTGTACGTATTACGTATTTGATTTGATAGTTTTGGGTTAGCTCATATTCCGGTTCAGAATTCTTAGCGAAGTCAATTTACAATATTTTCAAAAGATACTATATTTATTCCGCGAATACGTATTACGTAGTACGTATTACGTAATACGTTTCAAGATGCTTAATTGGCGCAACATAGCGATTTTCTTCCTTCTTGCCATCACCCCCTTCAGCCTCGCCTGGTCGCAGAAGGATGCGCAATCGGAGACCGAACGCCTGGAGGCGGCTTTCCCATCGGTTAATGTAAATTTCCCGGACTATCTATCAGTTTTTGACAGCAATGCAAATGCGCAGGCCTGGAAGATTACGCTATGCGCTGATGTTCCCGACAATAACAGACCACATAAACCGGCTTACCGGCAGGAGACCGGCCATGTGTTTTTCATTTTGCAAAAATTTCTCCATAGTGGTGATACAATTCAGAAGGTATTTGGTTTCTATCCCTGGAGAGGCTTACCCACTTTGTTTGTGCGAAAAGTGAGGAGTCGTATCAAGGATAACAGCATCCGGGAATACGATATGGCTATTGAGCTGGAGTTGACAGCCGTTCAATTTGATTCGGTGCTGGCGCATATCCGCAGCCTCAACGGTGTGCGCTACCATCTCAACAAATACAATTGCTATGATTATGCCATAGAAATTTTCAACCGGGCGGCAGGCGCCCATCCGCTGCCCCTCACCCATATTCGTTTTCCCTTCCCATTTGGCAGGGGAGGCTCACCCTGCTCGCTTTATGCCGACCTGGAAAAACTTCGTAAAGAGGGAGGTTTCTGGGCCTCACGGATTCAGAAAGGCCTGTTCAGGGCTCCCGTGAGTACAGGCAGGGAACCTTTGCAGGGAAAATAATACCGCAAAATTTTCATAAGGGTTTGTTTGTCAGTATTTTGGGATCAGGTTTTGCGTAAAATAAATTGAGCCGTTTTACGGCATTTCCCCTCCAATAAATGTATCTTTGCTGCCCCGAAATAAAACCTTCGGGATACTATCATGTTTGAAAATAACATTAAAAAACAATTAAACGCTGATGCTCAGGAGTCTGGAGCTGCGGATACCGCGGCTGAGGCTACAGCGACAACTACTGCACCTGAGGCGCCGGTGGCAACCGCGCACGACGACTTCGACTGGAGCGTCGACAAACGCAATGTAGCTTCCTATACCCAGGAAGAAAAAGAAAAGTACGACAAAGTGTATGACAACACTTTCGTTGCGCTTAATGATGGTCAGCTTATGTTTGGTACCGTTGTGGGCCTTACAAAGACGGATGTTGTGATCAACATCGGTTTCAAAAGCGATGGCCTGATTTCCCTGAACGAGTTCCGCGACATGCAGGGTCTCAAAGTGGGCGACCAGGTAGAAGTAATGGTAGTGGAAAAAGAGGACCGGGATGGTCACCTGAACCTTAGCCGTAAGCAGGCTCGTATTACCCGTGCCTGGGAGCGCATTGTGGAAGTACACAAGACCGGAGAAGTGATTACCGGTACAGTTACCTCCAAAACCAAAGGCGGCCTGATCGTTGACGTATTCGGTATGGAAACCTTCCTGCCCGGTTCACAGATCGACGTGAAGCCTGTAACGGATTACGACCAGTTCGTTAACAAGACCATGGAGTTCAAAGTGGTGAAGATCAACGAAACCATCAAGAACGCCGTAGTATCGCATAAGGCACTTATCGAAAGCGATATCGAAGCACAACGTGCCGAGATCATGAGCAAACTCGAAAAGGGCCAGGTACTGGAAGGAACCGTGAAGAATATCACCGATTTCGGTGCCTTCATGGATCTGGGTGGTCTCGACGGTCTGCTCTATATCACCGATATTTCATGGGGACGTATTTCGCATCCCAGCGAAGTACTCAAGATGGATCAGAAGGTGAACGTGGTGGTGCTCGATTTCGACGACGAGAAGAAGCGTATCAGCCTCGGTCTGAAGCAACTTACTCCGCATCCCTGGGATGTATTGCCTGAGAATATTTCAGAAGGCAATGTAGTGAAAGGTAAAGTGGTGAATATTGAAGACTATGGTGCGTTCCTCGAAATTATGCCCGGTGTGGAAGGTTTGGTTCACGTGAGTGAAATTACCTGGGCCAATACGCCGATCAACGCCAAAGAATTCTTCAAGCTGGGTGATGAGCACGAAGCTAAAATCGTTACCCTCGATAAAGGCAGTCGCAAGATGAGCCTTTCTATCAAGCAACTGTCGCCTGATCCCTGGAATGAGATCGAAACCAAATTTGCGGAAGGCAGCCGCCATACCGGCCTGGTGAAGAACATCACCAACTACGGTGTGTTTGTGGAGCTGGCTCCCGGCATTGGTGGCATGATCCATATCAGCGACCTAAGCTGGCTGAAGCGTTTCAATCACCCCAGCGAATACACGAAAGTGGGCGCTAATATCGATGTGGTGATCATGGGTATCGATAAGGATAACCGCAAACTGCAACTCGGACACAAACAACTGGAAGAAGATCCCTGGAATACGCTGCAGGATACTTTCGCTATCGGCAGCCTGCACGAAGGATTAGTGATCAAGCGCGACGACAAAGGCGCGATTGTTCAACTGCCTTATGGACTGGAAGGTTTCGCACCCAACCGTCACCTCAACAAGGAAGATGGTAAGAGCATTGGTGCAGATGAAACCGCTCAGTTCATGGTGATCGAATTCGACCGCAACGAAAAGCGTATCGTTCTTTCGCATAGCCGAATCTGGGAACAAGGACAGGTAGAAGAGAAGGAAGCAGCGAGAAAAGAAGCCCGTACGGAAGCAGATAAGACTAAGAAAGCGGTGAAGAATATCCAGAACAAAGTAGAAAAAGCAACCCTGGGTGACCTGGGCGTGTTGGCCGACCTGAAGAAGAAACTGGAAGGTGGCAGCAGCGAATCTACGGATAGCAACAAAGCTGAATAATTGAATCAGCCTGATACAAAAAAAGCCGCCGCAAGGCGGCTTTTTTTATTGCTATCTAAGTAGTTTTGATGACGGTCTGTTTACAAAACACACACATGGGGTCTATCGCAGAGAGGATTAAGAAATGGCAACTGGTACGAAAGCTGGTCTACTTTATTGTGGGGCTGGTATCCTATCCGGGACTGGCCATCATCAACAAGTTTCGTGTGTCGGGTACAGAACATTTACGCGGGCTTCCGAAGGAAAACGTTCTATTCGTCAGTAATCACCAAACCTATTTCGCCGATGTCATCAGTTTTCTGCACATCTTCTGTGCGGTAAAATGGGGAAAGAAAGACCGGCTGGGTGTTCCTTATTATCTGCTCAACCCTTTTACCCGGGTGAACTATGTAGCAGCGGAGCAAACCATGAAGGGGAGTTGGATCAGCCGCCTCTTCACCCTCGCAGGAGCCATCACCGTAAAGCGAACCTGGAATACGAATGCCAATGAAATGCGCAAAGGGCTGGATCCATCGGATACACGTAAGATTACCCGCGCGCTTTCTGAAAACTGGGTCATCACTTTTCCGCAGGGCACCACTACTCCCTTCGCGCCGGGACGCAAAGGCACCGCATTAATCATTAAGCAAAACAAACCTATCGTAATACCGGTGGTGATAAATGGATTCTGGCGTGCATTTGGCAAGAAGGGATTGAAATTGCGGAAGCGGGGCGTACTGCTTTCCGTCCGGTTTAAAGCGCCCCTTGAGATCAATTACGAATCCTCCACAGCAGAGATACTGGAGCAGCTTATGGACGCGATAGAACAAAGCAAGCGATTCAAGCCGGCAACAGACAAGACCCTATAATTCATTGTGGCCCCGGTTGGTCAGTTTTCCTATATTTACGTTGTCATGAGCCAAAAGCCTGCTACTATAAAGGAGATTGCCCGCCGCCTCAACGTATCGGTTTCCACGGTATCGCGTGCGCTGCACAATCACCCCAGTATTGGACTTCGTACCAAAATGCAGGTGCAAAAGCTGGCGGAGGAATTGAACTACGAACCCAACCAGGCGGCCATATCCTTTAAACAAGGCAAGACATATACCCTCGGCGTCATTCTACCCAACCTCGGCGAGGAGTTTTTCTCTATTGCCATCAATGGTATTGAAGAAGTAGCCATTCGGCATAACTACACCGTACTCATCGGTCAGTCGCACGACGATGCGGAGCGGGAAAAGCAGGTACTGGATACCATGCGGCGCCACCGGGTGGATGGCGTATTGGTATCGATGTCGAAAAACACCGACGATCTTTCTCATTTCAATAATCTTCGCAAGTACAATATACCTGTTGTCTTTTTCGACAGGGTGCCGGAGTCGGAAGAAGAGTATTCTGTAAGCTGCGATCTGCGAAGCAGCTCGGTTCAATTGGTGGACTGGCTGGTGGGTCGTGGCAATCGCTCCATAGGTATCATTCGTGGTCCGGAGAAGATGAAACCTTCGCAGGAGCGCATGAATGGATATTATGAAGGCTTGAAGAAGAATGGCATTAAGGCCGATGCAGCTTGGGTAGCCCAGACTGACCTTAGCCGTGAGCAAACCTGGGCCGCGATGGATTCCTTGCTGAAAGCCAAAACCAAACCCACCGCTATCATAGCTTTCAATGACTATGTGGCGCTTGATGCCATCAAGTACGCACGTGGCAAAGGCTTACGCATCAACAAGGATATCTTTTTTGTAAGCTATGCCAATCTTCCCATTACCAGCTACCTTGATGATCCGCCGCTGGCATCGGTGGAGCAGTTCCCTTATGAGCAGGCCTCCCGTGCCGCCGAAATGCTACTTTGCCTGATCAATCACAAAGAAGAAGAAATTCCGGAGAAGCGGGTGGTGATGCAGAGCGAAGTCATCATCAATGAAGAAGCAGGGGAAGGCACCCCGCTCCATTCGGTCGGTTCGGCCTGAATCATTGCTCCGCCTCAATGGGGTGCAGCAGTTACCGATCGCTGCAATCGAATTCCATCGCCCAGCCGGGTACTTACCGCGATGCGGTTCCATGTATTGATTACCGCAACCAACATCAACAATTCCGCCATTCCTTCAATTCCCCATTGTGCCAATCCCTCTTCATAAAGGTCGTCGGATAATCCCTGTGCACCAGGTAGTGTCATTGCTTCAGTAATTTGAATGGCCAGTTTTTCTTCCGGCGAAAAAATCTCCGTTTCCTGCCAGGCCGATAGCAGGTAGATTCTTTGTGGCAGTTCGCCTCTGCGCTCCGCTTCCGTGGCATGCATATCGATACAAAATGCGCAATGGTTGATTTGCGAAGCGCGGATTTTGACAAGATATTTCAGCGAACTGGGCAGTACAGTATCCGGTCCCCATAAAGTTTTCTCCAATGCCAGCATAGCTGCGTAACTCTTTGGCAGGGCATCTGCCATGTTCAGTCGTTTTTCTTTGTGCATATCCTTAATTTTTGCACAAAGTTCATCTGCACATTTTTAATGCAACTTAAACTGGTTTAAGAACGCTTTTTTTTGCGGAGTTCGCTCAGGTATTCGGGGGTAAATCCCAGAAAGGAAGCCAGCATGTACTGGGGAACCCTTTGTACAAATTCGGGATAAGCACGATTGAACTGATCGAAGAGCTCTTCCTTTGAAAGCGAATACAGGAATTTGATGCGCTGCTGTGCCGCTGCCAGGGCCCTTGTTTGTACTGCTCTAAAATATTGGGCCAAATGGGGATATTGACCATTGAGTTCTTCATAGTGAGCCCGCTGCAATGAAATTACCCAGGTTGGTTCCACGGCCTGTATGGCAAACGACGACAATTTGCCTTTGTGAAAGGCTTCGAGGTCGGTAAGCCACCAACCCTCCAGCGCAAAATCGCTGGTTTGTTCTGTGCCATTCTCTTTGGTAAAGTACAATCGCAGGCAACCTGTAGCCACAAAGTGAATATGCCGGCAGTGAGATGATTCCTTCAATATAATTTCCCGGGCAGCCCATTTTTTACAGGATGCTTTTGACAACAATGCCTGCCAATCTGTATCCTGAACCGGGCTATGGCGAAGGAGATGAGCATGTAGCCGATTTAATGATGCCTCCATGGTTTTACAAAATTAGTGCAGGACGAATGGAATTCCTCTAAAGGATTCTTTTAGGATACGGCGACTTACGGAATGCTGCTACGCCAATGTCGGCATGGCACGTATTATTACGGGGCAATCCGGAATGCTTGCTGTCATGGTGTCTGTAGCTTTTGTTGCCGGTCCCTCAAATCAGGGCTGGGCTTTCATGTCAGGATTACTTTAGTTGGGAGTAGTTATTTACAGAGTGTGGTAATGCAAGCAGGGAAGGGAGCTGCCTATGCGGTGTACAGTTATCAATTTCAACATCGCATCACAGTTGCTTCAATTTTTCCTCTTCCATATCCAGATGCAGTAAATGTTTTCTAATCAATTCTTCATCTATTCTTTTATCAGTTTTATTCTTATGCAAAAGCCATTGGCGACGGTCATCCAGGACTTCGCGGTAAATTTTTTGCGTTTCCTCACTGGCGGGCATGCCTGATCCAGTGCTGTCTGGTAGTTTCCATTTAGCAACTAGTTGCTGTAAACGGATGCTGTCGAAGCTGTTCGGGATAGCGGCTGTGAAGAAATTCCATGGATTGTTTTGCCAGTTCGCTATTGAGCAGCAAATCCGCTTCATGCTCGGGCATATAATTGTTGTAATGGGGGAGTTTCAATTTTTTGATCAGATAGGGTAGGGTTAAGCCCTGCAACACCAGGGTTGCGAGTATAACAACAAATGTGATAAAGAGTATGAGGTTTCGCTGGGGAAATGGCATGCCATCGCTTAATTGCACGGGTATGGATAGAGCCGCAGCCAGGGAGACCACACCGCGCATGCCTGTCCAACCCAGTAGCAAAGGCGCTTTAAAGCCCGGATTTCGATCCGCCACATGGATGAAATTCCTGGCCACCAGGGTAACCAATACCGCCCCATATGCCGCAATTAAGCGGATGATGATCAAAGTTATGGTGATGAGCATTCCATAACCAGCAGCCCGCCAAAAGGAATAACCTTCCTGCCGTAAACCGGCTGTTATTTCCGGTAGATCCAGGCCGATCAGTAAAAAGACAAAGCCGTTAAGAACAAATACAAAACTTTCCCAAACATTACCGCCCTTAAGCCTGGCGCTACTGGACAGGAAAAGCTGCCGTTTCGACGAAAGCAATAATCCGCCGCTTACCACGGCGAGTATGCCGGAGCTATGGAGCTCTTCTGCTACCAGGTACATCGCATAGGGTGCAACGATGCTGAGTACGATATCCATGCTCGCATCCGTGGGCAGGTATTTGTGCATTTTCATGAACAACCATCCAAGCGATAACCCAACCGCCGTGCCAGCGAGCACCATCCAGACAAAGCTCAACGCAGAGTTTTGCCAAACAAATTGACCCGTGCCCACCGCCACCAATGCAAATCGGAATATGATGAGTGATGAGGCATCATTCAGGAGGCCTTCACCTTCCAGTATTGAGGAAAGCCTTTTGGGTACTTTCACAAATTTCAATATCGCCGTGGCGCTTACCGCATCCGGCGGTGAAACGATACCGCCGAGCAGAAACCCCAGTGCCAGGGAGAAGCCTGGCAAGAGCGAGTTGGCCACAATGGCCACCGATGTAGCGGTGAGGAACACCACAATAAAGGCAAAGCTGAAAATAATCCGGCGCCAGCGCCAAAGTTCGCGCCATGAAATGGCCCAGGCTGCATCATAGAGCAGGGGAGGGAGAAAAATCAGAAATATCAATTCCGGCTCAATAGCAATGAGGGGAACACCTGGAACAAAACTGATCAGCAAGCCGGCCAATACCAACAGCACAGGATAGGCCACCCTGATTCTTGCAGCCAGCATCACCAGCAGCAGAATGATCAAAACCAGCACGAGGTAAAAAGCGAAGGACTCCACCATTTGCTCAGAATTTGGTATTTTCCGTAAATTTCTACATTCGGGTCAAGAAAAAAACTTTTTTATGCATACGGGCCGGCGATATACCCCACTGGAATTTATTAAATGGACAAGAAGGGATTTGTATTGGATGCTTTTTATCGCGGCTATCCCTACGTTGCTGTATTGGCTTGAATACCGATTTATCGCACTTCCTTTTCAACCCATCGCTATACTGGGTACGGCGGTGGCCTTTATCGTGGGCTTTAAGAACAATGCAAGCTACAACCGGATATGGGAAGCGCGACAGATCTATGGGGCCATCATCAACGATAGCCGAAGCTTTGCCTATACCTTGCGCGACAATGCTGGTGGCCGCCATGCCGGCCTGGTAAAGAGAATGTTTTACCGTCACTTTGCCTGGCTTACCGCCATGCTTTTCAACTGCGTGAGCCCCGCCCCTGGGAAAATCTGCAAACAGATCGCAACCTGGAGTTTCAAAAAGATCACTATACCATTCCGGAAAGAGAAAGCCAGCTGGATAAGGAGTTAGTGCCTTATCTTTCGCAGGAAGACCTCAATTATATCCTTACCAAGAAAAATAAAGCCACGCAACTCACGGCCTTGCAGTCGGAGGAACTGGCCAGGCTGCTGGAACAAAAAGCGATCAATGATTTTCAATGGACGCAATTGCAGCAATGCCTGATCCGGCTCACTGATAGCCAGGGAAAGGCGGAAAGGATTAAGAATTTTCCCTATCCAAGAAATTTCTCATCCATCACGACGTATCTGTTGATCCTGTTTGTATTCATGGCGCCATTTGGTTTGTTGCGCGAGTTTGAAAGACTGGGTGACGGAACGTTCCTGGAAGGTTATACCATTTGGTTCCATATTCCTTTTTCCGCCCTTGTAACCTGGGCCTTTCATACCCTCGACAGCGTGGGCGAGAGTTCCGTAAACCCCTTTGAAGGTAGCGCGAACGATGTCCCCATCACCCAAATCAGCCGGACCTTCGAAATAGATATGCGGGATATGCTTGATGAGGCAGCGATACCGGAACCCTTTCAACCGAAGATTCAAACTTTTCGACAGATTATATGAATAAAGGCCCCTGCTTTGCTTGCAGGGGCCTCTCACTTTTTTAGCAATCGAAGTTTTCACTTTAGGGATTAGTAGAAAAAACGCTGACCTCCTTCACCATCATGCGCCGGTTTAACTTCAACTGAGCGACGATGAGCTCTGCAAAATCCTCTGGATGCATGACCCGTTCAGGGTCGCCCTTGATGAGGTTTGCACTGTTCGCCAGGTCAGTCACGATGGTGCTGGGTGCCATGGCCGTTACACGTATGTTGTGCTTACGCACTTCCTGCATCAGGCTTTCACTCAATCCAAAGACCGCAAACTTCGACGAAGCATAGGCGCTGGTGACAGCACTGCCAGCTTTGCCGGCCGTGGAGGAAATATTGATGATATCACCGGTCTTTCGCTCAATCATTTGGGGCAGGACAGCGCGGGTAGCGTAGTACACGCCAAATACATTCACCCTGAAATGGTTTTCCCATACTTCGGGCTCCAGATCCAAAAAGTTGCCAAAGGTGGCGGTGCCGGCATTGTTCAACAGGATATCAATGGGACCTAACTCCGTTTTTATTTTTTCCACTGCAGCTTCCACTTCTTCCCGCTTGCTTACATCGGCCGTTGCATAAGTAGCTCTGATACCCTTTTTCCCAATTTCTTCAGCTACCGCTTTTACGTCTTTTTCCGTACGGGCCATCAGGCCAACGTGCACACCTTCGGTAGCCAGTGCCAACGCAATGGCTTTTCCAATTCCTTTACCGGCACCCGTAACCAGTGCCACTTTTCCACTTAAATTTTCCATATTGAATGTTTTTCTTTTTATATGCCTGCGGAAAGCAAAACCTGCCGCCTGAATTTTTTGGACGATGCATACGATGAACGAAATTACAGAAGCCTGCTTTCCAACAGGTCTGCTTTCGGGCCGTTCCGCTTATTTTTTCATCAATAGCAGCAACTGGTGCGCCGCTTCTTCCGAGGAGGCCGGGTTTTGGCCCGTAATCAACTGGCCGTCTTTGACCACATAGGAGGCCCAGTCTTCTTTTTTGGAATACTGCCCACCTTTGTTCTTAAGCTCATCTTCCAGCAGAAAAGGCACCACGCTGGTCAGTTGTACTGCTTCTTCTTCGGTATTACTAAATCCGGTAACTTTTTTACCCTTGACCAGCGGTTCGCCGTTTTCATTTTTAGCGTTCAGCAGCACGGCTGGTGCATGGCAAACGGCCGCCACAGGCTTTTTGCTTTTCCAAAACAGTTCAATAAGGCGGATGGAGTTAGGATCCGTGGTCAAATCCCATAGCGGACCGTGACCACCGGGAAAGAACACGGCATCGAAATCGTCTGCATTCATCTCGCTGAGCTTTTTGGTTTGCGCCAAGAGTGCCTGCAGGTCCTGGTCATCGTTAAACCGACGGGTGGCGTCAGTTTGCGCATCCGGTTCGGCGCTCTTGGGGTCAATGGGCGGCTGCCCACCTTTGGGTGAAGCCAGGGTGATGTTGACGCCGGCATCTTTCAGGGTGAAATAGGGCGCGGCAAATTCTTCAATCCAGAATCCTGTCTTCTTTCCGGTGTTTCCCAGTTCGCTATGCGAAGTGAGTATCATAAGTACTTTTGTCATCGTTTCTCCTTTTTGTTTTTGTTATCCGTAATTATTTACTGGCAGTTGCCGTTGATATCGCAAAAGCCTTCGCCATTTTCAACAATGAGGGCAGGCTTTTCTTCCTCCCACACTTTCTCCAACACCTGGGCAAACACCTCCGACGATTGGGCGCCGCTCACTGCGTACTTGTTGTTGAAAACAAAGAAGGGCACACCCTGCACACCTACCTGGAAAGCCTGGTATTGATCCTCACGCACTGCATCGGCATATCGGTTTTCCTCCAATATTCTCATAGCTTCTCCTGCATCTAATCCCAGCTCTGCGGCCAGTTGCACCAACGTGTTGTAGTCTGCCAGGTCTCTGCCTTCCGTATAGTACGCCTTAAACAATCGTTCTTTCAATTCATTTTGTACGCCTTTTTCTTTGGCAAAATGCAGCAAACGGTGGGCCGAAAGGGTATTGTTGAGGATGGCCCGGTCAAAATCGTAGTGCAGTCCAACTTCTTTTGCCATAGCGGTTATGCTGTCGTTCATGCGTTTGCCGTCAGCGGTGGTGCCGCCTTTGCGCTTGCCCAGGTATTCATGCACACTCAGTCCTTCGCTGTTGTCGAGTTCCGGGTCCAGTTGGAAACTTTTCCACTCGATCTGCACCTTGTCTTTTGCGACAAAGCCTTCGAGGGCTTTTTCCAGTCTGCGTTTGCCAATATAGCAAAACGGGCAGACTGCATCGCTCCAAATTTCAATTTTCATTCTTGTTCCTATTTTAAATGGAGAAGCAGCATTCAATCACCTGTTCTCTCTTTTGCTTTTTCTGCTATTCAATTCCGGCTGCTTCTATCCTGTTATTAATGATTTATGCCGATAGTGCAGGGTAGTCAATATAACCTTGGGCACCGGTAGTATAAAATGTATTTCGATTGGCTTCGGCCAGTGGCGCCCGACTGCGGAAACGCTCCACCAAATCGGGATTGGAGATGAACGGTACCCCAAACGCTACCAGGTCGGCGTTGCCATCTTCAATTACCCTGTTCCCTGTTTCCTGTGTAAACCCTTTGTTGATGATGAGTGTACCATTATACATCGGGCGGAAATGTTTAGCCACTTCGGTTACGGCCCCGGGCACATCAACCACCGGTGCAAAGGGTTCGGTCAGGTGGATATACGCCAGGTCATAATCATTCAGGTTGCGAACGATATATTCGAATGTTGGAATGGTTTTTTCATCGATGGTCATTCCAAACAAGTTGTGTGAAGAAGGGTTCAAACGAATACCCACACGGCCCAGGTCGATCACTTCCTTTAACTCGTTTAGCAGCTCAAACAGGATGCGAGCCCGGTTCTCAATAGAACCACCATAAGCATCGTTGCGTTGGTTGGCGGCCCTTACAAAAAACTGGTGCAACAGGTAGCCGTTGGCACCGTGTAGCTCCACACCGTCGAAGCCGGCTTCCAGCGCATTGACTGCGCTCTTTTTGAAATCCTGTATGGTCTCACGAATGTCTTCCACCGTCATTTCCTGCGGTGTTACTGTATCCTCAAAGCCATTCTGCGTATAAGCTTGTGCCTGCGGGTTGATGGCGGATGGCGCGAGGGGCAATTCGCCGTTGAGCAGGTTGGGGTGCGACATACGGCCAACGTGCCAAAGTTGCGAAAAGATTTTTCCACCCTTTTCGTGCACGGCATTGGTGACCAGTTTCCAGCCTTCCACTTGCGCGGCGGTGTAAATCGCGGGCACATTTGCAAAGCCCACGGCTTTGGGGCTGATGTACGTGCCTTCGGTAATAATGAGGCCGGCGCTGGCCCGCTGAGCATAATATTCAGCCGTCATGGCAGTAGCCACGTTGCCTTTATTGTTGGAGCGGCTGCGGGTCATGGGGGCCATCACCACACGATTGTTGAGGGTCAGGTTTCCCAACTGGTAAGGGGTTAATAAAGCTTGCTCTTTCGACATATTTATTTTTTTCTTTGTTTTAGGTTGTTATTGACTATTTAAGAAAACATTTTGGATGGCTTCCACCGCTATCTTGTTCCCGCCAGAAATCACCGGCATTTTCGAGCTTCCTTCTGGCATATGCAGGTACACAATTTTGGAAAGGGGCAAGTGTTGAGCTACTTTAGATTTGCTTTCCTCTTCGATCTGCCCCAGACAGACCACGATCTTGGTGCTGGCAACATCCTTTATTTTTTGCAGCGTCTCGACCCTTGTGTACTGCGATTTTGTCAATACAATGTAATCGGCTTCCCAACAGGCTTCCCGGCAACAAGGCTGAATGTCTGTTTCACTCTGGGGTTCCATGTGCTGCAATTGTTGCTTGAGATCCGATAGCTTTTCCGCTGCTTCATCCATCAGAAGCAAGCGATGTCCCGTAGGCAGCAACCATGCCAACAGATCCCTTGCTTCTGTACTTGCGGCTCCAATTACGGCGATGGTTTGTTTTGCAGGCATGCTGTTTTTCCTTTTTTACAAAGCAAAATTACCCAAGGCACCATCGCTGGCGAATGAGAAAAGGCAAGAAATAGGCTTGACAAATGTCAAGCGATAAGATGCTAATTTTTACGGGAAAGCTTGCGGCGAATACGACTGAGAGTCTCCGGCGTGATGCCCAGGTAAGAGGCGATGAGGTTCAGTGGAATGCGTTGTACAAAGTCGGGGTAAGTTTCTTCGAATAGTTGGTACCGTTCTTCGGCGCCAGATGCGATGGCGCTTTCCAGCCGCCGCTCTTTGGCAATGATATTGTTCTGAAAAAGGATTCGGAAATAGCGTTCCATTTTCGGCAAAGCCGCCATCATGGCGTCAAAATTTTCGTGCGAAAGCAGTAGCAGTTCGCTGTCTTCCAGCGCATCGATATTAAACCGGGAAGGTTCACCAGTGAGAAAGCTGTAGATGTCCACAATCCACCAGCCTTGAACGGCAAACTGCAGCATGTGCTCGATGCCTTTGTCGTCGACGCTGTAAAGGCGCAACAGTCCCGCTTCGGTAAACGCCAGGCTTTTGCACACATCCCCTTCCTGCAAAAGGTACTGCCGCTTGCGGAGCTTTTTCGGCGTGAAGTAGGTTTTTAATTGTACTGTTTCTTCATTGGTCAGCACAATTTTTTTGCTAATGTTTTGTAGCAAGGCTTCGAACATAGGCGGCAAAGTTAGCGAAAGACGATTGCACTGTTTTTGATTTGAAGACACAACGCTCCCAGTGGTGATTAAGGATTTGAACAAATGACTTAGCGGGAAATAGGTGAATTTGAAATATTGCACTAAAAAAAGAATACACTAACGCATTGAGTTAGTGTATCTTGATCAAATGGAAGGCAAAATGGGCGGAGAGAGAGGGATTCGAACCCTCGTACCGGCAAGCCAGTAAACGGTTTTCGAGACCGTCCCATTCAACCACTCTGGCATCTCTCCAAAAGGGGGGACAAAATTACGGGAAGCCGGGGAAACGTAGAACTATCGATCCCAAACCATCACAACCTTGCCCCTCGTACGCATCGATTCAGTATGGCGAATGGCAGCCGGAATATCTTCATAGCCATAAACTTTTTCAATCTGCGGAATGAGTTTATTATCCGAAATCAGGGTAGCCAGAGTATTCATATCTTCAGAATTGGCCTGAGCGGTAAACTGGATCAAGGGAAACCTCCTAAACGCTTTTCGAAAAAGTACCGAAACCATATGCCCCATGCTGGTGAAGCCAATCATCACTCCACGCTTCCCCATTCGCCTGTAGTCATTGAAATACAGGTTGCCGTTTACGTCAATTACCAGATCATAGTTCCCTTTGTGCTGGTGAATGTTTTCCTTATCGTAGGCAATTACATGGTCAGCACCAAGATCCTTTACAAAATCTGCGTTTTTGCTGGAGCATACAGCCGTCACTTCGGCGCCATAGGCTTTGGCAATTTGCACCGCAAAATGCCCGACACCACCCGAAGCTCCATTGATCAATACGCGTTCTCCCTTTTGCAATTTCCCATGTGTTGTGAGCCCCTGCAAAGCGGTTAATCCTGCAACCGGCACACTGGCCATTTGGCTGAAATCTGCTGCTGCAGGCATTAACCCACACAGTTTTTCCGGCACGCAAACATATTGAGCAAATGCACCACCCATTAGCGTTTCACCAAACACCCGATCACCCACTTTGAACCGGGATACATTTTTTCCAATCTCCGTTACCAGGCCGGCAAAGTCCGCTCCGGGGATCTTGTGTTTTGGCTTGAATAACCCAAAGCTGAAGCGTGCAAAAAAAGGTTTTCCTCTCAGTATATGCCAGTCAGCCGGATTAGCTGAATTGGCATATACTTTAACCAGAATATGCCCCTCCTTTATCGGAGGTTTCTCCACATCCTCCATTTGTAATACTTCAGGTCCTCCGTATTTGTATTTTGTGAAGGCTTTCATAGGATGAAGTTATTGATAATTATGCACGAAAGACAAACCGTCGAAACATGAAAGCTATCAGTAGTAGCCCGCCAGCAATGAGCGCTATCCATCTCCAACGGTTGCTGGAAGGCACCACCGGCTGGCTATCGCCTACCAGGGTCATCCCTGCCCAGAAATAAGGATGCGCAAGATTGGAAGGGGCATTTTGGAGATAATCAATCTTTGCTTGTTGCAGCGCTTCGCTTTTCGACATCCCTTTCGAGAGATTTTTGTAAAAAAGGGTAACCACTTCCGCGCTGGTCTTTTCATCTACTTTCCATAAACTCATTACAACGGAAGGACAACCTGCGTACATGAAGCTATGCGCCAGTGAAATAACGCCCTCGCCTTCGCGCCATTGACCCGTTCCTGTTTCGCATGCGTTGAGCACTGCGAGATTGGCACGTAAATTCATTCCGTAAATTTCATAAGCATGCAGGTAGCCATCTTCCTCCGTGGCTGAATCATCGCCAGTAGGCTTGGCCAGGAAAAAGCGGGAGAGCGCCGGTGATGCATTGTTGATCTCGGCATGCGTACCCAGATGAAGTATGTTGTAATCCCCCGCACGCCGCTTAAAGCTGCTCTCCAGTGCCGCCTGGCCGCTCAAAAGATCGGTATTGATGTAGCGGCTTATTTGCTCTGCGGCATTGAGTGTGAAAGGCTGGCGTATCAGCATGAGGTATTGCTGGTCGGCCAATAAATCATTGGCTATTTTCTTACGATAAGCAGCTTTCATTTCATCAGTAAATACCGGAGTAATCAGCAGGGCTTTGCCCTTCTGCTGCTGCATTGCATGGCTATAGTGCAAAGCGCTGGTTGCAGAAAGCAGTGTAGAAATTTCAAATTGCTTTACCAGGTAAGGCATTGATTCAAAACCTTTGTTCGTTCCTGAACTGATTAGCACTTCAAAATTCAGGTAATACAATTCATCATCGGGAACAATGAGCAATTTTTTCGTAAGCAGGAGATCCTTTGCTGGTGCAATCAGTTGACTGTATAGCCGGAATGCGGGCTTTGCAAAATTTTCAGGCGACAGGTTGTAAAGATTTCTTAAAGCTGCCACATCGGTCAGCACATTGCGGTGCATGCGCTGTACCCGGAAATGTTTTTTATTAAGGATAAACAAGAATACCGCTTCGTTGGTAACGGTGTACTGAAGCATGGTTTCTCCATTTTTCAACAAATGGTTCCTGATTTCATCAATAGAAGCTGATCGCATCCTGTATTTGAGTCGGGCTGCCGACGTATTTAATTTCAGTTGCTCTTCCTGAAAACGATAGTAGGATTCTATGGTAGTTGTGAGCAGTGTTAGGAGCGAATCATTGTTGCGGTCTTCGTCGAGATATTGTGCATTGAGCTGGCTGATTCGTTTACGCCATCCCAGGTCTTCCTTTGTTTCGGCATCCTGAGCATTTCCAGCATTATCTATCATCACATTATTAGAGGCCAACCGAAGCAGTAGGCTCTTGCTTGTTTCACTAAATGCGAAAGCCTTTTCGAGCCATGCTGTCTTTTTTTCCAGTTCATGCATTTGCCAGCAGGCTTCCACGGCTGCATCAAATATATACTTGTGCCTGGAGGCCAGTTGAATCAGCGAGGCTTGTGTTCTAAGAGCAGGCAGTATTTTTTCCAGGTAGTTACTATAATTTTCCGCTATTTGGTGAATGCGGCGAAGGTGAGCGCTGTTTTTGTTTTTTTTGTATAAGGCCGCCTCGATGCCTGTTCGTTGTTGAATGTATTGTATAATAAAATGATTATAAGGCAACCTGTCCATCCAGTTGCCATCAGGAAGTTTTGGTAGTTGCAGCAATTCAAGAAAAGTGCTGTCTGAATACTGCATGGCTGTCTCAGGTTCTCCTTTTTCGAGCCAGGCCATACTCATCTTGTTGAACTGACCTGCAATGGAAATGTGTCCGGAGTGGTAGCTTTGGCGATACATACGCAGGCTCTGTTGCATCAGGGCCAGGCCTTCGGCGAAGCGGTTCAGTTTGGTGTAGGCTTGTCCCAATGTACTGCGGGTAGCCTCCGCTGTCAACACGCTGCTTTCCTGGTTGGGCAAAGCACGTTCATAGTAGCGGGCGGCTTCAGCATATTGTTGCCGGTCGTAAAAGAGATCGCCATATAGCGTTTCCACATATGCGAGATTCAGTTTATCGTTGGGTTCCTTTTGCTTTTGAATATGAAGAGCACGCCTGAACAGGCTGTCGGCCGATTCAAAATCACCCACCAATCGTTTCAGGTTGGCAAGGTGCGCGAGTGGGCGAACCAGGCCAATTCCATCCGGCCCATAGTTCAACGTATGCAGATGGAGCGCTTTTTCATAATATTCATTGGCAAGCTGCCATTCGCCAATGGCTTCATACAATTTTCCCATATTGTTGAAGCCAATTGACAGCAGATGAGGATTGCCGTTTTTCCGGTACGCTTCCTGCGTGAGGATTACCATTTGCTGGCGATGATGCAATGCTTCATCCGTTCTGTACATGGTTTCGTATAGCGTACCCAAATCATTGTGCGAAAGTGCGCGGCTGGTATGCAGCGGTGGAAGGTGCTTGTTCACCAGGCGCTGCATATCCAGTGCGTATTTCTCAGCTTCATCCAGTCGCCCTGCGTCGTGCGCCAGGTACATCAGTGTTTGAAAAACGCTGATCAGCATTTGTTCATCTTTTCCATGCATCGTCTCAATCATACTGCGCGCCTTTTCTCCATACACCATTCCCTGGTCGAGTTCCTGCAACACCAGGTGCATCCAGGCGATATTCGTATATAATTTGGCATAGGTGTCGTTGGCAGCAGCATTGAAGGGGATACGTTTCAATGCCTTATCAAAATATTTTTTACCCTCCCGGGCTGCAGAATTATTCACCAGTATCTGAGCCTTTTGATTCAGGGCCGCAACCGCGGCTATGCTTTCATGCGGAAGTCGCGGTACAAGGGCCAATGCACTGTCGATAATGGCGAGGCCACGGTTAACACTTACTTCATACCAGGCCATATTTGCTTTTTGGGTATAAGCAAATACCAGGCTATCAGTTTGCCTTGTTAGCTGAAAATGATCGATGGCCTGTTGAATGTATTGCCATGCGCTGTCTTTCTTTTGTGCCTGGTAGGCTTTCACCGCTTTTGCATAGCTGCCAGGCTGCGCAAACAGGGATTGTGAAAAGATGGTCAGGGCTAAGAAAATAGCTAAGCGCTGCATGTAGGATTATTTAGGGTGTTGGTTGCATACCCAGCTCTGCAAGCAGCTCATCGGCCTGCTCATATCCGGGAATTGTTTTCAACCATCGGGCGGCGCTGGCTTTATCACCAAGCTTGATATATACGAGTGCCAGGTACCAGGTAGCCTGGTCGCGAAAAGCGCTTTTATTATTTTCTGCTACTATTTGCAAACGGGAAGAGGCCTCCGCATATTTTGAAATTTGAATTTCCGCCATGCCAACATAGTATTGCAGCGTGTCGGTATATCCCTGCTCGTCGCCCAGTGATTCCCATTTTACTATGGCATCCTGAAACTGTCCTTCCTTATAGCTCACCATGCCATCGTAAAAATCGTATGCATCGGAGCTGCTCATCACTACGGGTAGTCCGGGATCACTTTGAAAATATTGGGCGAATAAATCCTTCTCGCGTGTTTGCTGCCAGATGACCAGGCCTGCGCTACTAACGATTAGCAATATGGCAGCAGCCATATACCAGATTCTCCGCCTACGAAGCATGGGCCGAACCTTTGCCTGTTGCGCAAAAGGGTTAGATGCGAAGTATGCACCGGCCTCTACTGTGGCCAATAGTTTGCGCTGCAGGCCCACTTCATCGCGCAACCATTCCTGCTCCGCCATCTCCATCTCAAACGATGTCCGCTCGGTAGCATCCATGCGCCCGGCAAGATAGGCTTCGATGCGCTCGAAGTTTTCCTGGTCAATATCTTTTCTATATTCAGCCATTTGACTGTTTTTCCAGGTATAGTTTGCGCAATCGCTGCATACACCTGTATTTTATTGTTTTGATACTGTCTTCGGTATCGCCGGTGAGTTCAGCAATCTTCGACATCGGTTGTTGCTTATAGTAAAACAGTCCCAGCACATTCTTGCATTTTTCCCCCAGGTACTCAAAACATTTGCGAAGCAAAATGGATTCTTCGTTCGACTGCCCATCTGCAATGCTTTCTTCCGCCGGAGGCTCTATGCCGTTAAAATCATCGCGGTAGCTGGTCTTTTTACGATGTGCGGAGTTCAATTGGTTAATCCATTTGTTTTGGCATATTCTACGGAAATAGGCATTAAACTGATCCTTGTTGCCCGTAAACCGACCCTCCTTTAAATTGACCCAGGCGGCAAACAGGCTCTCCTGAAAAATATCTTCCGCATCAGAAGCATTACCTGAATTCTGTTGGACATACCTGAGCAACCACGAAAAATTTTCCGCAAATAATTGTTTGAACGTTTCCTCAGGATGGGTGGCGGGCCAGCCGGTTAATACTTGCAACGATTTGGTCAATTTAATTTGGAAGATAATGAAAAATCCAAATTATCCTGCGCCGCCTCGTTGCAAGTTGGCCCGACTACTACCTCCTGCTCACAGAGGTTTGACGCATGAAATATGTTCCGATGGCGCCAAGCATCAGTATGATACCTACAATCGTAGGGATATTAAATTTTGAGGGTTCCGTATTCATTTCATAGGTTATGATGGCATTGCCGAAAGTGTCCGTATCCTGCTTGATATCGCTGGCGTCATCGGGCAGGAATATTTTCTGCAACTGCTGGATCAGCACTCCGCCCGATACCAGGTTGCCCGTGAGCAGGTAGCAATTATCGGAAACCTTTGTCACATTCGGATTCTTCATGTCCATTTTCACTTCCCATTTCCCATCGCCTTTGTATTGCGCCATGCCGCGCGCTTTGATTTTGGTTGTCGACGTGCGCGTATCTTCATCCAGTTCTGTTTTCAGGTCTTCCAGAATTATTGACGACATCTGCCGTTCCATATCTCTTTTGAAAATGCCAGGATTCTTGGCCACTGCACTTGCTTTAAATGCCTGCCATTGGGCGGCCGTCATTTTCATGCGCAATTCCAAATTGGCATCGCCCAGTTTATCGATATGAAAATCCAGTTCCTGGTTAAGTCCGGTAGGATCCTGTTGCTGCTGTCCAAACGCTGATGAGAATCTGACAAAGATGCAACTACAGAGGAGGACGATTGTGATAATATTTTTCATAATTGAAATAGTTGAAGTGAGTGTTATCTCAGTGATGAAAGAATTTGTTGAGCTAATTGTTGATTATTCTGAACGGCTACGAGTAAGCCTTCTACCCGTCCATTGCGAACGCGCATTCCGCCGATCCATGGATACTGTTGGCCTGCAGCGGCGGAATATCCGCTTAGCAAAGTGTAGCCATTCATGTTTCCGGCTTGCTGGTAAGCGACTTCTATACCGTTTCCATTTAGCAACATGCGTAGTTCTTCCATAGCCTGCTGAATGGATTGTGCATTTGGGAAATTATACACTTCCGCAGTGGCCGCCTGATTGGGGCAACGGATGACCGTAGTAAGCATCGGCAGATTGGGCCAGGGGTTCCTTACCACTTCCGATCCTCGGGGGTAAGAGAAGCTGATATTGCCGCTGTAGTTGACAAAACCTGCATTACCGCCACCGCCCGGATTGTTACCACCACCACCTGGATTGTTACCTCCGCCTGGATTGCGATTACCGCCACCGGGATTGTTTGCATCCATGCCCGGATTGGGTTGAAAAGCGAAGTTTTGTCCGCCGCCGTCCCATTTTGCCGCCAGCTCATCTATTTTTTGGTTCGTGAAATTGTCTTCCTTCAGTTCCATGGGTTGCACACCGCGTTGCAGTTCTTCCGTTACATCTACGATATAGTAGCGGTCATCGCCCATTTGCAAGCGCTGGAAAAACTCCTCCAGTTGCTTCATGCCCTGTTGCATCGCTTCGTCCGCCGATTTGGAACCGCCAAGGCCGGCGCCGCCAATAGCTGTGGCTTCTATCGCATAGTACTGCCCGTTTAATTTGAAACCTGGATAGGCGTGACCCGGAATATAAAATACCACCGGATCCATACCCGCATTGCGCATAACACTGGCATATAGAAAACTCAGTTCTATACAAAGACCTGTGTTGTTGCGTAGCACTTCGCGGGGCAAACGCACGCGTTGAACGATAGTCTGTATATCACCCGTATTGGAAGGCACGCACTGCGTACTGCTGTACACCATTCCAGATCGAAGGGTAGCTTCGTAAATTCCTTTCAAAAAGCGTACGCCTTCTTCTGCAGTACGGGTAACGCCGGCTGTTTCACCCTTTAGAATTTTCTCCTGTATTTTACCTGTATAATACCGCACCACCGGATCTTCTGCCGTAATAAAGCATACGGAGAGCGGATTATTCTGCATAATATCTGCATAGCTGGCAATCTCCGATGCCGGCATATCAGTGTATGCAAAATCGTCTGCTGCCATCATGGTAAAAGTGAATGACTCTTTGATTTCTTTGCGATTGCCCGAGGGACCCCAGGAAATACGCAGCTCCGCTTTTTCTTTCGACTGACTGTTTTTTTCTGTGATCTTCTGGTCAAAGGAGGGATACCCCATGGCTACAATCTGTTGACCAGGCAAAACATGCGGCGAGGTTATAGCCTCAGTCCATTCGTCTATATACTTCGGAATACGGTATTCCACTTTAAGGTCTTCAGCCATCTTATCACCATCGTTTTCAATTATGGCCTTGAACAAATTGTATCTGCCGCCCAACACATCAGGATTGGAATATACCTTATAAGCGGCGGGCATAATGTAGCTGGCGGGTTTGATTTTTACTTTCAGATCGGGCGAACCGCCGAAAAACCAGCCGTAGCTGAACAGGAGCGCACCGGCCACGAACAATATTAGCGGCACGAGCGCTTTTTTAAAAGAATTAGTGCGTTGCATTAAATGATGGTTTTGAGTGGAAGAAAAGGGTTGTACCAGTATAAATCAGGGAGTGTATCAGAAGGTGAACAGGCAGAGGGAGTTTTTTTTGGAAAATGTAGAAGCGCCGGGCTTTTGCCAGATTGACCTTCCTGGTTATTAAAGGCCTGCTTTGGTTAAACCAGGGTTTTCGTAGAAAAGCGATCAGGTTGGATGAGTAAGGAACTCAAAAAAAGTGGAGCAAGGGGTGGGTTCTTCGAAGAAACTGCCATTAGCCCCAAAGAAAAATCCCTGATAACCGCCAGGTTATCAGGGATTTTTGCGGAGAGAGAGGGATTCGAACCCCCGGAGGTGTTACCCTCAACGGTTTTCAAGACCGCCGCAATCGACCACTCTGCCATCTCTCCGGCGCAAAAATAAGGGCATCGGCCTAATTGGCAAAAAGCCAATGACTTTATTTCTATTCGTTTATTGGCCGATTTGGCCATTCGCCGTTCCGCTTTTGCCCTTTGCCACGAATGCTATAAATTCGGTTATTCGGATTTATATCACTAAATCCACAACTACGAAACGAATGCCTCCCTGAGATGGATCCCTTGTTGGGATACCCGGTCTACTGAATAATCATACCTAAATTTTCTGCATGAACTGGCATACCCTTTCGGTGGCGAATAGTTTTGAAAAGGCCCAATCGGGTACAAAGGGTCTTTCGCAAGTGGAGGCCACTGAAAGACGCCTGCGTGATGGGCCCAACGAATTGCTCGAAAAAGCCCGCAAATCGCCCATCATTATCTTCTTTTCCCAATTCAAAGACTTCATGATTCTGGTGCTGATGGCAGCCGCCATCATTTCAGGCATTGTAGGTGATCTTTCTGATACGATAATCATCCTGGTGATCGTGGTATTGAATGCCGTTGTGGGCTTTGTGCAGGAATACCGCGCGGAAAAGTCGATGGAAGCCCTCAAGAAAATGGCCGCCCTGCAAACCCAGGTGATGCGCGATGGAAGGATTCAAACTATTGATTCCTCTCAACTGGTACAGGGCGACCTGGTATTGCTGGAAGCGGGCAATATCATACCCGCCGATCTGCGCTTTGTTGAAATCCACAGTCTCCGTGTAAACGAATCGGCGCTCACGGGTGAATCGGTGCCGGTGGATAAACTGAGCGGGGAAATAAAGGAGGCTGACCTGCCGCTGGGCGACCAGCTCAACATGGGCTACAAAAGCACCCTGGTTACCAATGGTCGCGCCAGGGGATTGGTGGTGGCCACCGGTATGCACACGGAGATTGGCCGAATCGCCAGCATGCTCCAGCAAAAAGAATCGGTAACGCCCCTGCAAAAGCGTATGGCCGATTTCAGCCGCAAGCTCAGCTACCTGGTGTTGCTGATCTGCGCCGTGCTCTTTGTGGCTGGTATCCTGCGAGGTGAGCCGGCTTATACCATGTTGTTGCTGGCAATATCACTGGCCGTAGCTGCCATTCCGGAGGCATTGCCCGCGCTCATTACCGTCTGCCTTTCGATGGGTGCACGCAGGCTCGTGCGAAAAAATGCGCTGGTGCGCAAGTTGCCCGCGGTAGAAACCCTGGGCTCGGTGAATTTTATCTGTTCCGACAAAACCGGAACGCTCACCATCAACCGGATGCGGGTGGTACAAAGCGAAAGCGTTTCCCCGGAACCCCTGTATGAACAATACGATGCTTTTGCCATCGCACTCGCGCTGAATAATGATGTAACCAAATCGGAGAACAACGAACTCCTGGGCGATCCCACCGAAATTGCCTTGTCGGAGTTTTTTGTGGAGCAGCATTCGGTGGATGAAATCCGGCGCTTGCGCAAACAACTCAAAAGGGTGGAAGAGATACCTTTCGATAGCGACCGGAAAATGATGACTACCGCGCACGAAATGAATGGACGAATCCTGATTGTGTCGAAAGGCGCTATGGAATCCATTACAGATGCGCTGGATGATACGGCTTCGGCGGAAAGCTGGCAGGAAAAGGCCGATGAATGGGCACGCAATGGTATCCGGGTGATGGCTTTCGCTTATAAGATACTGGATCGCTTGCCCGCAACTTTCTCTTACGAAGAGGCTGAGCGGGGCTTGAAACTGGCCGGCATCGCCGGCATGATTGACCCGCCACGCGAAGAAGTGAAGGATTCTATAGCGGAATGTAAGGCAGCGGGAATCCATACCGTAATGATTACCGGCGACCACCTGGCTACGGCTTCTGCCATCGCGAAAGAACTGGGGATACTGGGTCCCAAGGATATGGCGATTTCGGGTCGGGAACTGCAGGCGATGGATGATGAAGTGTTTTTCGATAAAGTGGATCATATCCGTGTATATGCACGCGTATCGCCCGACCAAAAACTGCGGATTGTGAAAGCGCTACAAGCGCGCAATTATTTTGTGTCGATGACGGGTGATGGCGTTAACGACGCCCCTTCCCTGAAAGCCGCGAATATAGGCGTGGCCATGGGCATTACCGGCACGGATGTGAGCAAGGAATCGGCCCACATGATTTTGCTGGATGACAATTTCGCCACCATCGTGCGGGCGGTGAAAGAAGGAAGACGTATTTATGATAATATCCGCAAGTTCATCAAATACATTATGACATGCAACAGCGCGGAAATATGGATCATGGTGCTGGCACCCATGCTGGGCCTGCCCATTCCGCTATTGCCGGTGCATATCCTTTGGGTGAATCTTGTAACGGATGGCCTGCCCGGACTCGCACTCGCCGGCGAAAAGGCGGAGAAAGATATCATGCAACGGCCGCCGCGCAAGGCCAATGAAAGTCTTTTTGCTGATGGCATCGGCTATCATATTGCCTGGGTAGGCATACTGATGGCGGGTGTGGTGCTGGGCTTGCAAGGCTGGGCTATTTACCATGGACATGAAGCCTGGCAGACCATGGTATTCGCATCCTTGTCGTTTGCGCAACTGGGGCATATTATGGCCATCAAGAGCGAAAGGCAATCCATATTCAGCCGCGATCTTTTCTCCAATCTTCCGCTACTGTTTACCGTGCTGCTTACGTTTGCGCTGCAATTCGCGGTGATCTATACACCCATAGGCAATCAGCTCTTAAAAACCCAGCCGCTAACGGCAGAGCAATTGCTGGTATGCCTTGGCAGCTCGATGCTGGTATTGTTGGGAGTGGAGGTGGAGAAGAGGGTGAGGAGACGTACTACGTAATACGTTTTACGTAGTACGTTTTGCGTTGGGTTTAGAGTTTAATGTTTAAAGTTTAAAGTTTGATGTTTAAGGTGCAAAGATTACTTTTTATAGTCACGGCAATAAACTCTAAACCCTAAACCTTAAGCATTCATGCTTACCTTTGACTTTCTCTATTAATCATTCGGAATTGAAACGATCATTATTTTCTTTACTCTTTATTCTCTCCTTTGCTTATTTATGCCCTGCGCAGCGGGTGGGAAGGCCGAATATTGTTTTTATCCTTGCGGATGATTTGGGTTATGGAGATCTCGGTTGCTATGGACAACAACAGATTCGCACGCCGCATCTCGATTCAATGGCACAGATGGGTATGCGCTTTACCCAGCACTATGCCGGTTCGCCGGTATGTGCCCCATCGCGGGCTGTATTGATGACGGGCCGCGATCCCGGACACGCGCGGGTGCGGGGCAACTATGAGAAGGGGCCGCAGGGATTTGGTGCCGGTTATGCCTTACGCGACGAAGACCTGACCCTCGCTGAACTGCTCAAAGCACAGGGATATCAAACTGGTCTGGTAGGCAAATGGGGCTTGGGCGTTCAGGGTACCAGCGGAGAGCCCAGGCTGCAGGGTTTTGACTATAGCTATGGTTACCTCAACCAGGGGCACGCTCATTTTCAGTTCCCGGATCATCTGTTTCGCAACGGCGAAAAAATTGCGATAGACGCCAATCGTAATGGAAAAGAAGGAGCCTACAGCACGCATTTGTTTACGCAGGAAGCGATTCAGTTTATCGAAAGGTCTAAATCCGCGCCTTTTTTCCTATACCTCGCTTACAGTACACCCCATGCCGAATTGCGGGTGCCAGATGATTCCATTTTCAAAAGCTATAAGGGGAAATTTGAGGAGAAGCCCTTCCGACCCAGGCAGCGGGATCCAATGCCCGCCGATTATTCAGGTCCTTATGGGCCACAGGAGTTTCCAAATGCGGCCTATGCCGCCAGTGTAACCCATATCGACCAATCGGTAGGCGAACTGATGCGCTATTTGCGGGATAATGATTTACTGGAAAACACGCTCGTTATATTCACCAGCGATAATGGTCCCGCCCGCGAAGGGGGAGCTGAGCCTGATTTTTTTCAAAGCAGTGGCGGCTTAAGGGGGATAAAGCGGGATTTGTATGAGGGCGGGATCAGGGTGCCACTGATAGCCGTTTGGCCAAGCCGAATCATGGCTGGTCATGTAAACGGAACGATCAGTGGATTCCAGGACTGGCTTCCCACGATGGCCGATATTGCAGATGTGGAGGATTTCAAAAAAATAAAATCGGAGGGGATCAGCCTGCTGCCGGCACTACAACTTCACAAAGTATTATTTGGCGGCGCACCCCGCTATCTTTACTGGGAATTTCATGAAAACAAAAGCAGCGAGCAGGCCATTCGTTGGGGCAAATGGAAGGCCATTAGGCATTCACCAAAAGGGCCACTGGAACTTTACGACCTTGGTAAAGATCCGGCAGAAAAAACGAATGTCGCAGACGACAATAAAAGAGTAGTCAAAAAACTAAAAAGGAGACTGGCGAAAGCGAGGGAAGAGCATGAGCTGTGGAGAATGAAGATGTAGGTTTTGAGTTTAGGGTTTAAAGTTTAAAGTTTAGTGTTTGAATGGTGAGAAACGAAGAGAGACGGATAATATTTGGATCTAATCAGGATTCTCAAAACTCTTTCCTTAAACCTTAAACTCTAAACCCTAAACTTTTCAACAAATCAACGAATCAACGAATCAATGAAGCATTTACGTGCTGTCTACAAATATTTCTGGAAGTACCGAATAAGGCTGTCGGTAGGGTTATTATTCGTGGTTTTGTCCAACTATTTCACTGTGCTGGCGCCGCAGATAACGGGTTATGTGATCGATTTTGTACAGCGGAGCCTGAACCTTCCCGGCTATATCCCGAGAGAGAATAATACAGCCGGCTATGACGTGATGGTGCGTAAATTCACCGCATGGCTGGCATCCTCCTCTTTTTCCTGGGAAAAAGTGGTGGCCATCTGCGGGCTCACCATTCTTTTCCTCGCTTTGTTGCGCGGCTTTTTTCTGTTCCTGATGCGGCAAACCATTATCGTGATGAGCCGGCATATAGAGTATGATCAGAAAAATGAAATTTACCGGCATTACCAGAAACTGGACCTCGCTTTCTACAAACGCAACAGCACGGGCGACCTGATGAATCGTATCGCAGAGGATGTGAGCCGCGTGCGGATGTTTACGGGGCCGGCCATCATGTACCTGGCCAACCTGGTAGCGGTGATTTCGCTGGCCGTGTATTTTATGCTGATGCGCGATCCCATGCTCACGCTCTACGCCCTGTTGCCGCTGCCGATACTGGCTGTGGCAATCTATTATGTAAATACTACCATTCACCAGAAAAGCGAAAAGATACAGGAAGCATTAAGCGACTTAACGACCAACGCACAGGAAAGCTATGCGGGCATACGCGTTATCAAATCTTTTGTTCAGGAAAAAGCCATGCTGGGATTTTTCGCCCGCAACAGCGAAAATTACCGGCAATCCGCTATTGGCCTCGCAAAGGTGGAAGCCTTTTATTTTCCTTCCATCACCCTGTTGATTGGCATCAGTACCCTGCTCACCATCATGATTGGTGGTCTCTATCATATTCAGGACCCTGCCAGGATCGGGCTCGATACCATTGTGGAGTTTGTGATGTATGTAAACATGCTCACCTTTCCCGTTAGCGCTATTGGTTTAACCGCCAGCATGATTCAGCGGGCGGCTGCGTCGCAAAAAAGGATCAATGCATTCCTGAGTACGGAGCCCGCCATTCAGAATCCGCCCGCTGCCCGCGATTTTCAGTTTAAGGAGGAAATATGCTTCCGCGACATTGCATTCCGTTATCCAGATACAGGAATTCGTGCCCTCGCCCAGTTCAACCTGCGCATTAAGAAAGGCCAGAAAGTAGCGGTAGTGGGGCGAACGGGCAGCGGCAAAACCACGCTGGCGCAACTGATGCTGCGCATGTTTGATCCCGATGCGGGCGCTATTGAAATTGATGGCAAAGATCTGCGGCAGATGGACCTGATCCGGATGCGGGAAGCCCTGAGCTATGTACCGCAGGATGTATTTCTTTTCAGCGATACTGTGCGCAACAATATCGCTTTTGGCCTCGATAAGGTCAGCCGGGAGCAGGTAGAAGAAGCGGCACGCCTCGCCTGTGTACACGAAGATATCATTGGCTTTGATCAGGGCTATGAAACCGCCATAGGCGAAAGGGGGGTAACGCTCAGTGGAGGGCAAAAACAACGGATTTCCATAGCCCGGGCATTGGTAAGGCAACCTGAACTGCTGATATTCGATGATTGCCTGAGCGCGGTGGATGCAAGGACAGAAAAAGAGATCATGGGCAATTTGCGCGATTACATGGAGGATAAGACGGCCATTTTTATCACTCACCGGATTTTCGCGCTGATGGATTTTGATCAGATCATCGTGCTCGACCAGGGAAAAATAGTGGAACATGGCACGCATGCCAGCCTGCTCGCGCAGGATGGCTATTATGCCAGCCTTTACCGGCGACAGCAGGAAACGGGTGAAAGGGAATGAGCGAAGGCAGGCCTAATACCCTCAAAACCATGGGAAGCAAGCCAAACATGTTTGATTTCATGGCTTTCATGACAGAATTTGCCTCGGAAAACCAAAAAAATATGCCCGATTTGGCTGTTTCAAAAACATCTCTATATTTGTAAATCGCTAAACTTTAAGCTATTTAATAATCTGTAAAAATTACGAACGTGGCGTACGAGAACAACGACAAGAAAATGGAGAGTATCTACAGTAAAAGAATTCGTGCTGGAAAAAGAAGGACTTACTTCTTTGACGTGAGAGCGACCCGCGGCAACGATTATTACCTCACCATCACCGAAAGCCGCAAGCGCTTCGATGATAACGGGTATGACCGGCACAAGGTATTCTTGTACAAAGAAGATTTCAACAAATTTATCAAAGCGTTGAATGAGGCTGTTGATTACGTAAAAACGGAGCTGATGCCCGATTTTGACTTCGACGCATTCAACCATGATGAATACAATGATGCAGAAGGCGAAAATGGTGGTGGCGAAAACAACAACAATCCTGTTGAAAGTCCCATTGTGGCGCCCACACCCAGCACGGCCAGCGTTACTTCTACCAATGAGCAGGCCGATAACGGCGCCAGTGAAGAAGTGGATAAGTGGTAATATTCTCTTTGTAAGATATTTTTCAAAAGTCCTCCGGGTGTCGGGGGACTTTTTTTACGTTATACGTTGTACGTATTACGTAATACGTTTTTTTTTGTTTAGGGTTTAGGGTTTAAAGTTTAAGGTTGAGATAGGTCAAGAATAATGTACTGTAGTGCTATCGTTGCGTTCGTTGCGTTGAGTTCTCTTTTAAACACGAAGATTCTTCAAATCGGGAAGACATACCGCAACGAACGCCAAGAATCCGCAACGAACGCAACTCTGAAGATTTTATGAGAATACCAGCGCCTGCAGTCAATTCACATTAAACTTTAACCCCTAAACTCTAAACCCTAAACCCAAATACGTATTACGTAAAACGTACTACGTATTACGTCCTCCATTTTTTCCACTGATTAATCAACCCATTCGTACTGCCATCATGTGAACTTATGGTATCAGGTGATTGCAGTTCGGGCAATACTTTTCCGGCCAGTTGCTTGCCGAGTTCAACGCCCCATTGATCGAAGCTGAAAATATTCCAGATAACGCCCTGCACAAATATCTTGTGTTCATAGAGGGCGATCAATTGTCCCAAAGTAAACGGCGTGATTTTTTTGAGTAGAAATGAATTGCTGGGCTTATTGCCTTCAAATACTTTATACGGAGCCAACTTATCTACTTCCGATGGGGAATGCCCTTGTGCCGTCAATTCCTGGCGGGCTTCTTCCAGCGTTTTTCCATTCATCAGCGCTTCGGTTTGCGCAAAGAAATTGGCTAATAATTTCACATGATGATCAGCAATGGGATTATGCGAAATGGCGGGCGCTATAAAATCGCAGGGTATCATGGGGGTGCCCTGGTGTATCAACTGATAAAAAGCATGCTGGCCATTCGTACCGGGCTCGCCCCAGATCACCGGGCCGGTGGCGTATGCCACGGGCATTCCGTTTCGGTCTACCGACTTACCATTGCTTTCCATATTGCCCTGCTGAAAATAGGCGGCAAATCGGTGCATATACTGGTCGTAGGGAAGAATGGCTTCGGATTGTGACCCAAAAAAGTTGCCGTACCATATACCTAGCAGGGCCATGATGACGGGAATATTTTGATCGAATGGCTGCTCCCTGAAATGTCGGTCACTCGCATGGGCACCCTTCAGTAATTCTTCAAAACGATCATAACCGATGCTGAGCGCAATAGAAAGACCAATGGCGCTCCAAAGTGAATAGCGTCCACCCACCCAGTCCCAGAACTCAAACATATTTTTCTTATCAATCCCAAACTTCACCACTTCCTTTTGATTGGTGCTAAGGGCCACAAAATGTTTGGCGATATGGGCTTCGTTCTTTGCCTTTTTCAGGAACCATTGCCGCGCTGTATGGGCGTTGGTCATGGTTTCCTGCGTAGTGAAGGTTTTGGAAGCGATGAGAAAGAGCGTGCGCTCCGGATCTATCTTTTTCAGGGTTTCGGCTATATGGGTGCCATCCACATTGGAAACAAACCAGGTTTCGATACCCTTATCCTGGTATGGCTTCAACGCTTCCGTTACCATCAGTGGCCCGAGGTCGCTTCCGCCAATGCCAATATTCACGACGTAGCGAATTCTCTTTCCGGAATAACCCCTGTGCGTGCCATCGTGAATGGCCTGGCAAAACTTCTTCATCTTACGCTGCACCTTTCTTACCTCCGGAATAATATCTTCTCCGCCCGTGCGCACTTCCTCTTTTCCGAAATGCCGCAATGCTGTGTGCAACACCGCCCTTTTCTCCGTTTGGTTGATCAGCTCGCCGGCAAAAAGCGCCTTTCGGGCCAGTTCCAGTTTACATTCGTTGGCCAGTTGTAAGAGCAGTTGAAGCGTATGCGCGCTGATCCTGTTCTTGCTATAATCAAAAAGCAGGTCATTCATTTGAATGCTGAAGCGGTTGAACCGGTCCGCATCTTTTTCAAAAAGCGCTTTCACCGGAATGGCTTGCATTACGGCCTGCTCTTCTTTTAATAATTGCCAGGCTTCGGTTTGGGTGGGGTTGATGGAAGGAAACATAATAAGGTTTAAAGGGATTCGAATATACGAAGGGTAGCATCAATCATGGCCGGGCTAATGTCGAGATGAACCACCAGCCTGATGCGGTTGGGGGCTATGGCATAAGCCAGAACGCCCTTCTCCTTCATTTGGGCTACCAGTTGGGGTGCCGGGATACCGGGTTTCAATTCAAAAATCACAATATTGGTTTCCACAGGCAACACAAATTCCGTGAAAGATTTACCAGCCAGCCCTTCTGCCAGCTGATGGGCATGCTGATGGTCAATGGCCAACCTGTCGATATGATGATCCAGCGCATAGATACCCGCGGCCGCCAGCATACCGGCCTGCCGCATACCGCCGCCAAAAACCTTGCGGATGCGCCGGGCTTTGCGGATAAACGCTTCCGTGCCCAGAAGCAGGCTACCTACCGGACATCCCAGGCTCTTGCTCAGGCAAACGGAAATGGAGTCGAAGGCTTCGCCATATTGCTTCGGGTTTTCATTCTTAGCGACCAGTGCATTCCATAATCGCGCGCCATCGAGATGAAAACCAAGGCCATGTTGCCGACATACTTCGCGTATCTGAAGCACTTCTACGAAATCATAACAGGCTCCGCCACCCCGGTTGCAGGTATTTTCCAGGCTTACCAGTCGGCTAACGGGCTTGTGCACATCATCGGGATTGATAGCCGCCAATACCTGGCTGGCCGTAATCCGGCCGCGGTCGCCATGCAGTAATCGTACCGATGCGCCGGCATTGAAGGCGATACCTCCTCCTTCGTATTGATAAATATGGGAAGACTCGTCGCAAATAACTTCGTCCCCCGGCTGGGTATGCACTTTAATGGCTATCTGGTTGGTCATGGTACCCGAGGGGCAAAACAGGGCCGCCTCCATGCCAAAAAGCTTTGCGGCTTTTTCTTCCAGCGCGTTAATACTCGGATCTTCCCCAAAAACATCATCGCCAAGAGGTGCAGCCTGCATGGCGGCCCGCATCCCATCCGTGGGCCGGGTAACGGTATCGGAACGATAATCAATCATTAAAAAAATGGCTTTGCCTGCAAGATAAACAGTTCACGCCTGAATTGCGGTAGTTTACGAAGCAAAAAGACCTATTATCAACAGTCATTCAATAAATTGCAGGGATAATAATTGTCCATGGAACCAATGGCTCAGGTGTTGATAATAGTAAGTGCCACACTCTCGCTGGCGCTGGCTATTTATCTGCTTTCAAAATTTAACCGGCTATTCCTGCGGGTTCGTAATGTCTGGTTGCGCAAGAATATGGCCGTACTGCTGGTGGGTTGCTGCTTTATGTTTTCCATGTCGCTCGTTTCTTCCGAGATCTACATGAAAGCCATGCAACAGGGGTGGTTTCAGGCATTTTTGACCCAGATGTGGCAATCAGTACTTATCATTCTATTTGTATTCAATTTCGTTTGGGTAATAAGGATGATACCCGGGGTGAATTCGCTCCCTTTTGTGCCGCATCACCTGGTCATCATACTAAGCATTATTATCGGGGCACTCATTATCTATACGCTGGTCCATTATGTAGGGAATGATTTCGCCTTCAAGGACCTTCGAATGACCCTGATCTTTGCGTTTTATAACTCACTGGCCACAGGTCTTATCTATACGGCGGTGAACTATGTAGACCTCGACCGAAAGCGTAAACTCAACGAAAAGGAACTGGAAGTGGCAAGGCTCACCGTATTGAAAACAAAAGCGGAGCTGGATGCCCTGCATTCAAAGGTTAACCCGCACTTTCTCTACAATGCCCTGAATTCGATTGCAGACCTGGCGGTTACAGATGGACGCAAAGCCCGGAAAATGACCATCGCCCTCGCCGATTTATTTCGCTACAGCATCAACTACAGCCAGAATAATTTTTCTACGGTGAAAGACGAGCTGGAGATGACGGAAGTGTATTTGCAAATTGAAAAAATTCGTTTTGAGGACCAGCTCAATTACCGGGTGGAACTGGCTGATAATCCAAGGCATTACCTGGTTCCCCGTTTTTTGTTGCAGCCCCTGGCCGAGAACGCGGTGAAGCATGGTCTGAAAGTTACGGGCCAAATGACGGAAATCGTGATAAAGGTTGCTGAGCTCGAGAACGGAATACGTATTGTTGTAGCCGACAATGGACCAGCTTTTCCCGATGAACTGGTACCTGGCTATGGCGTGAAGAGCGTATTTGATAAACTGGACTTACTTTTTCCCGGACAATATGAGATCCGGTTTAGCAATACACCCTGCAAAAGGGTGGAAATCGACATCTTTAAATTGATGAAGCATGAACCCACGCTATAAAGCCCTGGTTATTGACGACGAACCCGCCGCACGGCGCCTGATGAAAAGTCTGCTGCAGGAACATGCCGACACCGTGGAAGTAATAGGGGAGGCGGGAACCGGACAGGAAGCCTTGCGACAGATTGAGGCATTGAAGCCTGACTTATTGTTTCTGGATATTCAAATGCCCGACCTCACCGGTTTCGAAGTGTTGGAGCGGTTGGAACATAAGCCCAACGTAATATTCACCACGGCCTATGAGCAGTATGCGATCAAGGCATTTGAAAACTTTTCGGTGGATTATCTTCTCAAACCTATACGCGAAGACAGGCTCGAGCTAAGCATCCAGAAGCTGCAGCGCTTTGGGCGCCTTAACCAGGACTTGAATCTGTCCGGTTTACAGGAAATAATCAGCCAACTGAAAGCGCCGCCTAAGGCCACAGCCCTGCCCATTCGCACGGGCGATCGCATAACACTGGTGCGCTTTGAGCAGATCACTTACCTGGAAGCAGAAGATAAATATGTGTATGTACATAGTACAGATGGACAAAAATTCCTGACCGATCAAACTTTGTCGGTGCTGGAAGAAAAGCTGCCCGAAAATTTCTTTCGCATCCAAAAGTCTTATATCATCAATAAAGAAAGGATACGCGAAATGCACCGCCACTTCAATGGGCGCTATCTTTTTGTGATGGAAGACAAAGCAGCCACTCGCATTACTTCAGGGAGAACTTATTATGAGCAGATCAAGGCGACGTTTGATTTGTGAGGCAGAAAGCCGTGAGGGAAATTTGTGAATTTGCTTATTTGTGAATTTGATTTCACGCAGATTGGCGCAGATTTTTCTCCAATCTAATTTCATATCCCCGCTTCCCGGCCCTTAACCCGCCACTGCCTCCCCACTCACGACTCACGCCTCACGATTCACGATTCACCATTCACGTTTCTCCCCGCCTCACGCCTCACGATTCACGATTCACGTTTCTCCCCGCCTCACGCCCTACATCCCACTAACCAAAATCCCCAATTCACCCAATTCCGCTTGCCAGCGGCATCCGGGGCCGGTAGCTTTGGCCTTTTAAAGCGATTGCGAGTTCTTTCCATTTATCACGACAATTTGCCGTTCGATATAAAACAATGAACTATGCAATGCAAAGTACCTACTTTTGAACTGTAATGATCAAAAACAGGTACTGATAAAACCACAATCATGAGAAAGTTTATCCTCACACTGATAGTCAATGTATTAAGCATTGGCATTTTTGCGCAGAATGTCGGAAACGGCGCTTCCCTGGAAGGTTCGGTGAAAAAAGCCGATGGCCAATCCCTGGAAGCAGCCACCGTTTCCCTCTATCGCGCTGCCGATTCTGCCCTGGTGAAGATGGGTTTGACCGATAAACAAGGTCGTTTTTTGGTAGAAGGCATCCAGGCGGGTACTTATTTTATTGAAGTAACTGCCATTGGCTATGAGCCCCATGTGGAGAAAAACCTGGAGCTTTCAGCAGCATCGCGTAAGCAAATAACGGCCATCACCCTTCAGCAGGCTTCCAAAGCCCTGGGTGCAGTAACCGTTACCGCCCGCCGACCACTGATTGAACAGAAAATTGACCGGACCGTGGTAAATGTGGAAGCATCCATTACCAACGCCGGTAATAGCGCTTTGGAGGTATTGGAAAAAGCGCCGGGTGTGGCGGTTGACAAAGACGGCAATATCAGCCTGAAGGGTAAGGATGGAGTAGTGGTATATATTGATGGCCGACCCAGTTACCTGAGCGGCGCCGACCTGGCCAACCTGCTGCGCAGCATGAATGGTAGCCAGCTTGATCAGATTGAGATCATGACCAATCCTCCCGCCAAATATGATGCCGCCGGCAACTCCGGTGTCATCAATATCCGCACCAAGAAAACAAAACAGGTGGGATATAGTGGTTCCTTTACCACGGGTTATACGCAAGGTCGCTACGCCCGCTTCAACGAGGCTTTCAACATGAACTATCGTACGGGTAAAGTAAACCTGTTTACGAATCTTAACTATAACCGTAACCATTTTGGCCAGGATCTGGAAATTTCAAGGGTTTTCCGCGATCCCAATACGGGCCAGATCAGTTCACGTTTCGAGCAGGTTTCGGCCATGGAAAATCAAAACCATTACGTGAGCGGAAAACTGGGTGCCGATTTTTATGTGAGCAAGAAAACAACCATCGGCCTCGTGGGTAGCGGGTTTTATAATCCTTCGCAGTGGGACAGCCGCACGCCGTCTTACATTTATTCTCCCGGAAAAGATACCCTGAGCCATACAAAGGCAAGTACGGGCAATGAAGAGAAATGGAAAAACTACAGCCTCAACGCAAACTTCCGTACCGTACTCGATTCTTCGGGCCAGGAACTGTCGGGCGATTTTGATTATATCCAATACCGTTCCACCAACCTGCAACCGCTTTATACCGCCTATTTCGATAAGAACAATATACCCATGCAAACACCGGACACCCTGCTGGGTAGCCTGCCCCAGGATATCTATATCTATAGTGGCAAGCTTGACTATACTTTGCCCCTGAAAAACGGTGCACGATTTGAAGCTGGCTTGAAGAGCAGTTATGTTGAAACCGACAACAACGCGGTTTATGAAAACCTTATTGGCGGACAAAGAGATCTGGATAGCGCGCGTACTAACCATTTTGTGTATAAGGAAAATATCAACGCGGCCTATGTGAACTATAGCCGCCCGCTGGGTAAAAAGTGGAATGCGCAGTTGGGTCTTCGCATGGAGAATACCATCGCTAAAGGCGTTTCGAAAGGGTATGAGTACGATAATGTGGAGAACAGGTTCGAGGCATCGGATCGCCGGTTCAAGCGCAACTACACGCAACTGTTTCCCACTTTTTACCTGCAATACAAAGCCAGCGAAACACACCAGTTTGTATTGAACTATGGCAGGAGGGTGAACCGTCCGAATTATCAGGACCTGAATCCCTTCATTAATTTCCTGGATCGCTACACATTCCAGCAGGGTAACCCTGACCTGAGTCCCCAGTTCGCGCACAACATTGAGTTGACGCACAATTACAAGGGATTCCTGAACACCACCCTGAACTATACGCAGACAGATGATATCATTCAGCAGGTGTTTGAGCAGAATGAGGCGACAAACGAAACCTATATCATGAAGGATAATATCGCCAAAATGCAGCAGGTGGGTATTTCAGTGAGCGCATTTCGTCAGCTCAACAAATGGTGGAGCAGCAATGTATTCGTGAATGGTATTTTCAACCATTTCGAAGGCGTGGTGAACAATGTGGCTGTTTCCCTCGATCAACCGGCCCTGGCCATCCAGATGCAACATCAGTTTAAACTGAACAAAGGCTGGGCGGCTGAGTTGAGTGGCTTCTACCGCACCAAATCCCTGCAGGGTGTAATCGCCATTCGCCAGATCGGTATGGTGAATGCAGGGATCAGCAAGCAGATCCTGAAAAACAAAGCGAGTATCCGCCTGAATGTGCGCGACATCTTCGCAATGGGAAACTATAAAGGTACCAGCCGCTATGGCGATGTGGACCTACAATTCTACAACATCAACGACAGCCGCGCCGTAGGCATCACATTTAGCTGGCGCTTCAGCAAAGGCAAAATGAATGGCAACGGAGGACAGCGGAAGAAAGGCAGTGCGGATGATGAGTTGAATAGGGTGGGAAGATAAGTTATATGTATTACGTAGTACGTTTTACGTTGTACGTTGGTTTAGGGTTTAAAGTTTAAGGTTTAAGGGAGTAGTAAGTAGTAAGTAGTAAGTAGTGAGTAGTGAGTAGGAGTGAGAAGTGCGAAAGGTCTTGGTCAGCGAAAAGAGAAAAGAGCCTACTTCATTGATGGACCTAATGCATAAACCTTAAACCCTAAACTCTAAACCCTAAACCAACGTATAACGTACTACGTAAAACGTAAAACGTAAAACCTCCCTCCACTCATCCCTTCCCACAACCATTCACCCCTAATCAAAAATTTCCTGTAACCAGATCCTGCCTGCTGCGTCTAAGGTTCTGTAAGTCGATTCCGAATACTGTAAAATATTTAAAATGAGAAAGAATTTTACCTTCCTGGTTATCACGCTGCTGACTTGCGTGTTTATGGCAAATGCCCAAAGCGGCAAAGGAAGGATTTCCGGTAAAGTGGTGGATGGTACTACCAAGACCATTTCATCCGCTACCATACAACTGATTTTCGCCAAAGATTCCAGTCTTGCCAAGATTGGTATGGCCGACAAGGATGGTCAATATGCTTTTGAAACCATTGCCGCCGGAGAATACCGGGTAATGGTAACGGCTGTTGGCCATGAAACTGCCTATTCTGAGCTGATAGCAATCACTGCTGCTGGTGAGCAGGTTACTGTAAAGCAACTGGAACTGGTACCCGCTGCCAAAGCCATCGCAGGCGTGGTGGTTACCTCCCGCAAGCCCATGATTGAGCAAAAAGCGGGCAAAATGGTCATTAACGTTGATGCTTCGCAAACCAACGCCGGTTTGAATGCCCTAGAATTATTGGAAAAATCACCTGGTGTTTCTGTCGACAACGACGGTAATATCAGTGTGAAAGGCAAGCAGGGTGTATTGATCCTCGTTGATGGAAAACCTACCTACCTGAGTGGTGCCGACCTTGCAGCGCTTCTCCGTAATATGGCGAGCAATCAGCTTGAACAGATTGAAGTAATGACGAATCCTCCCGCCAAATATGACGCGGCAGGAAATTCGGGCATCATCAATATCAAAACCAAAAAGGGACTGGTTCGCGGTATGAATGGCAATGCCAATGCAGGTTATAACCAGGGTAAATATCCCCGTTTCAATGGTGGGGTAAACCTTAACTACCGCAACAATAAGCTCAATATTTTTGGAGGCTATAATGGCGGTAAATACGAGGGCTTCAACAACCTGGACATTAACCGGAATATGTACGACAACAATGGCGTACTCGCGCGCAAAATCGATCAGTTCTCGCGTCCCTATTTCAATGGACAATACCATAATTTCAAGCTGGGTACCGACTACTATTTCAGCAAAAAGGATGTGGCAGGTATCGTGGTCAACTATGGTTTCAACAACAACGATGAAGCGCCTTACAGCTATACCAATATCCGCGACGCACAGGGAAATATCCAGTCTAAGCTCTGGACATTCTCCGAAAATAACCGCAAGTCGAAGAACCTGACGACTAATTTTAACTACAAGCATACTTTTGACTCCACCGGTCGCGAGTTCACTACTGATATCGACTATCTGCGCTACGATAACCGGAGCAACAGCCTGCTGACCACCGAGAGCCGCGATCATAACGACGTGAAAGTGGGCGAGGACGCCTTACTGCGCGGTGTAATTCCTTCACTGATCAATATCTATAGCGGTAAGGTGGACTATGTGCATCCCTTTCGCAGCGGATGGAAAATGGAAGCGGGACTCAAATCGAGCTATGTGGAAACCGATAACCAGGTTACCTATCTGCGCAACAGTGGGGCCGATTGGGTGGTTGATAGCCGGAGTAATCATTTTGTATATAAGGAGAATATTAATGCAGCGTATGCCATCTTCTCGCGCTCGTTCAAGCAATGGGAGCTGAACATGGGTCTGCGCCTCGAAAATACTGTTGCAAGAGGTCACCAGTTGAGCAATGACTCCGTGTTTCGCCGCAACTACACCAACCTGTTCCCCAACCTGGGTTTGAGCTATAAGGCCAGCGACAACCATCAATGGAATTTCAGCTATAGCCGCAGGCTTACCCGCCCCGACTATGATGACCTGAACCCCTTTATTTTCTTCCTCGATTCGCTCACTTATGGTCAGGGTAATCCATACCTGCAGCCCCAGTTTACGCATAATTTCGAATTGGGGCATACGTTCAAGCGTTTCCTGACAACAACACTGAACTATACGCAAACCAATGATATCATCACTGAGTTGCTGAAGCAGAATACAGAGAAGAATGAAACCTATCAAACCCGTGAGAATTTCAGCACCATGCGCCAATACGGAATAGCGGTGATGGCTAATATCCCGGTTGCCAAATGGTGGAACAGCAATATTTATGTGAATGTTTTCCATAACCGCTACGAGGGATTGTATCAAAACGATCCTGTAAAACTGAACTTTACTTCCATGATGTTGAATGTGAACAACAGTTTCAACCTGGGAAAGGGATGGAATGCTGAACTGAGTGGCTGGTATCGCAGCCGTGGGCTGGAAGGCATACTTGTTGCCTACAGCATGGGTGCTGTAAATGCCGGTATCTCCAAGCAGGTTTTGCAGAAAAAAGGCACCGTGAAATTGGGTATCCGCGATATCTTCTTCACGCAGAAGTTTAGTGGCTATGCAAGGTATAGCGATGTGGACGTGGACATTCACAGCCGCCGTGACTCAAGACAGTTCAATATAACCTTTACGTACAGGTTTGGAAAGACGAACATTAAGCCCGAGCGTCGCCGCAGCAGCAGCGCGTCGGATGAAGCGAGCAGGGTGAAGTCGTGAGAGACGTAGTACGTTATACGTTTTACGTTTTACGTATTACGTTGGGTTTAGGGTTTAGAGTTTAAAGTTTAATGGTGAGATTATGCACTTTAAACCCTAAACCCTAAACTCTCAAAAAACGTACTACGTAAAACGTACAACGTAAAACGTCTCTGTAATTTTCCGCCACCCCTTTCTCCCAACTTGCCGCTTGTGTATCGGCCATGGAATTTCGCCCTTCAACAAGTATTCTACGAAAATGGTCATATTAGTGCCGGTCATCGCGAAAATCCTTTGGATGTTTGCTTTGAATTTTCTCTCAATACACTGGCCATGAAAAAACAGTTTGCAACCGGAGCCGCTGCGCTCCCGGAAACCTGCTACCAGGTTCCTCCATACAAAACAGTCTCTTTGCGTTTAGCTAAGCGACGATTTTGGCTCCTGGCAATTGTTTTCATGTTGTTGCAGGCTTCGGTATCCGCGCAAATGGCAACCGGCAGCATGAAAGGCCGGGTGCGAAATGGGGATGGACAGGATTTGGCCAACGTAACGGTTTCACTTTTGAAGGCAGCCGACTCATCGCTGGTAAAACTGGCCATCACCGACAAGCAGGGGCGCTACGAATTTCTTCAAATCAATTCCGGCAATTATCTGCTGCAATTCACTATGGTGGGAATGGAGTCGGTTACAAAAGGACCTGTAGCTCTTTCGGCGGCAAGTCCGGTCCAGGAAATTCCGGAGCTGAGTATGACCGCGCTTGCCAAAGATATGTCGGCTGTAACGGTAGTGGCCAAGCGACCCTTTATTGAAACCAAAATCGACCGCACCATCGTGAATGTGGAAGCTTCGCCCACCAATGCAGGTGCAACTGCCCTTGAAGTCTTGGAAAAATCACCCGGTATTATGGTCAATAATGATGGTGCCATCAGCCTTCGTGGAAAAGCCGGCGTGATTGTGATGATGGATGGAAAACAAACTTTCTTATCGCCAACCGACCTGGCCAATCTGCTCCGTAATCTACCGGCCAGCTCGCTTGATCAGATTGAGATCATGACAAATCCCTCTTCGAAGTATGATGCGGCTGGTAATTCCGGAATCATCAACATCAAGACCAAGAAGGGGCAGAAGGGCGGATTCAACGGGTCGGTGATGCTGGGCGTAACCACTGGCTATTTTGAAGCCAATGGCAATTTATACGTGACACCCAAATCGCAGAATAGTATCAACTTTAATTATCGTCGGAATAAGATCAATTTCTATGGCAATTATAACCCCAACTTCATGCGGGGCAGAAGCCAGTTGGAAATCAACCGCCGCGTGATGAATGACGCCAAAGAAACGACCGGGTTTGTAGACGTGCTAACCCAATTCAAATTTGGTAACAACAACCATAACCTGAAACTGGGTCTGGATTACTTCGCCGACAAAAAGAACAGTTTTGGCGTAGCGGTGAGTGGTTTTCAGTTCAATGGATTTCCGAGCCCCACTACCATCACCAGTACTTCGGATGAAAACCGGGTGGTGAATTCGCAAATGGTTTCCCTGACCGACAACAAGATCCGGTTTCGAAACCTTAGCGCCAATTTCAATTATCGGCACGTATTTGATACAACAGGCAGGGAACTTACCAGCGATTTTGATTTTATTACTTATGACAATCTTTCGCGGATGGATCTGTCTACTCGATTTTATGACGGAAATGGCCAGGAAACCGGCATTCCGCTTTTGTTGAGTGGTCATTTGCCCAGCCAGATTGATATATATTCTTTCAAGGCGGATTATGTGCACCCGTTCCGGAAGGGAGGACGAATGGAAGCGGGCGTTAAAGGAAGCTATGTTTCCAACGACAATGTGGTAGATTACAATCGTTGGGTGGTGGATAAATGGATTCCGGATGCGAGATCCAATCATTTTCAGTATAAGGAAAATATACTGGCCGCATATCTCAATGGCAACCACCAGGTAGGTAAATGGTCGTTCCAGGGAGGTTTGCGTTTGGAGAATACCCTGTCGGAAGGTTACCAGGTGACTAACGATTCCAGTTTCCGCCGAAACTTTACCAACCTTTTTCCCAGTGTGTTCCTTAGCTATGAGTTGGATAAGAAAAATCAGCTCACGGTGGCCTATAGCCGGCGCATACTGCGGCCGAATTACCAGGACCTGAACCCCTTTATCTATTTCCTGGATTCACTTTCGTACAGAAAAGGAAATCCCTTCCTGACCCCGCAGTTTACCCATAATTTTGAACTGACCCATTCTTTCCAGGGCAAACTGATCAGTACTATTAATTATACGCATACCAATGATGTTATCGCCAATATTGTTCGCCCTGAAGACCAGATATTGTTTCTGACATCGGAGAATGTGGCGAAGTTTCGCAATATCGGACTGGCGATAACGGCGCCATTGCCACTTACGAAATGGTGGAATCTGAATTTGTTTGCCAATGTTTTCAATAACCGGTACAAAGGGGTTTATGAGAACGAGCCCCTGGATATTGCTTACACATCATTCATGATCAACATGACGCAGACCTTTACCATTAAGCAGGGCTTCACCGCCGAGCTAAGCGGTTTTTACCGTGCCCGGTCGGTGGATCAGTTGAGCATCAATGAACCGATGTATGTAATCAGTGCCGGCGCGCAAAAGACGGTGCTGAAGGGAAAGGGCACTTTGCGCTTCAACCTCCGCGATCCGCTCTGGTTGCAGCGCTACAAAGGCAAAACCCAATATAACCTGGTCGACTCCCGCGTAGCCAACCGCTGGGATAACCGGCAAATAACCGTGAGCTTCACCTATCGATTTGGTAAAAACGGACAACAGAATCCACCGCCCCGCAGAAGAAACAGTGCGGCACAGGAGGAATTGAATAGAGTGGGGCAGGGGTGAGGACGGTTTACGTATTACGTAGTACGTAGTACGTTTTACGTAGTACGTATTACGTAGTACGTTTGGGGTTTAAGGTTTAGGGTTTAGAGTTTAAGGTTTAACCTTTAACCTCTTTAATTTTCTCAATAGGTATTACGTAAAACGTAAAACGTAATACGTATAACGTTTTAGTCTTTCTCTTGTGAACGTCGCCCTGCCTTTCCAGGCGGGGCTTTTTTTACGTATTACGTAGTACGTAGTACGTATTACGTGATGAGAGAGGTGGTTGAAGCTGTGGATGGATTGGCTTTTGACGAAATGCACGACGTATAGGCTCTAAATAAAAACTTGTTTATCTTTCCTCTATATTTCCAGAAGTTTATATCTTGAAACGTACTACGTAAAACGTACAACGTAAAACTTACAAAAAATGCCTTCATTCGATTTTGTCAGCAAAGTAGACGCCCAGGCATTAGACAATGCCGTGAACGTTACCAATAAGGAAATCAGCAATCGCTTTGATTTCAAGGGTAGTCATGTGGTGATTGAACTGAACAAAAAGGAGTTCAATATCCACCTTGAAACGGACGATGACATGAAGATGCGCCAGTTGCTGGATGTACTGGTTAGCCGGGCACATAAGCAGGGCATAGCCCCTGAGGCATTTGATCTCTCGAAAGAAGGGGCCCAATCGGGTAAATTCTGGAAAAAGGATGTGCAGGTCCGCAACGGACTGAAGCAAGAGGATGCGAAGAAGATTGTGAAGCAGATAAAGGAATCGGGCCTGAAAGTGCAGGCAAGTATTATGGACGATATTGTAAGAGTAACGGGCAAGAAGATTGATGACCTGCAAGCCGTGATCCAGGCCTCGAAAACCTGGGAGCTGGGGGTGCCGTTGCAGTATGAGAATATGCGATCGTGAAGAGACGTTGTACGTAGTACGTTTTACGTAGTACGTTTTTTGGTTTAGGGTTTAAAGTTTAGGGTTTAATAAGAGACGTAATACGTAGTACGTATTTAGGTTTAGGGTACAAAGTTGGGTAACGATCATGTTTGGCGTTCAGAGATAGAAATAGAATGTGGATCTTTTCCCATTTTATCAACTGAAAAAGAATAAGTTGAAAATTAAACCTTAAACCCTAAACTTTAAACCCAAGAACGTACTACGTAAAACGTACTACGTAATACGTAAAAAATTCTTTTCCCTTTTCCCCCTTTTCCCCTACCTTTGCCCACTTAAATTTTACTAATAACTGTACGGCAAAATCCGTACAACCTTCAAAATCAGGAAATTATGAAAAAAGGTATCCATCCTGAATCGTACCGGCTGGTCGTTTTTAAGGACATGAGTAATGGTTATGCTTTTCTGAGCCGCTCCACTGCTGCTACTAAAGAAACCATTCAATGGGAAGATGGCAATGAGTATCCGCTGGTGAAACTCGAGATATCCAGTACATCTCACCCCTTCTTCACAGGTAAGAACGTACTGGTAGATACTGCAGGCCGTATCGACAAATTCAAGAAGAAATACGAGAAGAAAAAATAATTACTTAGTTTTAAGCATGACTCTGAGCGAGAGCTAAGAGTTTTGTTTTTCATGGCTATACTTTAAGACCTCCTGATTCCTCAGGGGGTCGTTTTTTTTACGTTATACGTTGTACGTAATACGTATTACGTTTTGGGTTTAGATTGTGCAGGGGTTGAAGTTTAGAACTGATTTGAGAAAAAAATCTGCGCTGATCTGCGGAAAAATCTGCGAAAATCTGCGGGAAATACTTCAGCTCTTTGAACAGTGTCAGAGTTCGGGAAAGATTTCCCGCAGATTTTCGCAGATTTTTCCGCGGATATACGCAGATGAAATGATTATAGTATTTAAAGTCAACTTGTTCAAGGGCGTTACATCCTCAACCTTAAACTCAAACGAAAAACGTACAACGTAATACGTAATACGTAAAACCTTTCTTAACTTCCAACTGCCATGCACTCCATTTTATTTACCGAGGAATTTTGCCAGCCGGAGAGTCTTTATCCCTTTACGCTTACCCGGCAGATTCAGGATATCCGGGTGGGTATCCTGACCATTCGTGAAAAATGGGAGAAAATGCTGGGCCTGCCCTCCTTCGATCGTAAGGAAGATGATTACAAGGACCAGGATCGTGCCCGCTATATAGCCGACTGCGTAAAGGAGGGTGACTGCTACATGATTCACGGCAATTTATTGCCCGATCCGGCTTTGGTTCGTGCGGTTAAGAAACTGCAGCCCGGTGAATTTTTGTCGGCCGCAGGCAGTTCCGGCATCGTGTATCGCATTAGCAGCAATGAGGTGAAGGGCAGGCACCAGGTACGGGTGAAGAGGGCGGTTCCTTATGAAGGGGCTTTGCGGCAATTACTCCGCCCCTGGGATATTTTCCAGCTCAACGATTGGGCCATTCGCCAGGACTTTGTATTACTCACCAAAAAGCGGAAATCGCAACCCGTGCCCAAAAGCTGCACCGTTTTGGGAAGGGAAGAAATATTCATTGAAAAAGGTGCGAAGCTGTACCATGCCAGCCTCAATGCATCAACGGGTCCCATTTATATCGGCCACAATGCGGAAGTGATGGAAGGAAGCCTTATTCGCGGGCCTTTCGCGCTGGGCGATAATGCCTGTGTAAAAATGGGGGCAAAGATATATGGGGCCAGCACCATTGGCCCGGGCTGCATAGCCGCTGGTGAAATCAAGAACGCGATGATGATGGGATATAGCAACAAAGCACACGATGGTTACCTGGGCGACTCTGTAATAGGTGAATGGTGTAACCTGGGGGCCGGCACAACCAACTCAAACCTTAAAAATAATACAGGCCCCGTTCGCATATGGACCACTGAAGGTGAGTTGGAAGCTGGACTGAAATGCGGGGTGCTGATGGGCGATTATTCGCGTACCGCCATCAATACGTCGATCAATACCGGTACGGTTGTGGGTGTGGGGTGTCACGTATTTGGAACGGGCCTTACGCCTCGCTATATTCCCCATTTTTCATGGGGGAGCGATGGGCTAACGCGATACGAATGGAAAAAGGCCCTGCATGATATAGAAGGCTGGAAAAAACTAAAAAATCAGACCCTTACAGAGCCGGAAAAAAAGATGCTGCGCCATATCTTTGACCATCTCTGAATAATCCGATCTACTAATACGAAAAACGGAAATCAACTATGCGCAAACAGATAGCCGCAGCCAACTGGAAGATGAATTTGAGTTTTCAACAGGGCGAAAAGCTTTTAGACGATATCCTGGGCGCGGGCATCAAACTGGCAGAGCATCAACATTCGGTTTTTGCGGTGCCCTATCCCTACCTTTTGATGGCACGAAGCGAAGTGGAAAATGAGAAGAATTTCTCCGTAGCCGCTCAAAACTGCCATCATAAAGCATCCGGCGCCTATACCGGCGAAGTGTCGGCGGAAATGCTTCATTCTATGGGCGTGCCTTTCTGTATTATCGGTCATAGTGAGCGGCGCGAATACTTTGGCGAGAATAATGCCATGCTGGCGGAGAAAGTCAATATTTGCCTCGATAACTATATCACCCCCATTTTTTGCTGCGGTGAACCGTTGGACATTCGTGAAGCCGGCACTCAAAATGATTATGTGGCTACCCAATTGCGGGAATCACTGTTTCACTTACCGGCTGAAAAATTCAAAACCCTTGTTATCGCATACGAGCCCATCTGGGCCATCGGCACGGGCAAAACAGCCAGTACTGAGCAGGCACAAGAAATTCATGCCTATTTACGTTCTGTAATTGCCGGACAATATGGTAGCGACATTGCTAATGAGGTTCCCATTCTTTACGGAGGAAGCGTAAAAGCCAATAATGCCAAAGAACTATTCGGCTGTCCTGATGTGGATGGCGGACTGGTGGGCGGGGCCTCACTCCAGGCAGGCGACTTTATTGAAATCATCCGCGCACTCAAATGATTGCCCAGTTCCCGCTATTATATCATTTTTCGTCTTAAGCACCAGGCCATTCTGAGTTTTCTGAATGTGCGGGTGGTGGTGAATAACCGCGATATTTATCTACTTCCCTGGAACCAACCCGTGGTGGTGGCGTTGGAAGAAGAAAATCCTGAAGTGGTACTGACCGATGGGTTTCATTATTCCCGGCCAAGGCAATTGCATTTCGATGGACCGGGCTATTTCAATTTTGAAGTAGTGACCCCGCTGTCGGACTGGCGGATCTTTAAGGGAGGCGTGGTGCTATCGCTTTTCTATATCTGGGCCACGCTCACGGGATTTTTATTGCTGAAGATTGTCAGCTTCCTGCCTATTATCGTTTTGCTTATTCATTATTACCTGAACCGCCGCAATTTCCTTCAGCTTAAGCAGGTGAGGCGGCATTATTAGGAGTGCCAAACAGGTCGGGATTATGTTGCCGGATGCGTTCCACGGTAAACTGTTCGGCCATTTTCAACGCAGCTTCCTTCCAACTCCCGTACGATGCAGGATCATCCCGCATCATCCGAAAAAAAGGCAGCAGGTCGCCTGCTTGCTGATATTGTAAGCAACAACTATCAAAAAGAGGGTCAATAGAAAGAAATGATGGTATGATCATGGGTTTGGCATGCCGGATGGCATCGGAAAATACGCCGGAACTGATCGTGAGGCCATATATTTCTTTGGCGCCGTCTTCCAGCACCGATTCTCTGACCGATGGATGGAAAATAAAATGGGCATGCGCCAGAACTTCATCATACTCCGCCTGCTCCACCAGTTCGGTTTCATACCATTTCAACTTCACATGTTCTAAACTGAGGCTACGCCAATAATCGCGCTGGCTCCTCCCATAGGCGGAGTCCGTGCTTCCCAGTATCGTGATCCGAATGGAAATTGCGGCCTGCTCCAGGCCACTGATCAGTTGATTCAGCTCTTCATAATTTCTTCTACGCCGGTCAACAGAACCGGCAACGACCAAATGCAGGGGGAGCGTGGGATTGACACTAAACTTACCCGGTTCAAAGATTGCGCCAGGTACCTGGTGGAGAGGATAACGCGGGTGCAGGTTGCGCCGGGCTGCCGGCAGCAAGGTGGGCGACTGCACCGAGTATTCCCTGATTGTTCTTCGCAACAACCACTTACCCGCTACTCTTACGATACGCCGAAGGTTGAATTTCAATTGCGGAGAAAAATAGGCTTCAATGGCATGCAGGGTGACCACGAACCGTGCTTGCCGAAACGAGGAAGCCATCCAGGCCAGGTGTATGAAATTGTCCGATACCGTATTCAGCCAAACCAGGTCACTGCCCCTTTTACGAATATGGGTCCGCATGTGCAGGATAAACCGGCGCCTGCCCATGGGTGGTTTTCGGATCACCCAGGTGAATCGGTCATAATCGCCCTGTAAATCTGCGGCGGCCTGCCGGGCGGCTAATTCATCGCAGAAGACGGTGATTTGATTGCCAGGCTGATCGAATAGACGGATCAGCGCGCCGATGTTTTCAAAGTGAACCGTTTCGTAAATGCTGATCTGCATAGAGGGCTATCGCTGGGTGAGCATAAATATATTATGTTTGTAGTAAAGCCTGCACAAAAGCGGTGATACAAATTTGGCGGCCGTAAAGAAAAATCTTTTCTACAATTTCCTGCTCTCGCTGAGCCAGATACTGATCCCCCTGGTATCCATTCCTTTTGTATCAAGGGTGCTGGATCCTGAAGGTATCGGGCGTGTGGGGTTTATCGACGCGTTTACGTTTTATTTTGTAGTGCTGGCCGAGGCTGGAATAATGGTCTATGGAATCCGCGAAGTGGCGGCATTACGCCACGACGAAAAAGCGATTCAACGTTTGCTGGGTGAACTGGTGGCGCTGCATATCCGTACGTCCTTATTGAGCATTCTGCTTTACACAGTTGGGGTCATCCTGCTTTGGGAAAAAATCGGCGATAGCCGCCTGCTATGGTTCTCCTTTGCATTTCTGTTGATGAATGCGATGGCCTGCGAATGGTACTATATCGGCAGAGAAAGATTTAAGTATATCGCAATACGCACACTCTGCATCCGGCTGGCCGGTCTGGCCTGTATCCTGCTGCTCCTGCATGAGCCAGATGATTATTTAATCTATTATGGCATTATCGCAGGTTCAGCCATCCTCACTCATGCCGTCAATCTGTTCCAACTCTTCCGGGAACAGCGATTCTCATTGCAAAGCGCTCATTGGCGCAAGCACCTGGGCAAAGTGGGGGTTACTTACCTGATCAGCCTGCTCTATAGCGTGCCTCTCTACCTCGATCACCTGGTACTCCGGTTAATGGCTACCGCTTCTGCCGTGGGTTACTATTCATTCTCCGTTCGACTGGTGCGGATTGGTACCGCGGTAATTTCAGATAGCTTCCAGGTATTTATGCCGCGCATCGCATCCCATCATGCTGCCGACGACAAGCAGGCCATACAGGCGCGACTTACCCAAAATCTGCAACTTGTGCTGTTGTTGGCCATCCCACTGGGGATGGGAATATTCTTGTTGGCGGATGAAATAACGGCAGTAATTTTTGGCCCGGATTTCAGTTCCATAAGGCTCAATTTGCAGGTGCTGGCTTTGTACCCGCTCTTTCGCGCTTATAGTCTTTTTCTCAGCAATCCGATCCTTATCGCAATGCGGCAGGAGAAACTCTTTCTTCGCAATCTCGCGTGGAGCGTGGGTTGCTATTTTCTGATGGCCTTTGTGGGCGCTTATTATTATGCAGATTGGGGAATATGCTGGGCCCTGGTACTTGCCGACCTGCTGTTAGTGTTATTGAATGCCTCCGGCATCCGGCGGGTATTTCCTTTTATTGGGCTGATGGATATTCGCACGCTTGTACAAGCCCTTTCCGCTTCCCTGGTTTTTATTCCAGTAGTTTGGGGGATGCGGCAACTTACCCAGCATAGCGCCCTCGTACTCTGCGGTTCGGTGCTGCTTTGCTTTGGGCTGTACTGGCTGCTGTTGATTTATGTTTGGCGCAACGTCCAGTTGAAATTACTCCTGCAGGGAATACTTCATTCTATAGCCGGTAAAAAAAGGATTGATTAATTTTCCAGCCAATGAAGCCAGCACGCAAATTTTATCTGCAACAGTATGCGCAGGAGAACTACCAGCATGGCGGCCAAGGCTATGTGGATATGGAGAGGACACTGGAACAGGAGGGGTATATGCCCTGCCGGTTGGAGGAAAATGCCGGCAGATCCCGGATCCTCAATTTTTGCAAAAGATTTTTGCAGCTTCGACGCATTGTAAAAAACGCAAGCAAAGCTGATGAGTGGGTGTTCATTTACCCGGTATATGGGCGAATGAACCGTTGGTTAATTCGAAGGTTGCAACGCAGATACTGCCAGCTAATTTGCATAGTGGCGGATATAGACGGATTGAAAGATGCGGACGAAGGAATTTTGCGAGAAGACATTGCATTTCTGAGCAAGCTACCCAAACTTGTAGTCCATAACCAGGCCATGAGCGACTGGCTTGTTTCCGTAGGCTGCAAGGCAGACATGGCAAAGCTGGAGTTCTTCGATTTTTTGCAACGGCCATCTGCTGCAAGCCGTGGTCTGGAAAATAAGGTTGCTTTTGCCGGCAACCTGGCCAAGAGCCGATTTTTGCTGGATCCTTCCGTCAGCGATTTGGATGATATCCAAATCGCTGTTTATGGGCCGGGATTGGAGATAAGTTCGCTGCTACAGAAAAACCTGCATTTTAAGGGAACCTACGATCCCTCTGATTTGATCGAAAAACTGGAGGGTTCCTTTGGTTTGGTTTGGGATGGCGATAGCTGGCAGAGCCCCGGCGGTCCGCTGGGCCACTACATGGCATATATTACCCACCATAAAATATCTCTGTACATTCTTGCCGGCCTTCCAATCCTGATTCCCCGAATGGCCGGAGCCGCTCCGCGGGTGGAGCAATATGGCATTGGTATTGTATTCGACAACACTGCCGATATTCCTGCTGCAATAAAAAAGCTTTCCGAAGAAAGCTATCAGGCTATGCGCCAGAATATGGTCAAATTAGCGGAACAATTGAGCAAGGGGCAGCAATTGCGCAAGGCCCTCGCCACACTGCACCGTCAGGAAGCTTAAGCTACAAAGCGCTTCATATATACAGCGTTGGCTTCTACCGCCTTTAAGGGTGTGGTGCCTGCGTATTTTTCCTGCTCCACTATAAAGTATTGCATGCCGTTTTCCTTCGCCGTTTGCAAGATGCGGGGGAAATTGATACTGCCCTCGCCGAGGGTGCAGGTGTCGGCGGCATCGGTTGCGCCCCTGGTGCGATCCTTCACATGACAAAGGCGGAAGCGATCCTTGTATTTCTTCAGCCAGGCTTCTGCGTCCTGTCCGCCCGTTACTACCCAGTAAATATCCATTTCAAAATCTACCAGGCTGGGGTCTGTTTCGTTCATCAGCAAGTCCTGCGGCAACTGTCCTTCGGTTTCTTTAAAAGTATAATCATGGTTATGGTAGGCGAAGCGGATGCCATTCTTGCGGCAAACCTCTCCCTTCTGATTACATACTTCGGCGAAGCGCTTGTAGTCGTCGAGCTTTTCCTGTGGGCCCAGCCAGGGGCAGATCAGGTATTTCATACCTATTTCTGCGGCTTCTGCTGCCTTTTGCTCGAATTTGGTATGGATATCGCAATGGCTGGCGATGAAGCTCAGTCCCAACTCATCCATGTATTGCTTAAAGCCAGTATGACCCATGCCCCAGAACATGCCATCCTTGCCTTCATAGCCTTCAATCTGCTTGTAGCCAAATCCGGATACCTGTTTCAGCACACCCTTTGGATCAGCAGGCAAATCATCGCGAAGTGTATATAACTGCAGGCCAAAACTGGATAGCTGGAATGCAGTTTGTGCCGCATCCTTCGCGGCTTCCGCTTTCTTTTCATCTTCTTTGGAAAGCAGCTTGCAGGCGGCGGGTGCTATCGCCAGTCCGGCAGCCAGGCTGCCGCCCCATTTGAGAAAGGATCTGCGGTCTTTGTTCACGTGAATCGTTTTTAGGTGTTATTGTTTACGACAAGGGTCGTTTTCTGTAGCGCTTATTCAGCCCAGGCACGATCTCCTTTTTTATACGGAAAAGCTCCATCGTAGCGGCCTGGAACAGCCACATGGCGCAGCACTTTGGTAGCGCCAGGCTCGGAGGTAAAGAAGCTGAACAAAGTCAGTTGTTTCATCTGTGTGAAATAGCGGTAGGCTTTTTCCTCTTTGTTTTCGCTCTGCTCGGCTTTGGCCTTTTTGTCCAGGTCTTCCAGCAACTGTGTACGTTGTTCGGCACTGGCTTCCAGGAAGTCGAGCTTGTGCATTTCCTGACAGGCATCGTTGAGCTGTTTTATGCCGGTATGGAAGGTCTTCTGGTCGGCTTCGTTATAACAATCATTGACCATCACCGTCATGAAGCGGCCCACGCCGGCATCTTTGGCGCCGGGTGTGCTGGTGCGGGGCAGAATGGTTTCGGCTACCTCGTCGAGGAAAGCGATATCTTCTTCGGTGAAGACTGGGCCACCCAGCTTGGGCGGATTGGTACATCCGCTTAAGAGCATTTCACCACCGATGAATACGCCGCCTGTGGCGAGTGCGATCATTTTCAACAATTCTCTGCGTTCCATTCTATTTGATTTTATGTTATTATAAATTGGTTGTCGTAAAGAATATTTATCTTATTTCAGTTTTTGCCATTCGCCTGTGGCATAAGCCGCCGCCCTGGCGGTTAACGCCATATAGGTAAGCGATGGATTGACGCAGGCGGATGATGTCATGGCGGCGCCATCGGTTACGAATACATTCGGTGCGTCCCATACCTGGTTATGCGCATTCAATACCGAAGTTTTACGGTCTCGGCCCATACGTGCCGTACCCATTTCGTGGATACCGTGCCCCATGGCATGGCCACTATCCCAGGTATGCACATTTTTAGCACCTGCCGCTTCCAGCATTTCTTTCAGATCGTTCTTAATATCTTCCCGCATCTTCATCTCGTTCTCTTTCAGCTCGGCATCCATTTCCAAAACGGGCAGCCCCCATTTGTCTTTTACATCTTTCGAGAGGCTGATGCGGTTTTCATGGTAAGGCAATATCTCTCCAAAACCGGTGGCGCCTACCTGCCAGGGTCCGGGTTCGGTTAACGCCTCTTTCAGAGCGGCACCCACGCTCAGTTCGGCCACTTCACGGCTCCACCCTGATCGGCTGGCAGCGCCCTGGTAGCCGAATCCGCGCAAATAATCTCTTTTGTCGTTTCCGACATTGGCGAAACGGGGGATATAAAATCCTGTTGGGCGGCGACCGTACAGGTACATGTCTTCAAACCCTTCAATCTGCCCACTGGCTCCCAGGTTATAATGATGATCCATTACATTATGTCCCAGCTCACCACTGCTGCTGCCAAGGCCTTCCGGCCAGATGTCGGTGGCGGAGTTCATCAGGATCCAGGCCGAATTGAGCGCGGAGGCACAGAGAAAAACTATTTCGCTTTTGAAATCATAGGTCTGATTATTTTCCGCATCCATCACCTGCACACCTGTAGCCCGCTGCCGGTCTTTGTCGTACAAAACCTGGGTCACGATAGAGTAGGGGCGTACCGTTAACCTACCTGTGGCCATCGCTGCAGGTAAGGTGCTCGATTGCGTGCTGAAATAGCCGCCAAAAGGGCAACCTTCCCAGCACCGGTTGCGGTACTGACAACCCGGTCGTCCCGGCAGCGGCTCCGTGAGGTTGGCTACCCGGCCTATGATCAGGTGCCTTTCGCCTTTGTAGTGCTCTTTTATTCGCGCAGCAAGATCTTTTTCTACTATGTTGAGTGGAAAGGGTTGCAGAAACTGACCATCGGGCAAATGTGAAATCCCTTCCCGGGATCCGGCAATACCTGCGAATTTTTCTACATGGTCATACCAGGGCGCAATATCCCTGTACCGAATGGGCCAGTCAATGCCCGCGCCATCCCGCGCATTCGCTTCAAAATCCAGGTCACTCCACCGATACGATTGCCTGCCCCAGAGTATAGAACGGCCACCCATCTGGTAACTACGCCACCAGGTAAAGGGTTTCTTTTCTACATAGGGATTATCTTTTTCATTTGCCCAGGAATCCATTACTTCTTCGGCCGCGGCCCAGCCCCGGTGAATTACCGGATAAGCCTCTCTTTGCGCCTGGGTGGTTCGTCCACGGTGAGGCAGGTCCCATTTGTTTTTATTGGCGGTCTTATAATCCTTTACATGTTCCAGAGGGCCACCGCGCTCCAGCAGCAAAACCCGCATACCCTTTTCCGTAAGCTCTTTGGCCGCCCATCCACCACTGATGCCGGATCCGACAACAATGGCATCATAGGTATTTTGGGCCAGGGCCTTCGTATTGATATTTTGCCGCGTGGTATCGCTCATGCCGATCGGTTATTAAAGGTTACCTTTTTTCAATTCCTTTACTGCAAAATCAGCCGCCCTTGCTGTTAACGCCATGTAAGTTAGCGAAGGGTTTACACAGGATGCCGAGGTCATACAGGCACCATCGGTTACAAATACATTGGGTGCATCCCATACCTGGTTATTGCCATTGAGCACGGATGTTTTGCGATCGCGTCCCATACGTGCCGTACCCATTTCATGAATGCCCATTCCTACTTCATAACCACCGTCGTAAGTATGCACATCCTTTACTCCCGCGGCTTCCAGCATTTCTTTTGCGTCATTCATCATGTCGACCCGCATTTTTTTCTCATTCTCCTTAATCTCCACATCCATATCCAGTACGGGCAGGCCCCATTTATCTTTCACATTCTTGTTCAGGCTGATCTTGTTTTCATGATAAGGAAGCATTTCGCCAAAAGCAGTGATGCCGATGGTCCAGTTGCCAGGCTCGGCCAGCGCTTCTTTTAAAGCTGCGCCTACACTCAGCTCTGCTACATTGCGTCCCCAACCTTCACGACCTGCACCTCCCTGGTAGCCAAAACCACGCAGATAGTCGCGCTTATCATCATAGATATTCCGGAAACGGGGCACGTACACGCCCGTGGGCCTACGGCCATAGATATAGGAATCATCGAATCCTTCCACACGGCCACCGGCACCGCAACGGAAATGGTGGTCCATTACATTATGTCCCAACTCGCCACTGCTGCTTCCCAGTCCTTCGGGCCAGATATCAGTTGCGGAATTCATCAATATCCAGGTGCTGTTGAAAGCCGATGCATTCAGGAAAATCACTTTTGCCTTGTATTCATAAGTCTGGCTGGTTTCCGCATCCAACACTTCCACGCCGGTAGCACGGCCGGTGTTTTTATCATACAACACTTTTGTTACGATGGAGAAGGGCCGCACGGTCAGGTTGCCAGTGGCCATTGCCGCAGGCAGGGTGGCTGATTGCGTACTGAAATAAGCACCAAAGGGGCAACCACGCCAGCAGCGATTCCGGTACTGGCAATTCTGCCGGTTCAGTTCCGGATTAGGTTCAGTAATATTCGCCGACCGGCCAATAAACATATGTCGGCGGCCATTATAATGCTTCTTAATGCGTGCGGCTACATCCTTCTCCACAATATTCATATCCATCGCCGGGAGAAAATCACCATCGGGCAATACTTCCAATCCTTCCTTACTGCCCTGTATTCCGGCAAATTTTTCAGCATAGCTATACCAGGGAGCAATTTCGTCGTAACGAATAGGCCAGTCTACCGCGATGCCTTCTTTCGCGTTGGCTTCAAAATCCCACTTATTGAAGCGGTAGCTCTGCCGGCCCCAAAGGAGTGAGCGACCACCTACATGGTAACCCCTGAACCAGGCAAAAGGCTTGGTTTCAGTATAGGGACAATCTTTTTCATTGGCCCACATACCAAAAGTTTCTTCCCCCAGCGGATAGTCGCGGTTCAATACCGGATAATCCTTGATCATTTCCTGGGTCTTGCGACCGCGGTGCGGAAAATCCCAGGAATTCTTGTTGGCGTTTACATAGTCCTTCACGTGCTCGATATTGCGGCCACGTTCCAGCATGATCGTCTTCATTCCTTTTTTACACAGTTCCATGGCTGCCCAGCCTCCACTGATGCCGGAGCCAACTACAATCGCGTCATAAGTATTGTCTGCCATTATTTGAGTTTTGAGTTGTAAGTAGTAAGTTGTAAGTAGTAAGATTTGGGTTAGATATCACATGTTTGAACGGCCTGTTTCAGGGCCGCCAGTCTTTCTTCTTTGGTTTTGCCCGTGGGCAGAAATTCCTGGGCCACATAGCCCTTAAATCCGGTGGCATGAATCGCCCGCATAATGGCGGGATAATACAATTCCTGGTCTTCATTCAACTCATGACGGCCCGGAACACCGGCAGTATGATAATGACTGATATAGGAATGGTAGGTTTGAATGTTGTTGATGACATCGCCCTCATCTACCTGCATATGATAAATATCGTAGAGTAGTTTAAAATTGTCGGAGCCCAGTCGCTTGCAGAGTTCCACACCCCAACTGGTGCGGTCGCATAAATAATCCTTATGGTCTTTTTTGCTGTTGAGCAGCTCCATGGTAATTACTACCTTATGCTTTTCTGCAAGGGGTATAATTTCCTTTAACCCCTTCACGCAATTATTGAGACCGGTTTCGTCGTCCATTCCACGACGGTTGCCGCTAAAGCAAATCAGGTTGGTATAGCCCGCCTCCGCTACAAGTGGGATGGCTTCCAAATAGTCTTTTATCAGTTGCGCATGAAATTTTGGCTCAGCCCATCCATCCGTAAGGCTCACTTTGCCGGCGATATAGCACATGGAACAATGCAGGCCATGCTTTTTCAGTATGGGCCAATCCTTGGGTGCAATCAGGTCGATGGCGGTAATGCCGATCTTTTTGGCTTCCATACACAAATCATCCAGCGACATGTCGGCATAAGTCCACTGGCATACCGAATGCCGGATATTTCCTTTTAATGGCATATCATTTTTTGAGGAAGGTTCTGTGCTGGCGAGGCAGCTAACTGGCCCCAGCGCTGCGCCGGCAATGGATCCGGCGGCTAATTTCTTCAGCACATCTCGTCGCGTGGTTTTATTACTCATATACTTCAAGCCTTACAAGTTACAAATCATTGGGCATTTATGCCGCCCGCTCATATATTTTGTTTTTCCTTATTCGATTCATTCCGAAAAAGCAATATAAAGAACAGGAATACAAATGCGGCGATGGCAGCCGGTATTAACCAGATGCTTTGATAATCGAAAACGTTTGCTGTGGATTTATATTGATCGGAAACAAGTCCCGCTATCCAGAATCCGGCAGCCATTCCCACCCCATAAGTGGCAAGTGTGATGAGCCCCTGGGCTGCACTCTTATTTTCTTCACCAGCTTTTTGGTTGGTATAGATATAGCCCGACACAAAGAAAAAGTCGTAGCAGATACCATGTAATACAATCCCGATCAAGAGCAGGCTAAAACCCGAATCCGCATCGCCAAAGGCAAAGCAGACATAGCGCAGCACCCAGGCCAGCATGCCCGCCAGGATGGTTTTCTTAAAACCGAAACGCTTGAAAAAATAGGGGAGCAGCAGAAGAAACAGCACTTCTGATCCCTGACCCCATGCCATCAGTCCGGTGGCATTTTCCACTCCCTTATTCGAAAGAAAGGAATTGGCCAACTGATAATAGAATGCCAGGGGAATACAAATGAGTATGGAAGCGATAAAGAAGATCAGGTAGTTTCGATCGGCCAGTAGTTTTATCGCATTCAGCCCTGAGATTTCCTTTAAGCTGACGGACCCGGATTTTGACCGGATCGGAGGAGTTTTGGGCAGGGTAAAGCTGAAAAGTCCCAGCAGCAATGATGCTGTTCCCGCCAACAGGAAAGTGTTTTGCAGCATCCCGGCTTTCTTGTTTACATCACTATCCCAGTGAAAGACATAACTGATCAGGAATCCCGCTACGATCCAACCTATCGTTCCCATCATTCGGATACTGGAAAATTCTTTGTCCGGATTCTTCAGCTGACGAAATGCCACCGAATTGGCCAAAGCAATGGTGGGCATATACAGGATCATGTAGACGAATGTGTAGGGATAAAAACTGTCTACATGCTCTGCCTGGTACATAAAATACATCAGCGCCGCGCCCAACAGGTGCAGGGCGCCCAGTATTCGTTCCGCGTTAAAGAACCGGTCAGCGACCAGCCCTACGATAAAGGGCGCGATGATGGCACCCCATGACTGGGTAGAAAATATTTTCGCTGATTCCCTTCCATCGGCTTGCAGGTTCAATTCAAGGAAGGTTCCCAGCGATACGAACCAGGCTCCCCAGATAAAAAACTGGAGAAACATCATGAACCATAATTGCAGGCGGGTGGTAGCGGACATGAATGTACAGGTCTTATGCGGTGGCTGTTAAACTGGGTTTTTTACGGTTGCGCATATAGAAATAAAGCATGGCGAATGCTACCGTCAGGATAATCGGTATTACCAGCGTGGCATTGATGATTTCCGGACCAGCGGCGGTCTTGGCCTGGTTGAGCGCCGTTTGCATTTCCGGTGTAGCTGTGGGTGCACTATACGAAGCGATATCGGCACCCTCGGGTAATTGCGCCGCTATCTTGCTATCATAAAACTTACCCATAAAGATCATATACACCGATACAGCAAACATGCCGGCGCCGCCCATCAGGTTGAGACCTACAGCACCGGTTTTGGGAAGATTTTCCGCCACAAAACCCAGCATGGTAGGCCAGAAATAACAAACACCCAACCCAAAAACCAGGGCTCCCACATATACCATATTACCACTGCTATGCCCCAGGATATATAAACCCACCGCGGAAAGGATAGCAGAAATCAGCAATACACCGGTGGGTGCCAATCTGTGTACAACAGGCTCTGCCAGGCCACGCCCTATCACCATCACTCCCGTTGAAATGGTCAGGATAAGCAGGGCATTATCTGTCACAGTTTTCAGTAATACATCAATCCACTGTCCTGTAAACAACTCTGTAATCGCTGTGCCAAACATCAGTACAATCATCACAAGGAAAAGCGGATTGGCCAAAGAGCGATACATTTCACCGCTTGAAATACCAGCGGCCACTCGCTCGGTAACGGGGAATTTGAGTTTCAGGAAAAGGAATCCATAAAGTAATGTCGGCAGCAACATGAGGCCCACCAGCAGTTTCCAGTTAGTCAATACACCCGTGTCGGCCATACGCACACCGAGGAAATACACTACCAGGGTGCCAAGTACAATACCACCCGGGAACCAAAGGTGAAAATGGTTGAGCTTGGTGGTTTTATTATTGGGGTAAAGGGCGGTAACCAAAGGATTACAGGCCGCTTCAACGGTTCCGTTCCCCATGCCTATTAATAAGGTGGAAACAAAGAGTGCGGTAAATCCACCCGCAAAAATCGTCAGCAGAATTCCAGACAGGTGCAGGAAAAAAGCGAGTACCAGGAGCCGCTTCATGCCAATGATATCTACCAGGAAACCACCGATGATAACCGCGAGGGGAAATCCCCAGAAGGCAGTACTGGTGATGATGCTGGCATCTTCCTGCGAAAGCGAAAAGTCGGCCTTCCAGGTGTCGAGCAGGCCGGCACGGATACCAAAGGAAAGGGAAGTTACAAGTAAGGCCAGGCAACTGGCGACAAAGAGTTGGTTGCGGTGGATTTGGGTTTGCATTCGTTAGAAGCGTTTTACGTTTTACGTGGTACGTATTACGTAAAACGTAAAACGTACCACGCACTAAAGGCTAAATGTACTATTTTTAAATCCACAATAAAATCTGCTTCAAAGAAAATATTCACACTCAGCACTAACAATTGTTTGACATGATCAATCGAAAATTAAGAATGGGAATGGTTGGCGGAGGCCCTGGCGCTTTTATTGGCGCGGTGCATCGCATTGCCGCTAATATGGATGGAGAGATAGAATTGGTTTGCGGTGCTTTCAGCAGTGATCCTGAGAAATCGCAGCAAACAGGAAAGGAGCTCTATCTCCCTATGCAACGCGTGTATGGATCCTATAAGGAAATGATCCGCACCGAAGCTGAATTGCCACCGGATCAACGCATGGATATTGTAAGTATAGTAACGCCTAACCATGTTCACTTTGAACCTGCAAAGCTGGCACTGGAAAATGGCTTTCATGTAATTCTCGACAAGCCTCTTGCCCTCAATCTCGATGAGGCTAAAAAACTATATGAAATTGCTAAAAAAAGTCAACTGCAGTTTTGCCTCACACATACTTATACGGGTTATCCCATGGTGAAAGAAGCCCGGCAGTTTGTGCAAAGTGGCAAATTGGGGAAGATTCGCAAAGTGTATGTGGATTATCCGCAAGGTTGGCTGAGCCAGTTTTTGGAAGGGGCAGGGGATGGCGCGCGTTCCTTTAAGCAGGCCGACTGGCGTACTGATCCTGCAAGAAGCGGCATGGCCGGAGCAATGGGAGATATTGGCACACATGCTTTCAACCTGGCCGAATATGTGAGCGGATTGAAAGTAACGCATATTTGCGCCGACATCAATACCGTGGTGGAAGGCCGTAAGCTGGATGATGATGGCTCTGTACTATTGAAGTTTGAAAACGGTGCCAGTGGGTTGTTGTACGCGACACAGGTGGCCGCAGGAGAAGAAAACAATACCAAGGTTCGGGTGTATGGCGAAAAAGGAGGCATAGAATGGAAGCAGGAAGATGCCAACACATTACTGGTGCGCTGGTTCGATAAGCCCGCGGAAATTCATCGGGCAGGTACTCCTTATCTCAGCAGCTATGCCAAACACAATACACGCACACCGGCGGGACATCCCGAAGGATACCTCGAAGCCTTCGCGAATTTGTACCGCAACTTTGCCCTTTGTGTAAAAGCACAGATGGCCGGTTTAAAGCCACAGCCCGAATGGGCCGATTTCCCTGGAGTGGAAGACGGCCTGCGCGGAATGGAATTTGTGGAGAAAGTAATTGCAAGCGGCAAAAGCGACCAAAAATGGACATCCCTATAACTTAAAACTTACAACTTAAAACTTCACTCAATGACAACAATAAAAGGTCCCGGAATTTTTCTGGCTCAGTTTATGGGCGATAAACCACCCTTTAATGATCTACGCAGTATTTGCCAGTGGGCGCAATCCCTGGGCTTTAAAGCAGTACAGATACCCACCTGGGATCCCCGTTGTATTGATTTGCAGAAAGCGGCTGAAAGTAAAACCTATGCCGACGAACTGAAAGGAACCATCGCGGAGTATGGATTGGAGATCAGTGAGCTTTCTACCCATTTGCAGGGGCAGTTAGTAGCTGTGCACCCGGCTTATGATGATCTATTTGATGCTTTTGCGCCCGATGCGTTGAAGAAGAATCCGAAAGCGCGTACCGAGTGGGCGATTCAGCAACTGTTATATGGCGCCAAAGCTTCCCAGAACCTGGGACTAACCGCCCATGCCACTTTCAGTGGATCACTGCTCTGGCATACCTTTCATCCCTGGCCGCAAAGACCTGCCGGGCTGGTGGAGGAAGGTTTCCGCGAACTGGGTCGTCGCTGGATGCCCATCCTGAATAAATTTGATGAATGTGGGGTGGATGTGTGTTACGAGATTCATCCGGGTGAAGACCTTTTTGATGGTGTTACTTATGAAATGTTTCTGGAAGAAGTAAAACAACATCCCCGTGCCTGCCTGCTCTATGATCCTTCGCACTTTGTATTGCAGCAACTCGATTATATCCAGTATATCGATTTCTATCATGAAAGAATCCGGGCTTTCCACGTAAAGGATGCGGAATTCAATAGTACCGGAAAGCAGGGAACTTTTGGCGGGTACCAGAGCTGGCTGAAACGCGCTGGCCGTTATCGTTCACCAGGCGATGGGCAGGTGGACTTTAAAACCATATTTAGTAAGTTGACCGAATATGGTTATCCGGGTTGGGCAGTGATGGAATGGGAGTGCTGCATCAAGCACCCCGAAGACGGGGCCCGTGAAGGCGCAGCTTTTATCCGCGACCATATCATCCGCGTAACGGAAAAAGCCTTCGACGATTTTGCCGGCGTGGAAACCGATCCGCAATTTATCAGGTCTTTATTGGGATTGAGTTGAAATTTTACTGACATTTGACAGAACCAATTAATTTACCACATATGAAAAAAATACTCCTCACTGCATCCCTGGCAGCTCTACTTGTTGCTTGCGGCAACAATGAACCGTCTACTCCCGCTGAGCCTGCAAAGGAAGAACCGAAGGCTGAATCAGTTTCTGATAATCCCGATTATAAAAAAGGGCTGGCATTGATTGCCAAGAGTGATTGCCTTACCTGTCATAAGGTGGACGAAGCCATCAATGGTCCATCCTATCGTCAGGTGGCTGAAAAATATGCCGACCAGGCGCCGGGAATTATTCCCACCCTTGCTGAGAAAATCATCAAAGGGGGAAGCGGCAACTGGGGCTCTGTTCCCATGCTGGCGCATGCCGACCTGAGCCAGGAAGACGCGGAAGCGATGGTGAAATATATTTTGTTACTGAAAAAATAAGAAAAAGGAATGCTGAAATATTTGCTGACAGCCGCCACCCTGGCGATGATTGTCGCCTGCAACAATGCATCAGGTAATAAGAAAAGTATCGAAATGGCAACGGCTTCGGCACAGTACAACAGCCTGACCGAAAAAGAAAAGCAGGAAGGCTGGCAACTGCTCTTCGATGGTAATACCACGAAGGGTTGGCACAAGTATGGTGGCGAGGCTACCGGAGCCGCCTGGAAAGTACAGGACAGCAGTCTTTTCTTCGATGCTTCCGTAAAAGACGGAGGTGGTGATATTGTAACCGATGATGAGTATGATAATTTTCATCTCAAGCTCGATTGGAAAGTTGACCTGGGGGCAAATAGCGGCATTATCCTTTATATCCACGAAGACAAATCCAAATATCGCTTTCCCTGGGAAACCGGTCCCGAAATGCAGGTGCTGGATAATGAAAGACACCCCGACGCGAAAATCGTGAAGCATCGGGCGGGTGATTTGTACGACCTGATCTCCTGCAGCCAGGAAACCGTTAGACCGGCGCTGGAATGGAACCAGGTAGAAATAAAATCACTAAACGGTAAATTGGATTTCTACCTGAATGGTGTGAATGTAGTGAGTACCACACTTTGGGATGATGCCTGGCGCCAAATGGTAGCCAAGAGCAAGTTCAGAGGCATGAAGGATTTTGCCACTTACAAAAAAGGCCGCCTCGGCTTGCAGGACCATGGTGATAAAGTGTGGTTCAGAAATATTCGGATAAAGCGACTGTGAGGATGGTTAAACGTTTTACGTAGTACGTTGTACGTTTTTTAGTTTAAAGTTTAGGGTTTAAAGTTTAAGAAAATCAATTCCGTCCAACCTTAAACTTTAAACCCTAAACCCTAAACCTTAAACTCTCTATCGAATAATCAAATTCCCCAATTCTCCCTCACTCAATCTTCGTTATCTTCAGCACATTCGTTGGCAGGTGTTGCGCTACCGGCGTGCTTCCGGTATTCACTATAGTGTCGCCGGGTTTTACAAAACCCCTTTCTTTCAGGATGGAGATTTGATCGAAGATGATATCATCCAGGCTTTCTTCTTCATCATAGAAGAATGCGCGTACGCCCCAGCTAAGGCTAAGCTGGTTGACAAGCGTTTTCTTTTTGGTAAAAATATAAAGCGGTGATTTGGGGCGATAGCTGCTGAGCATAAATGCGGTGTAGCCGCTTTGCGTCATGCCTACCAGCGCATCGGCGGTAATATCGCTCGCTATTTTACAGGCGTTATAGCAAATGGCATCGCTGAGGAAGGAGGGAGAGTGCGCGATGGCTTTCAGGTCTTCCTCGCGGTTGTAGCGGTATTCGGTGCGCTCCACTTCCAGGATGATGCGGCGCATGGTTTCCACCACCAGGGTGGGATGCATACCCATAGCCGTTTCACCACTCAGCATCACGGCATCTGCACCTTCCAATACGGCGTTGGCCACATCGGTAATTTCGCTCCGGTTGGGTTTCACCCGATCCATCATACTTTCCATCATCTGTGTAGCTACTACTACTGGCTTGCCGCGGTGAATACATTTACGAATTATGTCCCGCTGAGCCATGGGAACTTTCTCTACGGGAAGTTCCACACCCAGGTCGCCACGGGCTACCATCACGGCATCTGACTCTACAATGATATTGCGAAGATCGGCCAGCGCCGAAGGCATCTCGATTTTTGCCATCACTTTGATGGAACTTCCTTTGTCGGCCACACGTTGCTTCAAATCAATGATGTCTTCTGCTTTGCGAACAAAAGAAAGCGCTACCCAGTCCAATTCCTGTTCAATAATGAAGTTAAAATCTTCAATATCCTTTTCCGTCATGGCGGGAAGGGATATCGCTGTATCAGGCAGGTTCACTCCCTTCTTGGGTAAAAGCATGCCGCCATAAGTTACCCGCACTTTCACTTCATCCCTGGGTGTAATTTCCGTAACCACTACTTCGAGCTTGCCATCGTCGATCATGATCTTTTCGCCCGGTTTCACATCACGATGCAGGTCGGGGTAGGAGATATAGATCTTTTCCTTTGTACCCACGAGTTTTTCTTTCGAGGTAAAAGTGAGTATATCGCCCGGCTCTATTTTCAGCGCGCCATTTTCAATTTCACCAACGCGCAATTTGGGTCCCTGCAGGTCGCCAAGTATGGAAATATTGTAAGGCTCTGTTTTGTTGATCCGACGGATATGGTTGATAATCTCCAGTTTGTTTTCGTGAGAACCGTGGGAGAAGTTCAATCGAAAAACATTCACCCCAGCCTTTACCAACTCCAGCAATTTTTCATATGTATCGCTGGCGGGTCCTACTGTGGCAACAATCTTGGTTTTGTGAAATGTATGCGCTAAACCGGCGGAACGGTCCATTTCCGCGTGGTAGTATTTTTCTGCTTTCTTGCTCATGGTGCTTATGCTCATTAAAATATTCGGGCGAGAAGCGAAAGGATCAGGATGCGAGAATCTTCACGATCTTCATCCATTCTTCGCTGATATGGCCTTTGTTTTTCACCGCCTGTTCCAGCGGGATATAATGCATCTTATTGTTTTTGATACCGACAAACATATTGTGCTTCCCTTCCATCAGGCATTCTACCGCATGGTACCCCATACGGCTCGCTATCAGACGGTCGATGCAGGTGGGTGAGCCACCCCTTTGAATATGGCCCAGAATAGCTACGCGAATTTCCGCGTTGGGCAGATTCTGTTGCAGCACTTTTTGTACTTCATTGGCGCCGCCAAAATCATCTCCTTCGGCTACCACAATGAGGTTGACGAGCTTCTTGCGACGCTCTTTTTCCTGGAGTGATTGAATGATCTGGTCGATATCAGTTTTTTGCTCCGGGATCAGAATATTTTCCGCGCCGGTAGCGATGCCACTGTGCAGGGCGATATAACCGGCATCGCGGCCCATCACTTCAATAATAAAAATGCGGTCATGCGCGTCCATGGTATCACGGATTTTATCGATCGCGCGTACCGCCGTATTTACTGCCGTATCAAAACCAATGGTGAAATCGGTGCCATGAATGTCCTTATCAATGGTACCGGCCAATCCCACACAGGGAATATCACATTCCTGGCTCAGCTTTACTGCTCCGCGAAATGATCCGTCGCCTCCAATGATCACCAGCCCGTTGATGCCGCGTTTTTTGAGATTTGCATAGGCTTTCTTTCTGCCCGCTTCTTCATAAAAATCCTTGCAACGTGCGGTTTTCAAAATGGTGCCGCCACGCTGAATAATGTTGGCTACTGATTTTGATTCCATCAATACAATGTCATCATCAATCATTCCCTGGTAGCCCCGCATGATGCCATAAACTTCAATGCCGTGATAAGTCGCTGTCCGCACTACTGCCCGGATGGCTGCATTCATGCCCGGTGCATCACCACCCGATGTAAGAACACCTATCTTCGTAACTTTATTTGCCATTTGGTGTGTAAATAACTGGTTTTTAAGAATATCTAATTTGGTTTGGCAGGCATCCGGACCTACTCCGGCCGTTAGCGGCTCAAAAATAAGGTTTTGTTGTCATTGTGTGTGATGCTTACATATTGTTATTTGATTGTGAAGCAAATGGGCGTTAGTTTTGAGAGGAGTAGTAAGTAGTAAGTGGTGAGTGGTAAGTAGGAAGTAGGAATTGGGAAGTAGGAATTGGGAAGTAGGTGTTGTAAGTTGATGAGAGAAGAAATGATTGAATGGCTGAAACTGAAAATTGGTTTCAGAAAAAAATCTGCGCCAATCTGCGCTTTAATCTGCGATAATCTGCGGGAAAACTCACCTGCATACTAAAGCTGTTTAAAGTGCTAAAGCGTTTCCCGCAGATTTTCGCAGATTTTTCCGCAGATCAGCGCCTCACAACGATTCAACGATTAAACAGTTCAACAATTCAACAGTTCAACAGTTCAACAATTCAACCATATGCAAAAACTGTTTCTAACATTAATTTCAATCGGAATGATGCAGGGGCATGCGCAATTGAAGTATCCCAATACCCACCGCGAAACGGTGGTGGATGATTACCATGGTACCAAAGTGGAAGATCCTTATCGCTGGCTCGAAGATGATAACAGCGAACGCACCAAAGAATGGGTGCAGACTCAAAACAGACTCACTTTCGATTACCTGGCCAAAATTCCCTTTCGAAAAGAAATAAGGAACCGGCTGGAACAATTATGGGATTATCCCAAATATTCTTCTCCGTTTCATAAATCGGGCTGGTATTATTTTTTCAAGAACGATGGACTCCAAAACCAGTCGGTCATGTACCGGCAAAAAGGACTGGAAGCGGAACCAGAAGAGTTTCTTAATCCCAATACATTGAACAAGGAAGGTATTGCCGCTTTGGGTGGATTGGGTTTCTGCAAATCAGGAAAATACATGGCCTATTCCATTTCCCTGGCCGGCAGCGACTGGCAGGAGGTTTATGTGATGGAAACGGCATCGAAAAAACTTTTGTCCGATACCATTCGCTTTGTAAAATTCAGCGGATTTAGCTGGAAGGGGGAGGAAGGTTTTTATTACAGCCGTTACCCCGAGCCGGAAAAGGGCAACAGACTGAGCGGACAAAATGAATACCACAAAGTCTATTTCCATAAACTGGGCACTCCGCAGTCGCAGGATGAATTGATTTATGAAGATAAAGAACGACCCAAGCGTTTTCATGGAGCTTCTCTTACAGAAGATGAGCGCTTTTTGCTATTGAATATTTCGGAAGGTACCAGCGGCACTGAACTTTGGTATCGCGATCTGAAAGATGCAAAGCAGAAAGGCTTTAAACTTCTCATAAAAGGCTTTGCCAACGAGGCAAACGTGATCGACAACGATGGCGACCGCCTGCTGCTGCGCACCAATGTGGATGCGCCCAATTATAAACTGGTTTCAGTAGATCCGGCAAAGCCGGGGAAAGAAAACTGGAAGATCATTATTCCCGAAAAGCAGGAAGTACTGGAGGCGGTATCTACCGGAGGAGGCTATCTTTTTGCCCGCTATCTAAAAGATGCCAGTAGTCGTGTACAACAACTGCAATACGATGGGAAGCTGGTTCGTGAGATAGCACTTCCCGGAATTGGAACGGCAGGTGGATTTGGCGGTGAACGGCAGGACAAAGATTTTTTCTATAGCTACTCTTCCTTTAATCAACCGCCGACCATTTATCGCTACCAGATTGCAACGGGGGAATCCAGCTTATTCCGGGCCACCAAAATCAATATGGACCTTAGCGATATAGTAACCGAGCAGGTTTTCTTTACCAGTAAAGATGGTGCGCGGGTGCCGATGTTTTTGACACATAAGCGGGGAATAGAGTTGAATAGCCAGAATCCCGTGTTGCTATACGGATATGGTGGATTTAATATAGCCGTTACGCCGGGTTTCAGTATCAGCAATGCTTTTTTTGTGGAGCAGGGTGGTATCTATGCCGTTGTAAATCTACGCGGGGGAAGTGAATATGGTGAGAGCTGGCACAAAGCGGGAATGCTTGAAAAAAAGCAAAACGTGTTTAATGACTTTATCGCCGCTGCCGAGCACCTGATCCGTTCGCGCTATACCAGTCCTGAGAAAATTGCCATCCGTGGTGGCAGCAATGGAGGACTGTTGGTGGGCGCGGTGATGACGCAGCGTCCCGATCTGTTTCGGGTGGCGCTCCCGGCTGTTGGTGTTCTCGACATGCTTCGTTACCACAAATTTACCATCGGTCAGGCCTGGGCGGTGGAATACGGCAATGCCGATTCAGCCAGACAATTTCCTTATCTCTACAAGTATTCGCCCTATCACAATATTCGGACAGCGGTGAAATATCCCGCCACGCTGATTACCACCGCAGACCATGACGACAGGGTAGTGCCAGCACACTCATTCAAGTTTGCCGCCCGCTTGCAGGAATATGCGGGACCCACCAATGTGTTGCCCCTTTTGATCCGTATTGATACCGACGCCGGGCATGGCGCAGGTAAACCTACTCAAAAGCTGATCGACGAAGCGGCCGATATCTGGAGCTTTACGATGTATCACCTGGGTATGAATTACGGAAAGAATGAGAAAGACAATAGAGATGCCGATGCAAAAGCGGGAGGGAAAACTGGTGCTGCTGGCGGCAAGGCGGGATCTGCGAACAATAAGACGACGGAAAAGAGTCAGAATAGCAATGCTGCTGAATCCGACAATAGTCGTACGCAGGAGGCTTCTGGCAGACCTGCAGCAACAAAAGCCGAACAAAAGGCTTCGGAGTCTAAAAGTAAATTCCCAAGAAAAAAGAGTGGGGGTAACTGATTTCGAAAAGTTTGATCGTTTGAATACTTCTATTAATCCTGGTAAAATAAATTGGCTGGCATGGTACTGGTAACGGGTGCGAATGGTTTTATTGGTTCCTACCTGACGAAAAAGTTATTGGTGGAAGGCTTTAATGTGCTGGCAACGGGCACCGGACCTTGCCGCCTATCGGCGGATCAATGGCCGGGCTTGCGCTATGAATCGGTCGATATCACCGATCCTTTTGCGGTGCACGATATCTGTGCTGCCACAAAACCGGATATTATTGTGCATTGCGCGGCCATGGGAAAGCCCGATGAATGTGAACTGAAGCAATGGGCGGCGCACCAGGTCAACGTTCAGGGAACCATCAACCTGGCGCTGGAAGCTGCTGAATGCGACGCTTATTTTCTTTTCTTATCCACCGACTTTGTATTTGATGGAGAGGCAGGCATGTACAGGGAAGAGGATACCCCGCATCCTGTTAACTTTTATGGTCGCACAAAGCTGGAAGCGGAAGCTGCGGTAGAAGAATTGACTACCCATTTTGGTATTGCTCGCACGGTACTGGTATATGGCGCTCCTCAATCGGGCCGCAGTAATCTGCTCAGTATTGTTGCCAGCAAGCTAAAGAACGGAGAACCCTATAATGTGGTGGATGACCAGGTACGTACACCTACTTATGTGGAAGACCTGGTGGATGCACTGGTTGCCATGATCAGAAAAAAAGCACAGGGAATTTATCATATTTGTGGCGATGAAATAATGACGCCCTATCAAATGGTTAAAGCAATCGCTGAATACCTAAAACTGGATGCATCCTCTCTGAAAAAGGTTCTTACAAAAGATCTGCATCACCCGGCCCGGCGCCCCATGCGCACTGGTTTGAATATTGACAAAGCCAGAAAGGACCTGTCCTATAAGCCGAGAACATTTCGGGAAGGATTGGAAGCTATGTTTAAACAGGCATAGCCTAGCGGATTACCGAAGGATCTTGATTATTTTTTCCGAAATCTTTTTTCACCCGCCTCCAGTCGCACGGGTAGCCGGTTCTCCGCCGGCGGAATTGGACAATTATACTTGTCGCTGACGTAAGCGCAGTACGGATTATAGGCTTTATTGAAATCAATTCGAATAATGTCGCCTGCAATATCTCCCAGCCGAAGGTCGAGGTAGCGACCAGTTTCGTAGGTAGAATCCTCATTGCTGTCATCCGTGAAAGGCAGAAAAAGATAGTCCTTGTATTCCTCCAGGCCCAGGAGGCTTTGGGATTGATAGATAGTCAACCGGCAGGGAACCCCTTGCCATTCAAAGTGGGCGTAACCATATATGCGAAAGGTTTTTTTTCCTCCGCTGCTGGTGCCCATCTGCAATAATGCCGGATCCGGCGCCTTTTCAAACCGGGCCTCAATTTGCGCCGATGGATGGATGGGAAAAAACTGAAGCCTTTCTTTGTCATTACCCTTCACCACTTCATGCTCTGCCACATAGCGGTCGCGAAATTTTTCCAGCGAATCAACATAGCTCGATTGAGCATTCAGACCCTGGCTCCATGTCAGCAAGATAACGATAAGTATGCGAAAGGCTCTCATGATACTTTTTTTTCTGGCAGGAACACTTCGGCCATCATACAGCGCGCACTGCCACCTCCATTTTTTTCAATAGTATCGAGCGGACTGTGAAGAATGGGATTAAAGGACTCAAGCTTTGCCCTTTGCCCCGGCTCTAGCGATGCGTAAGCCTGGCTACTCATCACCAGGAATTTTTCTCCACTTCTGTTTTCCACCTGCAGCATATTGCCGGAAAAATGTTCCATTTGCTCCAGGCTGATGGCTATAATTTCCTTCCCGGTCTTACTGATTTCTTCAGTCACCCTCTTGCGTTGAAGGCCATCCCGGATGGAATCGAGACATATCACTACATACCGATCGGCCACACACATCATCACGTTGGTATGGTAGATGGGTAAACCATTTCTGTCCACCGCATCGAAAGCCACAATTCGGTAACCACTGATCCGGGCAAATTCCTCCAGCACCTCAGGATGCGTTCTGGGCGAAAGGCATGCATAAGCGATTTGTTCACTGCGGTCGAGTACCATACTTCCTGTGCCTTCGAGGAACTTCTCCTGCAATTCCCGCTTACTCAGATCATGCAATTGAACGATCTCAAATTTCTTACGGATTTGCTGCAACACTTCCGGTTTTCTTTCCAGTCGCCTGTTTTCGGCAAACATGGGATAAAGAAATACCGTTCCATCGGCATGAAAGGAAACCCAGTTGTTGGGGAATACGGAATCGGGTGTATGCGGTTCGGGGCTGTCGTTAACGATGCTAACATCAATGCCCTTGCTCTGCAGCAAGCTGGCGAAATCATCAAATTCCTTTCGGGCAAGGCTGGCGATATCCTTGTCCTGGTCGGGAACCTGAAAGGCATTGTTGACCGCTGTTTGTGCATTGAATTCAAACCGCAGCGGGCGGATCATCAGCAAATGCGAAGTGGTTTGCGATCTGTTTGTGGACATAAGTTTGCTATTGGTTCAATCTTCCAGCGCATCGCGCAGTAGAGGCATACTCATGCAGTGGAAGCCTCCGCGTGCCCTGCTTAATTCAGCAGAGGGCATGGTAATCAGGGTATCTTTTAAGTCTTCTGTATTGACTTTGCCCGATTCCAGTTGCTGAATGAGGTCATGTGCATGTATGATTTGAAAGCCAGCTTCCCGAAACGCGTCCAGGGTTTTGTCATTGCGATCATAACCCAACACTACGCCTTCGCGCAGGGCGAGCAGATTGCAGGAATCGGTCCATTGTTCGCGTGCGTCGTAAGGAAATTCATTATTGCCGGAATAGATGAAACGCACTTTTTCATCGCAGTCCAGGTCATTGCGGCTGATATCGGTCAGCAGGTCTTCAAGGTTATCGAAGCTGGTTGGATTCCCCGGATCTTTTCGGCGAAACTGCGTAATGCGGATCTTCTCGTCTTTCTTGCTGCCTTCCAGCACGCGCTGCACCGGATCCGCGTCTTCCATCTTGATGGATTTTTTGGAAAAAGCGCCCAACAATACCCATACATTCCGCTTCACCTGCGTGAAAACGGTATCTATATGCATGTAATCGCGTTTCTTGGGTATTTTGATGACCGTGATTTTCTTAACGATATTTTTTTCAAATAAAACGTTGATACATTGATGTGCCGCTTCGGTGGTGGTACGTTCACTGATCCCGATCAATAAGTGATCGCGGGTTACCACCATAATATCACCTCCCTCCAGCGTTACTTTCTTATCATCACCATCACGGGGTAGCAGGAAATGATGCGAGGTATTGGGCAACTCAATGATCTTATCGCGGAAGCCGGCAAACAGGGGATGGTTGAACAAAATATATTTTACCAGCAAAGCTTCCCTCGTACGCGCTTTGCGCGCCGGTTTGTTCAGAAGGATATGATCATTGATAGTGATCCCAATATCGCGGGTGAAAATAAAATTGGGAATGGGAGGGAAGAGCATTTCCCGATCATTCATGGAACCGCTGATAAATATCTTGGCCAGTTTATGGCCATCCATTTCCGCCAGCTCTTCCTGCAACTGGTAAGAGCAGTTCTCCAGCGCGCAAACCGAAGCAATAAGTTTCAATCGGATCTCTCGATTCTCCAGTATCTCTCCCAGTAGCCATTGCAGCTCCACTACCTTGTCGGATTTATAAAATTCCGGATGGCCAGGTTTATAGAAATTGTAATCCGCTTTGGGGTCATCTATCTTTTTCAACCTGCCCTTTATCTTATCGGGATCCAGGAAATAAAGCAGCAGCTTGGTATAATAGTCGTATTCTTTTCTACGAATGGTTTCCAGGTGCACAATGTCTTCGAATAGCCAGTCCTGCGCCTTGGAGGGTACCACTTTGCCCAAACCTGCATCGGGGCTATGCACCAGCAAGCGACGTAGAGTGCCTACTTCTGAGGCCACATTGATTTCAGAACTTTTCTTGCCCATAGTAAATTAGCTCGAACGAGCGTTAGGCGAAGGTAAGGTTTTACGTAGTACGTTATACGTTTTACGTTCTACGTTGGGTTTAGGGTTTAAAGTTTAAGGTTTAAAGCTTAAAGTAATAGTTCCAATATAATAATAAACCTTCAACCCTAAACCCTCAACCTTAAACTTTAAACCCTCAACTCTGAACCCTCAACTCTAAACTCCAAAAAACGTACTACGTAAAACGTAATACGTACTACGTTATTGATGTGCAGCCAGCAACGGCACAGTACTACTATGCGCCAGCTTCTTCGTATTGCTGCTGTTGAACAGGTTGTTGAAGAAAGAATGGTTCTTGGGTATGATGATGATCAGGTCTATCTGGTGATCTTTGGAGAATTGGGCAATGGCTTCCTGGAAATCGTTCATGCCAATGAAATAAAATTCGGGATTGAATTCGGCGAACATCTCCTGCATTTTTGCCCTTTCGGCCAGGAACTCTTCGGTAAGTGTAACGTAGTGCTGGTTGTCTACATTCACGATATGGAGATTGGCCTGAAAAAGTTCCAGCACTGTCTTAATCGCCAGCACGGGTGTGCTATTGGTTACATCTTTAAAGTCGGAAGTAAGTGCGATATTGTTCATGCCCGAGTAGCTGGCATCCTTGGGAACAATCATTACGGGGCATACGTTTTTGGCGGCCATTCTAAGTGAATTACTTCCCTTAAAAAGCTGGCGCCATTCATCTTTTTCCGAAATACCCATCACCATCAGTTCAGCGGTCTTTTGATAGGCCAGGCGACCCAGACTGTCGATCAGATCATCTCCGGATTCTTTTACGCATTCAATTTGCCGGATACCTTTTTGCTGCATCTCCTTGCTCAGGGTTTCCAGATAGTTGCCCGCAGTTTCCGCTTCGTCGTCATCCTCGTACATATGGTACAGGATTACACGAACATCATTTCTGCCACTCAGCATATCGGCAGCAAATCGGGCGGCATGCAAACTGTTTTCGCTAAAGTCAACCGGAATGATCACATCTTTCATGGTGGTATAGTATGTTGGTTAAAGTGTGACAAAGAAACGTAAAAAAAGCATATTTCCCCGCCACAGGCCGAGAGCCTGTAATTCCTGTTGAATGCTTATATAGTTCTATCAGAATGCAGCACGTGGTGCGCGAATAAGGTCTGCCGCCAACTGGTTTTAAGTGTTAATACTCAATTTATTAGAAAGCAAACTAAAACCTTCAGTTTTACGTATATAGCATATACCTTGCCTTGTTGGCTCATTATTTTGATTAGTAGCAAGGGCCCCTTTAATACTGTACCTATGAAGAAAGCGAAACTTCCGTTAGACGAGGCGTTGCGCTTGAGCGATTTGGATGCCTATGAGATCCTGGATACCGCCAATGAAAAGGATTTCGATGAACTGGCGGAGTTATTGAAGCATATTACTCAATGCTCTTACGTGGCCATTTCATTTCTAGATACCCATCGGCAGTGGCATAAAGCGCAGAAAGGCTTACCCTCCGATTCCCATGCCCGCGACCTTTCCTTTTGTTCCCATACCATTCTCGAAAATAAAGTGATGGTGGTGCCTGATGCCTTAAGGGATGAGCGCTTCCATGATAATCCGCTTGTTACCGATCATTTGCATATACGTTTTTATGCGGGTGTGCCCATAGTATCAGCCAACGGCAGAAATATAGGAACCGTTTGCGCTTTCGATTCGGAGCTAAAGCCTTTTACCCCTGAACAGGAACGAGCTATCGAAATCATTTCGCACCAGGTAACACGCCTTCTTGAGCTGAGGATCCGCAACAGGCGGGCTATCCGAAAGGCAGAAGAAATGTTGGAAATGGAACGAAAAACCCTCGAATACACATTACAGGCACAGGAGGAAGAGCGCAGGGCTTTTGGGGTGGAATTGCATGAAAACTTTGCGCAGGTAATCGCTGCCTGTCTCCTGTATATGAACCTCGCGCTTGAATCGCAGGAGCCTAACCGGAACATGGTAATCAAGGCACGCCATGAAATGATGGAACTACTCCAGGAAATGCGCAGGCTCTCAAGAACCTACAATCCTATTAACATGCCCGTCGTGAGCCTGGAAGAAGTGGTGAAAGAATTCCTGGATCAGTTCAATGATGGGAAAATTCAGGTGAAGCTCAACTGGCAGGATAAACTTGTGGACCTGCCCAATGAAGTGGCCCTAATCCTGTTTCGTGTGATGGATGGATACCTCCGTTTGATCAGGGACTCCGGGCGAAACGGTCATGTGGGTATCCATATCAGTGCGCAGGATGATTTAGATATAGAAATTGTAGATGATGTTCCTTACGACAATTCGCTGGGTTCCGAATTTGAGATCGGGCTTAACGCTATTCTTAGCCGTATTGATATTCTTGAAGGGCGCTACAGCCTCGAGTGTGAGCCGGGTAAACCACATTGCTTCAAAGTAAAATTGCCCTTTCCGCTGAGCATAGCCTGCTAGTTTCCCCGCATTATTTTCCGGAAGCGGATTTGCCAGCCGGCAATTCACCAAGGTGGGTGAATTTGAATCCGGTTGTGTATTTCAGCCCATAACCCAGGGCCCGGTCAAAAGCGCTATGGGCAAACAATAGCAAACCGGCCGCCATCAGCAGTTTATTGTCCCAATACCAGCCGGCCAGGGCAAGCAACAGGGCAACTGCTTTGTGGTGAAACAGATTGTAAAAAAACGCTCCCACTTTATTGCCGAGAGTATAACCCAGCATGCTGATATCGGGTGAAAAAAATAGCAGAATCCACCAGCCCCAGTGCAAGGGCAATTGCAATTGGGTAAGTAAAATGATGCCGGCGCCCATTTGGCCCCATTCTTCCAGTTGTAGTGTTCTCTTCATAATTTGAAATGATTAGATCACAAAATTCCGGGAACCGGCCATCAATCCGATTTACAAAAGATAAGAAATGGAAAAGCCTATCGGATTCGGTTTCGGATTCTGCTCAAACTTACAGGAGTAATACCCAGGTAGCTGGCGATATACTGTTGAGGAATACGTTCCAGTATTTTCCTTTTGTTGCTTTGAAGCAATTGCTGGTAACGTTTTTCGGGGGAAAGAGTAAGCAGGTCCACCATTCTTTCTTCCAGTCCCATAGCCAGGTATTCAGCCAGTAACCTGCCGAATTTTTCCCAGTTGTGGCTTTGCGTAAAAAGTTCGAGCAATGTAGAATAGCTGAAACGTAATATCCGTGCATCTGTAAGTGCTTCAATGCTCAGGCGCGATGGCATCCGTGTTATGCAACTGAAATAAGCGCTCATCAGATGGCCTTCAAAGTAGAAATAGGTGGTTTTTTCTTCGCCCTCCAACTCGTAGAACTGTCGGAAATCGCCTTCGCAAACAAATGCCACCCATTTTTCACGACGACCCTGTTCTGCGAAAAATTGGCCTTTGCTTAATTCAATGGTTTCTAAGTGCGGCTCCAGTAGTTGCCAATCGGCATCGTCGATCTTTGTGAACCGTTCAATATGCGTCCGCATGAACTTTTTATCATTCATGGTACAAAGTTAGGATTTGTTAGTAGGGACTAAATCAAAAGCCCGGGGCCAGCATGGGAAATGCGGCCTCCGGGCTTTTTTCGTCTATGAAAAGGAGCCTTAGTTTTTGATCAGTTTAATTGTCTCCACGGCATCTGCACGCATGATCCTCAGCAGGTACTGACCGGTGGGGAGTTGGTGCAGGTTGAGAGTGTTGGTGCCCTGTAATCGCTGTTGCATCAACTGTTGTCCACGCATATCATATATGGCTACCGTATAGTTTTCGCCAGCCATTAATCCATAAATCTTCACCATGTCCGTAGCCGGATTGGGGTAGAGCCTTAGGGATGCGGAAGTTTGGGACAGATGTACCAGCAATTCCTGCGAGTAGCTGAATCGTCCGTCAATATCTATTTGTCGTATACGATATCGGACCGAGCCTTGCAGGTTCGACCGGTCGGTATAGCTGTATCGTTGAACGGAATTGCTGTTGCCGGCCCCGGCCATGCTATCAATAGCCTGGTAAGCACCCTGGCCCTGCGCCCTTTCAATCACAAACTGATGGTTCTGGTCTTCAACTGCGGTTGCCCATTCAAGCTTAATTTGTCCCGACTCCTCTTCCGCCCTGAAGTACAGCCAAATCACCGGTAACGGCGTACCTACGGTAAACTGCCCTTCAAGGTACTGATTGCTATACACGGGTGCGGAGCTGCCATTGAATTCAATGACGCGGTAATAGTAGGTTTTTTGGTCGGTGAGGCCGCTGATGGTTACCTGGTTGCCAGTGTTGGCGTACACAACATATTCACCGAGGCCGATCTGGCTGCCATTGCCAAAAGTGGTATTGGCGGGGTAGGCGGTGAGGTTTGTGGGCGAAGCGGTTACGGGCGCACCTTCGCGGACCACCAGCAATCTTCCCTGTCCATCACCTTTTTGCCATTGCAGTTCGGCGTTGGTGCCGGTTACGGTAGCTTGCACATTGCTGGCCGCGTTTTGCGGTGCCGATGCCGTAGCGCCGCTGCCCGACAGGTAGGATGAGGTAAGGTAGGCTGTTGCCGTACCGGTGCCATTGTATTCAAAAACCGCCATGTGGTAACTGCTGGCCGGGTTCAAACCTGTAAGGGTAACTGCATTTTGCTCTCCATCATGGATCACAAATTGCCCGTTGCCCAGGTCCTGGCCTGACTGCCAGGTGGCATTCGCAGTATAAGTTTGGCCGTCCTGCGGTTGGAAATCTACTGCGCTTCCTTCTCTGGCCACTACAAGTCTCCGGGCTCCGTCACCCGCCGTCCAACTAAAGCGTACACTGTTTCCTTCACGGTTTGATACAACAGGCGCACTCGCGGGCACGGTGGGCTTAGCCGTTGGTGCCACGCCAGCCGTTGTAAAATTGAAACTCACGCCAGGCATCAAATACACTGGTGCCGATGAGCCGTTTAATGAGAAGCCCATCACATAGTAGGTTGTGCCTGGTTCCAGCCCCGACACATTGAAGGCAGTATTAGTTGTTGTTTTCGATATTAGATAATTGCCATTACTAAGCTCAGCCAATCCAAAAATAGAGTTGGTGCCATAGTACACCAGGTCCGCAGGTTCGGCATCTACGGGCGCAGCTTTCTTCATCACCCACAATTCACCGGTTCCATCACCGGGCGTAAAGCCGATGGTGGCGGAATTTGTTTGCAGGTTCGACACGATCACCGAAGATGGCTGGGTCATCGGAGCCGAATAAGTGGCCACGGATCCTGCGAGATAGGAACTGGTAAGATAATCAGGCGATGTTCCGGAAAGATTGTATTCAAACACGGCGAAATGATAAGTAGTACCGGGTTCCAGGTTCGAAACCTGCACGTTATTATTCACCCCGTCATACACCACGAATTGATCTGGTAGTATGGCGCTGCCATTGCCAAATTCATCATCAGCTGTGTACTGCGTGCCATCTACCGGCTGTGCGGTTACGGCGGCGTTTTTCCGCGCAATTACAATGCGCCGGCTGCCATCCCCATTTGTCCATAATACGCGAAAGCTGTTCCCTTCCCGGAAATTACTTGTCATGTTGGTAGATGGGAAAAGAGGCTCTGCCGGCATGGTAATCGTAACGGTGGTGGCCGTAGCAGAGTACACTGGATAATTATTTCCTGAATACTCAAATACGGCGAAATGGTAGGTATGTCCGGGTTGCAGATTCGTTACATTTACGGCTCCACCATTTGAGCCACTGTTGATGGCATAATTACCTGCACCCAGATCGGTACCACTGCCAAATGCGCCATTGCCTGTGTAGCGTACCAGGTTTTCGGGTTGCACATTCACGGGCTGGTTCTCCCGACCCATTACAAACCGGTAGCCTCCTGTTCCGGCATTGTATCGTAGGGTGAGGGAGCTTCCGGTTACATTGTCGAAATACACATTGGAAGGAGGCAGGGGAGTGCTGGCAGTAGGACTGCTATTGTCGCGGGGAACATTAATATAATAAGTGCTTCCATCCCCATTTTGATCAAATTCCACTGCCCGGAAATGATAAGTGGTATTGGGTTCCAGGTTGGTGACCGTAACACTGCTGCCTGTACCACTTAATACCACAAATTCGCCCGGTGCAATTTCGGAACCGGAGCCAAAAACCGCGCTGGCTGCATAGCTTTGACCATTTACCGGCATGGCGGTAACCGCTGTGTTTTTACGGGCAATTACCATTCGACGGCCTCCGTTGCCTTTCGACATGGAAAGGGAGAGTCGATTCCCCTCAATGGAGCTAAAAATCATGGATTGAGTGGCAACCGTAGGCCCGCTGAGGGTAGTGATGGAAGCCTGTGCACCTGGTGTTTTATAAACAGGATAGGAGTTGCCATTGCGTTCGAATACCGCAAAATGGTAAGTAGTGTTGGCTTCGAGGCTGTTCACAATTACGGCAGTGCCGTTGCCGCCATACAAAACAAAATTACCATTGCCCAGATCGGCCCCTTCCCCGAAGTCGGTATCAGCCGAGTAAGTTTGCAGGTCAGTCGGAGTAACATCTACCGGCGCCCCTTTTTTGGCGACTACCAACCGGCCGTCACCGGATCCTGCGGTAAAGCCCAGCCTCAAGGTGCTGCCTGCTACTTGTGTGAAGCTGAGATTGCTAACCTGGGTTGTCGGCGTAATCGCGGTGGACTTTGAACCAATAAGCGGAATCATCAAATATTCCGTGCTTACTCCCGTGCCATTATATTCATAAATAGCAATGTGATAAACGGTGTTCGGCAAAAGATTGGTGACGGTAACTGTTGTATTAGTGCCTTTATATACAACATACTCATCGGGAGCTGTAAAGGCAGCGGCTGCAGTGCCAAAGGAAGTATTGGCCGTATAGTCAGTTCCATTGACCGGCTGACCGGTTACAGGGCTGCCAGCCTTCATCACAATGATGCGCGAAGCGCCATTGCCTGCAGTGAATCGCAATGTGAGACGTGAGCCCTCATTGCTCGTGTACTGTAAATTGCTGGAGGGAACGGTGGGCGGAGCGGCCAGGATCACAAAGGCCAGCAACGCGGCACCAATTAGGGTAAAAATTTTCTTCATGGTAAGAAATGATGGTTAATGATTGATTCGGCGCAAAACTGTTCCACCGCTATTGTTTTTACCAGCAACAGCGGAATGAACCGTATTTTATGCCGCATGAACTGTAACCATTCATTCCCCGACTTTGAGCCAGCTACATTAGCCTTTATTACGTCCATGCCTCAGGCATGGACGTAATAAAGTTTCGCTATATTTGCGCCATGACAATAGAAAAATTACAGGATATGCGGTCCCGCATTGCCGGGATAAGGAGGTTTCTTTGACGTCGCTAACCGACGTGATAAAATAGAAGCCGATAAGCAGCTTTCATTGAGCCCCGGATTTTGGGACGACAATAAGCGTGCTACCGAAATACTGAAAAATATTAAGCTAAACGAGTACTGGGTACGGTTGTTTGATGAAACGGAAACAGCCGTAGAGGACTTTGCCGTGCTGTACGAATTCTGGAAAGCAGGCGATGCCACCGAAGAAGAGACCAAAGAGGCTTATGAGAAAGCCCTGGTTTCGCTGGAAGATGCCGAGTACAAAGCTACCCTCAACGAACCGGAAGACGAGCTCCCCGCCGTTCTGCAGATCAATGCCGGCGCCGGAGGTACCGAAAGCCAGGACTGGGCCGAGATGTTGGCCCGGATGTACCGGATGTATGGCGAAAAGCAAGGCTGGAAAGTAACCGAGCTGGATTGGGTTTGGGGCGATGGAGCAGGCATTAAAACGGCAACCCTCCAGTTTGAAGGACCCTTTGCCTATGGCTTCCTGAAAGGTGAAAGCGGCGTACACCGGCTTGTGCGCATTTCACCCTTCGACAGCAATGCACGCCGGCACACCTCTTTCTGCTCCGTATTTGCCTATCCCCTGGTCGACGATACCATTCATATTGAAGTAAAGGATTCCGAAGTGAAAATGGAAACGGCGCGCAGTGGTGGTGCAGGAGGTCAGAACGTAAACAAGGTAGAGACCAAGGTAATGCTAACCCACCTGCCCACGGGCATAGTGGTGGTTTGCCAAACCGAACGCACCCAATTGGGCAACCGCGAAAAAGCGATGACCATGCTGAAAAGCCGGCTCTATGAAGAAGAATTGCGCAAGCGCAATGAACTGAAAGATGCCGCCAACAGCAAGAAGAAAAAGATTGAATGGGGAAGCCAGATACGTTCTTATGTCTTCCATCCCTATAAAATGATCAAAGACCACCGAACCGATTTTGAAACCGCCAATATCCAACCGGTTATGGACGGGGAGCTGGATGGGTTTATTAAGGCGTATTTGCTGGCGGATAAGGGATGATGCCCCCTGCCCCCTAAAGGGGGAAATTCACGCGCTGAAAGGTTTTTTTTCACATTGAATTCCGTGTGCTTTATCCTAGTTTGCTATGCAAAAGACTCGGATATGAAATCAAAAAAATCTGCCTTTGGAAAGGAAGGAATGTTCCGACAAGCTCACCCGATAATTTTTAGGAATGCAGCTATCTTAAGAAATAGGATGACTCATGCGGAAGTACTTCTTTGGAATTATCTGAAGACTACTTTTCCTACCATAAAATTTAGACGGCAACATCCAATTGGTAATTTTATTCTTGACTTCTATTGCCATAAGAAAATGCTCGCCATTGAAGTTGACGGAGCAGTCCACAATAATGAGGAAGTAATGGAAATGGATCGCTTGAAAGAGAGTTATTTGAGGGACAAAGGCTTATCTATATTGCGATTCAGTAATGAAGATATATTGAGAAACCCCCTGCATGTACTGCAATTGATAGGTGAAAAATTAGATGTTTTACCGTAGTAGAATCAAACAAATTCCGAGATTATTTGGATCGATCCTCTTAGCTTTGTCAATTATTAAATCAATAAATAATCCTCCCTTTAGGGAGGTAGGAGGGCTTATATGCTTGTAGGTACTTTTTCCTTTCCCCTTCCCGCCAACGAACCTGTTTTGTCGTATGCACCCAATACGCCGGAGCGCAAGCGCCTGAAGGCAGTATTGGCCGAGCTGAAGAAAAAGCAGGCTGATATCCCCATGTATATCGGCGGCAAAGAAGTGAAAACAGATCGGAAAATTTCCATTCATCCGCCACATGAAAGGGCGCATACCCTGGGCCATTTTTATATGGGCGATGAAAAGCACATCAAGCAGGCCATCGATGCGGCCCTTGCGGCAAAGGAAGCATGGAGCAATATGAGTTGGGAAAACCGCGCGAATATTTTCCTGAAAGCCGCTGACCTTATTGCCACCAAGTACCGGCCCTACATGAATGGTACTACCATGCTGGGGCAAAGCAAGAATGCTTACCAGGCGGAAATTGATTCGGCCTGCGAGCTTATTGACTTCCTTCGTTTCAATGTACATTTTCTGGATGAAATTTATCGTCAGCAACCCATCAGTGGTCCCGGCATGCACAACCGCATGGAATACCGACCCCTCGAAGGATTTGTGCTGGCAGTAACTCCCTTCAACTTCACAGCCATTGGAGGTAACCTGCCCACTTCAGCCGCCATGTGTGGCAATACCGTAGTATGGAAACCGGCGAATACCCAGGTGTATTCCGCCGCCATGTTTATGCAGATACTGAAAGAAGCGGGTCTGCCCGATGGTGTCATCAATCTAATTTATGTGGATGGCCCCACGCTGGGAAAAGTCTGTTTTTCGCATCGCGATTTCGCGGGCGTGCACTTCACCGGATCCACCGGTGTGTTTAACCAGATGTGGGAGACGATTGGGAAGAATATGGCCAGCTATCGCAGCTATCCGCGTATTGTAGGCGAAACGGGCGGCAAAGATTTCGTGTTGGCACATCCCAGTGCCGATGCCGATGTGGTGACCACGGCGCTACTAAGAGGCGCTTTTGAATTCCAGGGACAAAAATGTTCCGCGGCTTCCAGAGCCTATATTCCCTCCAACCTGGCCGAGGAAGTGAAGAAAAAGTTGATTGCCGGTGTGAAAAAGATGAAAATGGGGAGCGTGGAAGAGTTTTCCAATTTTATCAATGCCGTAATAGATGAGAAGAGCTTTGATAAGATCTGCGCTTATATAGCAAATGCGAAAAAGGATAAGAAAGCTGAAATATGGGTGGGTGGCAAATGCGATAAGAAGCAGGGCTTCTTTATTCAACCCACCGTTATAGAGGCGAAGGACCCGCAGTATGTAACGATGTGTGAGGAGATTTTTGGTCCCGTGCTCACCGTTTATATTTACCCGGAAAAAGATTTTGAAAAAACGCTGAAACTGGTGGATACCACCTCGCCTTATGCGTTAACAGGTGCGGTTATTTCGCGCGACCGGCAGGCAATAGAACTGGCCACCAAGAAACTGCGCAATGCCGCGGGCAACTTCTATATTAATGATAAACCCACTGGCGCCGTGGTAGGCCAGCAACCCTTTGGCGGCGCCAGGGCCAGTGGCACCAACGACAAGGCGGGTTCCATTCTCAATCTCTATCGCTGGCTGAGCCCAAGAACCATTAAGGAAACCTTTAATCCGCCAACGGATTTTGCGTATCCATTTATGGAAGGGGAGTAGAGAGTTTAAGGTTTAAGGTTTAAAGTTTAGGGTTTAGGGCCGAGGTTTTGGTGATTTTTTTTGTTGTGTCGCGAAAGTGAAATTCCTACAGCTTGTTGGTCCGGTGATGAAAAGAGACGGTACCGGCATGAACTACAACTCTAAAGGTCGCACAAAAATGACAACCGCTGAAAACTTTAAAGCCATTAAACTTTAAACCCTCAACCTTAAACCCTCAACTTTAAACTTTCCTCTTACAACTTACCACTTAAAACTGCCAATTCATTCAATCTGAACGGCAATTCAGCCAGAGCGAACAGGCATATCTTTCAAATGCTGAGTAAGTTAGCGTAATATTCGGAAGTATCAAGCTTGTTAGAATAGTGAATAATCGCTGATTGCCAAAATGGAAGTGAAAAAGTATTTACGAGTTCAGGAGCAGCCAAAATAATTTTAACAAGCTTTTTTGAAAGTTGACCTTTTCACCTTATAATTGCTATTAATTCGGTAGAATGTTATTTCTGGCATTGTGCCGGATGGCATCACGATTCATTTTTTTTCAAAAATCAAAACCAAATCATGAAAAGAATTAAAAATTTATTTGCGGTAGTCGCTTTAGTTGGAGTGGGGATTACTTTGATGTCGGCTATTCCTGCTGCAAAGGCTCCAGTCAGCAAGGAGAAAATCAGTGCTGCTTCTGCGTCAATCGACAAGGCAGCTGCAGACGGTAATGTTACTTACAAAGAACTGAAGTCTATCGCTACCGAACTGAAAGGAGAAAAGCTTACTCTAAAAGAAAGGCTTGCGCTTAGGATTTTCAAAAAGAAAATTACGAATAAAATTGAAGAGCAGCCCTTTGCCGGTGGCGGTAAGTCGCAATTAATTGCGTTGCTCCTCTGTATTCTTGTAGGTGGGCTTGGAATTCATCGATTCTACCTGGGTTACACATGGCAGGGAATTGTTCAGCTCTTGACTCTTGGCGGTTGTGGTATTTGGGCTTTGATCGACCTCATTCGCATTATTACAGGTTCGCTTCAGCCGAAAGACGGCACTTACGAGACTACTCTTTAACTTGTTCTTAATCATAATCTAAGGAGGTTTTGTACCTTGTGTTCAAAACCTCCTTTTTTTTATGAAACTCCGGTTTGCATTCAATATTGCCCGCATAGTGTTTATTGTCGCTGTGCCAATCGTCCTTCTTGTACTGCCAGCAGATTTTTTTGATGGGGGGGAAAGTATTTGTCTTTCCCAAGTGTTGTTTAATATGAGTTGCTACGCTTGTGGGATGACCAGGGCTTGCATGCATTTAATCCATTTTGAATTTGAAGAAGCTTATGCTTATCATATGTTATCTTTCCTGGTTGTACCCTTGTTAGCTATTGTGTGGGTTCAATGGTTTTTAAAAGAGTTCAAATTGTTTAAGAAGTTCAGGGCAATGATAAAATCCTAATATTTCGTCTTGTCGACGTCCATTATTGGCATCAATACCTCGTAATAATTGAACCGGCCGTTTTTTTTGTGAATTTTATCGGTTGGAACCATGTATTACAATTAATGAATCATATTCTTCAATGAACTACCAAATGTAAGGCTCCGTTTCATGACGTACGCCATATGGGTATCTATTTCGATTAATGCTTACATTGCCTCACGCTTGACGTCTCACGTTCGGTAGGGCCGCCCTTGCGGACGGCCCTAATATATGTCGCCCGCCGCGGCGGGCTTCTCACGCCTCACGTCTCACGCCTCACGCCTCACGTCTCACGTCTCACGCCTCACGCCTCACGTCTCACATCTCACGTCTCACGTTCGAAATGGCCGCCCTTGCGGACGGCCCTAACATATGTCGCCCGCCGCGGCGGGCTTCTCACACCTCACGATTCACGTCTCACGCCTCACGTCTCACGTCTCACGTCTCACGCCTCACGATTCACGCCTCACGCCTCACAATTCCCCTCTTCCTACTCACTACTCCCAACTTTCTTGATTTTTGTCAAACAAACTGATACTGAATTAATGACAAATGTCAAATAATCATCATTTAAGGGATTTCCCTTATAGCGAATCCGGGTGGTACCCATTAGTTTCGTCGCATGATTCGAAGAACAATATTGTTCTCGACAACCAATATCATTTAAAAGCCACCTCCATCATGAAAAATCGTATCCGCTTCGGCAGGATTATGGCGATCTGCTGTATTGTCCTGTCAGCCATCAGTCTCCGGGCGCAAATTACCGGTACTGGTACTACACTTTCCGTAAACGCATCTTCGGCAACTGTCATTGATCCGGCCATAGTGGTCAGTGGTGCTGCCAACATCACGAATGCGACGGTTCAGATTTCGACCAATTTTTATGCAGGCGACGTACTTTCCTATGACGCCAGCCTGGCCGCAACCCTGGGCATTACCGGTGAGTACACAACCATGTCGAATGCGACAGGTATCCTTTACCTTACAGGTACCACATCGCCGGCCAACTGGCAGGCATTGTTGCGTACAGTGAGCTTTCAAAATACCAGCGCCGCCTGCGGACCTTCTTCCCGTGAAATCGTTTTTATGCCGGGACGGGTTTTGCAAAACCTATACAATGGCCACTATTATGAGTTCGTGTCGGGCAGTTATACCTGGAAAGAGGCCAAAGACGCCGCCGCTCAGCGCTCCTACAATGGTATGCAGGGCTATTTGGCTACCAGCACCTCCGCCGGCGAAAACAACTTTGTGTGGAAGCTGATGAATGCGGATGCATGGGTGGGATCCACCTACGATCTGGATGAATTGGTAGCTGCCGGTGTTACTGCCTATGCTAATCAGGCCGCTGCCAATGGAAATGTTTATTGGGTAACAGGACCGGAGCGGGGGATGTTCGTAAGTTCAGGCCTGGGGTCGCCCGTAGCCCAGAATGGCGCTTATATGAACTGGAACAGCGGAGAACCTAATAATTACAATGGTACAAACGAGTTTTATACGCAATTGTACTCAGGCCAGCAGGGGCGCTGGAATGATCTGCCTATCAGTAGTAAACTTAGCCTCCTGGTGGAATACGGTGGAATGCCCAACGATGTTCCGCAAAACATTACCTACTCGCGGCAACTCAGCCTCACCAACACGGTAGGTGGTGAAATAACCGGCGGCAACATTGCCGTATGTAGCAGCAGCAACTCCACTTTGCTCACCACTACCGCTGCAGTACCTGGTGTTACCATTACCCGTTGGGAGTATTCCTATGACAACTTCCTGACGGCGGGGGTGCCCATTGCACATACCGGCAGCACTTATACGGCAACTAACCTCACTCAGACCACTTATTTCCGTACCATTGCCAATGGCAATTCCTGTAGCGGGGCTCCATCCGCATCCACCCGAATAGAAGTGGGGTCAACGGTTGCCGGAAGTCTTTCGGCGAATTATACTTCACTCTGCAATGGTTCATCGGCCAGCATCAGCCTCATTGGTAATACCGGTGATGTACTCAAATGGCAGGTGAACAACGATAATTCCAACTGGAGCGATATCGCACATACGGGTGTCGTTTACAACACCCCCAATCTTTCCACCGGAAACTATTATTACCGAGCAGAAGTAAAGAATGCTTCATGCCCAACCAGCGCATTCACCGCTTCGCTTAGCATTACCGTGAGCGCCGGTGCGGGTTCCGTGAGCGGTACCATCAGCGGCACAAGCAGCCTTTGCGGAAGCACCAACAATGGTAGCCTGAGCTTATCGGGACAAACGGGCAATGTGCTTAAATGGCAAAAGTCGACCGACAATGGCATTATCTGGACCGATATCAGCAATTCCAGCACTACTCTTACCATCACCAACCAAACAGTAGCCACAAAGTATCGGGCACAGGTTCAAAATGCGAGTTGTAATCCGGTATTTACCGATGCATATACAGTTGGACATTTCAGCAATGCATTTACCTGGCTGGGAACCAGTGATACCGATTTTGGGAACGCCTCCAACTGGAGTTGCACCGTGCCCGGTGCCGGTGATCCGATCCTGATCAGTGCTTCGGCACCGAATATGCCGGTTCTCGATCAAAGCAGAACATTGGGTAATATTGTTTTTGAAGACAATACTTCCCTTTCCCTGAATGGGTATGCTCTCATTGTGAACGGTACCATCACTGCGCCCGCCACGGGTCAGTTCATAGGCGGCACTGGGTCATCTATGGAACTTAACGGAATTAACAATCCACAGGGCATCTATTTCGATCAGTCCAATCCCGGCAGCAGCAATTTCCTGGAGTCGCTCACTATCAATAAGGAACAGGTGATTACAACCGGTGGAACCGGTCATTGTACCGCCACCGGAAGTATTAATAATTACGGAATGGGCATTACGCGGGTACAATTGGGCAATATTGATAAGACGTCTACAGCACCTACCAGTTCTGCCGGGGCTTACAACAACTATTTTACTTCGGACTACACAGAACTAAGCCCATCTACTGCCTATACACTTACCGTAAAAACGGGATCAGCATCTTATCAGCAGAATGCCCGCGCCTGGATCGACTGGAACGATGATGGCGATTTTAATGATGCCAATGAGTTGCTCAACACATCCTCGGGCTTGACGGGTGGTAGCAGTATTCCGCTCAATTTCACTTCGCCCGCGATCGGCGCTGATATTGCCGGTGGTGTAAAGCGCATGCGAGTGGCAGTAGAGTATAGCTCAATAGCACCCACCAACTGCACCGTACAATATGGCGAGATAGAAGATTATAAGATCCACTTCCTGCCACTGCCTACAGTAGATGGAGAACTGGTGATTGGCAACAACCTCGTATTGGGTTCCGATTTGATACTTACCAAAGGCATGTTGAAGCTCAATAACCAGGACTTGCAGTTGGGCACAGGTGCCAGCATACAGGGTGCAGCTTCCGACAAATACATACAAACTAACGGTACCGGCAGGCTTTATGCTACTATTGCGAATGGCCAGTCGCTCAGCCTGCCGGTGGGTAACAGTGCTTACAATCCCGTTACCATTACCAACAATACAGGTGCAGCTGATCAATTTGGCGTAAAAGTGTTGGACGAAGTGTATCGTAACGGACAGGATGGGGATGTAATTGCCGTGGGCCACGTAACCCGCACCTGGGATATCAGCAAACTAGCACCGAATGGCGGAGCCGGTATCAATTTCCAGTTCAACTGGAATGATGGCGAAGCGCCGGCATTATCGAATCCCATGCTGTTCCATCATAACGGCAGCAACTGGGAAAGACTGACCGGAACAACCAGCCGCGTTGGCAATACCTTATCTTATTCAGGATATACTGGCGGGTTCTCGCCCTTCGCCGTGGCAGAGCACAATTTTACGTTGCCAGTACAATGGTTGTCGTTTACGGCAGCAAAATCGGAAACTTCCGTACAGCTTCGTTGGGTTACGGGCGAAGAAATCAATGCCAAGGACTTTGTAGTGCAGCACAGTGCCGATGGACTAAACTGGCAGAATATTGCCGTTCAAAATGCGGCAGGCACAAGCCGATCAGTGAACGAATACGCCTATCTGCATCAGCAACCACTGAAAGCCGACAACTATTACCGTATTCTGCAGCGTGACCAGGACGGCCGCAGCAGCTACAGTGCGGTACGGAAAGTGCAGTTCAATACCGAAGCGGAGAAGTTCCGTTTACTGGGTAATCCCGTTAAAGTCGATCAGATACGCGTGTTCAGCCCATCGGCCCAGGTATTGCGCTTGTTCGCCGCAGACGGCCGACAGGTATGGCAGGGCACTGTGCAAGCTGGCATCCAAACCTTGAAGACGGGTTCGCTGGCTCCGGGTATTTATAGCCTGCGACATGGTGAATCCGCCGTAACGGTTTCCATTCTGCCTTAAGAATCGTTGATTTGGATAAATGCGAATTGGGGGATGGATTGAAGTCACCACTGACTTCCCTCCATCCCCTTCGCTTTTGCCATGAATGTGAAGCGGCCTTTTTCCTATTTTTACGGTATGAAGTCTATTTTGAACGAGCATCAATTATCCATCACTATAAAGCGACTCGCCCATCAAATCCTGGAAAATCACCCGGCACTTGAAAATACCGTGCTCATCGGTATGCAGCCCAGGGGAATCTATATGTCGGATCAAATTGTGCGGTCCATCGGGCAGGAATTCCCCGGAACTGCGATTACTTATGGAAAACTGGATATCACATTTTATCGCGACGATATTCGGCAGGAACTGCATGTGGCCAATAAGACGGAAATTCCTTTTTCGATAGAAAATAAGAATGTGGTATTGATCGATGATGTATTGTACACAGGCCGTACCATTCGCGCCGCGCTGGATGCTCTTATCGATTTTGGACGGCCCGCTAAAGTGGAGCTTTGCGTGTTGATTGATCGTCGTTTCAGCAGGCAGTTTCCCATACAAGCCGACTACACCGGAAGAGTAGTGGATGCCTTTGAGTCGCAAAAAGTGAAAGTGCGCTGGAAAGAGAAAGACGGCCATGAGGAGGTAGTGATTACGACGGATTAAGCCAGCCCGAATCCTGGTTTTGCGGGGGAATCAGGCAGCCTCATTCGACTGTATAATATTTACTTTTTAGTTTTTTCAATTCCTATTAACTTCGCCCTTTAATGCGACTATCTACCAGACATCTCCTCGGCATTAAAGACCTTTCTAAAGAAGATATTTCCCTTATTCTCGACACAGCACGGCAGTTTAAAGAAGTATTACAGCGACCCGTAAAAAAAGTGCCCTCCCTTCGTGATGTGGTGGTGGTTAACCTGTTTTTTGAAAACTCTACCCGCACCCGTATATCATTCGAGCTGGCAGAAAAAAGGCTTTCAGCGGACACCGTCAACTTTACGGCATCTTCTTCGTCGGTGTCTAAAGGCGAAACATTGCTGGATACGGTGAACAATATCCTTTCCATGAAAGTGGATATGGTGGTGATGCGACATAGCGCCAGCGGTGCGCCTCATTTTCTGGCACAGCATATACCGGCCGCCATCATCAATGCAGGGGATGGCATCAATGAACACCCCACACAGGGCTTGCTCGACGCTTTTTCCATTGAAGAAAAAACGGGTTCACTCGAGGGTCGCAAAGTGGCCATTATCGGCGATATCATGCATAGCAGAGTGGCACAGTCTAATATTTATCTGCTGAAAAAAATGGGAGCCGAAGTGGTGGTTTGTGGTCCCCCCACCTTAATACCCAAATATATTGGAGAAGCCCTTGGGGTAAATGTGAGCTATAATTTGCGCGAAACCCTGGAGTGGTGCGATGTGGCTAACGTTTTGCGTATTCAACTGGAGCGACAAAACCAGGTCTTATTCTCATCACTGCGCGAGTATAACCTGGCCTATGGAATCAGCAGAAAGCTGCTGGATAGTATCCAAAAGGATATTGTGATCATGCATCCGGGACCCATTAACCGGGGCGTGGAACTTGATAGTGATGTAGCTGATAGTGGACAATCCATTATTCTGCAGCAAGTGGAAAATGGGGTAGCGGTTCGCATGGCAGTTCTTTACCTGCTCTCCGGTCAGCAAAGCTGAACCATCGGTGTATTTCTATGTTGGTAATGCGAATTTGATTTTCTTTGCCCATTATCAATATTCATCAAAACCAATGCAATGGCCCGAATATGTCTTTTTCCCGGCACTTTTGATCCCGTAACGCTGGGACATGTAGATATCGTAAACCGGGCCATGCCCCTGTTCGATAAGATCATCATTGGCGTGGGTTTGAATGCATCTAAAGCGCCGATGTTTTCAGCGGACCAGCGCTTGCAATGGATTAATGAGATTTACAGGGATGTGGACCAGGTGGAGGGAGCCGTTTACGAAGGGCTGACCATCGATTTTTGCAAAAAAATCGGGGCGCGGTTTATTTTGCGAGGTATCCGTTATGTCAGCGATTTTGAATACGAAAAAACGATCGCAGACGCCAACAGAACGCTCGACAAATCGATTGAAACAATTTTTCTTACCGGGGAACCCAAGTACACTTCTGTAGCTTCCACTATTGTTCGCGACATTATTCGTAATGGGGGAGACGCCAAACTCTTTCTCCCGGAAGTGGTGTACGCATCCCTGAAAAAATAAGGATTATGCCAATCTGGTACAACAAAAGTCTGCAACTGGGCGATTTAAAATCCCTGCTTCCAAATACCATGGCACAGGCATTAGGCATTGAATGGAATGAATTGGGTGAAGATTCACTTTCCGCCCGGATGCCCGTGGATGATCGTACCCGGCAACCCTATGGATTGTTGCATGGAGGTGCTTCCTGTGTGTTGGCGGAAACCATAGGAAGCGTGGCATCGGCCATGGTAGTGGACCATGAAAAATTTGCCTGCGTGGGTTTGGAAATTAATGCCAACCACGTGCGAAGTGCCAGGGATGGTTTTGTTTTCGGAACAGCCCGCCCGCTACACCTTGGGGCCAATACGCATGTTTGGGATATCCGTATCACGGATGAGGCCAATCGACTGATTTGTGTAAGCCGGTTAACGGTAGCCGTCATTCCCCGCAAAACTTCATTTATTAAATCCGGCCTTTAGCACATCCACCACGGACGGGAAGCTGAGCGGATAATAATCCTGGATCGATTCGGCAGGAACCCACTTAATTTCTGTGATATCTTCTTCGGTTTGAGGAATCAGTTTTTGCTCTCCTTTGCAGCGCATATGATACCAATGCGATTCTTTCAACACAAATCGGGTACCCTCGTGATACGTGTGCCAGGTAATCAATAAGGGTTCCACTAATTCCACCGAATCCAATCCGGTTTCCTCTTTTACTTCCCGCAGGGCACAGGTAGCCAGGTCCTCACCGGGGTCCAGTTTCCCTTTGGGCAGGTCCCATTTGCCGCGTCGAAAAATTAGCAATGCCTCTCCGTTTTCATTTTGCACCAACCCACCCGCTGCATGAATAACAGTGAACTTTCGGAAGAATGTTTTCTTAAGTTCTTCCAGGTCGTGATGCAAGAAAACACCCGCATGTACCTTTTCGAGCTGCATTTCATGGATCATGCTTTTCACAGTATGCAGATTCAGCTCGTCAATAAAAACCGCATCATCATGGTGCAAAAAGGGCTCAATGGCGGGCTCTATAGCATCACAGAGGAAGAGGGGAGTAGTATCGAAGTAAATTTTTATATACATGGTTGGATGTTACGTTTTACGTAATACGTAATACGTAGTACGGAGTACGTGGTGGGTTTTAAGTTTAAAGTATTAAGTTTTAAGTAATACAAATAATTCCAGCCAATAATGAATTTCACAAATAAACAAATATTCAAATTACCGAATCAAAAAACGTACTACGTAAAACGTAAAACGTAGAACCCAAAACGTCCCTACCTTTGCCGATATGACTAATGCAAAAGCAGTTGCCGAGAAATTATTACAGGCTCAGGCTGTAAAATTAAGTCCGGATCAGCCCTTTACCTGGGCCAGCGGTTGGAAAAGTCCCATCTATTGTGATAACCGCAGGGTATTATCATTTCCATTTATTCGTGATTTTGTGAAGTCTGAACTCTGCAACCAGGTTTTTTCGGAGTTTCCCGATGCCGACCTGCTCGCGGGTGTGGCCACGGCGGGCATTGCCTGGGGTGCCATGACGGCCGATCAATTGAAGCTACCCTATATCTACGTACGCCCCAAACCCAAAGAGCATGGATTGGGTAATCAGATTGAAGGCTATTACGAGGCCGGCCAGAAGGCGGTGGTGATCGAAGACCTGGTATCCACCGGTAAAAGCAGCCTGCAGGTGGTGGAAGTATTACGTAATGCAGGGGTGGAGGTAGTAGGGATGGTGGCCATTTTTACCTACGATTTTCCACAGGCGAGCCAGGCTTTTCAGGAAGCGGCTGTTCCCCTGCATACGCTCACCAATTATCCGGCTTTGCTGGAATTGGCTGCTGAAAAAGGCCAACTGAGTCCGGCTGCGCAGGAAGTTTTGTTAAAATGGCGCGATGACCCGGCAGGTTGGAAGGGAGTTTTGTAATTTGTGGCAAATCCTGCATATGAAACAAATACTGGCCATCCTATTATTGACTGCTGCTTTTCAGTCCACTGCAAGCGCCCAGGGGAGTACCCTGGTGACGGCACGGATCAATACGCCCAATGCGCTTTGTGCGGAATGTAAGCCGCGAATAGAGACCTATCTGAAGCGGATTGATGGGGTAAGAGTAGTGACGGTGAATTTCCGGAAGGGTGAAACCCTGGTGAAGTTTATGCGCGACCGGACTAATATTGAAGTCATCAAGACAGCTATTGCCAACCTGGGTTATGATGCCGATGACGTTACGGCGAATGAAGAATCATACAAAAAACTGCCCATTACCTGCAAGAAACCAGAGGATGGGGGAAAGCACCCTAAACCTCGCACTTCTTCGCCAAACCTGTAAGGTCTGAAAGACCTTACAGGTTTATTAGACCTTACAGGTTTATTTTCAACGGAATCGTTCGGTAAAAACCATTGCGCCCCGCCCGCAGTTTTCCCACTATTTTCAATTTTAAGTTTTGCGCGGCTTTTTCATCCTTCAACAGTTCCCGTGAAAGCTGTACTGCCTGCTGCATATTCACCGTTAATACCACTGGCACGGCGAACTCCGATTTGGGTTTTGCACTCACTTCCTTTTCAACCCTGAATGGCCCCAGATAAGTACTGTCCATCCAGGCTTCTCCTTCTGCCCATTTCAAATTCCCGGTAAAACGATTTGGATTAAAAAATACCAGGTTCAATTTCAATTCCGACTTTACCAAGCCCAATTTACCCACAGCAGCAGAAGATACCCGCATGAATTCCGGATCCTTCATCTTTCCACAAGATGACAAAATGGCCACTACAGACAGGGCTAAGATGGGGCTGCGCATGGCCACAAATTAAACAAGAATTCCCTTCTTTCCATTTTATCAGCCGGCATTCCCTGCTTTGCTTTTGTTAATTCCTTCAACCCGCTTTTTGCCAGCGTAATTCCTTCCGGCCAGCTGCTGCCCGGCAGGGTAGGGAAGTACCCTCCGGTTTATACCAGGTTTTGATCTCGCTTTTTAGAACAGAGGAATTTTGAAGATCCCATGGTTATTTTTTCTTATCAAAATTCCTTAGCAATTTCATTGCGAAGCAATGAAAGTATTTCTGCCAGTATTATTAGGATTTAAAATGTAAAGTAAATAATTGACTATATTGAGTTTATACTATTTTATTGAGATAAAAATATAAATAATTTGAACCCGAAAATTCCTGGCAGAGACTTAAATTTTAAAGATTAAACAAAGTCTCAAATATTATACATAATAATTTGATTATGTTTTTAATACAAGCTCTATCTAAAATTTCAAATCCACAAATTCCACAAATAAACAAATTCTCAAATATATTACAGCGTCCTTGCGCCTTTTCTCCTTCCATTCCCACAATTGCTGGTCTGTTTCCTCCTGCTTTTGCTGATCTCATTTCTTCGCCGTATATTCATTAAATCAATTCCAGCCTGCCTCCTGCGAAAAATTATTTCCAGCATCCTTCCTGATGACCACACCGGTGCGGATTAAAGCACCCCAAATCGCCAAAACGGATACTGTTACTCCATGAGAAAGATTAGAATCGCGGGTACCCTGCTTGCCTTGCTTGCTGCCTGTAACCTGTCATTTGGACAGGATTTTTCGAATAAGGGAAAAGACTTTTGGGTGGGCTATGGTTACCACGAAAGGATGACGGCCGGCGGTGGCGGCAGTCAGAATATGGTGCTTTATTTCGCTACCGAAGCCATCACCAATGTGCGGGTTGAAGTGCCCGGCACAGGGTATGTGCAGAATTATACCATCCCCGCCAACACCATTTTTACCTCCAATCCCATCCCCAAATCAGGTGCACAGGATGCCCGCCTCGATCGTGAGGGCGTTTTGAACCGGGGCATTCATATTACCAGCGATAAGCCCATAGTTGCCTACGCGCATATCTATAATATGAATGTGTCAGGCGCCACTTTGCTCTTTCCTACCAACACCCTGGGCAAAGAGTACTATTCCATCAATGCTGATCAGGTTTCCAATTCCAACAATGCAAATAGCTGGTTTTATGCCATTGCAGTTGATCCGGGTGTAACCACCGTTGAGATCACACCTTCGCAAAATACCTTGACCCGTACCGCCGGAGTTCCATTTACGGTCAACCTGCAACAAGGCCAGGTGATCAATATGATGGGGATATTAACCGGCAATTTTGGCGACGAGTTTCGTGGGGTTGATTTAACGGGTTCGAGAATCCGGTCCGTGAGTTCCGGAACCGAGGGTTGCAAAAGGCTGGCCGTATTTAGCGGTAGCGGCCGGATCGCCCTGATTTGTCCGGGAGTGGGCAATACGCAAAAGTCTTCCGACAATTATATGGTACAGGCCTTCCCTAAAACTGCCTGGGGTAAAACGTACTTGACCGTTCCTACCGAACTCCTGGAGAACAATATGTTTCGGATTGCGGTGGATGATCCTACCACCATCGTCCGGGTGAATGGTCAGGTGATATCACCCCTGATCAATAACTTCTATTATGAAGTAGGCCCCCTAAACAGGCCCGCCAAAATTGAGGCCGATAAGCCGGTGATGGTGGCACAATATATTTCCAGTGCCCGCAATTGCAACAATACCCGTTCCGGTGACCTGGGCGATCCGGAAGTCATCTACCTGAGCCCGGTGGAACAAACCATCAATCGGGTGATATTGAACTCGACGCCCAACCACCAGATTCTTCAGCATTATATCAATGTAACCATTCCTTCTGGCGGAACGGCCATCAGCTCATTCCGGCTCGACGGGGCCGCGCAGGGTGGATTTGTACCACATCCCCAAAATCCGGCTTTCTCCTTCGCGCGATTCCAGGTGAATCCGGGTCAGCATATTCTTCAATCCGATTCGGGTTTCAGTGCCATTGCTTATGGGTATGGCAACTATGAATCTTATGGTTATAATGCGGGCGCCAATGTGAAAGATCTTTACCAGTTTGTTACGGTGGATAATGAATTCGCTTCGGTTGATTTCCCCGCGGCCTGCAAAGCGGCCCCTTTTGGCCTCTCCATCAGTTTCCCATATCAACCCACCCGCATTGCCTGGCAGTTTAATGGGCTTTTTGCGGATGTCGCCAACGATAACCCCGTACCCAGCAGTACTTCTGTTGTGAATGGCCGAACCATCTACACCTATAAACTACCCGGAACATTTACTGCGAGCAATCCGGGCACTTTTCCTATACGTGTGATTGCCGAGAACCCTACCGCAGATGGCTGCAATGGTGTGCAGGAAATAGACTATGACCTGGAGATTTTCGATGAGCCCGATGTCGATTTCAGTTTTAGTACCAATGGCTGCGTTACCGCCCCGGTAAGTTTTACAGGTACGGCAGATAATACCGGGGGAAGACCCTTGCAAAGCTGGTTCTGGGATTTTGGGGATGGCAACACCGATCAATCCGGCGCTAATGTCGCGCACACGTATGCTGCTCCCAATTCATACCAGGTTAAATATGCCGTGCTCACGGATGTTGGTTGTAAATCAGACACAGCTATCCGTACGGTTGAATTACTCTATCCCCCTGTGGCCGGATTTGATATCGCTGCACCCGCCTGTGCCGGAAAATCCCTGCAGTTCACTGACCAGTCATCTGCCCCAGCCGGAAGCAATTTGGCGAAATGGATATGGGATTTCGGGGATGGCTCACCCATTGTAACTGTCAATAACAATAATCCTCAATCGCACATTTTCCCCAATCCGGGCACCTATACCGTCAGCCTTCAGGTGGAAACAGCCGCGGGATGCCTGAGCCAGGTATATACCCGCAGCATCACTATTCATCCCAATCCGGTGGTCGACTTCAACCTGCCCATGGCTGTTTGCCTACCCGGCGGAGAAGCTGTCTTCAATAGTATCGCCACAATCAGCGACGGCACAGAATCGCAGTTTTCCTATACCTGGAATTTTGGCGATGGCTCGGCACCTGCGTTGATGGCGAACCCAACTCACCAGTTTTCAGCCACAGGGCCCTTCAATATCAGTTTGCAGGTTACTTCCGGTGCAGGTTGCGCCACTACACAAACCAAATTGTTACAGACCATCTACGAGGAGCCACAGGCTGCGTTCCAGGCTGACCCTGAAATTTGCTTCGGTGATACGCTTCAATTAACGGATCAAAGTTCCGCTACCGGTGCGGCCATCAGCGGCTGGACCTGGGATTTTGGTGACGGTACAGGATCTTCGCAGCAAAACCCGAAGAAAGTATTTACGGCCCCCGGACGATATACAGTGACCCTCAGTGTTGTTTCCGACAAGGGTTGTTCTTCCGTTACCCGTATTGCCACGCAGGAAATTGAGGTGATGGGATTGCCGGTAGCTGATTTTGCCCAACTCAATACAGCATGTGTGGGTAGAGAAATCCAATTCCAGGACAACGCCAGTACCTCTTCCGGTACACTTGTTCAATGGAACTGGACTCTTGGTAACAATGGTACAGCCCAATCGAATCAGCCCGGACATACAATTGGTACTATTTATAACCAGGTTACCGATTTCATAGTGGGGCTGCAGGTGAAAACCGACAAAGGTTGCATTAGTCCTATTAAACGGGACACCGTAACCGTGCACCCCAACCCGGTTGCCGCATTTGAAGTGGGTAATATATGCGTCAATGATCAGAATGCCCCGTTTGTGGATGCTTCAACCGTGAGCGCTGGCTCTATCGCCAGTTGGCTATGGAATTTTGGCGATCCCAATGCCAATGCCGGTAATCCCAATACTGCCAGCACAGCCCAGGCTGAGCACCATTATACTTTACCCGGCACTTATACCAGTACCCTGATTGCCGGTAGTGCTGCCGGTTGCTATGACACCACCCAGCGAACTTTTTCCGTGAATGGAGCAGTACTCACGCCGGCATTTGTTGTTGATAACAATAATACGGTATGTAGCAACCAGGAACTTACCATCCGTGATCAGTCGCAAATTGATGCAGGACGTATTGTGCGGGTTGAAATCTATTGGGATCCGGCGGACCCTAATGCCATAACCATCGACGAATCGCCCTTCCCCGGTAAACAATATTCACATCGCTACCCGGTATTCAGTAGCCCTGCCAGTAAACAATACAGGGTACGCTATATGGTTTATTCCGGCATTGATTGTGTAGATAGTTTTGAAGATATAGTGACGGTGTTGGCCAGTCCGCAAATTACCATGGCAACCGTTCAGCCGCTTTGCAGCGATGCGCCTTCTTTATTCCTTTCGGCAACGGTGGCCAATGGCCTCGCCGGCACAGGAATCTTTTCAGGCCCTGGTACCAGTGGTGATGGCCAGTTCAATCCGGCAGAAGCAGGAGCCGGTCTGCAGCAGCTCTATTATCAGTTTACGGCTGCCAATGGTTGCTCTGAAACCGACAGCATAAATGTGACGGTGCATCCCACACCGGTTGCGGATGCCGGCCCCGATAAAGTAGTGCTGGAAGGTGGTGAGGTTACCCTTACACCCATCCTCATCAATGATTATCCTGTAACATATACCTGGTCGCCCTCCACAGGGCTTAACGATTCCAGTCTCGCCCAGGCAAAGGCATCGCCTACCATGGAGATGATTTACAGGCTACGAATTGAATCAGAATTTGGCTGCGGCAGTACGGATGAAATGATGGTCAAATTGCTGAAGATGCCGGTAATTCCCAACATATTCAGTCCAAACGGCGATGGTATCAACGACCGCTGGGAGATCCCGCACCTGGAAACCTACCCGGGTTCCGTTATCCAGCTCTTCAACCGATATGGACAACTGGTACACCGTATTGTGAATTACAGCATTCCATGGGATGGAAAGATCAGTGGTCGCGATGCGCCCGTAGGTACATATTATTATATAATTGATCCCCGTAATGGCCGCAAGCCCATGACAGGATTCGTAGATATAATCAGGTAAGATATGAGAAAGTGCAGCTTGTTGTTAACAGCATTCCTCTTTTTTCTGGGCGCCGCAGCCCAGCAAAGAGCACATTATACGCAGTATGTCCTGAATAACTACATACTCAATCCGGCTTTGTCGGGAATCGAGAACTATACGGATGTAAAATTGAGTGTAAGGGATCAGTGGGCGGGAATAAATGGCGCTCCGCGAACCACTTATTTCAGTATTCATGGTCCCCTTGGCAAGCAGGATTATAAGACTTCGGCTACTTCTTACCAGGTGCCGGGCGAAAACCCAAGGGGTAGGGCTTATTGGGAGAACTATACAGCATCCGAGCCCCACCATGGTATTGGGCTTAGTGTGGTGAATGATCGAACGGGAAATTTCAATCGCTTTACCAGCACCATCAGTTATGCCTATCATCTGGGACTCACACCCAGGCTCAATCTCGCCGGAGGATTTGCGGCAGGTATTACCTCCGTGGGTTTGAATGCCGATGGAAAAGCATTTTTTGGCGCCAATCCAGCCGACCCAGCCATTGGCGGCAGCACCGCGGAAGAGTTGCGGAAAATTAAACCGGATCTATCCGTGGGATTATGGTTGTATTCCTCCGACTTTTTTGCTGGCGTATCGGCACAGCAGGTGATTCCCCAAAAGCTCGCTTTTGTTGATGATGCTAACTTCCAGCAAACGGGTAAGCTGGTACCGCATGTGTTCTTAACGGCAGGCTATCGATTTTTGCTGAACGACGATATCAATGCCGTACCCTCCGTAATGGTGAAATATATCAATGGTGCATTCAAAAACATCTACCAGGGTGAACTGAATCTGAAGGTACAATACCGTGATCTGCTTTGGTTGGGAGGAAGCGTGAGGCAGTTCGATGGTTTTGCCGCCATGGCCGGATTGAATGTGGGCAATACCTTCAATATTGGGTATGCCTACGATTTCACTACTACTAATTTGCGTACCTATAGCCGCGGCACACATGAACTCATAATCGGATTCTTGATTGGAAACAGGTATGGGGACACCTGTCCGAGGAATGTATGGTGAGAGAGTTTTAAGTTATAAGTTATAAGTTTTAAGTTGTAAGTAGGGAAGGCTGGGAAATGAAAAATGGTTTGAATAAAATCTGCGCCTATCTGCGTTGTCATCTGCGCAAATCAGCGGAAAATGCATCAAAACTTTAGACCTGCTCAAAGTTCAGAAGATATTTCCCGCAGATTTCCGCAGATTATTTCCGCAGATGAACGCAGAAATAGGGTTACTGTGGATCTCTCAAATTATTAGGACTGTAGTCTATTGTATATTCTATTCTCCCACCAACTTAGAACTTACAACTTAAAACTTACAACTCAAAGCTCCACCACTTTCCTCTCCCTCATCTCTTTCAATCTCTTAACTATCTTTTCAAGTTGAACTCTTTTGGCCGTTACCGCTTCGAGGGTAATATCGGAGTCGGGGATAGATTTACTTTCTACTTTATTCAATTCGCGTTCCAGATCGGAAAGGTTGGCTATGGCAACATCATAAACGCGGTTCAGGCTGTCGAGGCGGATGAGGGAAACTGATTTTTCCAGTTCGGCGTTCAACTGTTGCCAGTTAATTTGTGCATAGGCCTGCCGAAGACGGGCTTCCATTTTTTCCCAGTTAGCTTTTTCAGCCTCTTTGGCTAATTGCTGGCGAACAAGTTCTTTTTCAGCGGAAGAAAATGCGTCGGCAATGGACTTCTCCAGCGCCTTCCATTGTACTTCAGTCAAAACTTTTTGGGTGGCTTCCAGTGCTTTTTCGATTTCGGCTTCCTGTTCCTTTGTGAGAATCTGCTCACGCTGGTCCACAAACGACAACATGCTTTCCAGAAGTGCATCTTCGCTTACCATCGCCATATCAGTGGCAGCAACCTCTGCTTTTGTTTCTTGTTGCTGAATATCTGCATGAGAATTTTCAGGAGACTGGTTGTCGTCAACAACAGCAATGGTGTTTATTGATTCATCCGTACCGTTTTCGGCAATAGGAGAAAGATCCGCATCTCCTGTTTTTAGGGATTTTTTGCGAACGGAATGATAGCCGCTGAAATCGGAGATATCCGAAATATTCGCGAAGCCGGGGTAATTGCCCTCCGCGTAAGAATTGGGATCCGGGCTTTTCGATTGAAGTAAATAATGCATTCCTGCCATGCAGAAAAGGGCGATCAGCAATCCTGCCAGGCGCATACCGGTGAAGCTGTTTGGCTTACGAATTCCCAGGATGTTTTCAATTCTGCCCAATAGCTGATGCTTATGGGCGCCAGCCGCAGCAACAGCCATTTCCTGGCGCATATTACCCGAACCCTGCTCTATAGCAAGCAGCGCACTGGCATAGCCATGCGCATCGTACGGAAACTGCATCACCAGTTCATCACAACTCTTTTCTCTCTCGGTTTCCACGATCCGCACAAACGCTTTTACAAATGGATTAAAATACAGAACTGTTTGTATAAAACGCACCAGGAGGTTCATCAAATAGTCGGCGCGACGGATATGGGCGAGCTCATGTAATAATACCGCTTCCACCTGCTCGGTTCCCAGGTTATTCACGGCGGCAATCGGCAACAGGATGATAGGGCGCAGGTAGCCGATGGTAACAGGGGAATGTACCAGATCAGACACCCATAATTCCACTTTCTTGTGGATACCCATTTGTGCCGACAATTTCTGCACAAAAAGCCGCAAGCGTACATCCGCTTTGTGTAGCGAATGGGTGCGAATGATCTGCACATAACGATAATTGCGGATAAAGCGCAGGACAGGTATTGTTAGCAACAACAGGTACAGGATAGATGCGATGGGCAATGCCTGCTCCAAAACAGAATACCATCCCGGATTTGCCCCAAAGAGGGGAATTTGCGAGGCTGCTTCAATACTATCTGTAGAAAGAAAAGAAATTAACGTGTAGGTAAACCAGGCAAAACCTGCGAGCAGCGATGCGGTGGCCAGGGCACTACGTGTAGCTGCTCTTGAGCGGGGCGTCATCATTGTGATGACCTGGTAAACAATCCATAAAAGGGCCATCTGCCAAATGCTGTGAAGCACGGCCCAGCCCAGTGCCTGTAAAAATTCGGATTGGTTCATGGCAATCGGAATCGTTGGTTCGGTTATTTGGTTTTCATCTCATTCAGCAGCGCCTGTATCCTGTCTATTTCTTCGGGGCTCGCTTTGTGTTCACCCAAAGCCTGAATCACCAATTGGGTGGGGGAGCCACCAAACAGGCTGTCAATCATCTTGCCCAGTAAATGCTTTTGTGTTTTTTCTTTGTTTACCGAAGCCTGGTAAACATGTGTGCGCATAGAATCATCCCTTTTTACCAGCCCCTTTTCATGCATGATTTGCATCAGCTTAAGGGTAGTGGTATAGCCCACATCTTTGGTAGCGGTGAGTACTTCGTGCACTTCCCGCACAGTTGCAACTCCTTTATTCCAAAGTATTTGCAGAATTTCCAACTCGCTCTCAGTCGGCTTTAAAGACTTTGTTGTTGTCATGGCTTCCGGTTTTGCAAAACGAATATACGACCTTTTTCGTATAAAATCCAAACAAGGGCGGATTTTAAGGTTTTTTAACATTGGGCCAGGGAGGTTTAGAGTTTAGGGTTTAAGGTTTAATGTTTAATGTATATACTCTAAAAACAGGTTGACACCACACCTTAAACTTTAAACCTTAAACCCTAAACATTCTACAAAACGTACTACGTATAACGTAAAACGTATTACGTAATACGTACTACGTACCACATTCCTCACCTCCACCTTCTCCATTCCCTATACTGCCTGTGCTTATGCCAGGACCTCTTCATATATCTACGGTCGAGATAGTATCGGTTGCCTGGGCCGCGCCAGTATATATAGCCCTGTGGGTGACGGTAGAAATAACGGCCGTCATGGTAGCGCGTTACAACCAGACCCGGACCGGCATGAAGAATCAATGACACGCTGGTGCGTGGGGGAGGCGGGGGAGGGTAGGAACGATATTGACGTCCGCTACCGCAACTGCTGATGATTGCCGCTACTGCCAGCAATGCAACCGCTTGTACAATTCTTTTTCTGTTCATGGGTAATGCGTTTATTTTAGGACGGCAATGGGTTGGCCAAAAAAACTTAAACTCTGTTAATATGATCCGTTTTTCACTAATCTTAACAGCTCTGCTTTTTCAAACAGGGCTGCACGCGCAGAATAATTCCTCTTCTTTAACCACTGAAGATTCCATTCGTGCCGTTATAACTTCCATGTTCGATGGCATGAAGAAGGCAGACTCGGAAATGGTGAAAGCTGCATTTTCTTCAAATGCAATCATGCACGCATTCGCCCGAAACCAGGAAGGAAAAATTGTTGTGAAGGAAGAGAAGCCGGCAGAATTCGCAATGGTGGTAGGACAAGCCAAAGCAGGTTCACTGGATGAGCGGATCCAGTTTGAGAAAATTCTGATCGACGGACCGATGGCCAGCGTATGGACCCCTTACCAGTTTTATTATGAAGGAAAATTCAGCCATTGCGGAGTCAACTCCTTCCAGTTGGTTCGCCTGGATGGCGGATGGAAGATTCAATACATCATTGATACCCGCCGAAAGACCGGTTGCGAATAAGGGCTCCCGGTATTTTGAACGCGACTATTTCTTATTGCTCAGGCGGTACTTTTTCTGCACCTTGGGGCTGTTGAAATAATCATTCAGTTCCTCCTCTGTCATGTTGCTCGTAATGTCGGTAGGAACATCAATGAGCTGCATCTGGCTTTGGCGGAGTTCGTCTTTCAACTTATTGGTTTTGGTAACGATCGCCGGGTCTTTTTCTCCCACCAGCGTATAGTCATACAACATATACTCCAGTCGCTTGATTGAGGCGCGGATAAGGGAAGCCTGGTTCTGCTCCACATTCTTGTTGGGCGCGGTGGCTTCTTTTACCGGCACCAGGGCTACGCCCACACTGGGAAGGATTTTGCCCACTGTCTGCTCATTTTGTCCACCGGCTGTATTTAATATGGTACCAGAAAGGGCGGTGGTGGCCGAAGTGAGGTCAAATGTGGTTCGCGTGTTCTTCGTCTTCCGCAGGCGTTTGTCGATTTGCAGAAATGTGTACTTCAGCGTAAGTATATACTTATTGATATTGGCAATTACCTGTTCGTATTCCTTTTTCGCCTGCGGATAATTCAAGGCGTCTTTTACCACAATGCGCACGGTAGCGGTATCACGAATTTTGAATTTAGTGGACCCAATAAAGCTAAGGTTCAGAATCTTGACTTTGGCCGAATCAGTCTCCTTCACAAAATCAAAGGGCGGCGTCCACACAAAATCATCATTACATTGTTTTACCAGCTTGAAATCATGAATGGTGATATTGCTGCTGAAAAGAATGTCTTCAATTGGGAAATTGCCCGCTTCGCATTGTACGCGGAACGACACCATATCGCCCTCTTCCACCGTAAGGGTGCTGGTAACGCTGGGTTTTACTTTCGGTAGAATAATATCGGTGTTGTAAAAGACAAGCGTAAAACTGGTATCTACCTTGTCTTTGGGATCAGAAAGATTTTGTACGCCAAGGCTTACGGTATATTCCTGATCATATCGCAATTTTCCGGAAAGGAAGAAATTCTTGTCTGCCTTAAAACTGAGCAGTCCATTGTCTTTATTGATCTTGAGACCTACGGGTGAGTTTTTCAGGTACCAGTAATATTTGGAGCTTTCCTTGTTGATCGCCAACTGGTAATTCAACATGGAATCCACATGAATAGTGAAAAAGGGATTGAGGTTCGTGATCCGCAGGGTGCTGTCAACCACCAGTACCGGAATCACCGGCGGAATGGTATCCACTACCAGTGTATCCGATGCCACCCTTTCGGGATCCTGTGCCTTTACCCGTGCCGTGGCAGCAAAGAGCAGTGCCAGGCATGCTACTATAGTCTTTCTGAACATGTCCGATGCGTTGGTAGAATTGCGCTAAGTTACCTTATTTTCTGCAAAGCGATGGCTGACATCTGTTTGTAATAAGAAAACCCCGTCGTGGAAACGACAGGGTGTAAACCAAAACCAACTGCTTATGAGAAAGAATCATGTGGCAATTCTTGCCTTAATTATTTTAGTTGTCTAATAAATTGAAATCAACTTCCTACTCACTACTTCCTACTTACCACTTACTGTACGCTGATCTCTTTTGCCGAAGCTTTGACTTCCACTTTGCGGGGAAGGTTTAATACCAGTACCCCGTTCTCATATTTTGCTTCGATTCCTGTGGATTCAATTTGCTCATCCAGTGTGAAAGATCTTTTGAATGATTGGAAACGGTATTCATTCCGAATCCATTTTTCATTCTTCTGCTCATCCGATTTCTGTTCCTT
>JBIQMS010000006.1:0-144595 GCA_044463125.1 Terrimonas ferruginea
GAAATTTTAAAACAAAAATCTGGGTAAGGATAAGCTGCCGGCAGGCAGGTTTGGGGTATTTGAGTATTTGGAATTTGGATGGGGTATCTTATTCGATCACTCAAGTTCACAAATCGGCCGGGTGACAAATTATCTGACAATCTTGAGGTAGCTATATTCACACTCCCTCCCGAAGGGAGGGCGTGTGGGTAGCAAGTGAAGAGTAAGTTATTGGCCCTCCCGAAGGGAGGGCGTGTGAATCCCCGCACTTAATAAACCCGGATTAATTGCGACATATCAATCGACCATGCTAACAAATTTTCAAGGAGGGTTGTGATGCCAGAATTTACACGCCCTCCCTTCGGGAGGGATATCCAAGAGCTCACATAACTACCCACACGCCCTCCCTTCGGGAGGGGTATGAATACCGCCTTCAAAACCTTGTCTGAAAAATTGTTGTCCGGCACTACCTATGCACGTACGCACTACCGAGGACGGTAGTATAGGTTACATAAAATCATCCTTGCTCCCCTTCCGCCGCGGCGGAAGGGAGTGTGGGTAGCAAGCAAAGAATAAATTATTGCCCCTGCTGAAGGGAGAGTGTGTGAATCCCTGCATTAAATAAGACTGGATTGATTGCAACATGTCTGCCCGCCAACCCGGCAAATTAATTTACAAATATTGTTGTGAACAACACGACCGCCATAACTCAAACCTACCTACAGTCAGGCAAATTCACAAATACAACGTAATACGTATAACGTAATACGTACAACGTACAACGTCACCGTATTTCTTCAAAGTCAATATAATCTTCCGATTTCGGACGGGGCGATTCAGTCCTTAATTTTTGTTCGGTAAAAGCGGCACTGGCCTGCTCCTGCTGGCGTGCCTGCTGCTGCATTTTTTCCTGCATGGCACGGAACTGCCGCTTCATCTGTCGGCTGGCCCGGTACACGGGAATGATCAGGCGAAATATGAGGTTGTACAAAAACCAGATCAGGAGGCCGTATAGAATAATTTTCAGCAATGCTCTGTTTTTTGGTCAAAGAGGACTGTAAAGTTAGGAACTGTGTCCGTGAATGCCTGCCCTGGCGGGGTATTCTTCGGTCATTTTCACATTTTCTTCGGTAAAGAAGGGAATTCAGGAGGGCTTTATCGGCTTATTTCCGCCGAACAGGCCACGGCGAATACAAATTTGGAAGATATCCCTGTTTTCACTTAGTTTTGCATCGGAAAAAGCAAGTAAGAAGGGAACGAAGACCGTTCCCTTCTTCTTTTATCCAACTTGAATATGGACGCTGTACTGCCGGTATTGGAGCAAAAAGTCAATACCCTGATTGAGGCCGACCCGGATGTGTTCCTCGTGGAGATCCGCATAAAGCCCACCAACAATGTGAAGGTCTTCCTCGATGCCGACCAGGGAATCAATGTGGATCGCCTGATCCAATACAATCGAAAACTGTATAAGGATCTGGAAGAATCGAACCTGTTCCCCAATGGGGATTTTTCGCTGGAACTGAGTTCTCCGGGCCTCGATGAACCGCTGAAACTATTGCGCCAGTATCGCAAGAATATCGGGCGCTTCGTGGAAGTAACCCTGATCGACGGCAGCAAACAGGAAGGAAAACTGCTGGAAGCTTCGGAAGAGAAGCTGCTGCTGGAGCAGGAAACGGGCAAGGGAAAGAAGAAACAGGTATTGCAGAAAGAGCTGCCCATGGCCGAGGTAAAGATTACCAAAATACAGGTGAAATTTTAGAATCGCTCCGGAAGGACCGGGGGCAAAAACTATAAACATTCAGTAAAAGTCAAACAACAACTGGATATCGCAACGCTGAAAGCAGCCTGCGCCATCCGACCTCAAACTAAGAGTTATGGCAAGTATCAATTTGATCGAAGCATTCCAGGAATTTAAGGATGCCGAGAAAATCGATCGTCCCACGATGATGAAAGTGGTGGAAGACGTTTTCAAAACCCTGCTGCGCAAAAAATTTGGCAGCGATGAAAACTTCGACGTGATCGTGAACGCAGAGAAGGGCGACCTCGAGATTATTCGACACCGGATGATTGTGGAAGACGGACAGGTGGAAGATCCACTGGCACAGGTGGCTTATTCCGATGCGGTCAAAATTGAGCCCGACTTTGAAGTAGGCGAAGAGTTGTTTGAAGAAATTGACCTGTATGATTTCGGTCGCCGGGCCATCCTGGCTGCCAAGCAAACACTGGCCAGCCGTATCAGCGATTTGAAGAAGAATGTACTGGCAAAAAAATATGGCGATAGAATTGGTGAAATCATCAGCGCGGAAGTGTACCAGGTTTGGAAGAAGGAGATTTTGTTGCTGGATGAAGAGGGCAATGAATTGATTCTTCCCAAGAGTGAACAGATCCCCCAGGATTATTTCAAGAAAGGAGAAAATATCCGTGCGGTAGTGAAGAAGGTGGATATGAAGAATAATAATCCGGTGATCATTCTTTCGCGCACATCACCCGACTTCCTGGCCAAACTTTTGGAAATTGAAGTGCCGGAGATCTTTGATGGGCTGATTGTGATCAAGCGAATTGTTCGCGATCCGGGTGAAAGGGCTAAAGTAGCGGTGGAATCCTACGACGATCGTATTGATCCCGTGGGTGCTTGCGTAGGTATGAAGGGAAGCCGTATCCATGGCATTGTACGCGAACTGAAAAATGAAAATATTGACGTGATCAACTGGACCAGCAATATCCAGTTGCTCATTCAGCGTTCGCTGACACCCGCCAAGATCACGTCTATGGACCTGGACAATGACAGGAAGCATGCGAGCGTGTACCTGAAACCCGACCAGGTATCCCTGGCCATCGGCCGCAGGGGCGTGAACATCAAGCTGGCCTGTGAGCTGACCGGATACGAAATTGATGTTTATCGCGATACCGAAGAAGAAGAAGCGGAATTTGATATCGATCTGGAAGAATTCAGCGATGAAATTGAAACATGGGTGATTGATGAGCTGAAGCGTGTAGGTTGCGATACCGCCCGCAGCGTACTCAACCTTACCGCGGATGAACTGGAGCGCCGCACCGACCTGGAGAAAGAAACGATTGATGAAGTGAGGAAGGTGTTGCAGGCGGAATTTGAGAAAGAATGATGAGGAAACGTGAGTCGTGAGGCGTGAGTCGTGAGGCGTGCCTTCGTAGCCCCGAAGGGGCGATATACGTTAGCGGGGGGCGACAAACTATCGAGTTGCGTTGAATATTTAGAACATATAAGAAAGATTAATGGCAGAATTAAAACTTCCGAGACTTTTGGCGGCCGCCAAAGAATTCAATGTGGGCCAGGATACGATTATCGATTTCCTGATTGGGAAAGGATTTTCCAAAGATGAGCTGAAGCCAACTTCAAAGCTCACGGAGGACATGTATCGTGCCCTGCAGCAGGAATTCCAAAGCGATAAGGCCGCGAAGATGAAGAGCGACCAGGTGGACCTTCCCAAAGGTCAACAGGTGGAAGCACGCAAGAAGAAAGAGGAAGAAGAAGTAAGCTTCCGCAAGGAGAAAGAGGAGAAGAAAGCACCGGCTCCTGTAGAAGAAGCGCCCGCTCCTGCTCCCGCTCCCGAAGAGAAGCCCGCGGAAGAACCCGCTGCTCCCGCTAAAGAGAAAGAAGAAGAAGTGGTGAAGCTGGAAGCTCCCGAAGTATCGCTACCCAAAGTAGTGGACAAGATCGACCTCTCTACTATCGATTCCTCAACACGTCCTAAAAAGACGGTGAAGAAGAAAGCAGATCAAAAAGCGGAAGAAGAAGCGCCGGCCAAACCTGCCCGCAAAACGAAAAAAGAGCAGGAAGAAGAATTGAAACCCGCGGCTAAAGCGGAAGAAATAGTGGAAAAGCCTGCCGTGGCTGCAGAAGCAGAGAAAGAAGAAGAGTTGCCTCCGGTGATTGAAAATATCAGGGCAGAAAAAATTGAAGGTCCTAAGATTCTGGGTAAAATTGAATTGCCTACCGATAGCGACACGCGTCCCAAAAAAGATGAAAAACGCAAACGCAAGCGTATCCCCATCGAGAAGAAAGAAGTACGACCCGATGGAGCTGGCGCCGCACAGGGCCGCGATCGCGGACGTGGTGGCGATCAGCGTGGCCGCACCGGTGGTGGCGGTGGCCGCACAGGACGTGGCGGCATGACCCGTCGCGAAGACAAACTGATCGACGAAAAAGAAATTCAGAAGAAGATACAGGAAACCCAGGCCAAGCTTTCGGGTGGTGGCGGCAAAAAAGGAAGCCGTGCCCGACTGCGTCGTGAAAAGCGCCAGGAAATGGCCGAAGCCATGGGCGAGGAGATGGATGATAATAAGCTGCAGGTAACCGAATTCATCAGCGTGAGCGAACTCGCCAGCCTGATGGATGTGAGCTTTGCCGATGTGATCAGCAAGTGTATGAGCCTGGGCATCATGGTGTCGATCAACCAGCGCCTCGACGCGGAAGTAATTGAACTCGTGGCCAGCGAATTTGGCTACGATGTGGAGTTCATCGATATGGAGAAACAACTGGAGATGGAAGATGAGGAGGAAGAAGATGATGAAGAAAACCAGGAACATCGTTCACCCATCGTTACCATCATGGGTCACGTTGACCATGGTAAAACGTCGTTGCTCGACTATATCCGTAGCGCCAATGTGGTTGCCGGTGAGGCCGGAGGTATCACCCAGCATATTGGTGCTTACCAGGTAACGCTACCTAATGGTAAAGAAATCACTTTCCTCGATACACCCGGTCACGAAGCCTTTACGGCCATGCGTGCGCGCGGTGCCAAGGTTACCGATATCGCGGTAATTGTGATTGCGGCGGACGATGCGGTGATGCCCCAAACCCGTGAAGCCATCAGCCACGCACAGGCGGCGGGTGTGCCGATGATTTTCGCGATCAACAAGATTGACAAACCCGGCGCCAATTCGCAAAAAATTTATGAGCAGCTTTCGCAAATGAACCTGTTGGTGGAAGAATGGGGTGGAAAATTCCAGAGCCAGGAAATCGCCGCCAAAACAGGACTGAACGTAGATAAGCTGCTGGAAAAAATATTGCTGGAAGCGGAATTGCTGGAACTGAAAGCCAATCCGCAGCGCGAAGCCAGCGGTACCATCATTGAAGCCTCGCTCGATAAGGGTCGCGGCTATGTAGCTACCCTGCTGGTGGAAAATGGAACCCTGCATCCCGGTGACCTGGTGGTGAGTGGCCAGTACTATGGCCGCGTGAAAGCCATGTTCAACGAAAGGAATAAGCGCGAAGAAGCGGCTGGTCCCTCTGCTCCGGCAGTAATCCTCGGTTTGAATGGCGCTCCGCAAGCGGGTGAGAAATTCAAAGTGTATGCGGAAGAATCCGAAGCGAAAGAAGTAGCTAACCGTCGAGCCCAAATCCTGCGTGAGCAGGGTATGCGCGCCAAGAAGCATATTACGCTCGATGAGATCGGCCGTCGTTTGGCCCTGGGCAACTTTAAGGAACTGAACGTGATCATCAAGGGTGATGTGGACGGTTCTATTGAGGCCCTGAGTGATTCCTTGCAGAAACTTTCTACCGAAGAAATCGCGGTGCGCGTGCTGCTGAAGGGTGTGGGTCAGATTTCGGAAAGCGATGTGGTGTTGGCGGCAGCATCCGATGCGGTGATCATTGGCTTTAACGTGCGTCCTTCCCTGCAGGCAAACAAGCTGGCAGAAACCGAAGGCGTGGAAATCAAACTCTATTCCATCATCTATACCGCCATCGACGAAATCAAGAGCGCGATGGAGGGTATGTTGGAACCCAAGGTTACGGAGAAGATTGTGGCCAATGTGGAAGTGCGCGAAGTGTTCAAGTTTGATAAAGCTACCGTGGCCGGTTGTTATGTGCGTGATGGAAAAATCAAGCGCGACTCGAAAGTGCGCCTGATCCGTGATGGCATCGTGGTATATCCCGTAGCGGAAGGTGTGGTTGCCGAGCTCGGCTCGCTGAAACGCTTCAAGGACGACGCGAAGGATGTACAGGCCGGTATGGAATGTGGTTTGACTATTAAGAATTATTCTGACTTGAAAGTAGGTGATATAGTAGAAGCCTACGAAATAGAAGAAGTAAAAAGAACTCTATAATGCACACCTACATTTAGCCCCAAAGGGGCTAAATGTAGGGTGAATGTTTTGTTAAAGCTAAGCTGATTGGCTGCCCCGCTGGGGAGCAAAATTTACTTTTATTCTCATGAAAAAGCATCTAGGATTTCTGTTTTTGTTATTGATGATGATGGCGGGCTTTGCATCAACTGCCCATAGCCAGGTGCGCCGTGCCGTGGCCGACAAGATAGTGGCTGTAGTGGGCGACCGTGTCATTCTGCAATCGGATATCAAGAACTCTATTTCCGATGCTGTTCGACAAGGGCAACCCGTGCCGGACGATGCATTTTGCATGTTGATGGACCAGGCCCTGGTATCGAAAGTGCTGATGTTGCAGGCGGAAAAAGATTCCCTGCCGGTAACCGATGAGGAAGTGGAAGCCGAGCTCGATCAGCGGGTACGTTATTTTATCCGCGAAGTGGGTAGCCAGGAAGCCCTGGAAGAATATGCCGGCAAAACCATTTACCAGATTAAAGATGATGCACGTGAATCGGTGCGCGAACGTAAGCTGGCCGATGCCATGCAGCAGAAGATCGTGAACAGTGTGAAGATTACACCAACGGAAGTAAAAGCGTTTTTCGATAAGATTCCCAAGGATAGTTTACCCTTCTTTGAATCGGAGCTGGAAGTGGGACAGATTGTGTTGTTGCCTAAAGCATCACGCGATTTAGAGTCCTATATCTTCGCCGAAATGATGAATTATAAGAAGCAGATCGAGAATAAGACTGCGAGTTTTGAAACCCTGGCACAGCGGTTCTCCGAGGATCCCGGAAGTAAGGACAGAGGCGGGTTTTATCAGATTAACCGAAATGAAAAGTCCTGGGATCCGGTATTTCTTTCGACTGCGTTTCGTTTGAAGGATGGGGAAGTATCGAGCCCCGTCAAGTCGGATCGCTTTGGTTATTTCCTGATCAAGATGGAAAAGCGCCGGGGTGATGATGCTGATGTGCGAATGATTCTGCGTATCCCTCCCGTAACAGATGAGGAGATCAATGCGGCCAAGGCTAAGCTTGACACCGTTCGTTCGAAGATCATTGCCGGCAATATGAACTTTAATGAGGCCGCCAGTCGTTATTCGGAAGATGAGGCTGCTAAATATTCCGGCCCCTTTTTCCTGAATCGTGATGGCTCCACCTATATCACCATTGATCAACTGGATAAGGAAACCGTGGAAGTATTGCGAAACCTGAAAGTGGGTGATATTTCCGCACCGGTTACTTATACCACCGATCAGGGCAAGAAGGGAGTTCGAATCGTATATCTCAAGAGCCGCTCCGAGCCGCACGTGATGAATATGCGCGACGACTACAGCAAAATAGCCACTGCCGCCCTGGAGGAGAAGAAAAGAAAAGTGTTGCAGGAATGGCTGAAGGAGAAAATGTCGAGCTATTATATCATGGTGGATGAAAACACCCAGGCCGATTGCCCTTCTATAGCGCAATATGCCAGCCAGCCCAATCAAACCAGTAAGGCCGGTTTCTAATCCTACTACTTTATTTATCAATCAGTTAATAAACTGATACGCGAAAGACCCGGCAAAGCCGAGTCTTTCGCGTAATGAAGGATATCCCATTTTTTCGTGCTACCTTTGCGGCTTTCCTACACAATCCCATGAGTGATCCGATCAAGCACGAATGCGGCCTCGCATTCATCCGGCTCAGAAAGCCTTTCTCATATTATCAGCAGCGATATGGTACAGTGCTGTGGGGGCTGAATAAGCTCTATCTGCTGATGGAAAAGCAGCATAACCGGGGGCAGGACGGGGCCGGCATCGCCACCCTGAAGCTGAATGTGGAACCGGGCTATCCCTTTATGAACCGCAAGCGCAGCAATGCACCCCAGGCCATTGCCGATATTTTTCAGCAGGTAGGGAAAGAGATTGAGGAATTGGAGCAGTATCACCCCAATATCCGGAACCATCCCGGATTGATGAAGGGGCATGTGAATTTTCTGGGCGAAGTGCTGCTGGGTCATTTGCGTTATGGCACGCAGGGAAAGAACAAACTGGAGTATTGCCATCCCTTTATTAACCGACACACCATTCCTGCCCGCAACCTCGCTTTGGCGGGCAATTTCAATATCGTGAACACCGATGAGCTGTTTAAGCGTGTAGGCAAGGAGCCGAGCGATACTATGCGCTTTAGCGACCTGGCCGCCATGATTGAGCTTATGCACAAAAATCTTTGCGAGGAAGACGAGCGCACACCCGAGAAGCTGGATATCCGAAACGTGTTGCGCGCGACATTGCCGATTTTCGACGGCGGCTTCCATGTGGGCGGGTTTACAGGCAATGGAATTGGATTTGTATTTCGCGATGCACATGGTATTCGCCCTTCCTATTATTATGTGGATGATGAGGTAGTGGTGGCGGCATCGGAGCGGGCGGCCATTCGTACCACTTTTAATGTGGGCGAAAATGAAGTGAAGGAGCTGATGCCCGGCCAGGCGATGATCGTGGATGAAAATGGCCAGATCAGTTTTGAACAAATACTGGAACCCAAGGAGCGGAAGGCCTGTAGCTTTGAGCGCATTTACTTCAGCCGTGGCAGCGATGAAAAGATTTATCGCGAACGGAATGCCCTGGGGTATAACCTGAGTGAGCAGGTGCTGACATCCATTGACCATGATCTGAAAAACACCATCTTCTCCTTTATACCCAATACCGCCGAAGTAGCATTTTATGGATTGGTGAAGGGGATGGAAGATTACCTGGCCCGAGTGAAAACAGAGCGCATTCTGTCGTGGGGGAACCAGATAGACCCGGTGCAACTCGAAGAATTAATACAACGCCGCATCCGGATAGAGAAGATAGCGATCAAGGATGTGAAAATGCGCACTTTCATTACCGAAGACAGCAGCCGTAATGAGATGGTGCAGCACGTGTACGACATCACGTATGGCACAGTAAGGCCGGGTGAGGATACCCTGGTAGTGATTGATGATTCGATAGTACGCGGAACCACCTTGCGGGAAAGCATTATTCGCATGCTATCGCGCCTGAAGCCGCGCAAAATAATTGTGCTATCCTCTTCACCACAGATACGTTACCCCGATTGCTACGGCATTGATATGAGCAAGATGGGCGACTTTGTGGCATTCAACGCGGCGGTGGAGTTGCTGAAAGAGCGGGGGCAGGAAGGCTGCATGCAGGAAATGCTGCAGCGATGCAAGCAACTGGAGGCGGAAGGCAGGCTGGATTCGGAGAATGTAGTAAAACGTTTGTATGAACCATTTACCGCCGAAGAGATTTCGGCCATGGTGGCAAGATTGATTACACCCGAAGGATTAAAAATTCCCGTGGAAGTAATTTTCCAGCGGATTGAAGATTTGCATAAAGCCTGTCCGAATAACCTGGGCGACTGGTATTTTACCGGCAATTACCCCACACCGGGAGGCAACCGGGTGGTGAATCGTGCGTTTATGAATTATATGGAAGGAAGAAACGAGCGGGGTTATTAAGAACCACACCTTACAGGTCTAAAAGACCTGTAAGGTTTCTATTAAAGACCTGTAAGGTTTTGTTTTGGGTAATCAAAAAACCAAAACTCCTTTTCCGCATTCTCAAACCCCTGCCAGCTATCTATCGCGATTTTCACACCAAATATTCCGCAGGTGGGGATATTATCCACCCGCACATTCGTTAATTCATTCGCAAAATCGGTGAGACCGTTGTTGTGCGAGATAACCGCAATATTTTCCAGCTCATCCGGTAAAGCCTGGATCAGCTTTCGAAAAATGGCCGGCGAAGCCAGGTAAAGTTCTTCCGGCATTTGCATTTTTTCATCCGGCAGTTCCCATGCATTCATAAAATAAGTCGCAGTTTTGCGCGTCCGTTTGGCCGGACTCACCAATATGCGGTCGGGAACAATTCCTTTTTCCGCCAGGCGGGCGGCCATCATGGGCGCATCTCTTTTGCCACGGTCATTCAGCGGCCGGTCAAAATCCGCTACCGAAAAATTTTCCCAACTGCTTTTCGCATGACGGATAAGAAGTAGTGATTTCATAGCTCGAAAATGTTTATTTACGTATTACGTAATACGTACTACGTAATACGTAATACGTTGAAATGTTCTTGTTGTACACAGCATGCCCTTCCTTTTTCTTCCCACAACTTCGCCAGGTACTGCTGTTCTGTTTGTCCGGGTGTGGGTATCAGGATGATTTTCTTTTTTCCCATTTGCCAGAGATCCATTAATGTGGAGTAGCCGCTGCGGCAGATAACTGTTTCGGCGCGGGCCAGTTCGCGGGCATAATCCTCGGGTTCCAGATGATTATACACTTCAATACTGCCCCCCGAAGGTATGCGGCTTCTGGCTGCAGGCAGACCCCTTACCACGCAAGCCGTTCCGGGATACTGTGCCACCTGCGACAGTATCCGGTTCTCGAGCAGGCTGCGCTGCGGCTCCGGTCCCGATAAGCTGATGAAAAGATGACCTTTTTTCACTTCTTCCTCTACCGGATTCAGTCGCGATAACGGACCCAGGTACTTTATTGGAATTGTGGGCACCTTATCGGGGTGAGACAAAATGCCTGCCAGTCCCGGCGCATCAGCATAATCCGGCACCCAACATTCCTGAAAGCGGTTAATATGCCTGTAGTTCCAGCTTTGGAGCCATCGCGAAGCCTGCTTACCCCAGGGATGAATGATCCATAGCTGGTGCGTAAGAAATACGCAACGGGCATCGGGGTGGTGAAGACCAAAGCGGTTATCGGAAATGATGAGCTGAAACTGGTATTGCTGCTGCATTTCAGCAAGCCAGCGGTTCTCATCCCGGATAGTCCTGCGCAAAAGCGGCAACTGGGAAATCAGCTTGAGAGTAGTGCCCAGGGCCGAACGACCATAGCGAACACGATAGCCTTTAAGGGGCAGAAAGGGCAGGCCCGGGAAAATGCCGCGCAAAAGCTGCTCCTGTGTTCCTTCGCCAGCGAGCCAAACCTGGTGACCTGCTTCCTGAAGGGCGCAAATTACAGGTACACAGCGGGTAGCATGGCCCAAACCCCAGTCGAGCGGAGCCACCAGCACACGTAAAGGCCCGGGGGTTTCTCCGAGGGCAGCATTTATCCCGCTAAATTTTGACATTTTTGAACCCGGTGAATACTAATTTGTTTGTAAAATAGTTTTAATTTAGAAATTCAATCTATGAAGAAATCACACACAATTGCCCTGGTATTTTTATTCGCGGCCGCCGTGCTCTTCAGCGCCTGCAACCGGAACTATTATTCCGGAAATGGTAAGGGAAGCGGATGCGGTTGTCCGAATACAAAGGGAATGGTTGGTTATTAAAAAAAGCACCGGCGATGAAAATGCCTAATCGCGATTTACTGGTCCTGCTGAAGAATGAGTTTATGAGTCAGCGTGCCATCGATCATGAGGTGGAATGTCTAAACCATATCCTGCAGGCCGCAGAATCGAATGAGCAGTTTTGCATCGCGCACGAGCTGGTGGATCGCAATCGCATTACATCGAAATCAAAAAAAATACTCAAAGCCATACGATATTCAGAACTGAAGCCCTTTCAGTTTCTCATCAATAAAAATTAAAGCCGCAAAATTTGCGGCTTTAATTTTTCTATTGTTGCATTAGTTTAATTTACGAAGTGCGTTTCCTAATTTGGCCAGCATTTCATCAATTTCTTCCTTCTTACAAGTGCCCACGCTTAAGCGGTACCAGGATGAATCCGGCGGCGCGCCAAAGGCATAGAAAGGTACCACAGCCAGTTTGGCCTCGTTGAGCAGATAGGCGGTTACATCGCTTTGTGTCTGCAATTTTTCACCCGCATCGGTGTTGCGGCCAACAGCATCAACCCGAATGGTGAGATAGATGGCCGCTTCCGGCGCAATGGCATCAATCGGCAATCCTTCCTCTTTCAATCGCTGCAAGCCATCGTGTATGCGGTGAAGACGTTCTTCCACCTCGCTGCGAAAATGGCGAAGGTAGCGCTGTATGGCATCCCTTTGTCCCAGGAAATAAGCTACGGCTTTCTGTTCCGCCATCGGCGCCCAGGCGCCCACATGCGTAAGAATGGCTTTCATTTTGGCGATTACGCGTGCCGGGCCCATGCTCCAGCCTACGCGTACACCGGTAGAAGCAAATACTTTGCTGATGGCGTCGATATAAATAGTGTAGTCGCGCATTTCAGGGCGCAATCCTACAGGGTTATAGTGGCTGATATTGCCATAGGTAAGCTGCCAGTACATTTGATCGTACATCAGGTAGAGCTTCTTCTCATCATCCCCGCGACGCTTGTTTTCCGCGACAACCAGGTCGCAGATGGCTTCCAGGTCTTCTTTCCGGAATGTGGTGCCGGTGGGGTTTTGCGGGCTGCACAGCGCAATGAGGCTGGCGCCCTGCACATGTGGCGCGATATCTGCCGCACTGGGCATAAAGTTGTTGCTGGCATGCGCCTGCACCACCACATGCTCACCTTTTACAAAATGCGTGTAATGATTGTTGTTCCAGCTGGGTACCGCATAAATGATTTTATCGCCTTCATCGCACACGGCACGAAACAAAGCATATATCAATGGTCGGCCACCCGCGGCTACCAGCACTTCGCTATTTTCGTAGCTGAGCCCTTCCATATCCATGAGGTAGGAGCGAATGGCTTCGCGCAGATCGAGATTGCCTTCTGCAGCGGGATAATTGGTGAAATGCTTGCGATAAGCTTCCACCACGGCATCTTCCAGCTCTTTGGGAATAGGAAAAATGGAAGGATCGAAATCGCCTACCGTAAAATTGTAAATCTTTTCTCCCTGCCTGATCTTCTCTCTTATCTCACCGCCCAGTTTCACAATCTCAGAGCCAATCAGGGTTTCAGAAAGTTGGGATAATTTCATGAACAGGTGTTTGTGCGAAGATAGGAAACGAATTACGTAATACGTGTTACGTAGTACGTATTACGTATTTGGGGATTTGCGTATTTGTGAATTTGAGAATTTGTGAATTTGGGATTTGAAGCCCACATACTCACGATATCGCAAATTTTCAAATTCACAAATTCTCAAATTCCCAAATTTGCCCCAATCGCTTCTCAAAAAACGTAATACGTACAACGTAAAACGTACTACTTCTCTCCATACTTCTTTTCTGCTTCTTTCGCTTTCTTAAAGTCGAGTATTACGCCATTGATGCAATAGCGCAGGCCGGTGGGCGGTGGGCCATCTTCGAATACGTGACCGAGGTGTGCTTTGCAGCGACCGCATTGTACTTCGGTGCGGGTCATACCATGTGAGTGATCGGGAGTATAAATGATGCTGCTCTTGCTGATGGGTTGATAGAAGCTGGGCCATCCACAGCCACTATCGAATTTGGTATCGCTTTGGAAAAGCGCGTTGCCACAGGCTGCGCAATAATAAGTGCCCACATCGCTAAAATCCTCATACTTGCTGGTCCAGGGACGCTCGGTTCCTTTTTGTCGGGCGATATAATATACATCGGCCGGCAAAATTTTCTTCCATTCTTCTTCCGACATATTCACCTGGCTGGTATCGGAATTGGAATAAACGGGATTATTGTTTTTAGTGCTATCCATAGTTATTTTTTTGGCATTACCGGTTTCGGTTTGCGAATAGCTGCATTGCTGAAAGGAAATTGCGAGCAGCAGGATCAGTATATTTTTTCCGCGATGCATCATAACTGTTTAACAAATGTACGCAGAGAATGGTTGAAGGGATTCTGTCAGGGTAGTCTCCTGGCGGCAGGAACCCTTTCTTTAACAAATTTTCAGCATAGCCAGAAAATTGTTGAATAAAATGAATCAGGAAGGCGCCCATGCTTTAGCTTTTCCCTTAATTCTCCCCTTCGTTCCCTATATTTGCTGACATCAAGGTTAGATAAGGCTTATGTTTAATTTGATTCTTTTTGGTCCTCCGGGTAGTGGAAAAGGTACTCAATCGGCAAAAATTGTAGAAAAATATGGCCTGGTACATCTTTCTACAGGCGATCTGTTGCGAAAAGAGCTAAAACTGAAAACGCCTCTCGGACTTGAGGCTCAGCAGTTTATTGATAAGGGGCAATTGGTTCCCGACGAAGTGGTCATGGGCATGATCAGCTCAGCACTCGATGAGAATGCAGAGGCTAAAGGATTTCTGTTCGACGGATTTCCGCGTACGGAGGCCCAGGCCGAAGGATTGGATAAGTTGCTGGCGCTTAAAAAGTCGGCCATCAGCCTCGTGCTCTTCCTCGAAGTAGATGAAGAGGAATTGATCAAGCGTCTCATCAACCGCGGCAAAACCTCAGGCCGCACCGACGATTCCGACGAATCCATTCAGCGCAAACGCCAGGAAGTATATAAAAGAGAAACCCTCCCCGTAGCCGCACATTACGAAAAGTTGAAAAAAGTGGTGCACGTGAACGGCATGGGATCGGTGGAGGAGATTTTTGAGAGACTGGAAGAAAAGATAGGGAAGCTGGTTTAGGTTGAAGTGGGTTTCTTTTTTCTTAGTACGATTAGAGGCGAATTTGAGAATTTGGGGATTTGGGAATTTGGGGTTGAAATCAAAACCTGACCCTTAGCCCAAATCCTCAAATTTCCAAATTCTCAAATTCGCTTCAAATCACACTCAAAAAACGTAAAACGTATAACGTATAACGTATAACTTACAACTCTCTCTCAATTCCCTCCAAAATCGCATCCGTAATCTTCATCGCCTTTTCCTTTTCCTGGCGGAGATATTCCATCAATTTTTCGGGCTGATTGGCCAGCGTATCTTTTATCGCGGGGTCATAATATTCGCGCATCCATTTGTTCATGGCAAAGTCGGCATAGTTCAGGTCCTGTAGCAGGCTGTCGGCTTTTGATTTCAGCGAGGCCGCGGCGTTTTTTGCTTTTGCAGGCAATTGATCCAATGAATCGATATAGTGCTCCACACGTTGCTGCAATTTGTTGAGCTGCCCCATTTTCGACATGCCCACGATATGGATATCATCAATTTCCTTGCGTAAGCTATCCATAGCACTCATTTCCCCGGTTGAGGTTCCGCCGCTTTCCTGGTTATTGCAGGCTGCGAGCATGATGGCCGCGCTGGCGGCGATAAGAAGTCTTTTCATAATTCAAAATTAGAATTTAATGCTTTGCCGGATATAAACGTTTGTTCATTTAATTTCGCAGGCAAAACAAAGATATGAAGCCTGCCATGTTGGAAAATTATGTGATGGGAAATTGGGTGAAGGGAGAAGGGGATGGTCAACTGCTCAGCGATGCGGTGACTGCGGAACCCATTGCCAGTGCCAGTACGAAAGGGCTGGATTTTGACGCCATTTTGCAGTATGCCCGCAGCCAGGGTAACCCTGCTTTGCGCAAGATGAGCTTTCATGAAAGGGGCAATATGCTCAAGGCGCTGGCCATGCATTTGCGGGGGCATCTCGATAAATTTTATCAGCTTAGCTACAAAACCGGCGCTACCAAAGCCGATAGTTGGATTGATATTGAAGGCGGCATCGGTAATCTCTTTGCCAACGCGAGCTTACGCAGAAAATTACCCAATACCTTTTTTTGTATCGATGGTGAAAGCCATATGCTGGGAAAGGCCAATACCTTTATGGCCACGCACTTGCTGGTACCGAAAGAAGGTGTTGCCGTGCACATCAATGCCTTCAATTTCCCGGTATGGGGTATGCTGGAAAAAATAGCGGTTAACCTTCTGGCGGGCATGCCTGCGGTAGTGAAGCCGGCTACGGCCACTTCTTATCTTACTGAAGCGGTAGTACGCGAGATAATTGCTTCAGGCATTCTGCCAGAAGGCGCGCTGCAACTAATTTGTGGTAGCGCCGGCGACATGCTCGATCATGTAACTGCCCAGGATGTGGTGACCTTTACGGGTTCTGCTTCCACAGGACTAAAACTCCGTTCGTATCCCCGGATTCTTCAGGAATCTGTACCATTCAATATGGAAGCCGATTCACTTAACTGTATTGTGTTGGGCGAAAATGTGGACCCGGGCTCGGCCGACTGGGAGGTATTCATTAAAGAAGTAAGAAAGGAAATGACGGTGAAAGCCGGACAAAAATGCACGGCCATCCGCCGCATATTTGTACCGGAAAATATAATGGAAGAGGTATGGAAAGCCATGGCTCAGTCGCTTGCGCAAACGGCGATTGGCAACCCCCGGCACGATAAAGTGCGGATGGGCGCTTTGGCGGGTATGACGCAGCGGGACGAAGTGCGTGGCCAGGTGCAGAAACTACTGGCCGCTTCGCAAATCGTATTTGGAAGTCTGGATGATGTTACATTGCTCGATGCCGATAACGACAAGGGTGCTTTTCTTTCACCGATAGTTTTGTTGAACGATAAGCCATTTGAACGTACCGCTTCGCACGATGTGGAGGCTTTTGGCCCGGTTAGCACCATTATGCCCTACCGCAACAGAGATGAAGCCATTGAGTTGAGCAAGATGGGCAAGGGTTCCCTCTGCAGCTCCATCGTCAGTTCCGATGAAAAGGAAGCAACCGGTTATGTATTGGGTGCGGCTACCCATCATGGTCGCATACTGGTATTGAATGCCGCCAATGCGAAAGAATCAACCGGACATGGTTCGCCGCTCCCGTTGCTGGTACACGGTGGTCCCGGTCGCGCGGGGGGTGGAGAAGAAATGGGTGGTTTGCGGGGTATACGCCATTATATGCAACGCGTGGCACTACAGGCATCGCCCGCCATGGTCACCGCTATTACCCAGGTATATCAGCCCCATGCTCCGGGAAAGGATCCGGGAACGCATCCGTTCAGAAAGCGTTTTCATGAACTGCAGATCGGCGACCAGTTGATTACTGAAAAAAGGCTGATTACTGCCGACGACATCGACCGGTTTGCCGATATCAGCGGCGATCATTTTTATGCGCACCTGCGCGATACGGATTTTTCGGGGACCATGTTTGAGCAACAGGTGGCGCATGGCTATTTCCTGATGAGTGCGGCGGCGGGATTATTTGTGGATAGCTATGAAAAGAATCCGGTTTTGTTGAACTATGGTATTGATGAATTGCGCTTCACCAAACCAGTTTACCCAGGTACCGAAATTCATATTCGGTTTACCTGTAAGGAAAAATTGCCACAGGATCATAAGGACGAGAACGATATACCAAAGGGTATTGTGAAATGGCTGGTGGAGATACTGGATGATACCGATGAACCCACTGTTGGTGTAGGTACTATCTTAACGATGGTGGCTATTTGAGAAGGGTTTAAAAATTGACGTTTTTCTTTTAACTTAGAAGAAAGAAGATACTATGGACGCAGCCTATGTTCGCAGTGAGGTGCATAATGGCATAACGACGATTGAATTTTTTCATCCGCAGAGCAATTCACTTCCCGGCAAAATACTGGAGCAACTTTCGCAGGCCATTCATGGCGCGGGCAATGACCCCGAATGCCGGGTGATATTGCTGCGTGCCGGAGGTGAGCGCGCATTTTGTGCGGGTGCATCCTTTGATGAGTTGATGGCGATTGATTCGGAGGAAAAGGGTTTGCAGTTTTTCAGTGGCTTTGCCAATGTGATCAATTCCATTCGTACCGCGCCAAAATTTGTGATCGGCCGTATTCATGGTAAATGTGTAGGCGGGGGTGTGGGCATTGCCGCCGCGGTGGACTATGCCATTGCTACCCAGGAGGCCGAAGTGCGCCTGAGTGAACTGGCGGTTGGTATCGGCCCTTTTGTAATTGGCCCGGCAGTGGAAAGAAAGATCGGTTTATCCGCTTATTCGCAACTGGGGATTGATGCCAGTTTGCCGCGTAGTGCGGAATGGGCGAGGAATAAAGGCCTGTTTGCCGAAATGCATCCCAGTGTGGCCAGTATGGATGAATCCATACAACGAATGTTGTTGACGCTTTCGCAAAGCAATCCCCAGGCTATGGCTGAAATGAAAAAAGTGTTCTGGCAGGGAACTGATCATTGGGATCAGTTGTTAGCAGAGCGGGCGGCCATTAGCGGTAAACTGGTGTTGAGTGATTTTACCCGCAAAGCCATTGCCGCCTTCCGTAAAAAATGAAGTCAAGCAGTTCCCGCATCCATATTTTCGACGAAAGCAATTTTGCCGGCAGCTGCCGCAAACTCGCCAGCGCCGATCCGGCACTGAAGCAAATTCTGCAGCAGTATGGTCCACCGCCTATGTGGACACGTCCCGCGCGTTTTTCAACCCTGGTACTTACCATCCTGGAGCAGCAGGTATCACTCGCGTCGGCCATGGCGGCCTATAAAAAATTGCGGGAAAAGATTGGACTGGTAACTGCCCCCAAACTCCTGCAATTAAGCGATGAGGAATTACGGGAATGCTATTTCAGCCGTCAGAAAATTCTGTACAGCCGCCTTCTGGCTGAAGCGATAGTAAACCGCGAGCTCGTGCTGGCCGAGCTGCCCCATTGCAGCGATGAAGAAGTGCATAAGCGGCTAACCCGCTACAAAGGTATTGGCGACTGGACGGCTGACATCTATATGATACACGCCCTGCGCAGGGCCGATCGTTTCCCAATCGGCGATATCGCGCTGGTCAACAGCATGCGGGAGCGATTGTTGCTGCCAACATCAATGCCAAAAGAGGAGTTATTGCATTTAGCTGAATCCTGGCGACCCTTTCGAACTATCGCGGCCATGATTCTTTGGCATGGATATATTCAGAAGAGAAAGATGAAGATAGAGCTGTAAAACAAAACGGCGCAGGAGCTTTCAAAATTCAGCATCCTGCGCCGGTATGATCCGTTCAAATACCTTATCAAATATTCAACCCACCACAAACACTCAGTGTTTGCCCCGTGATATAAGCGCCCATGTCCGAAGCGAGGAATAAGGCGCTGTTGGCGATATCTTCTCCACTGGCAAACCGACCCAGCGGAATGCCCGCTTTGTATTTTTCACCTGCATCACCCTCTTTCAAATAGGCCGTCATATCGGTCTCCACAAAACCGGGTGCAATGGCATTGCAGCGGATATTGCGGCTGCCCAGCTCTTTGGCCACACTTTTGGTAAAACCAATAATACCGGCTTTGGAAGCGGCATAGCTACTCTGCCCCGCATTCCCCATTTCGCCAATCACCGAACTCATGTTGATGATAGAACCGGAACGGGCCTTCATCATGGGGCGGATCACCTGCTTGGTCATATAGAAAACGCTGTTGAGGTTTACGCGAATCACGTCATCCCACTGATCAGGTGAAAGGCGCAACAGCAGGTTGTCTTTGGAGATACCGGCATTGTTGACGCATATATCCACGCTGCCAAATTCTTTTATCACTTCGTTTACCAACAACTCGCATTGGGCCACATCGCCCGCGTTGCTTTGCCAGGCTCTTGCCTTTACGCCCTTGCCCTGCAATTGCTCCGTTAGCTTAGCTGCTTTTTCGGCACTGCTATCACTTACATAAGTAAATGCTATGTGGGCACCTTCCGCTGCGAATTTCAGGGCGATGGCTTCGCCGATACCACGTGCGGCGCCGGTAATGATAGCAACTTTGTTTTCCAGTAGTTTCATCAGAGTTGTAAGTTTTGAGTTATAAGTTGTAAGTAGGTGACAGGTATGTTGTGTTTGATTAATGATGCAGGGAAGCGAGGATATCATCCACATATTTCCGATCGTTGCTAAGGCGGGGTACCTTATGCTGTCCGCCCAGTTTGCCCCTTGAGCGCAACCATTCGGTGAAGCTACCTTTTTTCAATGCATGCAGCCTTGGTAAACCGAGCGCAATATCCTTATGTCGTTTAGCTTCGTAATCGCTGTTTTGTGCTTTCAGAGCCTGATCCAGCAATAATGTAAATTGCGCAAGGTCGGCAGGCTGGTTTTCGAATTCAATCAGCCATTCGTGGGCGCCATTGCCGCTATCGGAAAAATAAACGGGTGCCGCAGTATAATCGTTTACCACTGCGCCGGTTTGCCGGCAGGCTTCCGCTATGGCTTTATCTGTATTGTCTACAATTACTTCTTCGCCAAAAGCATTCATAAAATGCTTTAACCTGCCCGATACAATAATCCGGTATGGGGCAATGGAAGTGAACTGTATGGTATCTCCAAGCAAATAGCGCCAAAGTCCGCCATTGGTGCTGATGACCAGCGCGTAGTTTTTGCCGAGCTCCACATCAGGAAGGCCAATGGTACGGGGGTTGGCTTGTCCGTATTCGCTCACAGGCATAAACTCCATGAAGATGCCATGATCGGTGAACAGCAGCATCCCTTCGTCGCCCGGTTTTTCCTGTGCGGCAAAAAAACCTTCCGAAGCATTGTACATTTCCAGGTAATGGATGGGTTTGCCAATAATGCGGGCAAATTGCTCGCGGTAGGGCGTAAAGGAAACCCCGCCATGCATATACAATTCCAGGTTGGGCCATACATCGCAGATATGGTTGCGCCCGGTTATCTCCAGTATGCGTTTGAACAAAACGAGGGTCCAGGTAGGTACCCCCGAAATGGAAGTGACGTTTTCATGTGCCGTGCTGGCCGCCAGTTTTTCAATCTTGCTTTCCCACTCGTCCATCAGGGCTATGCTCAGGTCGGGGGTGCGCAGCCAGTGGCCCCAAAACGGCGAGTTTTGCAGCAATACCGCGCTCAGGTCGCCATATTGCGCTTCGGCATTCATGGGGTTGATGCTATGGCTGCCACCGATCACCAGCCCTTTCCCTGTTAGCAGAATGCTATCGGGATTGAACTGGTAATACATGGTAAGCACGTCTTTTGCTCCCTTGAAATGGCAGTCCTCCAGGCTTTCATCGCTGATGGGGATGAATTTGCTTTTATCGCTGGTAGTGCCACTGCTTTTGGCGAACCAATACACGGGTGTATTCCAAAGCAGGTTTTGCTCGCCCTTCATCATTCGTTCGATATAGGGCTTCAGGTCGTCGTACTCGTGAATAGGTACGGCCTGTTTGAAGGATTTGATGTTGAAGAGTTCAGAGAACCGATAGCGGCGGCCAAATTCGGTGTACTGGGCATTCGTCACCAGGTCCTGCAGCACTTCGCGCTGCGCATCGGCCGGATGATTTTTCCAGCCTTCAATGCGCCAAAGCCGCATCCGCGCCAACGATGATATGGCAGGACTCAATAAACTCATGGCCGGCAAAATAAGGAAAATTGTCGATGGCGGGCCTTTCTATTCCGCAGGCCTTTCTCCCGTTGGGCGGCTTAAAGCTGTTCCACCACTTTGGTTACAATATGTGGTTTGCCGAGTGTATAGTAATGGAGAACGGGAACCCCTGATTTTTTCAGGTCCCGGCTTTGCTGCAATAACCATTCGGTACCTACCTGTTCCACTTCTTCATCGCTTTTGCATTTCAAAATCTCATTGCTGAGATCAGTGGGCAGATCGATATGGAATGTTTTGGGCAACATGGTTAGTTGCTTGCGGCTGTAGATCGGCTTCAGGCCCGGTATAATCGGTACGTTGATGTCCATTTCGCGGCAGGCCCTTACGAAAGAATAGTATTTTTCATTGTCGAAAAACATTTGGGTCACGATATAATCGGCGCCACCGTCCACTTTGGCTTTCAGGTAGCGCAGGTCCGATTGCATATTGGGGGCTTCGAAGTGTTTTTCGGGGTAACCGGCCACGCCAATGCAGAAAGTGGTTTTGCTGGTACCTTTCAGGTCCTCTTCCAGGTAGATGCCGGCATTGAGGTTCACCACCTGGCGCAGCAGGTCGGTGGCGAATTTATGACCATCGGGTTCGGGCTCAAAGGCCGTTTCGTTCTTGGCGGCATCCCCGCGCAGTACCAGCACATTGTCAATACCCAGGTATTGCAGGTTGAGCAGGGCGTCTTCGGTTTCGCTCACGCTGAATCCACCACAGATCAGGTGGGGCACGGTATCCACATCATATTTGTTCATGATGGCGGCACATATGGATTCAGTGCCCGGACGCTTGCGGATAATTACCTTCTCAAAGCTGCCATCAGCCCGCTTCTTAAATACGTGCTCACTGCGGTGATAAGTCACATTGATGAAAGCAGGCTTATGCTCCATCAAAGGATCCAGGTGCTTATACAGCGCTTCAATACCCTTGCCTTTGAGAGGTGGCAATACCTCGAAGGATATCAATGTATCCTTGGCCTGATTGATATGGTCGACTACTTTCATCGGGATGCGAAATTAATGCTTATGCGCGAGAAACGTGAGGAACGTGAATCGTGAGGCGTGAGTAGAGTTTAAGGTTTAGGGTTTAAAGTTTAAGGTTAGAGAACATCCCTAATGGTCCAAATAGCTACTCCAGGAATAATAAACTTTAAACCTTAAACTTTAAACCCTAAACCTTAAACCCTCTCACGATTCACTATTTTTGCAGTATGTCCACAACCATCTACGCCCGCGACCTGGTAAAACGCTACGGAACCCGTACCGTGGTAAATCATGTTTCCTTTGAAGTGAGCCAGGGTGAAATTGTGGGTTTGCTTGGCCCCAATGGAGCTGGCAAAACTACTTCCTTTTACCAGGTAGTGGGTTTGGTGAGGCCCGATGAGGGTAAGGTTTTTTTGGATGAACGCGATATTACCAGCCTGCCCATGTACAAGCGTGCCCAAATGGGTATTGGTTACCTGCCCCAGGAAGCTTCCGTTTTTCGGAAGTTGAGTGTGGAAGACAATATTTCGGCTGTACTGGAAATGACCAAACTGACCAAAGCGGAGCAGAAGGAAAAGCTGGAATCGCTGCTCGATGAGTTCAGGCTACATCATGTACGCAAGAGCAATGGCGATGTGTTGAGTGGCGGTGAAAGACGCCGTACCGAAATTGCGCGGGCCCTGGCGGTAGATCCGAAATTTATCCTGCTCGATGAACCTTTCGCGGGTATTGACCCTATTGCCGTGGAAGACATTCAGTCGATTGTGGCCCGGCTTAAGTACAAGAATATCGGCATCCTGATTACGGACCATAACGTTACCGAGACCCTTTCCATTTGCGATCGCGCCTATTTGCTGATTGAAGGGAAGATTTTTAAACATGGCACAGCAGAGGAACTGGCCGGCGACGACCAGGTGAAAAAACTATATCTCGGAAGAGATTTTGTGCTGAGGCGGAAAGATTGGTTGCATGAAGAAGCGAGAGGAGAAAAGTTGTAAGTTTTAAGTTGTAAGTTATAAGTTGGGATTAGTTGAAGGATAGTATCTGCGTATCTGCGCAGATTTGAACGCAGATGAACGCAGAAAAATGACTAGAGTAACAGTAGTCAAATTTTTAGAAAGTGAAGGAGTTTACTTAATAAGTCAAAATCCGAAACCGACAACCCAAAACTTATAACTTACTACTTACAACTTACTACTTACTACTTCTCAACTCTCCCTCATTCACCTTCACGGGGTATTTTTTCTTCAATCGCTTTATCCATTCTTCTTCCAGTTTAGCCTGGTAATCGTTCATTACCAGTCCGCGGGCTTCTTCAAAGCTGCGGGGGCTGGGTTGGGTGTATACTTCCAGAATCCAGGCAAAAGTGCTGGTTCGGTCCACCGGATTGGATACTATTGCGGTAGGTTCGCCCGCTTTGGGACTGGTTGCTTCAAGCCCGGGTAATTGTTCCCATTCGTACCGTCCGGAATCTGCCACTACCCGATCGCGATAAGGTTCCATAATTTGCTGCCAGCGTTGCGTATTGCCCCGGAGTTTTTGGATGAGCTCCACGGCCAGGCTGGAGTCGGGACAGAAGAACAGCAGCGCCCTTGCGCTTTTGCCCCAGAGATAATTGTCTTTTTGCCGAGCATACAGTTTACGCAGGGCCAGGGTATCTTCCTGGGCTTTATTCCATACTTCTTCCTGCATGATCTCAAAGAACAGGTTGCCGTCCCTGAACTCGCTCATCTGAATACGGAATTCTTCATTGTATTGCTCCAGATTATTGCGGTAGTACTGGTACAAAGCCTGCTTCTCAAAATCATCCCAAAGTTCCGTATAGGGTTTCATACCACCTCGTTCCGTGCGATAACGGTTCATTTGGGCATAGCGTATCCATTCGTTCACATTGGTTTTTTCCTTACCAATGCTGAACAATACTGTTTCCCTTGTGAGGCCCCGCCCCGCCCCCGCGGGCCGGTAATCGAGCAGGCTGTCACTGATGCCCCAAATGGCATCGCGACTGAATTTTTCATGGCGAATGCCGGGATTGGCTTTCACCTTTGTATAGATGAAGTCGCGGGAAGTTTTCCAGCGATCATCATTCAGTATTTTCTGTTCCAGCCATTCGCGATTGGTAACATCATTGCTGTCGGCAACAATAGGTATTTGTTCTGTTTTCTTTACGATATGAAATCCATGTGCACTCTGAAAGGGCTTGCCCAATTCGCCGGGGGCAAGGCTGGCAATGAAAGCTTCAAAATCGGATTCGTATTGCCCCACCACGATATCGGGCACCTGCCCGTTGGTTTGTGAGCTAACCAGGTCATTGCTGTATTGCTTCGCGAGCGGGGACAGTTCGGCTCCATTCTTCAACAACTGGTAGATAGAATCAGCGAGCCTGCGCTTTTCTTCAACGAGCGCCGCATTGGCCTGGGGTGGTATGGCCAGCAATATTTGCTGGATGCGGATTTTTCCCAGGGCTTTGCGTTCGCCCAGGTTTTTGAAAAGATGGTATCCGGCTCGGGAACGGTAGGGTGACGACACTTTCCCGGGCTTCAATTGATAGATGATGTTTTCAAAAGCATAGGGCAGCGTGAAAACGGTGATATAGTGCAGATCGCCCCTGTTTTCTTTTGCCGCGGGGTCATCTGAATAGCGCGTTGCGAGTTCCTGGAAATCGGTGCCCTTGCTTAGTTCCTTTTGCAATTCCCGCAGTTTGCGACCTGCCTGCAGCGTATCTTCTTTCCCACTGGCATCAGTAAGGCTGATAAAAATATGTGCGACCCGAATATCTTTCTGGCTACGCAGAAATGCTTCGCGACGTAGGCGGTCAATAGCATTGGGGTCGCGCAGATAGGGGTCAATGATCTGGTTCCGGAGATTGTCCATCTCCGATTTTAGCCGGGGCAGCGTGTCATAGCCACGGGCATAGGCTTCCTGAATTTTCAATCGGGAATTGATATAAAGGTCCAGGTAATCCCGCATGGCTTTTTCGCGTTCAGCACCTGTAGCATCGCCGGGATTATTCTTATCGAAGGCACGCAGAAACTCTTTACTGGTGACTTTGTGCGAACCGTAGGTAAATAAAGTTTGAGATATGGCCGGTAGGGCAAAAATGCTCATCAATAGCAAGGCCAGGACGGGTTTTTTCATGATCATGAATTTTCAGGTGCCTGGATAACGAATGCCAGGTAATATTATTGAGCAAGATACAAAGCCATTATGGCTTTTGCACGCGTAATCCGAGTATTTCGTCGGCCTGTTCCCAGGTAAGCTTTTTGGCAATGATTCGCTTCTCACGGTCCAGCAGAAAAAGGGTGGGGACCGTTTGCGCATCGTAGAGCTGGCTGTACCCGGGTATATTATTGGCTATGCGTTTCCTGTCTTCCTCCCGGCTATAATAAACATGCGTCCAGTCCTTGAGATCATATTGGCGGATAAACTTGAGCCAATCTTCCCTTTTCCCTTCCGTTTCCTTGGCCACGGCGAAAATGCGAAGGCCATAGTCTTTCCATTTGTTGCGGTACATGCTGTCGATAAGGGGCAGGGTTTCTTTACAGTGGCCACAGGTGGGATCCCAGAAGGTAACCAGCGTGAATCTTGCCGTATCGCCATAGAGCATGCGAACAGTGCCCAGGCTGTCGGGCAGGATGATATTTTCCGCCGGATTGCCCAGGATATTCGACATAAGATTGTAAGCCCTTTCCGTAATCATTTTCTTTCCTTCGGCCGTAAGCCAGTCGAGTTCCTTATTGGCGAAATATTTTTGGTAGAGGTGAACAAACACTTTGTCTTCCCACATGTACTTCTGATTCAGATAGCGGGTAATGAATTTCACGAGCAGAAATTTGCTCATTTCCTTGCTCACGCTGGCGAAGCCCAGCATATAATCCAGTTCACGTATCAGCGAGTCAGGGTCGGGATACACCACAGAATTGATGTATTTGTCAACCCGCTCATCAAAAAGCGAAGCGGGAGTACGCGTAAGCCGGTCATCAAAAAAGTAAAGTCCATCCCAGTAGTGCGATTTGAAATACTGGTAGGCATAGCTGCTATCGTATTTTCCTCCGGGATGCTCAGCCGCAGGAGGCACCACGGGTTCGTCCATCAGTCGCATCAGGGCGGCCAGCAGGCTATTGGGCTGCTGACGCACAATAGCACGCCGGTGTTGGGTGGTAGCATCCCGTAGCTCTTTGATCTGTGCCTTTATCCGGTTGCTGTCGGCGACAGCATTGGCGGAAGCCAGTTGCTGATTCAATTGCTGGATGGCTTTGCCGATACTATCCATTTTGGCCTGGTAGCTCAAAAAATCCTCATTATCCGTGGAGCCCTGAAAGGTTCTGGCATTCAGGTTGGCGGTGTCAGCGCTGATGCTGAAATGCTGGTCTTTGTCGATCAATAGTTCAAAAAACCGGTCGCGCGTGGGATAGGCGATCACATAAATGCCACCACCGAGTGCCTTGCTGCCCTTAAATACACCTTCACTTTCGGCATTCAACTTCACCGAATCCACAATAGGGAATTGTTTTCCGGAATAATGGCCCAGGTATACGTACTGATTGGCAAAAGGCTTGAAGCGGATTTTTATTTCGTATCCTTCCTGTGCCAGGCCGGAAAGGGGGAGGAGGAGGGAGAGGAGAAATATGTGGATTCGTTGCTTTGTCATTTGGTTTTACGTTGTACGTAATACGTTTTACGTAGGTTGAGAGTGCAATTTATTGATATGTGGATGAAAAAAATGGGGGGAAAGTTGTAAGAAGTAAGTTATACGTTGTACGTAAGGGTTAGATTTTAAAGTTTAAGGCTTAAATTCTTAATCCTAAGTACGTTCATGTATAACGTAGAACGTACTACGTAAAACGTACAACGTCTAAGTAAAACCTTCCTTAGCTTTGCCCCGTGAGCAGAAAAAAGAAAAACATTGTATTGCCGCAGGTATTGGTAGAAGACTATGCTGCGGAGGGTCGTTCCCTGGCCCGGGTAGATGGTAAAGTGATTTTTATTGACGGTGCGGTTCCGGGCGACCGCGTGGATGTGCTGCTGGGCCGGAGCAAGAAGGACTGGGCCGAAGGCCGGGCCATTCATTTCCACGCCTATTCCCCGCAGCGCACCGAACCCTTTTGCAGTCATTTTGGAGTATGTGGCGGTTGCCAGTGGCAAATGCTGCCCTATGCACAGCAACTGGAGTATAAGCAGAAGCAGGTGCGGGATAACCTGCAGCGAATTGGAAAACTGTCGCTGCCGGAGATCCGGCCCATCCTGGGTGCGGAGGAGACCAGGTATTACCGCAATAAAATGGAGTACACTTTTGGCAATAAGCGGTATCTGCGCAAAGAGGAGCTGGGCGATGAATCTATAACGGGTATGCAGGATGTAGCGGGCTTTCATGCCCGAGGGCTGTTTGATAAAGTGGTGGATATTGAAACCTGTTATTTGCAGGCTGAGCCGGGTAACCAGATCCGCAATGCCGTGAAAGAATTTGGTCGCGAACAGGGCTATAGCTTTTACGACATCCGGCAACACGTAGGGCTTCTGCGCACCATGCAGATTCGCCTCTGCGCCACCGGCGAACTGATGGTGAATATGGTGTTTGGGGAACCCGATATGCCAAAGGTAGAAACCCTGATGCGCTTTATTGAAAGCCGCTTTCCGCAGATTACTACCCTGCTCTATACCATCAATACCAAGCATAACGACAGCCTCCACGACCTGGAGCCGGTTGTTTGGAAAGGTAAGGGCTATGTGGTGGAGCGATTGGAGGATTTTTCTTTCAAAATTGGTCCCCGTTCTTTTTTCCAGACCAATACGGCGCAGGCCACCCGCTTGTATCAGGTAACAAGGGAGTTCGCGGAGTTTACCGGGAGTGAAACCCTGTATGATCTCTATTGTGGTACGGGAAGTATCGGCATATTTTGCAGCAGGCAGGCGGGCAGGATTATTGGCGTGGAACTGGTACCGGCGGCTATTGAAGACGCCAAAGAAAACGCAGCCTTAAATGGCTTGTCCAATACGCATTTTTTCGCCGGCGATGTAATTGATGTTTGCGACGACAACTTCTTTGCTGAGCATGGCCGACCGGATATTATCATTACCGATCCGCCGAGGGCAGGTATGCACGATAAACTGGTGCAAAAGATCCTGGACATGGAAGCGCCGGTGGTGGTGTATGTGAGTTGTAATCCTGCCACTCAGGCCCGCGATCTGCAGCGGCTGGATGAAAAGTACAAGGTAACGGCCGTGCAGCCTGTAGATATGTTTCCACATACTTTGCATATTGAGAATGTGGTGCAGCTGAAACGAAAGTGAGAGGGGTTGCACAGGATTAATTCGAATAATTCGTTTATTTCGAATATTTGCCGATGTGCAATTACTCGGGCTTTACTTTTACAATCCTGCCATCCTGCATAATTACTAGTTCAGTTTTCTTTTGCTTTTTGAACTCAATTAGTTTTTGATACACTTTCTCAAGGCCAAAAAGAATTTTGTCGTACAGCTCTGTTTGCTTCTCAGTTGTTGTCATAAAAATGTTTTAATCGTCCGTAATTCGACTCATCAATAATTTCCAAATCCTTGCCAATAGTTTTCCTGGCAATTAAAACGTGCTTGCCATATGAATTGTCAAACAATAATGCACCATCAACGATTGGAAGGTAGATATTGAATAAATTCTTTATTCCCTTTAGATAACGTCGCTCAATTACATCAGGAGCTATATTGTGTCCGCCTTCGGAAACCCTGACTTTTACTCGCTCTTTCGCAAGTTCCACATTTTGGAGCCAAAAAAAAAGAAGGGTTATTGTAAATCCCTTTTTTCTGCCCATTTCTATTTTGTGCTTGTAACTTCTTGTGGCTAAAGTTGTCTCAAATGCAAAACTTTCTTTGGTATCTAATAACTCCGTAATTCTGTTTAGCATAATCCTACCCGCTTCAAAAGCGACAGTCTCGGGTTGAAAAGGTGACAAGCCCCTTGCAATTTCGTCCGCGTTTACAAACTCTTTACAATCAATAATTTCTGGCAAGATCGTAAAAGATGCCGTCGTTTTTCCTGCTCCATTACAACCCGCAATTATGTAAAGATTTTTGTCTTTCATAATCCCAAATTTAATGGATTTCCTTGCTCTACTCCGCTTTTGATATAGCTATCTGTTACGGTTCGTAATGCCTATAAGACCAATAAAGAAATGGAAATTAATAAAAGAAATCCCAGGATGGATGAGTTTAAGGTACTGGAACTTTTGCGAAATGCAGGCCTTAAAGACACAGCGAATTATCTTCATGCGCTTATTTAGGGAAACCCTTCATAGTCAAAAGGTACAATCCACTGTCACTTTTCTTGATCTCCTGCCTTTCCCGCTCTCTTTTCCTAAATTTGCCTCATGAGTGAATTTCGATTTACCCGGCCCGATTCCTTCCCGCCGGTTGTCAAGAATCTGATCATTATCAATGTGCTGGTGTGGGTGGCGCAACTGGTGTTTGCCGATCAGGATCTCACTTTCAAAATTGCCCTTCACCCGATTGACAGTCCTTATTTTGAACCCTATCAGATAGCTACGCACATGTTCGCGCATGCAGCGGGCCCTGGGCAGCTATTTCATATTTTCTTTAATATGTTCGCCCTTTATATGTTTGGCCGCATCCTGGAAAATGTGTGGGGGCATAAGCGTTTTCTGTTGTTCTATATTCTCTGCGGGGTAGGTGCAGCCGCCTGCCACCTGCTGGTGCAGCATTTGCGATATGATGAAACATTGGTGCAGGAAGCCCTGATGGCACAGGCGATGGGACAGGAGCAGATAGCCCAGGCCCTGGTAAACCGGATGGATTTTTTGGCTTCCGCGGTGGGTGCTTCAGGTGCGGTGATGGGTATTTTGGCCGGCTTTGCACTACTTTTCCCCAATACGGAACTCTACCTCATGTTTATTCCCATACCCATTAAAGCCAAGTGGATGGTATTGGGATTGATTGCCCTGGACCTTTTTGGCGGGTTTAGTCCTACTGCCAATACAGGTATCGCCCATTTTGCCCACCTGGGTGGCGCCATTACCGGATTTATCATTGTGATGATCTGGAACAAAACCAACCGTAAAACGTTATACTAAATCTAATACTGTGAGAAATGCCGGGAGATTCGTCTGTCCAATGCATTTCTCCTTTTTCTTTTACCATCATTAGCTTAAATTTATAAGCGAAAACGTGAGACATGGGATACCAGGAAAGAGAATATCAGAAAAAACTATCCCTGGCGCAGGAGCGCAACAATCTGATCATGCTCATCGCCATCAACGTGGTGTTGTTTGTGATCCTGATCTTTATCCGGGCAGTGTATGCCTTGCAATATTCAGACTCCGCCCTGGCCGCCATGAACTACAATAACAATGTGGTGAGCTGGTTTAGCCTGCCGGCCGATATGAGCCAGTGGGTTCAAAAACCCTGGACGCTTCTCACGCACATGTTTGTGCATGTAGACGTATGGCATATCCTCGGCAATATGCTTTGGCTTTGGGTATTTGGCTATATACTGCACGACCTTACCGGAAATCGTAAGATTATTCCCATCTATCTCTATGGCGGGCTATTAGGGGCATTGGCCTATGTGCTGGCCTTTAATTTCGTGCCGGGTCTGGTTCCCAGGCTGGAGGGTAGTACCGCTTTGGGCGCATCTGCCGGTGTGATGGCTGTTGCCGCCGCTGTTACCACCCTGGCGCCGGGCTATCGTCTTTTTCCCATGCTTAATGGTGGTATCCCCATTTGGGTCGTGACTGTTATCTACCTCATTATCGACCTCGCCTTCATACCCGGCGGCAATTCGGGTGGCCATATTGCCCACCTGGCTGGTGCCCTCGCCGGCTTCCTGTTCATTGTGGCTTATCAGCGTGGTTATGATGCGGGTGGCTGGATGAACCGCTTTTTCGATTGGTGCAGCAATCTCTTTAATCCTGAGAAGCCTGTAAAAGGCAAGGATATAAAAAAGGAACTTTTCTACAAATCTGCTACCAGGCCTTATACCCGCACACCCAATATTACTGAGCAGCGGATCGATGAGATACTCGACAAGATCAACCAAAAAGGCTTCCATTCTCTTTCGGATGAAGAAAAGGAGTTATTGAAAAGGGCAGCCAAAGATCAGTAATCCATTTTGACACAGGGGTTTCAAATACACCGGCTTTAGCGAACATTTAAGCGGGCAGTTCAGCCGTTCACTTATTATTTTGGTAAATTGCTGCGATATCTGTCGGGCAGGCCTTCCTGGCTTTTGCTTTGAACAGGTAGTTGAATCAAAAGTATTATAGCCATTGTCGAGCCGATTTCGCATATTCACCCGTAAGTTTTTGCTCATCACCAACGCGTTTGTCGTTTTCATCTACCTGCTTTCCGCCTTTTCGCCCCATGTAGATCCGCAGCGCTGGTGGTTCATATCAGTATTAGGGTTGGGCTTTCCCATCCTTCTTTTGATTAATCTGTTTTTTATTGCCGGTTGGTTGTTTGTGAAGCGGCGTTATGCCTGGCTTTCCGTGCTGACGCTTCTGATTTCTTATAAAAGTATCAGTGTATTTATAGCCTTTCATCCTGGAGCAGGATTCAGCGAACAGAAAAAGGAGGGCGAGATTCGCATTGCCACCTGGAATGTGGCACGCTTTATTGAGATGCGACGCAACTTCAACAAAGGCAGCCGTACGCGGCTTCGGATGATGGAACAGATTGCCGCTCAAAATGCCGATGTGCTATGCCTGCAGGAGTTTTTTCATTCACTGGCGTCCGACTGGTATCCCAATCTCACTTATATCAGCAAAAATTATAACTATCCCTATTATTTCTTTTCGCATGATGTGGATGGCGACAAGCATTTTACCGGCAGTGTCATTTTTTCCCGTTACCCGATAGTGGACAGTGGCCTGATCCGCTATCCACGCCCATCACTACCCGAGGCGCTGATGTATGCCGACATAAAGGTGAAACAAGATACCATACGCGTGTACACTACGCATTTACAATCGCTGCAGTTCAAGCCTTCCGATTATGAAAAAATAGAAAATATCAAATCGGTGGAGGATGGGATTGTGGACAATTCGAAAATGATATTTTCCAAATTGCGCACCGGCATCACCAACCGAAAGATTCAGGCCGATATTGTGCACCAACTGATGCAGGACAGCCCCTATCCCAATCTTTTTTGTGGCGACCTGAATGATGTGCCCAATTCCTACGCCTATTTTCAGGTAAAGGGAAAAATGCAGGACGCTTTTCTTAAGAAAGGCTTTGGCATTGGCCGCACTTTCAACGCACTTTCACCAACGCTTCGCATCGATTATATAATGGCCGATCCCCGGTTTCGTATTCGCCAGTTCAAAAGAATAGTGAAAGAGTATTCGGATCATTATATGTTGGTGGCGGATGTGGGGATGTGAGAACGTTATACGTAGTACGTTTTACGTAGTACGTTCTTTCAGGCAGTTAAAGCTATTCCTTAAAAATCATAACGTATTACGTAATACGTAAAACGTAAAACTTACATCTTAAATTTGCGCTTTCTAATACAAACATATGAGCGAGCTACGTATATATAATTCCTATTCCCGGGAAAAAGAAGTTTTCACTCCCCTTACGCCGGGGCATGTGGGTATGTATGTGTGTGGTCCCACGGTTAGTGGGGAAAGTCACCTGGGTCATGCACGGCCTTATATTACCTTCGATGTGGTGTATCGTTACCTGATGAGCCTGGGCTATAAAGTGCGTTATGTGCGCAACATTACCGATGCCGGTCATTTTGAGGAAGAAGGTCGGGAAGCGGAAGATAAAATCTCCAAGAAGGCGGTGCTCGAAAAGCTGGAGCCCATGGAGTTGGTGCAGAAGTATACCAATCTTTTTCATTGGGCGATGGATCAGTTCAATACGCTGCCTCCCTCCATTGAGCCCACCGCCACTGGCCACATTGTGGAGCAGATCGGGATGATACAGGAACTCATTAAAGCGGGCTACGCTTATGAAAAGAATGGCTCGGTTTATTTTGATGTGAAGAAATATGCCGCCAGCTACGATTATGGCAAACTGAGCGGCCGCGTATTGGGCGAGTTGCTCGAAACTACCCGCGACCTGGAAGGACAGGAAGAGAAGCGTGACCGTGCCGATTTTGCGCTCTGGAAAAAAGCGGCTCCCGAACATATCATGCGCTGGCAGAGTCCCTGGGGAGTGGGTTTCCCCGGCTGGCATATTGAGTGCTCGGCTATGGCTACCAAATACCTGGGTGCGCAATTCGATATACATGGTGGTGGTATGGACCTGATGTTTCCACACCATGAAAGTGAAATTGCCCAAAGCACCATTTGCAATCATGTGGCGCCTGTACGGTACTGGATGCACAACAACATGATTACCATCAATGGGAAGAAGATGGGCAAGAGCTACAACAATACCATCACCCTCACGGAAATGTTTAGTGGTGGCAACCCCATCCTGGAAAAAGCCTATCACCCCATGGTGATTCGTTTTTTCATTCTCCAAACCCATTATCGCAGCACACTTGATTTCAGCAATGAAGCTTTGCAGGCGGCGGAGAAAGGACTGAAGCGACTTTGGGAAGCCTATGAGCAATTGCAGAAATTTTCGCCGGATGCTGCAGGCGAAGTGGCTGGCCAGCCCGCTACAGATAGCAAACTCCGGCAACTGGTGGGTGAGCTGGATGGTTTCATGAACGATGATTTCAGTACAGCCCGGGTAATGGCTAATTTCTTTGAAATGGTACCCGTCATCAATTCCATCAAAGATAAAGCCCTTCCGCTAACGGCTATCAGCCGCGATACCCTGTTGCTGTGCCAGACAACCCTTAAAAAATACATGGAAGATATCCTGGGGCTACGCGGTATCACAGAAGCGGATAACGATCAGCTCAAGGGCGTAATGGAGCTGCTGCTCGATATCAGGCGTGAAGCACGGTCGCGCAAGGATTTTGTAACATCCGATAAAATCCGCAATCAATTGGCCGCCCTGGGTATCCTGGTAAAAGATGAAAAGGATGGAACCATGAGCTATAGCTTTGAGTAGCCTTAAGCCTTGCTATAACTTTGGCAATTTGTAGCCGTTGTGGTATAGTTTGGTATAATATTTCTTTTGCACTTTTTTGTCGCTAAAGCTTTGTTTGCCTGCATCCCATACCAGTTTCTTTCCGCTACGATAAGCGATATTTCCCATTTGTGCCACATTGGCTACATGGGCGGCATCTTGAATAGGGCAATGCAGGGTTTCGGGCTTGTTGTTGCGGATAGCATCAATGAAATTTTTCCAATGTAGTTCCAGGCCATTGTCCACGGGTTTTTGATAGGGTTTCACGACCTTGTTTTTACTTTGGCGCTCTTCTATCACTTCCCATCCTCCCCGGTTCATGATCAGGGTGCCGTTATTGCCTATAAAAGCGATGCCATGATCTCTTCCGTATGACCCGTTATCGATCCCCATGGCTGAATCCCAAACCAGGTTGAATCCATCGAACTCATAGAGCGTGGTGAGTGTATCCGGTGTTTCCTGGGCCAGATCGGGGTAAGCAAAGGGACCGCCTAAGGCAGCAATAGTTTTGGGCGCACTGGCTTTCATACCCAGCAAACCATAATCGAGCAGGTGCACGCCCCAGTCGGTCATCAGTCCACCCGCATAGTCCCAAAACCAGCGGAAGTGGAAATGGAAGCGGCTGGCATTAAAAGGTCTGGTGGGCGCTGGTCCCAGCCAGGTTTTATAATCCACCCCACTGGGAGGGGCACTATCCGCTACTACAGGTTGAGGGCGCATCCAGCCCTGGTAGCACCACACTTTTACGGTGCGGATCATTCCCAACTGTCCGCTATGCACAAAATCCACCGCGTCGCGGAAGTGTTGCTGGCTTCGTTGCCACTGGCCAACCTGTACCAGGCGACCGGTTTGCTCCTGGGCGCGAACCATGGCCGCGCATTCGCCCATGCTATTGCCCGCGGGCTTTTCCACATACACGTGCTTGCCGGCCTGCACCGCATCAATCATTTGCAGCGCATGCCAATGGTCGGGAGTGCCAATCATGATCACATCAATATCCTTATCATCCAAAAGGCTGCGGTAGTCGCCGGTTATTTTCAGTTTGGAAGCGTCGCCACCATTCTTGCTGTATTCGGCGAGGCGATTGGTAATGGCGGACTGGTCGATGTCGCAAACGGCAACCAGTTCCACGCCCGGCACTTTCAGGGCCGCCATGGTATTGGCCCAACCCATGCCTTTGATGCCGATGGAAGCGAGTCGGATTCTATCGGAAGGAGCCTTGTAGCTCCCAAATGCCTGTTGAAAGAAGGAGGGCGCCAGCATGGCGCCAGCGGCAATCTTTGCAGTTTGGCTGATGAATTTCCTGCGGTTTTGCATGATCTTTTTTTAAATATGGCAGAATGATCTTCAAAATACGAAAGATTGGCTTTTGTTATCCCATTTCTATCGAATTAAGGGGACTCCTTAAACAAACTGACTCCCTGCAGGCGTCGATTCACTCCCATAATGCTACGATTCACTCCCGAGGCCGTACAAAATGGTCCCTAATGATGTTAGATAGGTTAAACAAAACAAGTTAACTATGCAATTCTCAAAATTCTTTATCCCCCGCAATCTGGTTCTGGGCCTGAGCCTGGTAACCCTGCTGACAAGCTGCGACAAGGACGACGATGATACGCCTCCTCCCAGCAGCACCATTACTGATCTTGTAGTGGCCGACGCCAACTTTAGTTTGCTCGAAGCCGCTGTGGTAAAAGCCAACCTGGCTGCCACACTGAGTGGTACCGGCCCCTTCACCGTATTCGCCCCCGATGATGCGGCTTTTGCTGCCAGCGGACTGGATGCTGCTGACCTGAATGGCCTTACGCAGCAGGAAGCAAGCTCCATCATCCTGTATCATGCCCTGGGTTCTGAGATCCGTTCCAGCCAGGTGCCTGAAGGACCCAATGCAAAAGTGGTAACAGCCAGCGGCGACTCTGTGTATGTAACCCGCAATAGCAATGGTGTATTTGTAAATGGTATCCGGGTGAACACTGCCGATATTGATGCCGATAATGGCGTGATTCATAAAATTGATCGTGTATTGCTACCCCCGGGAACTAATACCATCGTGGATGTGGCTGTAGCAGGCGGACTGGATTCGCTGGTAAAAGCTGTATTGCGTGCTGACAGCGAGCCCGGCGGTGCACCTGGTCTGGCAACCACACTGGGATCAGCTACCCTCACCGTATTTGCTCCCACCAACCAGGCTTTCACCAACCTGCTGAATGCCCTGAGCCTCGACGATATTAATGATATTCCTATCGCTACCCTGGTAGCTGTATTGCAGTACCATGTAGTGGGCGGACGTGCTTTCTCCAGCGACCTGGCAAATGGCGCACTCCCCATGCTGGCTGGTGGCAACACCACAGTGAGCCTTAGCGGCGGAGCCACTATCACAGGTAATGGCAACGGCGGTTCGGCTTCCAATATCATTGCCACGAACATTATGGGCCGCAACGGCGTTGTACACCTGATTGACAGGGTGCTGCTGCCTTAAAATATTTAAGACCTATCAGGTTTGAAAAACCTGATAGGTCTTGAGTACACACCTGTAAGGTTTTTTAAAACCTTACAGGTGTTTGAAAAAAACCTTACAGGTGTTTGAAAAAAACCTTACAGGTGTGTATTTCAAACTCTGTGGACGTGCACCTTTGAAAGACCCAACGAATGGGGAAGACCGGAACGAATTGATTGTCAGGAAATGCAGCAGGGAGACAGATTTTGCATTTCAGTTTAGCGAGCTACAATTCCGGTCTCCCCATTTAATTATTGGTTTATGTTCAGGCATCGGTATCGATATATTTTTATCCTGGTTCTGGCGCTTTATACCTTCCTGAATACGGTAATTTGTGAAGTTTACCATTATTTCGGGATCGATATAGAATGGTACTACGCGCTACTCACTATCACCGCCATCACCTTCTTCATCTGGGAAGGCAATCGATTGGTGGAGCCGCTTGTTTATAAGCGATTCGAATCTCATCGCAACAAAATCTATTTCCTCGTTAGCTTCTTCTTCGCGGGTGTAGGAATTTCCATGACGGCTACCCTGGGTGTAGTAAGCCTGGTGGGCAATGTGTTTCATAACTATACCTGGGAACAAAACCTGAACCCTCTCAAGCTGAATATCATTTACGCGGGACTTGTAAACCTGCTTTTCCACCTTTTGCATGCCATATTCTTTTTTTTCCAGGAATACAAACGGCATTGGGCCGAAGCGGAGCAATTGCGCAAGGTGAGCACGCAGGCGCAAATACAATTGGTGAAAAGCCAGATTAACCCGCATTTTCTTTTTAATAACCTGAACGTATTGTCGGGAATGGTCATCCGCGAAAACCCGGACGCCAATCATTTTATTGAAGAATTTGCGAAAGTGTACCGCTATGTGTTGAATAATCAGGACAAGGAACTGGTGGAGCTGAAATCGGAACTGGATTTTATTCAACCTTATTTATTCCTGTTGCGGAAGCGATTTGACAGCGGCCTGCATGTCAATATCGACATTCCTCCCCAGTACATGCGGCATTATGTTATACCCATCGCGTTGCAAATGCTGATCGAAAATGCAATCAAGCACAATATCGTGTCGAGGAGTAAGCCCCTGCATATTGACATTCATGCCAATGGAAACCAAACACTTGTGGTGAGGAACAACTTACAGCCGCGGCAGGTGCCGGAGCCTTCGAGCCAGATAGGGCTAAAAAATATTCAGCAACGGTATGAACTCATTTCCGGTCGGGATGTTATAATCCGTCAGACACACGAAGTTTTTGAGGTATCGTTGCCATTAATAAGCCTTAATTGACATCCATGAAAATACTGATCGTGGAAGACGAGAAGCTTGCTGCTGAAAGGCTGCAAACACTGGTACACGAATACGATTCGTCTATCGAAGTGGTAGCCTGCCTGGAAAGCATTGAGGATACGGTAGATTACCTCAAGCATCATGCGCAACCCGATCTCATACTCATGGATATTCACCTGAGTGATGGGCACAGTTTTGAGATCTTTAAGCAGGTGCGTGTTGACCGCCCCGTGATTTTCACCACCGCTTACGACCAGTATGCGCTGGAAGCATTTAAGATTTTCAGTATCGATTATATCCTGAAGCCGGTAAGCCTTCGTTCGCTTGCCGCCGCCATCAATAAATACAAATCACTTTCTCAATCTTTTATTCCCACTGATCTTAGTCGGTTGTCGTTGGGGCCAATACAGGCTCCTGCGAAGAAACGATTTTTGGGAAAAGTAGGTCAAAGGCTCTTCTTTATAGAACTGGATGATATCGCCTATTTTCAGGCCGATAACAAGATTGTTCACCTGGTTGACCGTGAAGGCAACCGTTTTGTGGTGGATTATACCCTGGAGCGATTGGAGCAATTGCTGGATTCCACCGAGTTTTTCCGGCTCAACCGTCGCTTTATTGTAAGAGTAAGCGCCATACAGCAGGTGAAGCCCTATTTCAACAACCGCCTCAAGATTGCCATTAAGGGCTGCAACGCCGCCGAAGAAGATATGGTGATCAGCCGCGACAGGGTAGCTGAGTTCAGAGCATGGGCTGAGAATGCCTGATCAGTAGAAGAGTTATTTGCGTGCAAGGACCATTTCACGTTTGCCCGGAGGGCCGGGCGATTTCTCCACTTTCCATCCAGCCGATTCCATATTTTTTCTTACTACTGTTTTACTACAATAGGTAGTAAGTATAGCACCCGGTAAGCATCTTTGCCAAAGGCTGGCAAATACTTCAGGGCTCCACAATTCGGGCTGGGCCGAAGGTGCGAATGCATCGAAATAAACCAGATTGAAACCACTCAGTCCCGACGGCAGACTTTGTATGTCGGCATGAATTTTCTGGAAATGAAAACCCGCTACTGGCTCAATCACTTCGCCCGCTTTACACTCGTGGAGGTGCATGAAAGCTGATTGCAGGCTGGGTTCGCCCAATTGGTGACAGTAGTTTAGCTCCAGGGCCAATGCTGGCTCAATCGGATACTTTTCCACCGATACATACTCCAACTGCGTTCCATGCTTTGTTGTGTACAACATGCTCAGCAAAGCATTGAGGCCGGTGCCCAATCCCATTTCGAAGATGCGGATGATCTGGCCGGGAAAGCGAGCGATGGCGTTGACCAGCCCCGCCTGTATAAAAACATGGTTCGATTCCTGGATGGCGCCGTGTATGGAATGATAGGTTACATCCCAATCGGGGATGGAAATACTATGCGATCCATCGCGGGTAGCGATCAATTTTCTTTCCACTGGTCAAATTTCGTGTTTCGGTGCAAGATTTCTTCCTAATTTTTCAGCTCCTAATACTACAATTTTGGAATACATCATTCATTTAACAAAAGACCGTAAGCTTCGCCCACTGGTGGAAGCTGCTGAACCCATTCGCCTGAAAAAAGCAAAGAATATCTATCTCTACCTTTGCCGCTCTATCATGAGCCAGCAGTTGTCGGTGAAGGTGGCGGCCATTATTCATCAGCGATTCCTGGATCTTTATGCTGGCCGCGAACCGCTTCCACAGGAATTGCTCGATACGCCATTCGATATACTCCGTGCCATAGGGCTGAGCAATGCCAAAACCAACTATGTGCGCAATGTGGCGGAGTTTGAACTGACGCAAGGTATGGACCATCGCCACCTGCAAAAGATGAGCAACGAAGATGTGATTGATTACCTCACGCAGATTAAGGGAGTGGGACGATGGACGGTAGAAATGCTGCTGATGTTTGCCATGGGCAGGGAAGATGTACTGGCGCTCGATGACCTGGGTATACAGCAAGCCATGACAAAACTCTATAAGCTGGATGCGACGGATAAAAAACAGATGAAAGCGGATATGGAAAGAATAGGGCGCAAATGGGCGCCATACAGGACTTATGCGTGCAGGATTTTGTGGGATTGGAAAGACGAGAAGAGATGATTTGGGAATTTGTTTATTCGGATATTTGGTTTAAGGTTGAGGGTTTAAAGTTTAATTCGTCAACCTTAAACTTTAAACCCTCAACCCTAAACCAAACGTATAACGTATTACGTAAAACGTACTACGTATAACGTAAAACGTTCTCACAATTTTCCATCCATTCTTCTTTCAACACTGCTCCCAGGCCGGGGGTGTCGGGGAGGGTAATATGTCCGCCCTTTCCGTATTGAATGCCTCCTTCCACAGGATCTTCGGAAAACATGAGTGCGGTATCAAAATCGTAATGAATAATATTGGGGCTGCTGCAGGCGAAGTGTGCGAAAGCGGTCATGGCCAGCCTTGATTCCATGAATGCGCCCACCTGCATTTTAATGCCGGCGGCTTCGGCCATCTTCACCATTTGATTGGCTTTCCAGATTCCGCCGGATTTACCCAGTTTAATATTAAACAAATCGCAGGCTGCGAGGCGGATAAGGCGTTCTGCATCGTGAGGGTCGCCACAGCTTTCGTCGGACATGATGGGGATGGGACTTTTTTCGCGAACCATGGGCAGGTCGAGCACACCCCAACGTGGAATGGGTTCTTCGCAATGTTGAATCTGCATCGGCTCCAGCGCTTTCAGCGTGTTGATAGCTTCGTAAAGACTCCAGCCCTGGTTTGCATCAATACGGATGGGGATGTCGAAGCCAACAGCTTCCCGTATTTTTTGCATACGGATGATGTCGTCGGAGCCATTGGATCCCAGTTTTACTTTGATGGCGGGGAAACCTTGATCACGAATATTAAGGGCTGCTGCCGCCATGCGGTCGGCATCGCCCAGGCTCACCGTATAGTCGGTATGGATATCACTTCTGCGCTCACCTCCCAGGAAAGCATAGAGTGGTTTTTCCGCAGCCTGTGCGGCCAGGTCGTGTAAGGCGATATCAAATGCGCTTTTGATGCTGTAGTTGCCATAGATTACCCGGTCCATATCCGCCACACGCTCCGATATGGCGAGTGCATCCTTTCCTTTGATGGCGCTGGCGAGGTAACCGCCAACAACCATACCCGTGTCGGCACTTTCGCCACTGATGGTCATAAAGGGACTGCATTCTCCATATCCGATAAGCCCTTCGCGGGTATGAATCCGCACCATTACATTTTCGGCGGCCAGTATCGGACCCAACGAAATCACAAAGGGTTCTTTCAGGGGAATATGCAACTTGAAAAGATCAATCTGCGTTATGGTCAACGAATCAAACATGATATTTCTATTATATTAGAAAATTACCCGCACTCCCAAACCCAGGTTTAGGGTGAGCGGAGTATAACCGGGATCCAACAGATAAGTGGATGGATAGGTAGATATGGGAATAAAACTTTTTGCTTCTGAAAAAACAAAGAGGTCGCCACCCACGGGAACTTCGAAGCCCAGACCCAGGTCGAGCGTAAGCCGGTTGAAACGGCCGCGACCCGGCAAAACCGGGAGTGAATATAAAGTGGTGTCGATATTGGAACTTTGGGTATTATCCACGCGACCCATCAGCAGACCCAGGCCGGCAATAGTATATACCGACCAACGATCTTCCGCCGCCCAGGCTCCCAGTATATATGGCTTCAGGCCGAGCGATATCTCGGTAAAGCGCAAGCGACCGTTGTTGTTAAAGTCAACCCGTTGCGGCAGTGTCGCCGGATCCTTGGCCGAAGCTTCCAGCTCATTGGTGAATTTGCCGGCCGCGAAATAGGAAATGCCTGCATATAGCGCCGGCGCGTTCCCTGTTTTCCATTCCCCACGAATGGATTGGCCAATGGTCCAAAACTCCTGTCCCGAAGAAAAATTGCGTTGCACTACAAATTCAGTACCCAGGCTCATGCGCGTTTGCGCAAAAGCAAGGGAAGAGAGGAGGGAGAGGAGTATGGTGAGAGGAAGACGCAATTTGTTAATTCGGTGATTTGGTTATTTGTAGCAGATATAGATTTGCTTTATGTATTTATTGTTTTTTTTTATAAAGTGCAGCGGATTGGAGCTCTCGATCTATCGTCGCGCCCGCCGCGGCGGGCGCGACGATAGGTTTAAAGAAAAAAATCCTCGCTCTTAACAGAACTCTCACGTCCCACATCTCACGATTCACGCCTCACGATTCACGCCTCACGTCTCACGCCTCACGTTCTCCGCTCATCGCACTATCTTCATTTCTTTAATCAAATGTCCAGCACCACCCAGTTTGTCGATGCACCACAATACATATCTTATATCCACACAAATTGTTCGGTTCAATTCCTTATCGTAGGCCAGCTTATGGCTGAGCGCTTCATAATTGCCATCGAATGCAAGGCCCATCAAATGCCCCTGGCCATTGATGACGGGTGATCCGGAATTACCACCTGTAATATCGTTGCTGGTAATAAATCCGGTAATCAAATCTTTACGCACCGGATCTGCATAGATACCAAAATCTTTTTTACGAAAAAGCTCTACCTGTTTTTGGGGCAAGTCAAATTCGTAGTCGCCGGGCTGGTATTTTTCCAGCACCCCGCTGGCAGTGGTTACATAATCATACTTCACTGCATCGGCCGGGCGATAGGATTTCACGGCTCCATAACTCACCCGCATGGTAAACGTAGCATCCGGGTACATCATTTTTGCTTTTTCCGGATCCATTTCCATTATTCCTTTTAGAAGCAATCGGCCGAGGTCATTATTGCCCGCATAAAAGCGCTGATAAAATGGATAATACTTACTGTTGTAATTCACCAGAAAGCGACTTACAAAAGCAAATGCCGGATCGTTTTGCAGGGCCAGTCCTTCGGGATTGGCAATAAAATCGTTCCAGCGATCATCGTCGAGCAGGAAGGTTTTTTCGTAAATGTCGGCTGCCAGCTTCTGCCAGGTAGCATTGTCGTTTAATGCACCGTAGCTATTCCTGATGGCGCCAAAATAGCCGGTTGGGTGCTGATCTTTGGGAATGTCTTCATAAAACAGTTGGAGAATGGCGGCAAAGCTCCTTTGATCCGATGGGCGGTGAAAGCTTTTCAAGAAACGTTCCCGCTGCTGTTCGGCCTGCTTCACTGCATTTCTGAGATCAGCGGCCGTGCTGCTGGTTTTTACCAGGGCATTTTCCAGCGAAAGCAGGGTGGAAGCAAAACTCATCAGTTGGGTGCCCAGGATGCCTTCATTCATGTATTGCCGAAGCAGGGCATAGGGCTTCCAGTCTTTATAAAGCTTTTCCCAATCTGTAAACAGGTTGCGATATTCCGTTTTATCTTTTGCCCATTCCCTGAACTGGTTTTCCAGTTTTCTTTTCTGACCGGCAATATCGTATTTCAGCAATTGTTTGGTTTCGCCTCCATAAAATTTCCAGTAGTTGGCCACGCCTGCATAAGTACTCGCCAGCTTCAACTTCACCTCCGGATCCTTTTTCATTTCAGCAAACATATTTTGCAGGCGTATATCGCGCAGCTTTACCAGTGCCGGGTTATTGATGCTGGTGGCGAGCTCAATACCATAGGAACTTTCGTAGCGGTTGGTGCTGCCGGGGTATCCCCAGATCATACTAAAGTCGCCTTCTTTCAGGGGGCGTAGCGATATGGGCAGAAACCATTTGGGTTTGAGCGGGATGTTGTTGGCTGCATAGGCTGCAGGCGCACCATCCGGAGCCGTGTACACACGAAAGATGGAAAAATCGCCCGTATGACGTGGCCATTCCCAGTTGTCGGTATCGCCACCAAACTTGCCCACCGACTCTGGTGGTGCACCCACGAGGCGAACATCGCTGTAGCGCTGGTACACGAAGGCGATAAACTGATTGCCTTTGAAAAGCGGGCTCACTCTTGTTTCAATCTGCTTATCCTCGTCGCTCATTCGCTGATTGATACTGCTGATGACCGCGCTTTGTTTACGGATCCTGTCCATTCCGCTAAGGTTGCCGAGGGAGTCGAGTACTTCCTTTGTTACATCTTCCACGCGCAACAGAAATTGTACAGAAAGGGTAGTGGGGATTTCATCGTTGCGGGTTTTTGCATAAAATCCATCGCGCAGGTAATTGTTTTGAAGGGTGCTGGCATTGGCTATTACATCGTAACCGCAGTGGTGGTTGGTGAGCAGCATACCTTCAGCACTTACCATTTCTCCCGTGCAGCCACCACCAAAGATCACGATCGCGTCTTTTAGCGAGGCTTTGTTGATAGAATAAAGCTGTTCGGGTGTTAGCTTCAGTCCTTTTTTCACCATATCATTATACACTTGCTTACCCAGCAAAAAGGGCAGCCACATGCCTTCATCGGCAATGGCACGAATACTCACCGTGATGGTAAGGAGAACGAACAGGCAAAGCTTTTTCATACCGTCAATTTCAAAAATGGTTGTACAAATTATTCTTCATTCAACACTTTCCAAAGCAGGTCTTTCAGTTCTACCAGCCCCTTTTGCGTGGCGGCCGATATGAATAAATGTGGTACTTCGGGCGGCAACTCTTTTTCAATGGCTTCCATCAGTTCCTTATCGAGCAAGTCGCTCTTGCTAACGGCTATCACGAACTGCTTATGCAGGAGTTCTGGATTGTATTGTTCCAATTCATTGACGAGAATTTCAAATTCACGGCCATGGTCGCTGCTATCTGCGGGTATCAGGAAGAGCAGAATGGAGTTGCGTTCAATATGCCGCAGAAAACGATGGCCCAGGCCTTTTCCTTCCGAAGCACCTTCGATGATACCGGGCAAATCGGCTATGCAGAAGCTTTTACCGTCTCTGTATTCCACCATGCCCAGGTTGGGGGTGATGGTGGTAAAAGCGTAATCGGCAATCTTGGGTTTGGCGGCTGTAATAACGGAAAGCAGGGTCGATTTGCCAGCGTTGGGGAAACCTACCAGGCCCACATCGGCCAGCACTTTCAGCTCCAGTACCTTCCAGCCCTCAATTCCCGGCAGGCCAGGTTGTGAATGCTCGGGTGCCTGATTGGTGGAAGTAGCAAAATGGCTATTGCCCAGTCCACCTCTACCACCGGGCAGCCAAATAATTTCCTGGCCGTCTTCCAGTATTTCCGCCTCCACTTTTCCGGTTTCTTCATCGCGCGCTATCGTGCCCAGGGGTACTTCCAGCACAATGTCTTTACCGAAGCGACCGGTCTTATTATTACCGCTGCCACCTTCACCATTTTCGGCCAGCACGTTCTTATGATATCGCAGGTGAAGAAGGGTCCAAAGATTTCGGTTACCTTTTAAAATAATATGGCCGCCACGACCGCCATCGCCGCCATCGGGACCGCCCATGGCGGTGAATTTGTTCCGCATAAAGTGTTTACTGCCCGGCCCGCCATGACCACTGCGGCAGAATATGCGGATCTGGTCCACAAAATTGCTTTTCTCCAAATCGGGAAATTTTGAGCAAAGCTAAGGATATGCTTCTCAATTGAGCTGAAAAGGAACGATCTCGCGCAGGTAATTAGCGCAGGAGTTGCAGGCTTCCTGACAAAGCAGGTAATCTTCTTCATCCTGTCCAAAAGCTGCACAGGCATCGGCGCATTGGCGGCAATAGAGTAGGCATTCCCATACTTTTTCACCCACCTGGTAGGGTTGATCGCTTACCAACTGCGATACCAGTGTAAAGCAACTGCGACCACAATCACCACAGGCCTGCAACAGGTTTTCACGGGGAAATTTTTTGTGCAGCTCGCTATGGATAGCCGATTCGCAAAGCAGCCAGGCTTTCATGCACACCCTGATATAGGGGTCAATTTGGTTTTGAATCATGGTGTACCGGTTTTTTGTGCAGGGTTTCTACTTCCTTCATGAATTTGTCTACGCGGGCATCGGCATAGGGGCCATAAGCATCCACCAGGGTGCCCAGGGTGCCGTCGTGGGTTTCAATAGCGTACAGGATGGAATTGTCAGCAGGATCGCTGGCTCCTTCGAACCGATAGAAATTAACAAACTTAATATCGGAAGGTTTGTACAGTTTTTCAAGTTGGAGCGCCATTATTCCGTCTTCCGCCGCTTTAAAATCGATCGTATACCCCTCTTTCATCAATTTGGCGTGGCAGGAAGTAAGGGTTTTCATATCAGCACTCGTGGCATTCTTCAGCATAATCTTTTTGGTTTTCGAATAGTAGCCCAAAGGCCTTGCCAAAGAATTTCCTGCGGATTGTCAACTGCTTACGGTGAATGATGGGGAAAAGATTCCGCATGAGGCAGGGCAAAAAAACATCAGGGAAAAATGGATAAATGCAGGCTGGTTTTCCCGGGGATTCCTCAATAAGTCCGTAAATTCATGCAGCCTGCAACAATAATTGCGCGGGCAAGTTGCCGTAAACCCAATCCTGCATGCCATTATCCAGAGCCAAGATAAGATGGGGATACCTGATCGCCCTTTTGCTGATGCTGCTTTCATACGGCCTCATCTTTTTCATTATCCGGAAACTGGCTAATGAAACCAATTGGGTTACCCATTCCTATAATGTGATCCAGAAAATGGATCAGATAAAGGGCGATATTGCCGATGCCGAAACGGGCGTGCGCGGCTACCTGCTTACCAACGACTATCGCTATCTGAAACCATATAATGACGGGTCGCGCAATGTGCCCCAGAGTTTTGAGCAACTGAAAATACTTACCAAAGACAATAAGAAATACAGCAGAAGGCTCGATTCGCTGGGTCGGCTATTGCAGCGCAGACTTTTGTCACTATCTAATGCAGTAAAATCCTATCAGATGAATGGTTTCCAGGTAACACCGGAGTTGCTGGCACCCAGGCATGAAAATAAAACCATGATGGATAGCATACGCCTGCTGCTATCGGAACTACAGGAGGAGGAAAATCAGGTGGCCAGTCGTCGCGATGGGAACCTGCAGGGCTTTTATAATACTACCAGTATAATGACGGCAGTGTCGCTGTTGATTGCCCTGGTTACTATTGTGTATTCGGTTCTGATTTACAACCGGGAGAACAGGGCCAAGCTGCGCGCCATAGCCAATGCAAAATCCTACAGTACGCAACTGGAGGAAAGGGTGCAGGATTTGGATAGGGCGAACCGGGAACTGGAGGAGCTGCGAAGCATGGAAAAATTTGCTGCGACCGGTCGTATAGCGCGCACTATTGCACACGAAGTACGAAACCCGCTTACCAATATCGCGCTCGCGTCGGAACAGGTGAGAGAGCTTACGGATAACAATGAGGAAAGTGATGTTTTACTCGACATGATAGGCCGAAATGTAAACCGCATCAATCAACTGGTTTCCGAATTGCTCAACTCTACCCGTTTTGGCCAGTTGGAATATTCGAGTGTGCAAATCAATGATTTGCTGGATGAAGCCCTGGAACTGGCGCAGGACAGGTTGGAGCTTAAGGAGATTGAACTGGAGAAATATTATGCACAAGATATGTGTCATGTGTATGTGGACAAGGAAAAAATGAAAATCGCCCTGCTCAATATTATTGTGAATGCCCTGGAAGCCATGGAAAAGGGGAAAGGAAAACTCATTTTCCGAACAAGGGTGATGGATGATCGATGCCAGGTGCAGATCATAGATAACGGTGTGGGGATGGATGAAGAAACCCTGGCGCGCCTTTTTGAGCCTTATTTCACCAACAAGAAGAAAGGGAATGGGCTTGGGTTAACCAATACGCAAAACATCATTCTCAATCACAAAGGCAATATCCAGGTGAAAAGTAAACCTGGCGAAGGCACTACTTTTATTGTAACACTTAATTTAAATAAGGAGCCGGTGGAATGTGAGGAAAAATCTCCACAAAATGTGTAGATGATGAATTAACAGAATGAATCAGAGCTCAATCTTGTCGATGGTGCGTAGAATGATATCGCGGCTAAAAGGTTTGCTGATAAAAAAGTCCACGCCTTCGTTATAAGCTTTTTCCCGATCGTGAGCGGTATCGTGCGCGGTAATCATAATAACCTTACTGTTAGGGTACCGGCTCTTGAGCGTTCGTACATAGTCCATACCCATACCATCGGAAAGATGGTTATCGAGAAAGATGACGGGTGGGGCGGCAGCTTTCAAAAAGCTGGTAGCATCGGCCAGGCTGGTTACATGATCTGCATGGATATTTCGCTGGCGCAAAATGCCCTTTAGCAAATAGCATATGTCCACTTCATCATCAATGATGAGCGCTTGGGTGATTAATTCGGTTTCCCTTCTCATTTGTACGGAAGGCTGTTGATATGTCTCACTATAACGATTCACAACGTTGAGAAATGCTCAATTATTCTGCCAAAATGGAATGTATGAAGAAAATAGATAAAATGTTGATCAATTTCGGCATGATTTGAGTATTTATAGCAACATAGGCGTTCAACAATCGGCATTATTCGAAACTTAAAAAGGCATTTATGAGTAAGAAAATCCTCATTATTGACGATGACATGGACCTCTGCCAGCTTCTATCGCGGTTTCTGAAGAAAAATGGATTCGAAACGGAGATGGCGCACACGGGGGCAAAAGGGCTGGCTTTATTTAAAGAAAATAACTACGATCTGGTGATCTGCGATTACCGGCTGGGCGATATGGAGGGCATTGATGTGCTTGATACCATTCGTGCGCAGCAGGCTTCTACCCGCGTGTTGATGATCACCGGGTATTCTGATATCAAGACCGCTGTGGAAGTGATTAAGCGAGGAGCATTCGATTATATTGTAAAGCCTCTGATACCCGATGAAGTGCTGAGTGTGGTGAAAAAGGCTTTAGAATCTTCACCAGCAACCAGCCCCGGAGCCGGCGCGGGCAATGGCAGTCGGCAGGAAACGGGCAGTAGTGAGGAATATATGGTAGGCAACTCTGCAGGCACGCGAGCACTGTATGATCAGATCGGGATTGTGGCTTCCACTAATTACAGTATTATACTCTATGGTGAAAGTGGAACGGGGAAGGAAGTAATTGCCCGCACCATTCATCAGCAAAGTTTACGGAAAGACAAGCCCTTTGTGGCGATGGATTGCGGCACTTTGTCGAAGGAGTTGGCCGGCAGTGAACTGTTTGGCCATGTGAAAGGTTCATTCACCGGCGCCCTGCAGGACAAAGAAGGGCATTTTGAACTCGCCGATGGGGGCACTCTTTTTCTGGATGAAGTGGCTAACCTGTCGCCGGATGTGCAGGCCACCCTGTTGCGGGTGATCCAGGAACGAAAGATCAGAAGAGTGGGTGGCAACAAGGAAAAGGAAGTGGATGTACGCATTATTGTTGCCAGCAATGAAAACCTGCAGGAAGCCTATCGCAAGGGAAAGTTCCGCGAGGACCTTTATCACCGCTTCAATGAGTTTAGCATCAATTTGCCGCCGTTGCGTGAGCGACAACAGGATATTCCGGCTTTCGCTGATTTTTTTCTGCGCAAGACCAATGCCGAATTGCAGAAAAATGTGGCGGGTTTTGAACCCGGTGTGTTGGAAATTTTCCAGCATTATGCCTGGCCGGGCAATCTGCGGGAGTTTCGGAATGTGGTAAGGAGAGCAGTGCTATTAACTTCAGAAGGAGAAAAAATACAACAGAGCTCTTTGCCCTGGGAAATGAATCAACCCGGCGCAGCTACGGTTGCCAGCACACCCGCAACAGTAGCAAAGCCCGCAGCTTCAACCGGACGGGAAACGGATCTCCGCGACGCGGCCCTGCGTGCCGAATATGAAACCATCATGTCGGTACTGCAACAGGTAAATTTCAACAAGAAAAAAGCCGCGGAGCTATTAAAGATCGACAGAAAAACGCTGTATAATAAGCTCAAGTCGTTTCAGGAAAACAGTTGATATGCGAATTCGGTAATTTGGATATTTGAGGATTTGGATATTAGTTGTAAGACATGTCATAATTTGGCTCATTATTCAAATCCCCAAATATCCGAATCCCCAAATTCACAAATTATCTCTTCTGTTTCTTCCAGGTTTCATACACGGTCTTCGTCTTATTCCTGGTTTTAAGTCTTTTCGTGTCGGGTTCACAGGGCTCCAGACTTTCCTGGCATTGTGCGGGTAATAGCTGGTAGAGTGCGGTGCCTCTGGTTTTCCAGGCAATCATTTCATCACTTACCTTTTTGATTGCTTTTGCGGGGTTTCCCACAATCAGACTTCTTTTCGGAAATTTTTCTCCTTCCTTAATAAAACTAAGGGCGCCCACAATGCATTCATCGCCCAGCACTACGTGATCCATGATCACGGCATTCATGCCCACGAGGCAATTTTTGCCAATACTGGCTCCATGAATGATGGCGCCATGTCCTATATGTGCTCCCTTTTTTAATCGCACCGTTACGCCGGGAAACATGTGGATGGTACAATTTTCCTGCACATTGCAGCCATCTTCAATAATGATGGCTCCCCAATCGCCACGCAAGGCGGCGCCGGGGCCTATATAACAATCTTTTCCGATGATGACATCGCCGGTGACTGCCGATTGTGGATGCACAAAGGAACTAGGATGTACAACGGGCTTTATGCCCTGGAAGGAATAAAACATAATGCAAGCTTGTTTCCTGAGTAGATATTCCATCGAATGGCTAAGTTTGTTGAAAGGCCACGCGAGGGCGTAAAATTATTGTAAAGCGTTGAATCATGTCTGAAATCGTCATACTGGTGGCTCCGGATAAGTTCAAGGGAAGCCTGAGCAGTATAGAATTATGCAGAGCTTTGGAAAAAGGCCTGAAGAAAAAATATCCGAAGGCCATCATTAAATCATTTCCGATGGCGGATGGTGGCGATGGTTTTGATGAAGTGATGGCATTTTATTATGCACTCGATTCAATAAAAAGCGCTGTAGTAGATCCCCTGGGTCGTCCCATCATGGCTGGTTGGAGCTGGGATGCTTCATCGCATGCGGCTTTTGTTTCAGTGGCGGCGGCCAGTGGGCTGGTATTGCTGGCAGATAAGGAGCGCGATGCTACGGCTACCAGCACAAGGGGAACCGGTATGCTGATTAAGGCGGCAATAGAAAAAGGAGCCAAAAAAATTGTACTTGGGCTGGGCGGCAGCGCCACCAACGATGCGGGCATGGGGATACTGGATGCGCTGGATTTTCAGTTGCTCGATAAGGAAGGCAATCGGCTTGAACCCATTGGGCGGGCGCTCATGCAGATCCACCGGATTTTACCTCCGTCAATTATTCCAGATGTTGTTTTCGACATCGCCTGCGACGTAACCAACCCGCTGTATGGCGAGCAGGGGGCGGCTTATGTGTATGGGCCGCAAAAAGGCGCTGATGCGGCGCAGGTGCGGGATTTAGATGCAGGTCTGCAATCTGTGGCAGCCGTTCTGGAGCGTGCCTATGGCCAACCCCTCGCTAATATTCCCGGGCTGGGTGCGGCAGGTGGCATAGCGGCAGGTTTACTTCCCTATTTTAAAGTGCATATCCGCAAGGGTGTCGACATGATTGTGGCAGCAAGCGGGTTGGATAAGGAATTACCATCCGCCAGCCTGGTAATTACCGGCGAGGGCAAACTCGATGAACAATCCTTGCAGGGCAAAGTAGTGGGAAGGCTGGCCGAAATGGCCCGGGAAGCCGGAAAAAGATGTGTTGTTGTATGCGGCATCAATCAACTTTCAGATTCGGAAATCCGCGAAGCAGGCATCCGGCAGGTGATCGCGCTCAGAGACCTGGCGAAATCGGAGAAGGAATCGATGGAGCAGGCGGGCAAGCTGGCGGAGAAGGCAATATTTGAGAATTTGGAAATTTGAGAATTTGGGGATTAGGGGATTTGTTTGACAATGCCCCAAATTGTCAAATTCACAAATTCTCAAATTATTTCCCTACCACATTCTTATTGGTTCTAAAGCAGGTGCCTTTAAAAATTGCCACTTTCTTTTCCTCCTGATTGCGGATTTCAATATGATAAAGACCGGTAGATCGGCCATTATGTATTTCGGTGGCTTCTGCAGTCAGCGTATCGCCCACATGAACGGCTTTGAGAAAGTTTATAGAAGTATCCAGCGCCACGGAAAGGTTGTTGCGATTGTTGCAGGCGAAGGCAAATGCGCTATCGGCCAGTGAAAATGCGATGCCACCATGCACAATACCCAGTCCGTTCAGCATTTCCTTACGCACCTGCATACGAATAAGGCTGTACCCTTCTTTAATTTCAAGCACTTCAATACCCAGCCATTGGCTAAATAAATCGTGCTGCATCATGTGGTCAACGACCTGTGCGGGAGAAGACATGGGAGGGAGAATTTGGGGATTTGTTGAATCGTTGAATCGTTTAATCGTTTAATCGTTGAGTTGTTGAAGTGTTGAAGCGTTGGATTGGTGAGATGGGGAATACTCTTCTCAAATACATTTTCAAATCCCCAAACCTGCCTGCCGGCAGGCAGGTCCCCAAATGTCCGAATCCCCAAACCTGCCTGCCGGCAGGTTCCCAAATCCCCAAATCTCCCTCAATCCTCCAATCCCAAAATCCTGGTCTCATTCGCCTTTAAACTCCGGCTTCCTCTTCTCCATAAACGCAGCTACCCCCTCTTTATAATCGGCGGTTTTTGCGGCCCATTGCTGCAATTTGTCTTCATTCTGCAATTGCTCATACATGGTATGCGTGAAGCCCCACTGTAAAGCTTTTTTAGTATGGGCTAAGCCAACTGTAGGCATTTGGGCCAGGGTTTGGGCGATCTTTTGGGTTTCGGTTACAAAGCTTTCGTCGGGGAATACTTTATAGATCATGCCCCATTGTTCAGCCAGTGTTGCTTCAATTTTTTCGCCCAGCATCATAATGGCGGAAGCACGCTGCCATCCAATTAATCTGGGCAGAAAGAAGGTACCGCCACTGTCGGGGATTAGTCCGATTTTCGAAAATGCCTGGATAAAGGAAGCGGATTGCGCGGCCATGGCCACATCGCAGCAGAGGGCGATATTGGCGCCGGCACCGGCAGCTACGCCATTCACGGCGGCTACCACGGGCTTCTTCAGTTCACGAATGCGGATTATGATGGGATTGAAATGTTCGGTCAGTATTCTTTGCATGCCCGGGCCCTCGGGATCTACTACTTCCGCCAGGTCCTGACCGGCGGAGAAGGCCTTGCCCGCTCCGGTGATGTACACGCAGCGCACATCATTCTCCTTGCAGCGGTCGAGGCTTTCCTGCAGGGCCAGCGACATTTCGCGGTTGAAGGCGTTTAGTTTCTCCGGCCTGTTGAGTGTAATGAAGGCAATGCTGTCTTTTATGTCGAAAAGAATGGAAGACATACCGTGATTTAAGGATTAATCTGAGCTGCTAAGGTAGGTCAATGGCACTTAAAATAATCGAAAGGCTCCTTGCAATCATCGCATTGATAAAGCGCCTTGCAGGCGGTGCTGCCAAACTCACTCACACGATGGGTGTGATAGGATGAGCAGTGCGGACATTGAATGGCTTCCTCCGCGGCAAATCGGGCAGGGCTGCATACCTGTTGCCTCGCTAAAGGTGGGGCAATGCCATATTCCCTTAATCGTTGTTTGCCGCGATCGCTCATCCAGTCTGTTGTCCATGCAGGTGATAATACCTGCTTAATCTCAATTTCTTTAATACCAGCAGCCAGCAGTTCTATGCGTATCTGCATGCTGATCACATCCATGGCCGGACAGCCGGTATAGGTGGGCGTAATGGTAACGGTTACTTTTTCATTTTCGATTTCAATGTCGCGTACGATACCGAGGTCCAGTACTGAGAGTACCGGCACTTCGGGATCCATCACCCGGTCGAGGATGGTTCGAATCCCTTCTATGCTATATGTTGCTGCGTTTACCATTGCATATTGGGATAGGCCCGCTGCACAAACTGTAATTCGGCCAGGATAAAACCCATATACTCCGTATGTGTACCGGTTTTACCCCCGGTATGGGCCCAGCCATCGGGTGGAAGGGTAAGGCCTGCTTCTGCAAGTACCGATCGGGTTTCTTCCGTCCAGGCTTTTTTGAGTTCAGCCAGATCTATACCGGTTTGCTCTTTGGCTTCAAAAGGGGCGGGTTCAAACAATTCGCCGGTATAGGGCCATAGTTCATGCAATGCCGCTTGCATCCGCTGATGACTTTCTTCTGTTCCATCGCCCAGCCTTATCACCCATTCGCCACTCCAGCGCAGGTGATAGTTTACTTCTTTCAAAGCCTTTTCAGCAATGGGTGCCAGTTCCGATTCAGACTGGCGGCTCAGGGCCTGGTAAAGAAGTTGCTGGTAATTGCTGAAAAAAAACTGTCGCAGAGTGGTAAATGCCCAATCGCCTTTCGGTAATTCCGTAATCAGGCAATTATGAAACTCGCGGACGTCGCGGGTATAAGCAAGACTGTCTTCGGTAGCGCCGGCAGGCATTTTGGAAGCGGCCAACTGATAAAAATTGCGGGCCTGTCCAATCAGGTCCAGTGAAATATTGGTGATGGCAATATCCTGTTCCAGCACAGGACCATGCCCACACCATTCACTGTTGCGGTGACCCAGAATCAGGGCGTTGTCGGCGAGGTATATAGCGTAAGTGACCAAGGTTTGTTGAATCGTTGAATTGTTGAATTGTTGAATCGTTGAATTGTTGAATTGTTGAATCGTTGATTTGTTGAATTGTTGATTCAGTTTTTTGATGCCTTGTAATAAGCTCTAAGTTCCTGTACCTGCTCCGTTAAACCTTAAACCTTAAACCCTAAACAAATCAACGATTCAACAAATAAACAAATAAACGCTCTCTCACATATGTCCCACCTCATCCGGCAGGTCATAAAATGTGGGGTGTCGGTAAATTTTATCGCGGGCCGGTTCATAGAAGCTTTCGCTTTCTGAAGGAAGGGAGGCGTGAATATTTTTGGATTCCACTACCCAGATGCTGACACCTTCCATGCGGCGGGTGTACACATCGCGCGCGTTTTCGATGGCCATTTGCGCGTCGGCGGCATGCAGGCTGCCTACATGTTTATGATCGAGGCCCTGTTTGTTTCGGATAAACACCTCCCAAAGTGGCCAGTCGTGCTTCGATTCAATGGCATTGCCGCCACCCCCTGACCGGTCTTCCGGAATATCGCCGTAATAGAATTTTCTGATTTGCATAAACTTCAGTTTGTTGAATCAGGCAGCTTTTTCCTGTCTTGCCTTTCTTTTGGCGGCATGTGTTTCCGCCGCTTTTCGTACCCATTCGCCTTCTTCCCAGGCTTTGCGCCGGGCATCGAGCCTTTGTTTATTGCAGGGACCGTTTCCTTTTACTACGTTCCAGAATTCATCCCAGTTTATTTCTCCAAAATCATAATGCCCGCGTGCTTCATTCCATTTCAGGTCTGGGTCGGGCAGCGTCATACCCAGCACTTTCACCTGTTGCACGCACATATCCACAAATTCCTGCCGCAGCTCATCGTTGCTTTTCCGCTTGATCTTCCACTTCATGCTCTGGTCGCTATTGGTGCTTTCGGTATCGCGGGGGCCAAACATCATGAGGCTGGGCCACCACCAGCGGTTGATGGCGTCCTGGCACATGGCTTTTTGCGCTTCGAAACCCTTCGAAAGCGTCAGCAATATTTCAAAGCCCTGGCGCTGATGAAAGCTTTCTTCCTTGCAAATGCGCACCATGGCGCGGGCATAGGGGCCGTATGATGTTCTGCACAGCATCACCTGGTTCAGAATGGCCGCGCCGTCTACCAGCCAGCCTATGGCGCCGATATCGGCCCAGGTAAGTGTAGGGTAATTGAAGATGGACGAATATTTGGCTTTACCGCTATGCAGATCGTTGATCATTTGTTCGCGGCTCATGCCCAGGGTTTCCGCAGCGGAATAAAGGTAGAGGCCATGGCCGGCTTCGTCCTGCACTTTGGCCAGCAGTATGGCTTTACGCTTCAGGGAAGGGGCGCGGGTAATCCAGTTGCCTTCGGGCAACATACCCACTATTTCACTATGCGCGTGCTGGCTGATCTGCCGGATCAGGGTTTTGCGATAGGCATCCGGCATCCAGTCGCGGGGTTCAATTTTGGTCTCCGCATCTACCTTATCCTGGAATATTTTTTCGAGGTTGGCAATCGACATACGCAAATTTACAAAACCTAACGACTGTAAGGGAAAATTGTTGAAGGCAGGCATTAGGTTGATTACAAGCCGATAGCTTATAGCATTGCCTGCCTCAAAAAAACAATTTTGATTTCCTAAATTTTTCTACCTTAGGGTACTGAAACTTGCTTGACTCTTATTTAATTAGCTTCGACGATTGCCTGCTTCTAACCCTCATACTGTTCAGTTGCGGGAGCTGCAGATCAGGATTGCCGGAAACGATGAAGCCGCTTTTACGCAGCTTTACCTGCTTTTTGGCAAAAAGCTGACGCAGTTTGCTCTCAGTCTGGTTCGCTCCAAAGAAATTGCGGAAGAACTGGTGGAGGATGTATTTGTAAAACTCTGGAGCCAGCGCCGGCAAATCACCGAAATAGAAAATATCCGCGTTTATCTGTACGTGGCGGTAAAAAACCGCTCCCTCAATGCGCTTTCTCAAAAAGCGAGGGAACTGGTAGCTGCCCCTTTCGACTATCTGGATACGCAGGTCCACGATTTTTCGGCCGATCCTTACGAAATGCTGATCACCGCCGAAATGATGGAAAAGATGCGCGGCGCAGTAGAATCCCTACCCCCCCGATGCAAAATGATCTTCAAACTCATCCGGGAGGATGGCCTGCGCTACAAAGAAGTGGCTGAAATTCTGAATATCTCCGTTAATACCATCGACGTGCAAATGGCCATCGCCATCCGGAAAATCTGTACCGTATTGCATGTGGCAAAGCCGGAAAAGAACCGGATTGCTGAAAAGGCGGAAAATCTGAAAAAAAATTAAGACTGCATTAGTAGACTGCATTGATATTCCTGTCCTTAGCAGGATAAGCAAGCTGGCTGCATGAACCATTCCGACCGCATTTGGCAATTAATGGCCCGGGTCCTTAACCAGGAAGCCTCGGCAACTGAGCACGAAGAGCTGCAAGCGCTCCTCCATGCCGATGAAAGCCTGCAACAGCAGTTTGACCTGCTGAGCCGCATTTGGCAGGAAAGAGAAAGCGGCGCCGATGATGAATCGGAAGCCCGCGCCACGGTTCAAAAAATCATTCACAAGGCTGAAGAAGAAACTGATCTCATTGTACTATACGATGCGGCGATACGTCGCCGCAGGATACGCGCCTGGCGCATAGCGGCCATGCTGCTAATACTCCTATCGGCCGGTTTGGGCTATCTCTTCATCAATGCGCGTAACGATTCGGGCACCATGGCCCGCAACAACTCACTCAAAGAATCGCTGGTGGCGCAAAAAGGCAGCCGCACCCGTTCCATGCTTCCCGATGGCAGTACGGTTTGGCTGAATGCGGGATCGCGGTTGCATTATATAAACGACTTTAATGGTGAAACCCGGGAAGTAAGCCTGGAAGGAGAAGCCTATTTCGATATCGCCAAAAAAGAAAATCAACCCTTCATCGTACATACCGGCGGCATTAGAATCCGCGTGCTGGGAACCGCCTTTAATGTGAAGAGCTATCCCGAAGACAGAAACGTGGAAACAACGCTTTTTCATGGACGGGTGCAGGTAGACAGAATGGTGGAGGTAAATGATAGCCCCGAACGAGAAATCATCGATTTGCGACCCAACCAGAAATTGATTCTTCCCAAGCAAGCAGCTATAGAAAGGCAGGAACTGTCTAAAGAAATACAACCTGCACAAATTCTTTCCCAGGCCGATTTCATCATCGCGCCCATCGACAGCACCAAGAAGGAGGAAGAACGTTTTGAAACAGCCTGGTTATATAGCCGCCTTGAATTCAGGGGTGATAATTTCGAACAGCTGGCTTATAAACTGGAGAGATGGTATGATGTAGAGGTCCGCTTCACAGACGAAAACGTAAAGAAGCTCAATTTCAACGGGTCGTTCGAAAAAGAATCCATAGCGGAAGCCTTCGCGGCCCTGCAAACGGCTTTACCTTATTTCACTTATAAAATAGAAAATAATGTCATTATTGTTGGTGCACCTTGACAACCTGCACCCGAAATAGGCTGGAAAAAAGAGGCGAAAGATGTGTCAGCATCCTCCGCCAAAGAACAGGCTAAACTTGAAACGAAGACCCAACTCTATACGAGTTCGGATTGTTTAACCCATAATTTGCTAAAAGTATGAAAAGTTTTCTAACGGCTGGCATCAGACCGTTGTCAACCAAAGTGCTGCTTGCTATGAAACTGACTGCTTTGCTGACATTCTTCTTTACGCTGAATGTATCGGCCAATGGCTTTGGACAGGACAAGATAAGTCTGAAGGCCAAAAAAACCGAGATCAGCGGAGTGCTTCGCATCATTGAGAAGCAGACCAACTATCGCTTTCTTTACAACAACAATTTGCAGGGTATTCGCGAAAAAGTGACCGTAGATGTAAAAGATGCGGCGCTCAACGAGGTACTGGATTTGATCCTCGGCAAGGTGCAGTTATTGTACCAGTCGATGGGCAATAACCTGATCGTGATCAAGGAGAATCCCATCGCCATGGAAAGGGTGGATGTGATTGTTCGGGGTCGTGTAACCGGAGAGGGTGGTATGCCTTTGGCCGGCGCCAGCGTGTTGGTAAAAGGTACCACCATTGGTACAACCACTAACAATGAAGGTAATTTCTCCTTCTCCGTGCCCGACGCTAATGTTACGCTGGTGATTTCTTCCATCGGTTACGACGAAATGGAAGTGGCCCTGGGCGGCCGCACCGATATCAGTGTGCAGTTGACACTGTCTACACAGGTAATGGACCAGGTAGTAGTAATCGGATATGGTACGGCGAGCAAACGCGACCTTACCGGTTCTATTGTAAAAGTAGATGGCAAGGATATTGCCGACAAACCCAACCCCAACCCAGTTGCATCCTTGCAGGGTAGGGTTGCCGGTCTTTCTGTGGTGAATAATGGTACACCGGGCCGCGCACCGGATATCCGCATCCGCGGTACATCCAGTATCGGAGCCGTTACGCCATTATATATAGTAGATGGAATTTTCCAGGATAATATCGACTATATAAACCCCAATGATATTGAGTCGATCGAAATTCTGAAAGATCCTTCTTCCCTGGCCATCTTTGGTGTGCGCGGGGCTACTGGCGTTATTGCTGTAACTACCAAGAAAGCCAAAGCCGGACAGGTGACTGTAAACTTCAATACAACCTATGGCTTTAAGAAACTGGTTGATAAAATTGAATTGGCCAACCGCCAGGAATTCGAAACTCTGTTCGCCGAAGAGCGTGCGAACAATGGCGTTACGGATCCTTATGATTATACCGGACTGGATGCCAATACCGACTGGATTGATGCGGTAACCCGTACAGGCCGTTTCAATTCCAACAACCTCTCCATTTCCGGTAGTTCTGAAAAAAACAGATTCAATCTGGGTTTGGGTTATATTTCTGATGAAGGCATTATACGTCGCGAGAAATTGCAGAAATGGCTGCTTTCTTTCAACGACGAGTTGCGGATCAATAAGAACATACGCGTTGGCATTAACTTCAATGCCAGTCGTCAGAATAATCCCTACGACGCTACCTGGGTATTGGATGCGGCACGGAAAGTGATTCCGCATGTATCAGCCGATACGCGCAATTTCTATGTAAAGAATCCGTATGGAACCGACAGCATGTTTATGGACATTTATTCGGCACTGGATGTAGGCTTGCAATCATCCGGCGTAATCAACCCACTGGTAGTGCTGGAGAACGAATGGGATAAGACTATTAATATTGAATACCGCACCGTGGGTAGCGCCTTTGCCGAAGTAACATTCCTGAAGAATTTCACCGCCAGGTCAACGGTGTATGCGGATATGAGTAATCTCAACCGTCGTACCTATTCTCCTTTATACTACGCTTACAACCCGCGTACCCTGGAGCCCTTCCTGTACAATCAGACAACAAGGGTGGGTGAATCAGATGAAACCTGGCGTAAGTTTCAGCAGGATCATGTGTTGACTTATAAGAACAGTTTTGGAGACCACAATATAACCGCTACCACCGGTTTCACCACTTTCTATTATGGTTTCCGTGGTCGGTATGGCAATTCAGCGCAATATCCATCATCGGCGGGTGGTTTGCCCATTCCTGATGACAAGCGTTTCTGGTATGTGAACAATGGTTTCCAGGATCCCTCGAATACCAGCGCATCATCCGGTCAAAGCGAATACTCTACTGTTTCATTCCTGGCTCGTGCGTTGTATAACTATAAGAACAAGTATTACCTGAATGCTTCCTTCCGTAACGATGCCTCTTCGCGCCTGCCCGAGCAAAACCGGAATCAGCAATTCTGGGCAGTAGGCCTGGCCTGGGAAATGAGCCGCGAAGCCTTCATGGATAATATCGAGCAGATCAATTTCCTGAAAGTAAAATCATCGGTGGGTGTGCTGGGTAACCAAACCGCTGCTTTTGATAATGGCGCTCCGATTGATTATCCTTTCTTCCCGCTGCTTCAGAGTGGACAGAGCGCTGTATTTGGCACCAATGTGTACAATGCCGCCCGTCCCGTATATCTGCCCAGCCCTGATCTGCAATGGGAAACCATTACCGCTTATGAATTTGGCGTGGAAGCGGCAGCCTTTAGTAACCGTTTGAATTTTGAAGCCAACTACTTCAACCGCACTACCAAGAACCTGATGACTTATGTGGATCGTAGTCCGATTGGTTTGGATGACCAGTTGATCAACGGTGGTCGTATCCAGAACCGTGGGGTGGAATTGATGGCCAGTTGGAGGCAGAATATTGGCAGTGATCTTACCCTTACTGTTGGCGGTAATATCACATTCCTGAACAACAAGGTGTTGGAGTTGAGTGAAGCTCTGCCCACCGGTATCCTGCAACGTTTGTTCCAGAACAATGGTAGCGCCGAAAGCCGCACCGCTCCCGGTTATCCCATTGGTTCATTCTTTGGTTATGTAGTTGAGGGGATCTATCAGAGCTATGCCGATATCCTCGCTTCTCCGGTGGCTTCTTCACTGGGTGCTTATCGCCCGGGTGATTTCAAATTTAAAGATATCAATGGCCCTGATGGTAAAGGCCCTGATGGAAAGATTACATCCGACGACCGCACTTTTATTGGCAATCCCACTCCCGATTTCACATATGGAGGTTATGTGAACCTGGCCTATAAAGGCTTTAGCCTCGGCATTGATTTCAATGGCGTATACGGCAACGAAATATTCCGTACCTGGGGTTCCCTTGAATCGCCCTTTCAGCGTGTGAACTATCCTCGTGAAAAACTGGGTCGCTGGAATGGCCCCGGCTCATCCAACTGGGTGCCGCTGGTAAGCCAGGCCGACCGGTTCAATTACAATGGCTCTACTTATAATATCGAAGATGGCAGTTACTTCCGTCTGCGGAATATCCAATTGGCTTATAATTTCAACCGCACAGTTCTGAACAAACTCAAGATGCGCGACCTGCGTGTGTTTGCAAACGTTCAAAACCTGAAAACCTGGAAGAATAATATCGGGTACACGCCTGAGTTTGGCGGTGATGCTACAGCTTTTGGATATGATAATGCCGGCGGCGCCATTCCCGTGGTGACCACATTTGGACTGAATGTAACTTTCTAAAATTCAAAACTAGCTTTACTATGAAACGATATAATAGCAGAACGGTATGGGGGTTGCTGATAGCGTTGCCGCTATTGGTAACTTCGCTGGGATGTAAGAAATTTTTGGATCGCAAGCCGCTTACGCAGACCTTTTACGACATCCCACAAGGGGGCCTGGAGGGCCGGGTATTTGGTCTGTACAATATCCTCCGGGGGTATGCCGGGTTTAGCTCCCTTCCATGGATCGATTTCCATAGCATTCGTGACGACGATGCCTTAAAGGGAAGCGACGCAAATGATGGCGCAGAAATTATAACTGAATTTGAAACATTCCAGTACACTAAAGATGATTGGGCCACGAATACTTATTGGAATGATCATTTTTATATGATTAATGAGGCCAACTTTGTATTGGATTCTTTCAAAAAAATTCAAAATCCCGATCCATCAACCATTCGCAATGTGGGCGAAGCATGCTTCTTTGCGGCTTATTCCTATTTTGAACTGGTAAAAGCTTATGGTGAAGTGCCGCTCTTTAATTATTACATCAGGACCCCGCAAGATGGAATTCGCGATAAATCTCCCATACCGGCGATTTATCAATTCATCGATTCCTGCCTGCAGGTGGCAGCCACTAATTTGCCCCTGACCGCTGCCGAGTATGGTCCGGGGTTTGATGGCCGCCTCACCCGTGGAGCAGTTAATACGCTTTGGGCTCAAACATATTTGTTTAGGCAGAATTGGGCGCGCGTGGTGGCACTCTGTAATGAAGTGATCGCCTCCAACCAGTACCGACTTCTCGATGAATTTTCGGATATATGGATCGATGGAGTGGATGGTTTGGGTAAAAACAGTGATGAGTCAATTTGGGAAACGCAATGTTTTGTCGGAGAAAATGCACAAAGTAACAGTGCTGCCTACTACGGCAATTTCTGGGGAACTTCGCAGCAGGTACGGCAGAATGGAGCACCTATAGAATGGAATCTGGGATGGGGTTGGAATGTGCCCAGCCAGAAACTGGAAGACGATTTCTCCGATGATGATCCTCGCAAGCGCAAAACCATTCTTTACTCCGGCCAATATGATGGAGGAGAAGATGAGGGTGGGCATGGCGCCACGCTACCTGACTATACCAATCCCGATGGGCAGGGTGGTTTGGCACAGCCCTACTGGAGTAAAAAAATGTACACAGGCAATAGCCCCGCAATGCGGGTGTGGACGGGCTATACCAATAATAATGGTGGCGAAGCCGGTTGGATTAATCATAGGATTCTTCGCTATGCAGATGTAATCCTGATGTTGGCAGAAGCATCCAATGAGTTGGACGATGGAGATACAGCGGAAGAAATGCTGGAGCTGATCAGGAATCGCGCCAGTGGAAATCAGGGGCCTTCTCGCACCGTAGTTCCATTTATACCTTTTGATAATAAAGAGCAAATGCGGCAAGCCATCAAGGAAGAAAGAAGATGGGAATTTGCAATGGAGGGTTATCGTTTCTATGATCTGGTGCGCTGGGGCGATGCAGTAGCGGAATTGGGCTCTTTAGGCTATACCAACCGCTGTCGCTTTTATCCTATCCCGCAGCAAGCCATTAATTTGTCGGGAAATGTGCTAACACAGAACCCGGAATGGCCTTGATTTGTTAAAATTAAAAATTTGCTAGTATGAAAAATATAATCCGATATGTTGGTTCAGCATTGGCCATCGCCATGCTGGCTTCCAGTTGTCAAAAAATGGAGCAAGCTGCTCTGGGTGATTACCCCATCGACTCAAACCCACCGGGTGGCCCCCTCAATTTTTATGCTGCATTTGACGGTACAAGCAACGATCCACTCCGGAATGCGGTGGACAGTATCCGTGCTAACTTCCCGGTCGACAATCCCTTAACATCCATCGACGGAATAAGTGGCGCAGGTTTACGGGGTGAAAACAAGAAATACGTGAAATATTCTAAACCTAATGATTGGGCAAACGCCGCAAAAGCATTCACGATTTCATGCTGGTACCGTAAAGATGGTCAAACCAAAAATAATATTGGAGGTAACGGACCAGAGTACTTAGTAAGCTTTAAGTCGAATAACGGACATTGGTCAGGCTCAAATCTGCTTTTCTTTCTGGAAGGAAATAATACAGCCTGCGCGGTGAAAGTGATGATTGCAGATGCCAACGTGGCTGATTCGTGGATGACCTGGGAAAATGCCACTGCCATCCCTGGGCTCGTTGATAACCAATGGCATCATGTCGCCATTGTGTATGACAACAATACCAGCACTATGACCCTCTATATTGATGGAGTGGCCAATTCCGGAACACGAACATGGGGGGGGCATGGAGATATAAATATTAGCCCGGATGCAATTTCGGAAATGCGTATTGGCTCGGGGCCAGCTGATAATGTTGACACGGACAACTGGCTTGCGTCTACCTTCAAGGGCGATTTAGATCAGTTCCGTATGTACAGCGAAGCTCTGAGCGCCGCTGAAATCCAGGAATTGTACACTGCACGCAAATGATCACATAGAGGATTTTTTAGTTAACGTAAAAGGCGGCACCACCAGTTGCCGCCTTTTTTCGTTGTACGAAAAAAGGCGACGATCGGCAGCAAGAAAGGTTGCCATGATTATTAATTCAAAGAAATAGTGAATTAATCCGTTTATTGTTTTTTTCAGTTATTAATGTGGTTTAATACGGATGTTTCCTCATGCCCGCAAATATGGAATTATTGCATTGATGGCTTTGCTGATTTTCTTACTCACGCAATGCATGGGTCCGGAGGAAAAAGCCAATGCCGAAGGGCAGGAGAATGGCCTTGCTGGTGCGGCATTTGTTGGCGACGACAAGTGCATGCCCTGCCATGCTGAGCAGGTAAAGCAGCATTTTGAAACGGCTCACCATTTTTCATCAGCATGGGGCAACGAACAAAGCATTCTGGGTTCACTACAAGCTGGCGAGAACAGTTTTTGGTTTAGTCCCCGGTTGGAAATGCGTATGGAGAAGATCGGCGACTCGGTTTATCAAACGGCCTATCTGCAGGGCCAGAACCGTGAGCGCCGCGCTATGGACCTGGTATTCGGTTCGGGCACCAAGGGCCAAAGCTATGCAAGCTGGCAGGGCGACCGGCTGTTTCAGTTGCCCATCACCTGGTTTTCCGCCAAAGCACAATGGAGCAATAGTCCCGGCTTTCCCGGCAAAGCCGTTTTCAACCGACCCATCACTGGCCGCTGCCTGGAATGTCATATCAGTTATGCCAAACAGATTTCTCCACCCGGCGTGGAACCCGAATCATTCGACCGGGCCAGTTTGATACTCACCATAAGTTGCGAAAAATGCCACGGTCCGGGCGACAAACACGTGGGCTGGCATGAAAAAAACCTGAAAGACAGTGCAGGACAGTATATTTTAAATCCGGCCAACTTCACCCGTCAGCAACAGTTGGATCTTTGTGGCTTATGCCATGGGGGCAAATTAAATAGCGTTAGCCCGGCATTCAGTTTTCAGCCGGGTGACAGGCTTGAAGCGCATTTCAATATGGATTCGCTACAGCGCAATCCCCTTGCCATCGACGTGCATGGCAATCAACTCGGTTTACTGGCAGCCAGCAAGTGTTTTACCGCCAGTGAAATGACCTGCAGCAGTTGCCACGATGGGCACAAGAAAGAAAGAGGACAATTGGAAGTGTATTCTCAACGATGTATGTCATGTCATGGGCAACAACGACAGGTATCCTGTAAACTATCTTCCTCCATGGGAGCCGTAATACAAAAGAATTGCATAGATTGCCATATGCCCAAAGAGCCCTCTCGTTCGGTAGCGGTTCAGCTGCAGGGCATGGATGTGCCCACGCCGGCGATTATGCGCAGCCATCATATCCGGATTTTGAAAGATAAAAAGAGCCATGAAGAAAATAATTAATATCGGACTGCTTGCTATTGTTTTAGCTGCCTGCCAACAAAAGAAGGATACCTTGTTTGAGGACCTATCTGCCTCCGAAACGGGTATTGATTTTGTGAATCGCCTGGAGAAACATCCTCAATTCAGCATTCTTTACTATCTCTATTACTACAATGGCGGCGGGGTAGCCACCGGCGATATCAACAATGATGGATTGCCGGATATATATTTTACCGCCAATATTAAGTCGGCCAATAAGCTTTACCTCAACAAGGGCAATTTCGAGTTTGAGGATATTACGGAAAAAGCCGGGGTGGCTGGCAGTTCCGACTGGTGTACGGGCGTAACCATGGCGGATGTGAACGGTGATGGCTGGCTCGATATCTATGTATCGGCTATCAGCAATCGCTATGGTTTGAAGGGAAAGAATGAACTGTTCATCAACCAGCGCGATGGCAGCTTCCGCGAAATGGCGAAGGACTATGGACTCGACTTTGCAGGCTACACTACACAAACCGCTTTCTTTGATTATGATCGGGATGGTGATCTGGATTGTTTTATTCTCAACCAGAGCCATCATCCTCATGCCAATATAGTGGATACCAGTTTCCGCAGGCGATATGATTCGCTTTCGGGTGATCGTCTTTACAGAAATGAGCTAAGCGAAGGGCGCCCCGTTTTTACAGATGTATCGAAAGAGGCGGGAATTTTTCAAAGTAATCTTGGCTATGGATTGGGCATCGCCATCGGCGATATGAATAACGATGGCTGGGATGATATTTTCGTGGGGAACGATTTTCATGAGAATGATTATTACTATGTGAACAACGGCGATGGAAGTTTCCGCGAAAGCGGCTCAAAGCACTTCGGACATTACAGCCGATTTAGCATGGGTAATGATATCGCCGATTTCAACAACGACGGACAACTCGATCTGGTGACCGTGGATATGCTGCCACCAGATGAAAGAGTGCTGAAGACCTATGGCAGCGATGAGAACCCGGATATTTACAAACACAAACTGGAAAGAAACGGTTACCAGCAACAGTTTTCGCGAAATGTATTGCAACGAAATAATGGCAATGGAGTCAGTTTTTCCGATATAGCCCTGCAGGCAGGTGTGGCTGCCACCGACTGGAGTTGGTGCCCGCTGATTGCCGATTTTGACAATGATGGCAATAAGGACCTCTTCATATCGAGTGGCATTGTGAAGAGACCGGTTGATCTCGATTATGTGAAGTATGTATCCGATCTGAAATTTAAGGGCATGGATCGTACCACACGATTTGATGAAGACGCCATCAATGCCATGCCCGAAGGCAGTTCAATTCCTTTTTTGTTTAAAGGGGATGGCGAACGCCAGTTTAAGGAAGTAAGCAAGGATTGGGGTACCGGAAACCTCAAAGGCTTTTTTACTGGCGCCGCTTATGCCGATTTGGATAATGATGGTCGGCTCGATCTGGTGATAAACCAGATAGAAGCGCCGGCTGTTGTTTTACGCAACAATGGACCTCAGCAGAATTTTTTGCAGATAACCCTGAAAGGCGATTCGCTTAACCGCTTTGGCCTCGGAGCTAAAGTTTACCTGTATGCACCGGGCAAAATGCAGTACCAGCAGTTGATGGCTACCCGTGGTTTTCAATCGTCCATGGAACCACGCCTGCATTTTGGCATGGGCACCGCCGCTGAAGCCGATAGCATACGCATCATTTGGCCGGACCAGCGCAGCCAGTTGCTTAGCAAGGTGAAGAGCAATCAAAAGCTGGAATTGAAGATTGCGGATGCACAAGATCGCGTTTCAACTTATCCTTATTTGCCCATGCCTTCGCCTGTGTTTGAAACCGCCAGTGCGCCAGCATGGCAACATCGGGAGAATATTTTTGAAGACTTCAATGTACAATACCTGATTCCTCATGCCATATCTGCCCGAGGCCCTAAACTGGCGGTGGCCGATGTGAATGGCGATGGCCTCGATGATTTTTATGCCTGCGGATCGAAAGGTCAACCCGGTTCGCTGATGCTGCAACAAAAGGATGGATCATTCCTGGCCAGTCAGCAGGCGCTATTTGCGCCATTTACCGCTACCGATCAAACAGATGCACTGTTTTTTGATGCCAATGGCGATGAGCATCCCGACCTGATTGTATTGAGTGGCGGCAACGAAGATATTAATGGCAACCCGGTACTGGCCGATCGTTTGTTTCTGAACGATGGCAAAGGGAATTTTAGCCTGAGCGAAGGATCCCTTCCTGCGCTGCTATCCAACAAATCCTGCGTAGCCGCTGCGGATGCGGATGCGGACGGAGATATAGACCTTGTTATCGGAACCCTGGCCGATGCCAAAAAATATGGCTATGCGCAGGACTCTTATCTGCTTCTCAATGATGGTAAAGGCAGTTTTGCGATTGCCGGCGCAGATGTAATCAATCTGAAAGCGATTGGTATGGTGACCAGTGCTGTATTTGCTGATATTGACGCCGACAACAAGCCTGACCTTGTTATAGCAGGGGAGTGGATGCCGGTAAAAGTCTTCCACAACGAGGGTGGCCGCTTTACCGCCAAAGACCTGCCGGCCAGCACCGGCCTTTGGCAAAGCCTCGCCCTGGCAGACGTGAATGCCGATGGACAGCCCGACCTGCTGGCAGGCAACTGGGGTATGAACTCAAAACTATCAGCCGGAATGGATGGTCCGCTCAAATTGTACATAAAGGATTTTGATAATAATGGCAGTATCGACCAGGTAATGGCTTATAACAAGGGTGGCAAGGAATATACCTTCCTGGCCAAAGATGAGTTGGAAAGGCAAATGCCCCTGTTGAAAAAAGCCTACCTCACTTATAACGAAGTGGCGGGTAAAGATGTGGAATATATGTTCTATGATCTGTTTAAGGATTATATCGAGCTGAAGGCGGAAATCATGCAATCTTCTGTTTTCATAAATAAGAGCAAGGGCCAATTTCAGCGGCAGGATCTGCCGGCCTCTTTGCAGGAAGCTCCCGTATTCAGCTTTGCGAGCGCAGGCGGGGAATCGGCATTTCTGGCCGGAGGAAACTTTTATGAAACGGTTCCCTACGAGGGCCGCTACGACGGACAGGCACTGGCCGCTTTCCGGGCCGGCAATGACGGAATCCTGGTAGCACAATCCTACCCGGAGCTATACGGAATCCGCGGGCAGGTACGCGATCTGAAATGGCTGCGCTCGGCCAACGGCGACAAAATAATGATTGTTGCCCGCAACAATGAACCCCTGCTGGCCATGCGAAGGAAGCCATAGTGTTGTTCGAAAAATCTGTGAAAACTACAAAGTAATTGTGTATGCAATTTTTTACTGGAGAAAATGTTTTGGTTCAGCGGAATACCTTTTCCCTGATAAATAAGGACGGAGGAAAGGCGTTGCTATTTTCCAGGCTGGCCCTATTCAGCAGCCTGGCATTTATGCTTACCTTAATGAGTTGCAGCAAAGGTGGCGAAGGAACAGAGGAGCCTCCGGCAAGGCTGCAATTGCAAAGCTGGTCGGTGAATGCGGTGGCAGGGAAGACCGAATATGAGAACCTCAATCGCCTGCCCGAGTTTCGGTTTAAGTTTTCGACTCCGGTGGATCGCTCCAGCGTGAATGCCGCTTTTTCGCTCAGCGAGGTACCCGCCGCACCTGTGGCTTATTCGGTGAGCTATGGGCAGGGCGATAGCGTGGTGATATTGCGCCCGACAACCAATCTGCAATACCTGAAAAGGTATAAACTTACCCTGACCAGCCTGCTGGAGTCGGCAGCCGGCAGTATTTTGCAGACAGGAATAACCCTGAACCTTTATACCTCGATCGATTCCACCCGAAAATTTCCTGCGATAAGCGATGATGCGCTGCTGACTAAAGTGCAGGAGCAAACCTTTCGCTATTTCTGGGATTTCGGTCATCCCGTCAGTGGCATGGCGCGGGAACGAAGTAATAGTGGCGCCAATACCATTGCCAGCGGTGGATCGGGATTTGGCATCATGGCCATGTTGGTTGGGATTGAAAGAGGGTTCATCAGCAAAGCCGAAGGCCTGACCCGACTCACGACGATTGTGAACTTTCTGAAGAATACCACCAAAAAATATAAGGGTGCATTTCCACACTGGATCAATGGCAATACGGGGGAAACCATTCCCTTTAGCACCAAGGACGATGGCGCCGACCTGGTGGAAACTTCTTATCTCATAATGGGCCTGCTCTGCGCGCGGCAGTATTTTGATAGCGCTGATCCGGCAGAAACGCAATTGCGCGCCGAAATCAATACCATATGGCAGGCTGTGGAATGGGATTGGTTTAGAAGAGGAAATCAGGATGTACTCTTCTGGCACTGGAGTGAGCAGTATGGTTGGGATATGAATTTACCGATACGTGGATGGAATGAATGTTTGATCACGTATGTGCTGGCAGCCTCTTCGCCCACGCACGGTATACCTGCTTCTGTATATACCAATGGCTGGGCCCGCAATGGCGCATTTGTAAATGGGTCCAGTTATTTTGGTATCAGGCTGCCCCTGGGCAGCCATTATGGTGGTCCGCTTTTCTTCAGTCATTACTCATTCCTCGGTATTAACCCCAATGGATTGAATGATGGCTGGGCTAACTATGCAGAGCAAACGAGGAACCACAGCCTGATCAATTACCAGCATTGCCGCAACAATCCCGGATCTTATTATGGATACAGCGATTCGGTTTGGGGATTAACGGCCAGCGATATACCCAATGGCTATTCGGCCAGCTCGCCCACCAACGATTTGGGCGTGATTGCCCCCACGGCCGCACTTTCCTCTATGCCCTTTACACCCAACGAATCGATGGCAGCTTTGAAATTCTTTTACTATGTGTTGGGCGATAAGCTCTGGAAGGATTATGGTTTTGTGGATGCTTTTTCGCTGGAGCAGGCATGGTTCGCCTCATCGCACCTGGCCATAGACCAGGGCCCGATAATTGTAATGATTGAAAATTACCGAAGCGGATTGTTATGGGATTTGTTTAGCAGTTGCCCCGAAGTAAAGACGGGCATGCAGGCGCTTGGATTTACAGCACCTTATTTATGAATCAAAAATGAAGATGCTAAGAAATAGTTTGCTGATATTATTTCTGGGCTTGATGTTGCTACCGGCAACAGCGCAGGAGCCTCCCTATGTGCGAACTATTTTCGCCAATAGCCGGATGACCGGGCCTTATTATTTTAGCGAAGGCAGATCTGAAGGCGGCTCACAACTGGCTTTGCTGAAAGGCAAACTACCGGTTGACAGCATCATCTTTCATACCCCCGGCAATTCACTTCGACTGTCTTACACCAATGCGCCCAATGGCAACTGGTACGCACGAATCCGCGTGAAAGAGATCCGTGGCCAGGATCATTTTGAACCGGCTACTCATCTTTCCTTTTATGTAAGCTATTCCAATCGGTTGATACCCGACAATCAACTACCCCAGATTTGCCTGGAAGGCAGCGACGGGAAATCGGGACGGCTTTATTCCTTTACCATCCGACCGAATGCAGGCTGGCAGTTGGTTCGTATTCCTCTCGACAGCCTTTTGGACAGGGATTTACCAATAGTTGATAGAATCAAGGCCATCAGGTTTCAACAGAAAGGAGCGGATGGATTCGCCTATAGCATGGCCGTGGACGATCTTGAGTTGATCACTCCCCGACACCCAGCCGGCAAAATGCAGGCACCACTGATGCCAGAGGCGAAGGCGGGTCCCCGGCATTTTGATCTGCACTGGCCGTTACCTACAGATAGCTCCATTCGCTATGTGCAGGTGCTGCGCTCTACAGATGGGAGCAACTATGAACCGATAGGGGTTCAGCATCCCTTTATCAACCGCTATACCGACTTTGTAGGCGATCAGCAAGGAAAAACATTTTATTATAAACTCGCCTATCTCGACTATTATTATCAAACCACCGCCGCTTCTCCCGCTCAGAAGGCTATGTTGAAGGATATGGATGATAATGCTTTTCTCGACATGATTCAGGAAGCGCATTTTCGTTATTACTGGGAGATGGCAGAACCCAATAGTGGGCTGGCTTTTGAAAATATTCCCGGCCGGAGGCAAATGATAGCGAGTGGCGCTTCGGGCTTTGGACTGATGGCTCTGCTTGCCGGCGCGGAACGAAAATTTATTACCAGAGAGCAGGTGGTGGAACGATTTATCAAAATCGTCAACTTCCTGGAGCAGGCCGAAACTTTTCACGGAGCTTATTCGCATTTCATTGACGGCCCAACCGGAAAGGTGGAGCCCTTTTTTGGGAAAAGAGATAATGGTGGCGACCTGGTGGAGACTTCTTTCCTGCTGCAGGGTCTGCTTGCAGCCCGAAATTATTTTACTAAAGAGAATGTAAAAGAAAAACTGATCCGGGATAAGATCAGGAGCATTTGGGAACGGATTGAATGGAGTTGGTACCGCAAGGAACCGGATAGCAAGTTCCTGTTTTGGCATTGGTCGCCGGACCAGGGGTGGGTGATCAATCATCGCCTGATAGGGTGGAACGAAACCATGATTACTTATTTTCTGGCCATTGCCTCGCCCACTTATTCCGTTCCAGCAGACTTGTATTATTCTGGATGGGCGAATCAGGATAGTACCGGTCAGCAGTATAGGATCAATTGGGGTGGTACTACGGATGGTTCAATGTACACGAATGGGAACAGTTATTATGGTATTAAACTGGATGTGGGTGTTTCAAACGGCGGCCCGCTTTTCTTTACCCATTATTCTTATATGGGGCTTGACCCTCATGCTGTAAACGACAGGTACACCAATTATTTTCAAAATAATCAGGCCATCGCGCGCATCAATTACCAATACTGCGTGGCCAATCCGGGTAATTTTCCCGGTTATGGAGAAAACTGCTGGGGATTAACGGCCAGTGATGGCCCGGAACATTATTCGGCGGATGAACCGGTACTGGAGCGGGACAAAGGAAAGATAGCGCCAACCGGTGCGGTCGCTTCTTTCCCCTATACACCGGAGGAAAGCATGCGGGCTCTGAAAAATTATTATTACAACTACGGGCATTTTTTGTGGGGAGAATATGGCTTTCGCGATGCGTTTAATCTGAAGGAAAACTGGTGTTCCGAAATTTTCATGGGACTGAATCAGGCGCCTATTGTGGTAATGATCGAAAACTATCGCAGCGGATTGCTTTGGAAATTGTTTATGAAAGATGTGGATGTGGCCAAGGGTCTGGAAAAATTGACATCGCTAAAATAATAAATCTATATTAGTGGCTTTTGGTTTAGAGTTTAAGGTTTAGGGTTTAAAGTGAAGGATTTGGCTAACATTTCCGACTGAACGCCAATGCATTCCTAAATCCATAAAACTTTAAACTTTAAACCCTAAACCTCAAACTAAAACAAAACTCCTCCATATGTCTCCAATCTCCCGTCAACAGTTTTTGCAACGCACCGCTATGGCGGGTGCGGCCGTTTTATTGTCTTCGCTGGAAGGCTTCGCACTGGGATCTGATCAGAAGAAGATCCGTGTGGCCATTATCGGATGCGGTAGCGTTTCTGGCGTGTATCTTCCTCATTTATCGAAAGCTGCGCATGTGGAGCTGGTGAGCTGTTGTGATATTGTGTACGACAGGGCGAAGAAGCGCGCTGCCGAATTCAATATCCCCCACCACTATCCGCATATTGATCAGCAGTTGGCCGGTGCGCCCTTTGACTTGCTGGTAAACCTGACCGATATGCAGGAACACGGCCGGCTCAACAAAATAGCGCTCAATGCGGGCAGGCATGTATGGAGCGAAAAGCCCATGGCTAATACTTATGCCGAAGGCAAGGAACTACTCGATTTCGCCAAATCCAAAAACCTGCGCATCTGGGGTGCGCCTGCGGTGGTGAACAGTCCGCAGTTTGCTTTTATGTCGAAAGCCATCCGCGATGGCAAGCTGGGCAAAGTGGCGGCTGCCCATGCGCATTATGGCCATACAGGTCCGGGCTGGTCTGCATTTTTCTATGAAAAGGGCGGTGGCAGTTTGCCCGATCTTGGCGTGTACAATATCGCCACGCTCACGGGCTTACTGGGTCCCGCCAAATCGGTGGTGGCCATGACGAGTATTGTTACACCAGAACGTACGGTGGATAATAAAGGAAATATCAAGGTAGAAGCAGAAGACAATGCCATGCTGCTGATGGATCATGGCAATGGCGTGATATCGCATGTGCAATCGGGATTCAACTATTTTGATCCCTATGGCCATGAAGGAAAGGGGCAGGAGCGACCCACTATCACTATCTGGGGCAGCCATGGAAATATGGCGATGGCCGGATACGACTGGGCGCCGCTTGGTGTGGATATGGCCACGCACGACCATGAACAAACACAGCGCTTTGTGCCCGATGCCGCACCTTATGTTTGGCAGGAAGGTGCATCGGTAATTTCCAAAGCATTGCTCGATAAAACAGAACCATTAATTAATGTGGAGCATGCGCTGCATGTGCTGGAAGTAATAGAAGCCACCCGCGAGTCGGGCAAAACGGGAAGAAGAGTGGAGCTGAAGTCGAAGTTTCCGTGGCCAGTAGTTTGAGAGAATCGTGAGGCCTGAGTCGTGAGGCGTGAGTGGGGTTTAGAGTTTAGGGTTTAAAGTTTAGGGTTTAGGGTTTAGGGTTTAAGGTTGAGGGTTTTAGGTACATATTAGTGGGTGTCATGTATCCGAGTTCATTAGCAAGAAAAAATTATCTGGACATCAAATCATTTCAAACTCTTTAGATGATTATTGCAGATTCTCCAAGTTATTTTCCTGCTATATTTCACTTTCTAACTTATTACCTAAGAGCCTCAATCTTAACCTTAAACCTTAAACCCTAAACCCTAAACTCTAAACTCCACTCACGCCTCACGATTCACGTGTCTTCCCTACCTTTGTTCTGGCTTGCATTCAAACGAAACCATACAACTTCTGCTGGAAAGGATCGCTGCGGAGCATAGCCGTGAGGCTTATAAGGAATTGTTTCTGCTCCTGCACCGCCCACTATGCCAGTTTGCCGCCGGTATACTTAAGAGCAATTACGATGCGGAGGAAGTGGTTTCGGATGTGTTTATACATATTTGGGAAAAACGACATATTCTCACCGGCATCGAATCGCCCCGCATGTATTTTTATGTGGCGGTGAAAAACCGGGCGCTGAACCGCATCGCCCGCGAAAAAAGGCAGAAAGCCCTGGATGCGGGCTACTGGTCGGTTAATCTTTCGCAGGTGCTGGCCAATCCCGAAGAATTAATGATGACGGATGAGCTTTTCAACAAACTCCGCAAAGCCATACAGGACCTTCCCACCCGCTGTCAGTTGATTTTCAAACTCGTAAAAGAAGATGGCCTCCGCTATCGTGAAGTAGCCGAACTACTTCAGATATCGGTGAAAACCGTAGAGGCACAAATGGCTATCGCGCTGCGGAGGCTGAGCCAGTGCATGCAGCTGGCGATTCCCACTCATTTCCCCAAGACCAGACCATGATTGCCTTGATGGCCATGATTGCCTTGATGGCCATGATTGCCATGATGCCCTTGATTGCCTTGATGGCCTTGATTACCTTGATTATTATGATGAGGGGAAGGAATTTTGGATTTTTTCTGCCAGTGATAGTGTTTACTGGCTGAGGTACAATCCATATCCGATCTGGGTGGCAACAATCTCTTCAATATTTCAGCCTGCTGACCGCCGCCAAAAAAATTATTTTTTTGTTTAGGGGTAAGGAGTCTTTGGATTTGTCTAACTCATGCATGTGAAAAAACGGTTGCATGACCCAGGAGAACTTTTGGATTCTTTTTTCGAAGAAAATTGCCGGTGAAGCCACAGATGCGGAATTGGCTGAATTAGATCAGCTAATGAAGGCGCATCCTGAATGGCTTTATGCGGCACATAGCCTGGAGCAACTCTGGAACTCTCGTTCCATGCCAGACCTCTCCAAGGAGGAAGATGCGTTTTTGCTGCATACCCAACGCATGAAGGACAGGGGCCTTTCTCTCGACAGGCATCATGACCCTGCCCTGGAAGCTTACGAACGACAAATGAAAAAGGGCCGCCGCCGGCGGATCATCGCTATCGGCAGCCTGGCTGCGGCAGCGGCTATCGCTTTATTGGTATTTCTCAACCTGCCAGGTTCTGAAACGGCTGGCCGTACCCAGGAGCCAATAGCGCGAGAGGTGAATGAGATCAGCACAAGACCCGGTTCCAAATCGCGCATTCAACTGCCCGATGGAAGCACCGTATGGATCAATGCCGGCAGCAAGCTGACTTATGATAAAGAATTTGGCCAGGACCTGCGTGAAGTGACCCTGGAAGGGGAAGCATTTTTTGATATCGTGAAGGATGAGGAGCGCCCCTTTATCATTCATGCCGCAGCAATAGATATTAAGGTGTTGGGAACAGCATTTAATGTGAAAGCTTATCCGGATGATAAGAAAACAGAAACCAGCCTGATACGTGGTAAGATTGAGGTATCGATCCGTAACCGGCCCAACGATAAGATTATTCTTTCGCCCAATGAAAAACTGGTAGTGGATAATCGCATTGCGCCAGTGGAAACGATCAACGACCTCCAGTCGTCATCGCTGGTGGCCATCAATAAACTGAAAGTGGATCCACGCGATAGCACTATTGCGGAAACGCAATGGGTGGTAAACAGGCTGGTATTTAACGACGAATCGTTGCAGGACCTGGCGCTGAAAATGGAACGCTGGTATGGTGTGGAGATTGAGATAACAGATCCGGTATTGAGAGAAAAACATTTTACCGGCAATTTTGAAAACGAAAATATTGAGCAGGCGATGGAAGCACTTACCATTTCCTATCCCTTCTTATTCGAACGAAAAGCAAATAGAATTATCATTCACCGCTAAACGCTTATGCCAAATGAAATTACTACCCAACACTACCTAATAGCCTTATAAAAAAGGGATCCTGTTGCAGCAGGACCCCATCAAGGCTAAAACCGAAACAATCTGACTGCCTGTCGGAGATTTCCAGTCATTAACCCTTCAATCGACAAATTATGAAAAAAATTGAAGCAAGGGCAGGATTTTGCCAGCCCGCGCTCCAGCTAAAGCTGCTCCGGATTATGAAATTGACGCTGCTGCTTTTAACGATTGCCTGCCTGCAGGTATCAGCCAAAACCTACTCCCAGGGTTCCATTACCCTCAACATGAAAGCTGCGGAACTGAAGAAAGTGCTGATGGCTATAGAGAAAAAGAGCGAATACCGCTTTCTGTTTGATGAGGACGTAGTAAAAGGCAAACCCCGCGTAAACATCGCGGTGGAAGACGCTAATATCAACGATGTGCTGGGCCGGCTCTTCAGCAATACTGGCATATCCTACCGCATTTTGACTACCAACCTGGTAGTACTAAAGGAAACGGACTCACCCAATCAAATCAATGTTCGCGAAGTAACCGTTACCGGTCGTGTCACCAATATTGAGGGTAACCCGGTAGAAGGTGCTTCCGTATCCGTAAAGGGCACCAGCGTGGGTACTACCACCGATGCGAGTGGTAACTATCGCTTAACTGTACCTGATAATGCCACGCTGCTGTTTTCTTCCATCGGTTTTACCGAGCGGGAAGAAGTAGTGGGCGACCGTACCGTGATTAATGTGGTACTGGTACCAGCCGACCGCACCATGGATGAAGTGGTGGTGGTAGGTTATGGTAGCCTGCGCCGTAGCCAGATCGTTGGTTCGGTGGCCAAGGTAAGTGGCACCGAAATTACCAAGCAACCTGTGCTTACTGCTGCGCAGGGCTTGCAGGGTAAGGCCTCCGGTATCCAGGTGATTGCTTCCGGCGACCCCGGCAGCCAACCCCAGGTTCGTATTCGGGGTACCAATACGGTTTCAGGTAACGCCAACCCCGTGTACGTGGTGGACGGTGTGATTACAGAAGATATTGTCGGCATCAACAACGCTGACATTGAGTCCATCGAAGTATTGAAAGACGCCGCTTCGCAAGCTATCTATGGTAGCCGTGCCGCCAATGGTGTGATCCTGATCACCACCAAACGCGGTAAAGCCGGTAAAATGCGTATTGAGCTCAACAGCTTTATGGGTGTAAAGTCGATGACATCGAAAGTGAAAATGGCCGATGCACTGACATACGCGCAATACACAAACGAAGCCCGTGGTTACGATAACCAGGCTCCCATGTTCCCCGACCTCAACGCGCTGGAATATGATACCGACTGGTTCGATGAAGTGATCCAGAATGGACTGATCCAGAACCATAGCGTGGCATTAAGCGGTGGAACTGATAAAACCACTTATTATTTCAGCGCCGGTTATTTTGAGGATGAGGGTATCGTGAAAAATGAAAACTTCAAGCGTCTCAATTTCCGGTTGAACAATAATTACAAAGTGGCTTCCTTCCTCGAGTTTGGTCATAACCTGAACCTGAGTGTTACCCGCGGATTCAACAAGCCCAACCCTTTCAACGATGCTTATCGCAATGCGCCCACCACGCCGGTACGTTTTCCCAATGGCGACTATGGCCTTCTCGTAGGTCTTAGTGTGGGTAATCCCGTGAAAGCAAACGACCAGATACACAGTACGTCCAATGGGACTCGCATACAGGGTGATTTGTATTCTGTACTAAAGCCCATCAAAAACCTGTCAATCCGCACCAGTTTTGCCTTCAATCGTAGCGATGGCAACAGCCTTACCTACAATTATCCTTATACCCCCATCAGCATCGGCTCCGATAATCTCAGCAGTCTGAGTGTGGGTTCGGGAACCGGGTTTTACTTCAACTTCGATAACAATGCCACCTATAATCATCGATTTGGTAGTCATGAGGTAATCGCTACTCTGGGTTACTCAGCAGAACGGACACGTACTACTTCGCAATCGGCAAGTGGCGATAGCGTACCCGTGGAAAGAAATCTATGGTACCTGGGTTGGGCCGACCCCAATACAATTGAGGCCACTTCTGGTGGTTCGCTAACCACCCGTGCAAGCATGTACAGCCGCATTACTTATACTTATGATAATAAGTATAGCATTAGCGGTGTTTTGCGTCGTGACGGGTCCAGCAATTTCCCGGCTAATAACAGATGGGGCACTTTCTATTCTGTTGGAGCAAGCTGGGTAATTACGAGGGAGAAATTCATGGATGGAGTAGACTGGTTGAATGAGTTGAAACTTCGTGCCGGTTATGGGCGACTGGGTAATGACCGGGTACCAGGATCCATTGCACGATTAGATCCTGTTCCTTTTGCAGGAAACTATTCCTTTGGCGGCGATCTTTACCCAATTTCCCCAGCCCTGACGATTAACCAGATACGAAATGCAGATGTTTCCTGGGAAGTGACGGAAGGAGTAGACATAGGATTGGAATTCGCTACTCTTGGTCGCCGACTCACGGGTGAGATCGCTTACTATAACAAGATTTCGAATGTGTACATTCCTGTAAATCTGGTAGCACTGGCGGGTGATAACGACAACTCCGTGTTCTCTAAAGCAGCTGACGTACGCAACGATGGTGTGGAACTGGGTTTGCGCTGGCAGGACAATGCGAGCCGCGATTTCCGCTACCATGTTGGATTCAATGTAACCTTTAACAACAACAATGTTGAGCGCGTAAACGGTAGCTTACTTCTTCGCGGTGGCAGCCTGGGCAATGGTGAAGTAGTAACCTATACAGTGGAAGGTAATGAAATCGGCAGCTTCTGGGTTTATGATGTGATTGGCATTTTCAAAACGCAGGATGAGGTGAACGCTACACCAAGGGTAACCGGTACCAAGCCCGGTGATTTCATCTATAGAGATGTAAATAAGGATGGTGTAATTAATGACCTGGATCGTGTTTTTGTTGGGTCTTATCAACCCAAAACCTATTATGGCATCAACGCCGGATTTACCTGGAAAAGCCTCGATTTCTCCGTGGATTGCTATGGCAATGCCGGCAACAAAGTGTATAACGGTAAGAAGGCAATTCGCCTGGGTAATGACAATATAGAAGCAGCACGCGCCAATGATCGGTGGACGCCAACCAATCTTGAAGGCAGCCAGCCTCGTGCCAGCAATGCCATTCCCAAGCCCTCTACCTATTATGTAGAGTCAGGTAGCTTCTTCCGGGTCAACAATATCACTTTAGGCTACAGCCTCCCCGCCAGCAACTGGAACATCGGCATGTCGTCGTTGCGCTTCTTCGCATCGGCACAAAACCCGATTATTTCCAAAAAATTCAGTGGCTTCACGCCTGAATTGCCAGGTGGCAATAATGGGTTGAGTGCTGGTATTGAACTGGGCATCTATCCCGTTTCTACAACTTACATGTTTGGTGTAAACGTAACCTTCTAAATTATTTTTTATGAAAAATAGAAATAATCAATTCCTGATCTTAACAGTGGGCTTGCTGGCATTAGCCATTAGCTCCTGTAAGAAAGAGTGGTTGAATCCCGCTCCGGAAAATGAACTGGTAACCGAGGATACAACTTTTGATAATCCCAACAATGCGATTGCATTTGTGAACGCCTGTTATACACAATTACTGACCTGGGATCAATCCAGTTTTTCCTGGATCGGCGTTACCAGCATCACTTCTGATGATGCAGATAAAGGTAGTGCTCCGGGCGACCTGGGTAGTGATAAGGATCAGATGGATAATCTTACTTATTCGCCCACCACTCCTTCTATACGCGCGGTATGGCGGAGTAATGCGCAAGGTATTTCACGCTGCAACCAGGCGCTCGCGAATTTCGACAGGTTTGGTATTAATAATGAGTTGAAGAACCGCTTACGTGGTGAAGCTAAGTTTCTGCGGGCATTCTACTATTTCAATATGGTGCGCACGTTTGGTGATGTGCCCATAGTAGATAGCGTTGTTGACGCCAACAACCCTGCGGATCTTGACAAAATAAACGATCGCAGACCTAAAGAGGAAGTATATGCTTTCATTGAGCAGGACCTGGAGGATGCGATGGCCTTGTTACCCACCAAGCAGCAATACGATCCCAAAGACATGGGTCGTGCTACCAAGGGTGCAGCAGCCGGTTTACTGGCCAAAGTAAGCATGTATCAGAAAAAATGGGATCGCGTGCTGGATCTTACCAATCAAATAATCAATAATCAATTGGGCACCTATGGGCTGGTACCTGATTATGAATTGATCTGGCGCGAAGTGGGTGAGAATAGCGACGAATCGCTTTTCGAAATTCAAAGCAAAGGGGTAGTCCCTTTCGCAGCGGTGCAGCAGTACTCGCAAGTGCAGGGTATTCGTGGAGGCACTTTCAATCCCGGTGCCCTTGTTTTCACGGGCTGGGGATTTAATTCCGTAAGTGAAGACTTGTACAACTCTTACGAATCCGGCGATATCCGTCGCGACGCTACGATCATGAGCATTGGTGATACCTTGTTCGATGGAGTGGTTCTGGTGAATATGGCCAACCCACGCTACAATTACAAAGCTTATGTGAGCCGTACGCAGGAAACTTATGGAAACACTACCTCCAGCGCCAATAAGAATATCCGCGTATTGCGCATGGGTGAGATTTATTTGATGAATGCGGAAGCGTCCAATGAGCTGAACCAACCCGATCAGGCAAAGGCCCGATTGAACGCGGTGCGTAACCGTGCGGAGTTAGGCAATACCACGGCCAATTCACAAGCCGAGTTGCGCCTGGCTATCTGGAATGAGCGCCGCTGGGAGCTGGCCATGGAACACGACCGCTTCTACGACCTGGTTCGCCAGGGACGTGCGGGCGATGTGCTTCGTGCGCATGGCAAAGCATTTGTGGATGGTAAGCATGAAGTGTTCCCTGTACCCCAGGATGAGATTGTTGCCAGCAGCAACAAGCTTACACAAAACCCCAACTACTGATCAATGGGATCATAAAAAGCGTTTTCTGGCATAAGCAAGTTCAGTAAACAAGGGGGTTGCCGTAGCAGTAGGCAGCCCCCGCTTTTTGAGTTGTAAGTAGTAAGTAGGGAGTAGTAAGTTGGGGGTGCTGGGTTTTTATCAATATAAAATCTGCGTTCATCTGCGTTGTAATCTGCGAAGATCCGCGGGAAACGGTTTAGCACTTTAGACCTGATCAAAATTTGAGAGAGTTTTCCCGCAGATTTCCGCTGATATTTTGCGCAGATGAACGCAGATAAATGATTAACGTAAATTGCATTAGCTTTTTTGGGATATGATAACGTAGAAAATGGATGATAAATAATTGTTTCCAGGATTTTTATCCAAACTAATATTTAATTCTTTTAATCCAATTAATCCCCTACTTTCTACTCCCTACTCCCTACTCACTACTTTCCAAAAACCCTTCCGGCAATGAAAAAAAATATTCTGATTATTAGTGTCGCTATTCTTCTCACCCAATGCGGCGAAAGTCGCCAGGCAGTGGGTAAGGATAGTGTGAAATTCGATTCAGTCGAAGAGCAGCGCATTTTCGACGAAGTGCAAAAAGCCACTTTCCAGTATTTCTGGGATGGGGCGGAACCCAATAGCGGGTTGGCACGCGAGCGCTTTCATGTGGATGGAGTATATCCTCAAAACGACAAGCATATCATCACCAGTGGCGGGGGTGGATTTGGTGTGATGGCCATCCTGGTGGGTATAGAGCGCGGGTTTATCACCCGTGAAGAGGGCCTGGCCCGGTTGGAAAGAATTGTGAAGTTCCTCGAAACAGCCGATCGGTTTCATGGCGTTTGGCCCCATTGGTGGAATGGCGAAACCGGCAAAGTGAAGCCTTTCAGCAAAAAAGACGATGGTGGCGACCTGGTGGAAACCTCCTTTATGCTACAAGGCCTGCTTTGTGTGCGCCAGTATTTTGCCGAAGGCAGCGATCGTGAAAAAGCGCTGGCGGCTCGTTGCGATCAACTTTGGCGTGAAGTGGATTTTAATTGGTATCGCAACGGAAAAAATGTTTTGTACTGGCACTGGAGCCCCAACTACGGCTGGGAAATGAACTTCGCGGTATCTGGTTACAACGAATGCCTGATCATGTATGTGCTGGCAGCATCCTCACCCACGCATGGCGTGCCTGCGGAAGTGTACCATGAAGGCTGGGCAAAAAATGGCGCTATCCGGCATCAAACCAGTAAATATGGATACGACCTGCAATTGAAGCATAATGGCGCGGAAGAATATGGTGGACCCCTCTTCTGGGCGCATTATTCTTATCTTGGATTGGACCCGCGCAAACTGAAAGATAAGTACGCCGACTACTGGAAAGAAAACCGGCACCAGGCCCTCATCAATTACAATTGGTGTGTGGAAAACCAGGGCGGCTTCAAAGGCTATGGCGCCGATAGCTGGGGACTCACTTCCAGCTATTCGGTAAAAGGTTATGCGGGTCACGCACCCGGCATTAAACGCGACCGTGGCGTGATTGCGCCCACGGCTGCGCTGGCTTCCATGCCCTATACCCCCAAAGAGTCGATGGCCGCCATGAAAAACTGGTATCTCAACAAAAAAGATAAACTCTTCGGCCCCTACGGTTTCTATGATGCTTTTAGCGACACCGAAAGCTGGTACCCTCAACGCTACCTCGCCATAGACCAGGGACCCATAGTAGTGATGATGGAAAACTATCGCAGCGGACTGATCTGGGATCTGTTTATGAGTTGCGATGAAGTGAAGAAGGGACTGGATAAGCTTGGATTCACGTATTGAAACAATTTGGGAATTTGGGGATTTGAGAATTTGAGGGTTGATGAGATAGGCAACTTACTCTACAAATCCCCAAATCCCCAAATCCCAAATTCCCAAATTCTCAAACTCCCCTCCATCATGTATAAATTTTTCTCTTTCCTCCTCGCTCTCGCTGCTTTCTCCTGCAGTCCGCGTACGGCACGCATAGTTTTGTTGCCCGATACGCAGACTTATGCGGAAAAGTTTCCGGAAGTGCTCGATTCGCAGATCAACTGGATTTTGCGGGAGCAAAAAAATATTGATTGGGTTTTGCAGCAGGGTGACCTGACGCAAAACAATAACGATAAGGAATGGAAAGTGATTCAAGCGGCCTTTCAGCAATTAGATGGTAAAGTGCCCTATGTGCTGGCAGCAGGAAATCATGATATGGGTAGCGGCCCCGGCAAGTTTGCCGATGTGCGCAATACAAGTCTGTACAACCAGTATTTCCCCATCGAAAAGATGCAGAAGCTGAAAGGATTTGGCGGAACATTTGAGCCGGGAAAAATCGAGAATGCCTGGTATCAGTTTGAAACCGGCGGCACTAAATGGTTGGTACTGACCCTGGAATTTGGTCCGCGCGATAAAGTGCTCGACTGGGCCTCGGGTGTTATCCGCAATCATCCGGAAAGATTGGTGATCCTGAATACCCATAGTTATATGTATTCCGACAGTACACGGCAGGGGGTGGGCGATAGTTGGCGACCCCAGAACTATGGAGTAGGTAAGGATTCGGCTGATGAAGCGGTGAATGACGGTGAAATGATTTGGGAAAAGTTGATTAAAAAATTTCCAAATACAAGGTTTGTTTTCAGCGGACATATTCTTCGTAGCGGGGTAGGCACGCTCGTGAGTTTCAATGAAGCAGGAAATCCTGTGTACCAGTTCCTGGCCAACTACCAGGAAGGTGTAAAGGGCTCCATTAAGGGGGGAAACGGTTGGCTGCGCATAGTGGATCTTGATTTCAGAAAAAAGCGAATTTATGTTCGTACCTATTCACCTTATATCAATGAATGGATGAAAGATCCGGCGCATGAGTTTACGATCAGGCATGCTTTATTTAAAGCCAGCGCCAAATAGCGCATGAATACCTGTAAATTTGGATAGAACATTTTGTGTAAGCCTTCTTTCTTAACCCAACGATTGTTATATGCCTGGTATTTTTCAATCAAGGCCTCTCTGGCCGCAATTTGGCCTGGCTATCGCCCGCATCATTACCGGCGCGCTGATGGCTTATCATGGGTTCGAAATCTTCGATAAGGAGGTCATGAATGGCTATTTTGGCTGGGACACGTTTACCATTTTTCCCTCTCCGAAAATAGCGGTGTATACGGGCAAGGCGCTTGAGCTGGTGGCCGGCCTGCTGCTCATACTGGGACTCTGGACCAGATTTGCTTCGCTCTTGTTGATTATCTTGATGAGTTATATCTGCTTCTTCGTATCAAAAGGGCGATTCTGGTACGAAGACCAGCATCCATTTCTTTTTGTGGTATTAGGGTGGATATTTCTGACTGCCGGTCCCGGAGCCTGGGCAATTGACCGGAAAAAATAAGCGAAAAATTCATGAAGAATATACGCATCCGTTTTCACAAGCAATTCTTTTCCCTGGCAACCACATTGCTATTGCTGGCAGGAACTTGCTTTTCTCAACAACAGACTTATTGTAACCCAATTAACCTGGATTATGGCTACACGCCCATCCCCAATTTCAGTGAATGGGGAAGACATCGTGCTACGGCCGATCCGGTGATTGTGAATTATAAAGGAGATTACTTTCTGTTTAGCACCAACCAATGGGGTTATTGGTGGAGCAGCGATATGCTTAATTGGAAATTCGTATCGCGCCGGTTTCTTCGGCCCTGGAATAAAGTGTATGATGAACTATGTGCGCCAGCCGTAGGTATTATTGGCGATACCATGATCGTTTTTGGCAGCACCTATTCAAGCAATTTCACCATCTGGATGAGCACGAATCCGAAAGTAGATGATTGGAAGCCGTTAGTGGATTCATTTGACATCGGTGGCTGGGATCCATCATTCTTCACGGACGATGATGGCCGACTGTATATGTACAATGGCAGCAGCAACCGCTATCCCATGTATGGCGTGGAACTGAACCGCCAAACGATGGAGCCCATGGGAACACGCAAGGAAATGTACCTGCTGGAGCACTGGCGCTATGGCTGGCAGCGATTTGGAGAGTATATGGACAATACTTTCCTCGATCCTTTCATCGAAGGGTCACATCTCACCAAATACAAAGACAAATACTATTTGCAGTATGGAGCGCCGGGTACGGAGTTCAGTGGTTATGCCGATGGATTGCTGGTGGGCAAATCGCCCCTGGGTCCCTGGCAGGCCATGTCGGACCCGCTGAGCTTTAAACCCGGTGGCTTTGCCCGCGGCGCGGGCCATGGCGCCACTTTTCAGGATAAGCATGGCTATTACTGGCATGTGAGCACAATGGTGCTTTCGGTGAAGAACAATTTTGAAAGAAGATTAGGAATTTGGCCCGCGGGCTTTGATCAGGATGATGTGATGTATTGCAACACCGCTTTTGGCGATTATCCGCACTACCTGCCGCAGGTGCTGAAAGATAAAGCTGCGCCCATGCGCTACAAAAATGGATCTTTTACGGGTTGGATGCTGCTTAACTTCAAGAAACCCGTGCAGGTGTCGAGCACACTTGGCAACTACGCTGCCAACAATGCGGTGGATGAGAGCATCAAGACTTACTGGAGCGCCGCATCGGCCAACAAGGGAGAATGGATTCAATCGGATCTCGGTGAAGTTTCTACCGTGAACGCTATACAAATCAACTATGCCGACCAGGATGTGGCCGATGACCGATTGGGTAAACGACTGGACCAATACCATCAATACAAACTCTGGTATTCGGAGGATGGTAAAAAATGGAAACTACTGACCGACAAGAGCCAGAATCAAACCGATGTGCCACACGACTATGTGGAATTAGCTACACCGGTAAAAGCACGCTACCTGAAACTGGAAAATATTCATATGCCCACCGGAAAATTTGCCATCAGCGGATTACGGGTATTTGGAAAAGGAAATGGCAGCGCGCCAGAGCGCGTGAAGCAGTTTATGGTGCTGCGCACGGAAAAGGATAAGCGAAGTGCCTATATTAAATGGAGCCCGGTGGATGATGCTTATGCTTATAATATTTATTATGGCACGGAACCTGATAAGTTGTATAACTGTGTGATGGTACACGATGCCAACGAATACTGGTTTAAGGCAATGGATAAACTCAAGACCTATTATTTCACCATAGAAGCGATCAACGAAAACGGTATTTCAGAATCATTTCCAGTGCTGGAAGTAAAATAAAAAGATCCTTAAAGATGATTAGACCAGGAATTAAGACCATTCTCCCGAGACTTACTTTATTCTCGATGTTGCTGTTAGCAACAACCAGTATTTTTGCGCAGAATCCGCCATTCTGGAACGATATTCAGGCTTTCCGGAAAGCCGATAGCGCGCAGATGCCTGCAAAAAAACAGATTCTTTTTGTAGGAAGCTCCTCCTTCACCATGTGGAAGGACGTGCAGGAATATTTTCCCGGTTATCCCATTCTGAACAGGGGCTTTGGGGGTTCTTCACTGCCCGACCTGATTCGCTATGCCGATGATGTGATTCTGAAATACGATCCAAAGCAGATTGTGATTTATTGTGGTGAGAATGACCTGGCTGCCGCTGATACGGTAACGGCTGCCACCGTATTGCAACGCTTTACCACGTTATTCAATATCATTCGCGCAAAATATCCGCGGGTACCGGTCATGTTTATCAGCATCAAGCCCAGTCCCAGCCGGGCACACCGTATGCCCGAAATGCTGAAAGCCAATATGGCCATCCGGCAGTTTTTGAAGAAGAAAAAGCGAACGGTTTTTGTGGATGTTTATCACGATATGTTGAATAAAGAGGCAAAGCCCAGGCCTGAAATATTTCTGAATGATAATTTGCATATGAATGCCAAAGGCTATGCCATCTGGCAGAAAAAAATCAAACCACATCTGATTAAAAAATAAATGAATAGCGCTATGAAAGGGATTGTATCTATGTTGGCCCTCCTGATGATGTCAGCCTGTTTGCTGCAGGCGGGTGCACAAGCAGGTCAGGATCCGAAAATGAAAGCCTTTATCGATGGGCTGATGAATCAAATGACGCTGGAAGAAAAGATCGGCCAGCTCAACCTACCGGGTGCAGGTGACATTACCACCGGCCGGGCCAGCAACTCCAATATTGCTAAAAAGATTGAGCAGGGTCAGGTAGGTGGTTTGTTCAACATTAAGTCGGTGGCCAAGATTCGTGAGGTGCAGAAGCTGGCGGTGGAGAAAAGCCGACTGAAGATTCCACTATTGTTTGGTATGGATGTGATTCATGGCTATGAAACGGTTTTTCCGATTCCCCTTGGTTTAAGCTGTACCTGGGATATGGAGGCCATTGAGCGTAGTGCGCGAATCGCGGCGCAGGAAGCGAGTGCGGATGGTATCAACTGGACATTCTCGCCCATGGTCGACATATCGCGCGATCCGCGCTGGGGCCGTGTTTCCGAAGGAAATGGTGAAGACCCTTTCCTTGGCTCAGCCATTGCCCAGGCCATGGTTCGTGGTTATCAGGGCAATGATCTCACGAAGAATAATACCATTCTCTCCTGCGTTAAGCACTATGCATTGTATGGAGCCGGTGAAGCAGGCAGGGATTATAATACTGTTGATATGAGCCATCAACGTATGTACAACGAATACTTCCCTCCCTACAAAGCGGCTGTAGATGCAGGCGTGGGCAGCGTGATGGCTTCTTTTAACGAAGTGGATGGCATACCCGCCACGGGCAACCGCTGGCTGCTCAGCAATGTGCTGCGCGATCAGTGGGGATTTAAAGGCTTTGTGGTGACGGACTATACAGGTATTAACGAAATGATTGATCATGGTGTGGGCGATTTGCAAACCGTATCGGCCATGGCATTGCGTGCAGGCATTGATATGGATATGGTAGGCGAGGGGTTGTTGACGACATTGCCTAAATCGCTGAAGGAAGGCAAAGTAACCATGGCGCAGATTGATGCGGCCTGCCGCCGCATACTGGAAGCAAAATACAAGTTGGGCCTGTTTGAAGATCCTTATCGGTATTGCGATCCGGAGCGTGCCAAAAAAGAAGTATTCGCAGATGCGCATCGAAAAGAAGCACGCCGTATTGCAGCCGAAAGTTTTGTACTACTCAAGAATGAAAAGCAATTGCTTCCGTTAAAGAAGAGCGGCTCAGTTGCAATCATCGGACCGCTTGGCAATTCAAAAGAGAATATGCCCGGCACCTGGAGCGTGGCCGCCAACCTGAAAAATGCAACTTCTCTTTTGGCAGGTATGAAAGAACTGGTAGGCGATAAAGTGAAGATCAGTTATGCAAAAGGTTCTAACCTCACTTACGACAGTGTACTGGAAGTGAACAGTACGATGTTTGGTCGTTCCCTGGGTTGGGACTCCCGTCCGGCGGAGCAAATAAGAGCCGAAGCCCTGGCCATTGCCAGGGATGCTGATGTAATTATTGCTGCTATGGGTGAATCCTCTGAGATGAGTGGCGAAGCCAGCAGCCGCACCGATATTGGAATTCCCGACGCGCAGAAAGATCTGTTGAAGGAACTACTGGCAACCGGCAAGCCGGTGGTGCTGGTATTGTTTACCGGTCGCCCGCTCACGCTCACCTGGGAAGAAGAAAATGTGCCCGCCATTCTCAACGTTTGGTTTGCCGGTAGCGAAGCAGGATATGCCATTACCGATGTATTGTTTGGCGACAAGAACCCTTCTGGAAAATTGAGCGCCACTTTTCCGCGCAATGTGGGTCAGGTTCCGCTGTTTTATAACCACAAGAATACCGGTCGCCCTTTGCAGGAAGGAAAGTGGTTCTCCAAATTCCGCAGCAATTATCTCGATGTGCCGAATGATCCGCTATATCCCTTTGGGTTTGGCCTCAGCTATACGCATTTTGAGTACAGCGACATCAGCCTCAGTGCCACATCGCTTAAAGGTAATCAGCAACTGAAAGCATCTGTTACCGTTACCAATAAAGGACCTTATGACGGCAAAGAAGTAGTGCAGCTCTATATCCGCGATCGGGTCGGATCAGTTACACGTCCTGTGAAGGAATTGAAAGGATTTCAGAAAGTAATGTTGAAAGCCGGTGAGTCGCGTAAAATTGAATTTACCATCAGCACCGAACTGCTGAAGTTTTACAACTATGAACTGAAGCATGTATGGGAGCCTGGTGAGTTTGACATTATGATAGGCGGCAACTCGAGAGATGTGAAAACGGCCAGGGTGAATTGGGGAGAATAAATCGTGAATCGTGAGGCGTGAGGCGTGAATCGTGAGGCGTGAGGCGTGAGACGTGAGGCGTGAGTCGTGAATCGTGAGGCGTGAATCGTGAGGCGTGAGTGAACCTTCAAGACGGTAGGAATAAGCGAACGTGTAACCCCTAAATGTACAAGCCCCGAAGGGGCGAAATACGTCGGGACCGTCCGACAGGGCGGTCCATGTTGGTCAATGAATCGTGAGTCTTAATCATAATAAATTTTAAGATGATGCGGGATCTGTTTTTTATTGGATTTCTTTCCATGTTATCGCTTTGGCATGTTCGGGTATCGGCTCAACAGAATACCAGGAAGATGAATATCATCTTCATACTCGCTGATGACCATCGCTATGACGCTATGGGCTTTATGAAGAAAATTCCCGGGCTGGAAACCCCAGCTATGGATAAGATGGCCAGCGAAGGCGCACACATCAGCAATGCATTTGTATCAACCGCGCTATGTTCACCCAGCCGCGCTTCCATATTGACCGGCCAGTATGCGCATACGCATCGCGTGGTGGACAATGACGCGGCCATGCCGCCCGATCTGAAATTCTTTCCACAGTACCTGCAGCAAGCCGGTTACCAAACCGCCTTCATGGGCAAATGGCATATGGGCCATGCTGATGATATGCCGCAGCCGGGTTTCGATTACTGGCTCAGTTTTCGGGGGCAGGGTGTGTACAACGATCCTGTTTTCAATATTAATGGAGAAAAGGTAAAGCAACCTGAAGGCAGCTATACCACTGACCGGCTTACCGATTATGCGGTGGAATGGCTGGACAAGCGCGATCAGAAAAAACCTTTCTTTCTCTATTTGTCACACAAAGGAGTTCATGCTGAATTCTATCCAGCCAAAAGGCATGAGGGCAAGTATGCCGATATACCCATCATTTCTCCTCCTTCTATGTATTTAACAGCAACAGATAGCAGCCGAACTTATGGAACAGTGACCGCTCCTGCTACAACTGTCAATTATCGGGATATTCCACAATGGGTAAGGGCGCAGCGCTATAGCTGGCATGGCGTGGATAATATGTATCATGGTACTATCCCCTTCGATCAGTTTTATCGCCGCTATCTTGAAACTTTGCAGGCGGTGGACGAAAGCATTCAAAGGGTGATGAATTGGGTAAAAGAAAACGGCCTGGAGAAAAATACCATGCTGGTATATATGGGCGATAATGGATTTTCGTTTGGCGAACATGGCCTTATCGACAAGCGCCATGCTTATGAAGAGAGTATGCGGGTGCCCTTGTTGGTATGGGCGCCGGGCATGGTAAAGCCTCGCTCAGTGGTGGACCAGGTAATTATGAATGTGGACCTGGCACCCAGCTTTTTGGAGTTGGCCGGTGTAAAGATGCCGGAACAAATGCAGGGATATTCCTTCATCGATGTATTGAAAGGAAAGCCGCAAGGCTGGCAGCGCGACAAGGTTTTTTATGAATACTATTGGGAATCCGCATTTCCACAAACGCCCACTACCTTCGCCATTCGTACCAGTCAGTACAAGTATATTTTCTATCATGGCGTATGGGACATCAATGAGCTCTACGACCTACAAGCGGATCCCTATGAAATGAATAACCTGGTGCGGAACCCGGCTTTTAAGGAAATTGGTATGCAGTTGAAAAAAGAGCTATTTGAATGGATCAATAAAACAGGCGGCGAAAACATTCCATTGAAGCGGCCGGTGAATACGCGATTTGATACCCGGTACAGGAATAGCTATTGAGAATAATTTGGGGACCTGCCTGCCGGCAGGCAGGTTTGTTTATTTGAAAATTTGAGATTAATGAAACGATTTGGTTTATTATTAGTTGGATTTATGCTGGGGGTAAATGTAAATGCGCAGACAACGGATGCATATCAGGCATTTCGATTTATTCAGAGCGGGGATACATTGCCTTACCGATTGTTGCTGCCCGAAAATTTTGATCCCGGCCAATCTTATCCATTAGTGGTTTTTCTGCATGGGCGGGGAGAAAGCGGACGCGATAATCAGAAGCAACTGGTGCATGGATCTAAAATTTTCCTGGCGGATAGTTTTCGCCGCAAGCATCCGGCTATCGTGGTTTTTCCACAATGTGCGGCCGATGATTACTGGAGCAACGTACATACCGTGGCTAACGAAAAAGGCAAACGCAGTTTTTATTTTGTCCCAGATGGTCCACCATCCCGTTCTATGGAGCTACTGTTAGGCTTGTTGGATAACCTGCAGCAACAATTCAAAATAAAAATGGATCAGGTATATGCCATGGGGCTGAGTATGGGCGGAATGGGCACTTTTGAGCTGGTGCGCCGAAAGCCCGGTTTGTTTGCAGCAGCCATTCCCATATGCGGAGGCGCTCATCCATCCACAGCCCGTTCCCTACGAAAGGTGAAATGGTGGGTGTTTCATGGGGCCAAGGACGATGTGGTATTGCCTCGTTTTTCGGAGCAGATGGTGCAAGCGCTGCAGCAACAAAGAGCTTCTGTTCGCTTTACCCTTTATCCCAATGCCAATCACAATAGCTGGGATCCGGCATTTGCGGAACCGGGGCTGCTCGACTGGCTTTTCGCGCAGCGGAAATAATTGGATTTCGGTTAGTACAATCCCGCCAAATAATTGTCTATACAATGTACAGGCGCATGAAGGCTTTCAGCGTGCAAAGGGATTGTATATGAATCGAAAACTTTTATTAGCAGGCTTATTCTGGATATTGAACATACAAGGTGGTTGCTCACGTAACGGTGGTGGTGGTGAACCCGAACCGCCTCCACCGCCCCCTCCACCGCCCCCGCCAGCCGTAAATGAAGTGGATTTCTGGTTGACAAAGGGGGACCAAACCGCGTTGTTGCAGAAGCAAAGCACGGTACTGAGTTTTGGCAGTACGGCCAATTCAAACCCAACTATCACGGTTGACAGCACCCAACGTTTTCAAAGCATTGATGGTTTTGGCTATACGCTCACCGGAGGCAGCGCGGAACTTATCAATGGATTGAGCGCGAATATCCGTCAAAACCTTTTGCTGGAATTGTTCAGTGATGTCAACAACGGCATCAGCGTCAGCTATCTCCGTATTTCAATTGGCGCTTCTGATCTGAGCTCATCGGTGTACACTTACAACGATATGCCTGCCGGGCAAACAGACCCCAATCTCACTAATTTCAGTATAGCATCCGAACAGAGTAGCGGCACGGGTTTAGTTCCCCTATTGAAAGATATCCTGGCCATTAATCCGCAAATCAAAATACTGGCAACTCCCTGGACCGCCCCGGTGTGGATGAAGGATAATGGCAATTCGGTGGGAGGTAAGCTGAAGCCGGAATATTATGGCGCTTATGCGCAATATTTCGTCAAGTATATACAGGCCATGAAGGCGGAGGGGATCAACATCGATGCCATCACGCCGCAAAATGAACCCTTGCATGGAGGCAATAACCCCAGTATGGAAATGCTGGCGACCGAACAGCGCGATTTTATCCGTGATCATCTCGGCCCGGCTTTTCAGGCCGCGAATATTAGCACCAAAATCATTGTGTACGATCACAATTGCGACCGGCCCGATTATCCACTTACCATTCTCAACGATCCTGCGGCGAAAGCATTCGTGGATGGTTCGGCCTTCCATCTCTATGCGGGCGATATAGGAGCGCTGAGTACCGTGCGCGATCAGCATCCGGATAAGAATATTTATTTCACCGAACAATACACCGCATCCAATGGCGATTTTTCCGGCGATTTGAAATGGCACCTGCGCAATGTGATTATAGGCTCCCTGCGCAATTGGAGTCGCAATGCCCTGGAATGGAATCTCGCCAACGATGCCGCTTTTGGTCCTCATACACCCGGCGGTTGCACGGTTTGTAAAGGTGCGCTCACCATTATTGGCAGCTCCACCTATCAGCGCAATGTGGCGTACTACATCATTGGCCATGCATCGCGATTCGTACCACCGGGTTCTGTACGAATTAATAGTAACACCGTGGGCAATCTCCGTTCCGTAGCCTTTGAGCGACCCGACAAGAAGAAAGTATTGATTGTGTTGAACGATGGGGATAGCGCACAGAGTTTCAATCTCCGGTTCAAGGAGAAATGGGTAAGCCCCACACTACCTCCCAATAGTGTGGCCACTTTTGTGTGGTAGAAAGTCGGGTAGCACGCTGTAAGCAAAATCAGCATCATGAAGAATATATTCCTGGCAATGGCTCTTGTGGCCATTGCTGCCTGCAACAACAGTGATGAAAAAGGGAAAGCGGAAGCCGATTTGCCATTTTCCCTGGAAGGCAAATCAGTGAAAGTGTACAGCACGGCCGACAGCAGCGAGCTGCGGCTCAGCCTTACCGATCAGAACCTGGCCTTTAAAACCATGGGCCAGCCCACGGAAAATTTGATTTGCGTATTCGTGGATCCCGGCCAAACTTTTCAAACCTATCTGGGCATAGGTGGCGCTCTCACGGATGCATCAGCCGAAACATTCTATAAACTTCCAAAGGATAAGCAGCAGGAACTGTTGCGCGCCTATTTTGATAAGGAAGCCGGTATTGGTTACAATCTCGCCCGTACCAATCTCAATAGTTGTGATTTCAGCAGCGGCAGCTATACTTATGTGTCGGAAAATGATTCATCCCTGAGCAGTTTCAATATCGAGCCCGATAGGCGATTCAAGATTCCTTTTATCAAAGAAGCGCAAACGGCCGCAGGTGGGCAACTCACTTTATTTGCCAGCCCCTGGAGTCCGCCCGCCTGGATGAAGACAAATAATCATATGCTTCGGGGCGGTAAACTGAAGCCGGAATATTATAATAGCTGGGCGCTCTATTATACAAAGTTTATAAAGGCTTATGAGCAGGAAGGCATTCCTGTTTGGGGAATCAGTATTCAGAATGAGCCCATGGCTACACAAACCTGGGAGAGTTGCATCTACACAGCCGAAGAAGAGCGGGATTTTTTGAAGAATCATTTGGGGCCGGTAATGGAGCGCGAAGGACTTGGCGATAAGAAAATCATTTTATGGGATCATAACCGCGATCTGATTTATCAGCGGGCACAAACCTATTTCAATGATCCGGAGGTGAACAAATATGCATGGGGAATTGGATTTCACTGGTATGAGGACTGGAGTGGTGGCGATCAGATGTTTGATAATGTGCGCCGCGTATATGAGAGTTTTCCAGAAAAGCCCCTTCTTTTTACTGAAGGAACCCCTGCGAGTTTCGACAGCACCCGATACCAGGACTGGCGCCTTGGCGAAAAGTATGCGCGCAGTATGATTATGGATTTCAACAATGGAATGGTAGGCTTTACCGACTGGAATGTGCTGCTCGATGAAATAGGCGGCCCTAATCATGTAAAGAATTATTGCTTTGCACCCATACATGGGGATACCAGAACGGGTGAATTGATTTATACGAACTCGTATTATTATATCGGGCATTTTTCCAAATTCATCAGGCCAGGAGCCAAACGCATTGCGGCCACTGCGAGCCGGAGCCAGTTACTGACCACTGCCTTCCGCAATCCGGATGGCAGCACGATTGTAGTGGTGATGAACCAGACAGGGAAAGAAACGCCGTATTTTCTTTGGGTGAATGGAAGCGCGGTGGAATTGGAGGCCCGTCCGCATTCCATCGCGACCCTGATATTCTGATGAATTGTTCCGATTTTTCTTCCAATTTAAAAGCATAAGTTTTGCCAGTTTCCAAGATCACAATTAGCCTGTTGGCGCTATTCTTTGTACAATATTCGATGGCGCAGCAAAAGTCCCTTGATGAAAAAGTGGATTCCGTATTGTCGTTAATGACATTGGAAGAAAAAGTAGGGCAATTGAACCAGTACAGTGGTGACTGGATATCCACGGGACCTATTACGCAAGATGGGGATAAGCAAAACCAGGTACGTAGGGGGCAACTGGGTAGCATGCTCAATATTATGGGTACGCGGCATACCAGGCTCTTGCAGGAAATGGCTATGGAGTCGCGACTGAAGATTCCGCTTTTGTTTGGTCAGGATGTGATTCATGGTTTCAAGACCACTTTCCCGATTCCGCTGGCCGAAGCGGCGAGTTGGGATCTGCCCATGATCGAAAAAGCAGCGCGTGTGGCCGCCATTGAAGCCAGTGCTTCCGGTATTCACTGGACATTCGCGCCGATGGTAGATATTTCGCGTGATCCCCGTTGGGGTCGTGTGATGGAAGGCGCGGGGGAAGATCCCTACCTGGGATCGCTGATTGCTGCGGCACGCGTGCGCGGTTTTCAGGGCAGTGGATTGGGCAACACAGATGCCGTGATGGCCTGCGCCAAACATTTTGCCGCTTATGGAGCGGCCATCGGTGGAAGGGATTATAATTCGGTAGACATGAGTGAGCGCACGCTTTGGGAAATTTATCTCCCACCCTTCAAGGCCGCACTCGACGCGGGTGCTGCCAGTTTCATGAATGCATTCAATGACCTGAATGGCATCCCTGCTACCGGGAATACCTACCTGCAGCGCGATATCTTAAAGGGTAAATGGGGGTTCACCGGCCTGGTAGTGAGCGATTGGGGATCTGTTGGTGAAATGATAGCGCATGGATATGTCGCCAACAACAAGGAAGCCGCCCTTAGCGCGATAATGGCAGGTAGCGATATGGATATGGAAAGCAGAAGCTATCACCATCATCTGGCAGAGCTGGTACGGGAAAACAAAGTACCGATTGCAATTGTGGATGATGCCGTTCGGAGGATTTTGCGGAAAAAATTTGAACTGGGTCTTTTCGACGATCCTTTTCGCTTCAGTGACCCCGAGCGGGAGAAAAAAGCACTGAATAATCCTGAGCATGAAAAGGCTGCACGTGATATGGCGGCGCGAAGTATTGTATTGCTGAAGAACGAAAAGCAATTGCTGCCACTTGCCAGAAAAGGGAAAAAGATTGCCTTTATCGGGCCATTGGTAAAGGAAGTGAAGCAAAACCTGGGGTTCTGGAGCATTGAAATGCCGGATGACAGCAGCTATATCGTGTCTCAGTGGCAGGGGATGGTTGAGAAACTCGGAAAAAATAATCCTCCGCTTTATGCGAAGGGGTGTGAGATAGAGGATACCAGCCGTGCAGGTATTGCAGAAGCGGTACGCATTGCGCAACGGGCTGATGTGGTGGTCATGAGTGTGGGAGAAAGAAGAGATATGAGTGGGGAGGCCAAAAGTCGTAGCGAGATCGGCCTGCCCGGTGTGCAGGAGGAGCTTATCAAAGCCATTATGGCAACGGGAAAGCCAGTGGTGGTTTGCATAAATGCAGGAAGACCCCTGGTTTTTAACTGGGTGGCGGATCATGCGCCGGCCATTCTTTATACCTGGTGGTTGGGTAGCCAGGCGGGGCATGCCCTGGCAGATGTGTTGTTTGGAGATTACAATCCTTCGGCCAAATTGCCGATGAGTTTTCCGCGGTCGGTTGGACAGATTCCTATTTACTATAGCCATCTTAACACTGGCAGGCCTGCGCCCAATGATTCCAATCGTTTTTACCGCTCCGCGTATATCGACGAATCCATTTATCCCAAATATGAGTTTGGATTTGGCTTAAGCTATACGCATTTTGCGTACGAAAATTTCCGGATGGATAAGCAGGAAATGAAGACGGATGATTCGGTAATGGTAAGCATCGATATCCGCAACACCGGCAAATTTGCCGGTGAGGAAGTGGTGCAGCTTTATATCCGCGATCGTGTAGCTTCTGTAGTGCGGCCGGTGAAGGAGTTGAAGGGGTTTGAAAAAATTCATCTGAAAGTCGGGGAAACCAAAACCGTTCATTTCAGGATCGGAAAAGAACAGCTTGCTTTTTACAACAACAAACTGGGATGGATAGTTGAACCTGGCGAATTTGATATTATGATAGGGGCGTCGGCGAGAGATATAAGGGGCAGTGGAGTGCTCAGTTGCATGTAATACGTAGTACGTAATACGTACTACGTACTACGTATTACGTTTAAAGTTTAAGCCTATTAACCTTAAACCTTAAACTCTCAACCTTAAACCCATCAACGTAAAACGTACAACGTAAAACGTACAACTTATCCAAGTTCTATCTCAAAATTCACCAAATCCCTAAACTGCTGAATTCTTCCCTCTATATCCTCATGGGTGATTTCTTTCAGCCGGGTGGGTCCGAATTTTTCCACGCAGAAGCTGGCCATGGCCGAGCCAACGATGATGCCTCTTTTCATATTTTCAAATGAAACGTCGCCGGTGCGGGCTATATGGCCCATAAAGCCGCCGGCAAAAGTGTCGCCTGCACCGGTGGGGTCAAACACGTCTTCGAGGGGCAGGGCAGGTGCGTAGAAAACGCTGTCCTGGTCAAAAAGCAGGGCGCCATGTTCCCCTTTTTTAATGATCAGGTAGCGGGGTCCCATTTGTAAAATCGTTTTGGCCGCTTTTACCAACGAAAACTGCCCGGTGAGCTGGCGGGCTTCGGCGTCATTCACCATCAGCACGTCCACATGTTTCAGCACTTCTTCCAGATCCGCCATCGCCGATTCCATCCAGAAGTTCATGGTATCCATCACAATCAGGCGGGGCCGTTGACGCATTTGCTTTATCACGTTGAGTTGAATGGCGGGTACCAGGTTGCCCAGCATCAGGAACTCAGAGCCCTGGTAGGCTTCGGGGATGATGGGGTTAAAATCGGCCAGTACATTGAGATCTGTAACCAGAGTATCGCGGCTGTTCATGTCTTCATGATAGCGGCCGCTCCAAAAAAAGGATTTTTTGTCCTGGATGATCTCCACTCCGTCGAGCTGAACACCTCTCCGCTTCAGTTCCTCTAATTCATCCTTCGGAAAATCATAACCCACGATAGAAACCTGCTGAACCGGCTTCACAAAATTTGCCGCGGCATAAGCTACATAGGTGGCTGAGCCGCCCACAATACGATCTGTTTTTCCAAATGGGGTTTCAATGGCATCAAAAGCCATGGTTCCGACGGTGATTAGCGCCATGTATGTTCTCTTTTTGTGATATAAAATAAGGAGCGGCTCAGGTACCGCTCCAGCCTGCAAACCTACAGGAAAATCGAATGTAACCGGCAATAGTTAATGGGTAATTGGCAGTCAAAATTGGCGATTCTGTCCCAATTGATCCGCATACTTGTGTATATTGCCGGAATCCTATATATCTTTGACTATGGCTAAGACAGCTCGCAAAAAAGCATCGAAGAAAGATTTGATCCTGCAGAAGGCAGCGATCATGTTCCGCGAAAAGGGTTTTGCCGCTACTTCCATGCGCGACCTTGCGGAATCAGTAGGCATTGAAGCCGCCAGCCTTTATAATCATATTCGATCCAAGAATGAGATCCTCGAAGCTATTTGCTTCGATGTGGCCAATCGTTTCAATGCGAATATGGAACAACTCGACAGTAGTCATGAAGGGTCCATCAAGAAAGTGGAAAGCCTTTTGCGCTTTCATATCCAGCAGATGGTGGAACATTATGAAGAAGTGTATGTGAGCGACCGGGAATGGAAACACCTGGACGATCCCTATCTGTCCAATTTCCAGAATCAACGCCGCAACTACCGAAAGAAATTTGCAGGAATCATCGAAGATGGTATCCGCAAAGGTGAAATCCGTAACATTGATGCGCCCACCGCTGTACTGATAATGCTGCATGCGGTAAGTGGTATCGAATCATGGCATCGTTCCAAAACCAAAATATCAGGGAAGGAACTGGAAGACAATATGGTGATGATCATGATCGATGGGCTGCGTAAACAAGGCTAACCCATGTCTATTCATTTCCATCCTCTCCGCGTAAAAGAAATACGCAGGGAAACAAGTTCCTGTGTTTCCATTGTGCTCGACGTGCCCGACGAATTGCGGGAAGGTTTCCGTTTTCAACAGGGCCAAAGTCTGACTCTCCGACATTTTATCGATGGAGAAGAAATCCGACGCACATATTCATTGTGTAGCGCTCCAGCCGATGCCGAATGGCGGGTGGCTGTTAAGAAAGTGGCGGGTGGAGTTTTTTCAACTTATGCCAACGAGCAGTTGAAAGTGGGCGATACGCTCGAAGTGATGCCTCCGGTGGGTCGGTTTCATACGCTCCTGGATCCCCAACATCGTAAAAATTATATAGCGTTTGCGGCTGGAAGCGGCATTACACCGGTGATGTCCATTATTAAGGCCACTTTGTCTACAGAGCCTCATAGTCGATTTACACTTGTTTATGGAAACCGCAGCCGGCAGGATATTATTTTCCTGGAAGAGCTGGAGGGGTTGAAGAATGTTTATATGGACCGCCTTCAACTCTTGCATATCCTGAGCAGGGAGCAAGTGGAGAGCTCCGTTTTGCAGGGACGTATTGATGGCGAAAAAATGGCGGAGCTGGCCCGCTTTATTCCTCTGTCGCAAATGGATGAGTTTTTCTTATGTGGCCCGGAACAAATGATATTTGCGGTAAAGGATTTTCTGGAGGCCAACGGTATCGCCAAAAAGAAAATCCATTTTGAATTATTTACCACACCGGGTCAGCAGGTAGCTGCGGGTCCCGCCAAAACGGAATCAAAAGCCGATACACCCAAGGCCAGCATAAGGATGCGGCTCGATGGTCGCACAATCGAATTCCAGATTCCGCAAAACAGTGATCAGACGATCCTCGATGCGGCCCTGGCTACCGGAGCCGATCTTCCCTATGCCTGTAAAGGTGGGGTATGCTGCACCTGTAAAGCCCGCCTGGTAGAAGGCGAAGTACATATGGATGTGCATTGGGGCCTGGAAGATGAAGAAATCAAACAGGGATTTATATTAACCTGCCAAAGCCACCCAAGATCGGAGAAGTTGTTGGTGGATTTTGATGACAGGTAGAACGTAATACGTTTTACGTAATACGTATTACGTATTTTATTTCTGTTCAGGTGATCCAGTTCATGGCACAGAAGAATTAATCTTGTTAGCTAAGTTTGGGTTTGGATAATTCTGGTTATTGATATTCGACTTTGCCAGCCACCTTTTCAATAATCATGGCCATCATGGCAATCAAGGGCATCAAGGCAATCATGGGCATCAAGGCCATCAAGGTCCCTGGACGATGATGCCTTCTTTCCAAAAATTCCTTCTCCCTTTCAGATCAAACCATTCTGCACCGATAATGTAAATGCCTGAGGCAAGCGGGCGATTTTGCGCATCCAGTCCATCCCAGGTAAATACTCCACGCTCGCCCAGGAGGCTGTTTTGTTGTAATACCCTGACAATTCTGCCACTCGCATCAAATATCCAGATGTTGACTATTCTGCCGGGTTCCGGCATTTGGTAATGAAGAAACAGGCGATCCTCAAAGCCATCGTTATTAGGTGAAATGCGGCGGTTTTCCAGTTGAAAGACTTTATTCGGATTTAAAGTCCTGTAACCAGCATGGGAGTTTGCGTAGCCTGGTGTTCCATAGTCCGGTGCTGCGGAGCTCTGCCAGTTGCCCGGGTCGTTGGTAGCTGAGCTGGCTTGCAAACGCTCCAGGGCTACACCTTCTTTGGAAGGCAGAAGGGGAAAATGCCAGTTTTCCTGATATGCCAGTTCATCCAGTACCTCACCGCTTGCGTTTAAGATCACCGCCTGACCTTCGGAATCGGGATAAGAAGGGAAACTGTTGAGTTGACGAATAGCTTTAGTGGCGGCTTTCGGAAAAAGTCGGGTCAGGCGACTACTATCGCGGGTATAGACTCTGTAATGACCAGGTATCAGCAGGTCCGGATCGGCAGTGGTTGTGGTGATTGATTGTAGTTGCCCTGCCGCATTGCGATTAGCCAGCCGCAGGTCTGCAGCATCCAGGAGTTTGGAGCTATGATTGAACAGTTCGATGTAGTCATCGCCTTCGGGCTTTGGGTTGAATAGAATTTCATTGATAACAATATCACCCGCCACGGCGGGTTGTGGTATTCCAATACGGATACTGTCGCTGGTTATTAGGCTTCCGGCACAATCTTCGATTTCCCCAATCAAAATGTTGTAAATAATATCTTCTTCCAATGCGTTTGCCAGGGAAAGTTTTACTTCGTCTAATAACGGCAAAGAGAGTTCGGCTTGTAGAATGACAGGACCTGCCTGCAGCTGATAGTTGTTGGGGTTGGTCATCTGCCAATCGTTGGCTGCATGTGAAAATCTGATTTGGATATGTTCAGCATCGATTGGATAGGCGTTTACTACTTTTAGTTCGGATGGCACAAAAGCGAAAGGCGGATCCGGACCGGTGCCCGGGCTGCCACCGCCCGCAGATGTGCTGGCCATCCAGTTGTTGGTGCCCTGGCAGGGATAGTCGGGATATTGCATTTCGAGGCTCCAGCCGCCCTCTTTTTTCAGATCATTTTTATACCAGCTTATATCGTAGCGTAAGCTGTGAACAACGGAGTTTGTATTGTCGTATAAAACAAGCATGTCTCCGTTATTGTCGAGCGATGGCCAACTGCTGACGGGCAGGCAGGGGGCAATCGCCGACAAATGGGTGCTGGCGGTGGCGCCGGCCAGGAGCACAAAGGCCCCGGCAGGCAAAATATAGGAAGGCAATGGTCCACTTAAGCTGCCTGCATCTGCCAGTCGCCAGCCAGCAAGGTCCACAGGATGATTTGATCGGTTGTAAAGTTCTACCCATTCGTATTCCGGTAAGCCGGCGGTAGGGGAAGGGTCGGCCATGAATTCGCTGATGATGACACGATAAGTTTGCGCAAGCAACTGATCGATCGTTAGTGTGAAGAGAAGGAAAAGGATAATGGCTTTCATAGAATAAATCTACGGCAGTGTGGTACCGAAAGCCATGGGAAAAAAACATTATTTGGCGTGAATAAAACCAGCCACTATTTTTGCTAAAACTCACAAAAACCTATAAGGTCTGAAAGACCTTATAGGTTTTTAATAAAAGACCTTATAGGTTTCAGTTTTGAACAACACGATGAAACATACAAAACGCACCAAGAAACGTTCCAAAGGAAGGTTTGCAGCGTGATGTATGTACACATATAAATGCAATGGCAGGCCTTCCTAAATGGGAAGGCCTGTTTTTTTAAACCCCATTCATCAACTTAAAACTCCGCCTTTGCGGTGGAGAAGGAGAAAAAAATGAAAGTAGCAGTTGTAGGCGCCACAGGCCTGGTAGGTACCAAAATGTTGCAGGTATTAGCCGAACGCAATTTTCCGGTTACTGAGTTGTTGCCGGTAGCATCCGAAAAATCAGTGGGAAAAGAAGTGGATTTCAAGGGTAAGAAATACAAGGTAGTGAGCATGACCGATGCCATTGCGGCCAAACCTGCGGTAGCCCTCTTCTCTGCCGGTGGCTCTACTTCACTGGAATGGGCTCCTAAATTCGCCGAAGCCGGTATTACCGTTATCGACAATTCCTCTGCCTGGCGCATGGATCCCGCAAAGCCTCTGGTGGTACCCGAAGTAAATGCCGATGTACTCACGCCAAATGATAAGATCATCGCGAACCCCAACTGCTCTACTATACAGATGGTGGTGGCACTGCAACCCCTGCATCAGAAGTATAAAATCAAAAGAGTAGTAGTATCAACGTATCAAAGCGTAACCGGTACCGGCGTAAAGGCAGTGGATCAGCTCCAGGGCGAGCGTAGCAGGTCGGTGAAGGGTGATAATGCCGAGTACCCTATGGCCTATAAATATCCGATCGACCTGAACGTGATTCCGCAGATTGATGTTTTTCTCGACAATGGCTATACCAAAGAAGAAATGAAGATGGTGAATGAAACCAAAAAAATCATGCGCGACGATAGCATTCGTGTAACCGCCACTACGGTGCGTATTCCGGTAATGGGCGGGCATAGCGAATCGGTAAACGTGGAGTTTGAGAATGATTTCGACCTAAATGAGGTAAAGCAACTTTTGTCAAATGCCCCCGGTGTGGTGCTGGTGGATGATCCTGCCAACGCACTTTATCCGATGCCGATGGATGCGCATGAAAAGGATGAGGTATTTGTTGGGCGTCTTCGCCGCGACGAATCGCAGCCAAATACGCTCAATATGTGGATCGTTTCAGATAATCTGCGAAAAGGAGCCGCCACTAACGCAGTGCAGATTGCGGAGTCGCTGATAAAGCGCAAGGCACTCTAAGGGAAATTTGGGGATTAGTAAATTCGGATATTTGGCTCTCTGTGCTGACTCACAAATTTCCGAATTTACTAATCCACAAATTAAAGAAATTAAGCTTTCACCACTTCCACATTCGCCACCAGCTTCACTTCATCGCTCACTACCACACCACCTGCTTCCGTTACGGCATTCCACTGAAGTCCAAATTCCTGGCGCTTGATTTTACCAGTGATTTCAAAACCGGCTACGGTACGACCGTACATATCAGTTTGCACGCCCCCAAACTCCACATTCAGACTCACGGGCTTGCTGGTTCCACGAATGGTAAGATCGCCTTCCAGTACATAATCCTCACCTTTTTTATTGAATGAGGTGGATTCAAAGCTCATCTTGGGATGATTGGCTGCGTCGAAGAAATCAGGTGATTTCAGGTGACCATCGCGCTGTTCGTTTCCGGTATGTATGCTGTCGATATCGGCGGTGAATTTGATTTTTGCATCCGAAAAATCTTCTTTTTCGCTTTCTATGCTGCCGTCAAATGTGTTGAATTTGCCGGAAACGGTAGAGATCACCAGGTGCTTTACTTTGAAGCCGATCTCTGTGTGCATGGGGTCAATAGTCCAGATTGCCATTGTTTTAAAAGTTTTAGTTTGAGAGGTTAATGTTTAAACGTTGATCGATTCGGAATAAGAGTACAAATTTAATGTTTAAACATTGAAGGACCCAAATTTTTCCTGTTAATAAATAGCAAATCAGTATAATGATTTGAAAATGAGTGTTGTTTAGGAAGCCGGAAGGAGCACTGCGCCAAACCTGATTGGGTAGATAATAGCGAAATCTTACTCTTGTGGACGGTTCAGGAATTGGAGAAGGGGCTGCAATGTCTCAAATGCTTTCAATGTTTTCTTCAACAATTGCGGGCTTATGAGGTCTTCGTCGCTGAGCGATATGGAAGCGATATAACTTTTGTATTTGAGATATTCCGCAGCAGGATTTTCTGGCTCGTATCCTTTGGGGACACGCACCAGTTTGTATTCAGCATCTTCGGCCAGGCCGCCATAGATTGTTTTAAAACTGCGGGACTGAATGATCGACTTGAATTCATCCAGATTGTAGTCCACTTCCTGACGAATCCGGCGCAATACATCAGCCGGCGGCATCCAGATGCCACCACCAGCGAAGCTGCCGCCCGGTTCCAGGTGAAAATAGTATCCTGCACTATGCACGGCTTGCTTGCCACCCATATTGATGCTTGCGCCAAAATTGGTTTTGTAGGGAGATTTATCTTTTGAAAAGCGCACATCCCGATTTATGCGAAACATGCATTGTTTCGCCAGTAAATGGCGGATACCCGGGTCCTTCTTCCCCTGCGCATCGATCAATTGCTGTATAAATCGTGCAAAATCTTCGCGTGCTGATTCGTACTCGCTTCGGTGGTCATCGAACCAGGGCTTGTTATTATTTCTCTTAAGTTGTTTAAGGAATTTGAGGGTGGAAGTACTAATCATTTTGGGGTTTAAGGTTTAAGGTTTAAGGTTTAGAGTTTAAAGTTTAAGGGGTTTTGAGGTTTTTAAACTTTAAACCCTAAACCCTAAACTCTTAGCTCTCGCTCCGCACGAGTTCCAGGAATTCAGCTTCGCTCAATATCTTTATCGAACTGATTTTTTTTGCTTTTTCCAGTTTGCTCCCGGCGTCTTCGCCAACAACAAGATAATTCAATTTGGCGCTAACGCCACTTAGAATTTTGCCGCCCTGTGCTTCGGCCATGGCTTCTGCCTCACTGCGTTTCAATGTGGGCAAAGTGCCCGTGAAAAGAAAGGTTTGCCCGGCCAATCCGCCTGCTTCCACTTTATCTTTCTTCACATTGCGCAACTGTAGTCCCAGGGCCTCCAGTTCGTCGAGTAGCTGCAGGTTTTGCGGGTTGCTGAAAAAATGATGAATACTGGAAGCTACTTTAGTTCCCACGTCTTCCATCTCCATCAATTGCTCCACCGAAAAGTTGGAAAATTCTTTCAGATGGCTCACTTTCTGCGCGAGGGTTTTTGCGGTGGTTTCACCTACAAAGCGAATACCCAGGCCGAAAATCAACCGGTGCAGGGGTTGCAACTTGGATGATTCGATTGCATTACGCAGATTCTCTATGCTCCTTGCGCCAAACCCTTCCAGCTTTCCAATATGATCAAAGTCGAGTTTGTAAATACCCGGAATATCTTTCAGCAGGCCAAGGCCGTAAAACTTCCGCACATTCGCTTCGCCAAAACCGCGGATATCCATCGCATCTTTGCTGGTGAAATGAATCATCCGTTCCACCACCTGGGCTGGACAGTCGATATTAATACAACGCCAAACGGCTTCTTCCGGTTCTTTAAAAAGCTTACTGTCGCATTCCGGACAATGTTTGGGAAAATGGATCTTTTTTTCTTCGCCCGTACGTAATTCAGCCTGCGACTTTACTATATAAGGAATTACATCTCCAGCACGTTCTACCAGCACCGTATCGCCAATCATCAAATCTTTTTCCCGGATCACTTCTTCGTTGAACAGGGAAATGGAAGAAACCGTGACACCACCGATAGGCACAGGTTGAATTTTCGCGACGGGGGTAATAGAACCTGTGCGACCTACCTGGAACTCTACGTTTAATAACTTGCTGGTTGCCTGTCGCGCTTTGAATTTGAACGCGATGGCCCATCGTGGATGGTGCGAAGTCATACCCATCCGCTCCTGCAATTCAAGGTCATTCACTTTTATTACCATACCATCTATCTCATAAGGCAGATCGTCGCGGGTTTTTTCAAACTCCAAACAGTAATCGATTACGGCCTTGATACCTTTGAATACGCGTTTTTCTTTCTGCGGGCTTCGGAAGCCCAGGTTCCAGAGCAGTTCAAGCGAACCCGCGTGTGTGGCCAGTTCCATGGGCATGATTTTCCCATCCTGCAAATTCACGTAGCTGATATGGTAAACGAATGCTTCCAAATTTCGGCGGGCCACTTCCGCACTGTCTTTAATGCGAAGGGTGCCCGAGGCGGCATTACGTGGGTTGGCCAGCGGCGGCAGGCCCTGCTCCATCAATTGCTGATTATATTGAGCGAAATTGCTTTTGTTAATTAGTACTTCCCCGCGGATTTCCACAGTTTGCAGACCATATTTTGAAAAAGGGGCTGAGAGGGGGACTGATCGGATTTGGCGGATATTGGGCGTGATATCGTCGCCTTCAACCCCATCGCCACGAGTGGCGCCACGTACCAGCATGTCATCTTCATAGATGAGCGAAATGCTGCCGCCGTCGAATTTCGGCTCCACGCAGTATTCGATGTTGCTTACACCACCGAGCTCCCGGGCTTTTCGGTCGAAATCGATCAGGTCTTCGGCGTTATATGAGTTATCCAGTGAGAGCATGGGCACCAGGTGTGCAGCTGCTGGAAAATCTTTGGTGAGACCTTTGGCCACTCGCTGGGTTGGGGAGTCGCCACGAACTAATGCAGGGTCGGCTGCTTCCAATTTTTCCAATGCTTTATAAAGCAGGTCGTATTCGCCATCGGAGATGAGTGGGTCGTTGAGTATATAGTAACGGTATTCATGAAAGCGCAGTGCGTCGCGCAACGCTCCAATTTGCTTCGGAGTGATGTTGCTTTCTTTAGCCTCTTTCAGAAGTTGGATAGTTGATTGCTGAAGGGATTTAGTTGAATCGTTAGTGTACATGGGATTTTGGTTGGGGGGTAAAGTTAGTTAGGTTTTCTGATCACAGGGCTGGCGGCCTGTGTTAGTGGATATCGCCCCTTCGGGGCTTATGATCACAGGGCTGGCGGCCTGTGATAGTGGATTTCGCCCCTAATGAATGGTATCCTATCGAAGGCAAAAGCCTCGAAGGGGCGATATATGCTGGCGATGGGCGGAGCCCATCGAGAATAAATCACGCACGAATTCCATCTCGCATGATTCACGCATGTATTCTATCACATATGAATTACGTTCGAATTCTATCTAGAGCGAGTCATGCATGGATTTTATCTCGCACGCGCCACACATGAATTCCATCTTGCATTAGTAATGGACGAATTATGACCATGGGAAAAAAACGTCTCTTTTTCGTTAAAACACGTCCTCGTTTTGCCCCGAATTGAATTTCATTGAAATTATTTTGCTGAATATCGAAAACAACATGGGACAGTCATTTGTAAAAAACTATTTGCACCTGGTATTCAGTACCAAATACAGGCAACCACTGATCTACCCACCTGTAGAAGAGGAACTACATTCTTATTTGGGAGGAATCTGCAATGAACTTGATTGCCCTACACTCAAAGTTGGCGGATGGGTGGATCATGTACATATTCTTTGCATGCTATCAAAAAATATCACATTAAAATCTTTACTCCAAAAACTAAAAGCCAATTCCTCAAAATGGATAAAAACCAAGGGCAGGGAATATGAAAATTTTTACTGGCAGGATGGCTACGCTGCGTTTTCGGTAAATCCGGCAGAGGTGGACGTGGTCATTCGGTATATAGCCAACCAGCACGAGCATCATCGCCGGAAGAATTTTAAGAAAGAGCTTATTGGCCTCCTCGAAAAGTATAAGATGGAGTACGATGAGCGGTATATGTGGGATTAAGAACTCTCATAGGGCTTTCGCCCTATGGGGATGTATGTCGCCCCTTCGGGGCTTTGGGGGCTGACGCCATGAGCAGGTGGAAATTCACCAAAGCCCCGAAGGGGCGAAATCCCCTATCACAGGGCGCCAGCTCTGTGAACTAAGCCACACCGGCGTCAGCCCCCAAAGCCCCGAAGGGGCGACATACGTCTGCGATGGGTGAAACCCATCGCATCGCAAAAGGTGAAACCCATCGCATCGCAAAAGGTGAAACCCATCGCATTGCATTGCGAATGGCGAATTAATAATCAGGCTATTAAATGGCAATTCCTCTTTTTCTATAATTTTAATGTGTAGTTAATACATATTTCCTATCTTAGCTATCCAATTGCCAAAATTTAGCGCTATGATGAGACGATTGCTTGCAGCCTCCCTCGCTGTATTTGCCGGCCTTTCCCTGCACGCGCAACTGCTGACATGGACGCCCGACTTCCCTAAGGAAAACGATAATATCACCATCACCATGGATGCTACCAAAGGCAACCAGGGTTTGCTGGGCTTTTCGGGTAGTGTATATGTGCATATAGGGTTGATTACTTCCCTCAGCACCAGCAATAGCGACTGGAAATATGCTCCCTTCACCTGGGGTACCTCGCCGGCTAACGGCCAGGCTACGCCTGCCGGCACCAATAAGTGGTCTTATACCATCAACAATATCCGCAGCTTCTTCAATGTTACCAACGCTGGCGAAGAAATTCGCGCCATCGCTATTTTGTTTCGCGATGCGGCTGGTAACCTGGTTCAGCGCAATACCAACGGCTCTGATATGTTTGTGCCGGTGTATGACGATGGTTTGCATATCCGCTTCAGAAAACCCCCAATGCAGCCTTATTTCGACCCTATACCTGAGCCTATTAATATTACCAGCCCGGGCCAGGCCATTGATATAGAAGGCATAGCCAGCGTTGCGACGACGGACATGCATGTTTATTACAATGGCAACCCCATACATTCTGTGTTTGGGGCTTCTACCATTTCCATTTCGCATATGGTGCCCGCTGCAGGGAATCAGGAAATAGTACTCGTAGCAAATGCAGGTGCTGAAACGAGACGCGATACCATCAACTTTTTTGTGGCCGGCACCGTCAACGTAGCGCCACTCCCCGCCGGTGTTCGCGACGGCATCAATTACAAGACCGGCAATACTTCCGTGGTTCTGGTACTGCACGCTCCAGGTAAGAACCGCGTAAATGTTATTGGTGAATTTCCCGGTAGCAACTGGGCTGAACAGTCTTCTTTTCAAATGAACAAAACCCCCGATGGTGAACGCTGGTGGTTGCAGATTGATGGCCTCACGCCGGGAGTAGAATACGCTTATCAATACCTGGTGGATGGCAACCTCAAAATAGCCGATCCCTACACGGAGAAAATCCTGGATCCCTTCAATAACAATGACCAGTTTATCAGCGATGCTACCTACCCCGGCTTGCGCGATTATCCGGCCGGGCAAAGCGGCATCGTAAGCCTGCTGCAAACAAATGCTCCTGGTTATAATTGGCAAAACACTAATTATACCAGACCTGATAAGCGTAACCTATTTATCTATGAAATGTTGTTGCGCGATTTTGTAGCCGCTCACGACTGGAATACCCTTCGCGATACCATATCCTATCTGAAGCGGATGGGCGTAAACGCCATCGAACTCATGCCCTTCAATGAATTTGAAGGCAACGAGAGCTGGGGCTATAACCCCGATTTCTATTTCGCGCCGGATAAATATTATGGTCCACGTAATACATTGAAAGCTTTTATCGACGAATGTCATGGCCAGGGTATTGCCGTCATCATGGATATTGCCCTGAACCATAGCTTCGGCCTTTCACCCATGGTGCAATTGTATTGGGATGCTGCCAATAACCGTCCGGCCGCCAATAATCCCTGGTATAACCCTACACCAAGGCATGCTTTCAATGTCGGTTTCGACATGAACCACGAAAGCCCGGCCACCAATTATTTCTTTAGCAGGGTAGTGGAACACTGGTTACAGGAATACAAACTGGATGGATTCCGCTTTGATCTCTCCAAAGGGTTTACCCAGGTAAATACCTGCGATGCCAACGGCAACAATTGCAATGTGGGCAATTGGGGCAACTACGATGCAAGCCGGGTAGCTATCTGGAAAAAATATTACGACACCCTGATGTTGAAATCGCCTGGGTCATACGTAATACTGGAGCACTTTGCGGCCAACAATGAAGAACAGGAACTGTCAAACTATGGTATGATGTTCTGGGGAAATATGCATTATAATTTTATGGAAGCGGCCAAGGGAGTGATCGCCAACTCCAATTTCGAAGGCGGCCTGCACACCGTTCGTAACTGGACGAACCCCCATCTCATCACATATATGGAAAGTCATGATGAGGAAAGACTGGCCTATACCAATATCAATTTTGGCTCAAGTTCAGGTGCATATAATGTGCGTGACACCACTACTTCCTTGAAGAGGCTGGAACTGAATACGGCTTTTCTGCTGGGTATGCCCGGACCCAAAATGATCTGGCAGTTTGGGGAGTTGGGGTATGATTTCCCCATTAATTATTGTCCCAACGGCACCATCAATAACGATTGCCGTACCGCCAACAAGCCTATACGTTGGGATTATCAGCTACAGGCACGTCGACAATCGCTCTACAATGTGTACAGCCAAATGGGCAGATTGCGGGCGCATGGCTGGTATGAGGATGTGTTTATTGCCAACAACATCACTATTGAGCGCAGCCTGGCGGGCGGTATGAAATGGTTGAAACTGCGTTCGGCTGGCGACACTTCCATGGTCTGTATCATCGGCAATTTCGACCTGACGCCCCAGGCGGTCAGTTTCAGCTTCCCGGCAGCGGGCAACTGGTTCGATTATCTGGGCAATACAGTATTCAGCGCCACAGCAGGGCCTACCACCATCAGCCTGGCACCAGGTGAGTTCCGGATTTATTTAAACCGAAACGTCAATAATATTACCGTGACACCCGTATTTGATGTGGATGTTCCCGCCAGCACTTTACTGGCGGCTGTTTATCCCAACCCTGCAGGCGAGGCCAGTTTACTTGAATTAAATATTCCGCAGGCCAATCGCACGGATATTGCCTTACTGGATATGAGTGGCCGGCAGGTTGAATTGCTCCAGTCATCTACCCTGCAAAGAGGAAACCACCTGATACCCATCGGAAACAGGCTTGGCAAACTGCCATCCGGTTTATATTTGCTCCGCATCGTATCGGGAAAGGAATCCAAAACGCTTAAACTCATCATACCCTGATTATGAGTAATGAATTGCTAAAAACGGGCTACCTGAAGACGGCGGAGATTGAAAAAATCAGCCACCAGGAGTATTTCAATATCGCCATATCGGTTGACTGTGTCATTTTCAGCTACCACGAAAAAGAGCTGAAAGTGCTGGTCATCAAATCTGACCTGGAAGAATTCTCCGGGCTTTATTCATTGCTGGGCGACCTTGTTCGACCTGATGAAGACCTGGATGCGGCCTCCTATCGGATATTGCGCGACAGGACGGGTATGGATGATGTATACCTGGAGCAGGTGCATACTTTTGGCGCCATCGACCGTCACCCATCAGGCCGCGTTATTACCACTGCCTACTATTCGCTCATCGATGCCAAGCACCAGAAGTTGCGGCTTACCAATAATGACCTGCAATGGCTACCTGTTAAAAAGCTCAAGACAATGGCCTTCGATCATAAGTTGATCCTGGATACATGTCTCGCACGACTACGGGAGCAGGTAATGGAACATCCGGTGATTTTCAATTTGTTACCCGAAAAATTCTCTTTGCGCGAGCTACAGGAGCTCTACGAAGCCATTCTGTTGGTAGAGCTGGATCGCCGCAATTTCCGGAAGAAAATCGCCATCAAAGATTGGTTGGTGGATCTCAATGAAATGGAGGAAGATGTGCCGCACCGCCCGGGCAAATTGTACAAGTTGAAACCGGAATTCAAAAGAAAATCGGCCCGAAAAAAAATGGGCGGGCCTCGCGCTGCCGTCGCCTGAAATCAGGCCTGGCTGGACTTTTTTTGACAAAATAGAATTTTGTTCGGAAATAAAAATGTCTTAACATTGTGTGCTTAATACACATTGTTAGAAACCAAACACTGATTGCTTAACTCTTAACGATTGCTTATGTCGCGCAAAAACATGCAGAAGGCATTGGTACTTGTGACCATGCTATTTCTTTCTCTTGTTTCCTTCTCTCAAGACAGGGTGATCACCGGTAAGGTTACGGATCCCAGGGACGGCACAGCGCTGGCCGGGGTAACGGTAGCTGCAAAGGGTACCAACACAGGCACGCAAACTGATGCCAATGGTGCTTTTCGCATTTCGGTAGGTCCCAACGTTACAACCCTTGTCATCACTTCTGTGGGTTATATGATCCAGGAAGTGGACATTCAGGGAAAATCTTCCGTGGACATTGCCCTGCAGGTCAATAACGAAGCACTGGGCGAAGTGGTAGTAATTGCCTATGGTACCCGTAAAAGGGGCGACCTCACCGGTGCGGTTACATCCGTTTCTGCCAAAGATTTTCAGCAGGGAAATATTCCTTCATCGGAGCAATTGCTCCAGGGCAAAGTCGCCGGTCTGCAAATCACTTCGGGTGGTGGTAGTGCTGGTGGTGGTAGCCGCATTCGCATCCGCGGCGGCGCCTCGCTCAACGCCAGTAACGATCCTCTGATTGTAATTGACGGAGTACCGGTGGAGAGCAACGGCATTGCCGGCAGCGGCAACCTGCTCAATACGATTAACCCCGATGATATTGAGTCGATGAGCGTCCTGAAAGATGCTGCTGCAACGGCCCTCTATGGTTCCCGTGCGTCCAATGGCGTTATCATCATCACATCCAAAAAGGGCTCACGCGGCAAGCCTCGTTTTAATTATAACACGCAATTGGTAGCAAATGTAATTGGAAAGAAAGTAGATGTGCTTACGGCAGATGAAATCCGCAAAGTGATTACGGAAGATGCTATTGCCACTGGCAACAATACATACGTTAACCTGCTGGGTGATGCCAATACCGACTGGCAGGATGAAATATATCAAACAGCTATCACCAATAACCACAACCTGAGCATCAGTGGTTCGGCGGCCAATATGCCCTACCGTGTATCGATTGGTTACCTGAATCAGGAAGGAATTCTGAGAACTGACAAGTTTAACCGGTACAGTGCCGGCGTTAATCTTTCTCCCAAGTTTTTCGATAATCACCTTAGTGTTAACCTTAACCTGAAAGCCAGTCAAACCGAAAATCAGTTTGCCGACCAGGGGGCCATTGGTTCCGCGGTTTCCTTTGACCCCACACAGCCAGTAAATGGCAGCAAGTATGGAGGTTATTATGAGTGGCTCCAACAGGATGGCACAGCCATCAACTTATCAACCCGAAATCCGGTGGCTCTGCTGATGTTGCGCGACAATACCAGCCGCGTTCGCCGTTTAATTGGCAATGTTCAATTAGATTATAAGCTGCATTTCTTCCCTGATCTACATATACAGGCTAATCTGGGTATGGACAATAGCTGGGGACGTGGGAACGATAATATTGACTCCAATTCCGCTACTAACTGGCGAACTGGCGGACGACGCGTATTTTATAAGCAAAGCAAGGAGAACTGGCTGGCAGATGTTTCTTTGTATTACGAAAAAGAGATTAAGAGCATTCGAAGCAAAGTGGATGTACTGGTTACACATAGCTTCCAGGATTTTATCACCAATGTCAACAATTATCCCGCATTTAGCTATCGGGCCATTGCTGATCCCAACAATCCCCAAAAGCGTGATACGATTGCAGGCTCTGAGCCGCCATTTCCAACTGACAAGCCGCAATACCGACTTGAATCCTACTTTGGCCGACTGAACTATACCTTTAACGATAAATATCTTCTCACCGCTTCTATCCGTCGCGACGCCAGTTCCAAATTCGCGCCTGAGAACAGGGTCGGATATTTTCCTTCAGTGGCTATTGCCTGGAAATTGAAAGACGAATTCTTCTCGCGTTCGCGCGTGATATCTGACCTGAAGCTTAGGGCCAGTTGGGGTGAAACCGGTCAGCAAGATGGTATAGCATTCTATTCCTATCTCCCCCGGTATTCGGCGGGCACCGAATCGGCTCAGTATCTTTTTGGCGACAATTACCTTTCCTTCCTTCGTCCGCAAGCCTACGATCGGGATGTTCGCTGGGAGTCCACGCAAACTATTAACCTGGGTCTGGATTTCAGTCTTTGGGGTAACCGGGTATCTGGTTCAGTGGATGTTTATAAGAAAAATACCACCGATCTGCTGAGTATCATTCCAATTGCAGCGGGTTCCAATTTCTCCATCGACCTGCTTACGAATGTAGGCAGCATGGAAAACAAGGGTATCGAGTTTGTGTTGAATACGACACCTGTACGTAACGAGCGCGTAACCTGGGATTTTGGATTTAACGTCACTTACAACAAAAACGAAATCACCAAGCTGTTGAAAGTTGAAGATCCCAATTTCACGGGTATTCCTGTAAGTGGCATAGCTGGTGGAACCGGCAACACCATTGGCAGACTGCAAGTTGGTTATCCCATGAACGTTTTCTATGCCTATAAGCAGGTGTATGATGGCACTACCGGACGTCCAATCGAAGGATTGTATGAAGACCTTAACCGCGATGGTAAAGTAGATGGCGATGATTTCTATTTCTATAAGAAACCTATGCCGGATGTAATGTTGGGTATTAATACCCAGTTGGCCATTGAGCGATGGACCATCGGCTTGTCGGGACATGGTCTATTTGGCAATTACCTTTTCAACAACTATTTCGCCAATGCGGGTGTCTTTCGTTCCATAAAGAATCCGATCAATTTCATTGGCAATGCATCACGCGATTTTTATACCAATACACAGTTTGAGAATAACCAGTATTTCTCAGACTACTACATCGAGAATGCTTCTTTCTTCCGTCTCGATAATATCAATATCGGATTCAATGCCGGTAAGGTATTGGGGCCTGGTACAAATTTGCGGGTGAGCGCCAATGCGCAAAACGTGTTTGTAATTACCAAATACAGAGGCCTTGACCCAGAGAACGCATCTGATTCGGGTGTTGATAACAATATCTATCCGCGTCCTCGCGTATTCACGCTGGGTTTGAGTCTTGATTTTTAATTGAATTAAACGATTGATGATATGAAAAGAAGTTTGCAAACAAAAATCGTTGGCGGTCTCCTGGTAATGCTTACACTGGCCTCCTGTGCCAAGAAGCTGGACCTGTTTCCGCAAAACGATCTGACTCCTGAAAAAGCATATTCAACACCAGAAGGATATAAAGCCGTTCTCGCCAAAATATATGGTACTCTTTCCATAACAGGGAACCGGGGACCAGCTGGCGACCCTGATATTGGCGGAGGTTTGGATGAAGGCTCTCAGGTGGCTTTCATCAGAATGTTTTTCAATTGCCAGGAATTACCAACTGACGAGGCGGTTGTGTCCTGGAATGACCAGACTATTCGCGACTTTCACGCCTTACGCTGGACAGCCAGTGATCCATTTTTACGTGGCATGTATGCTCGCCCGATCTACAATATCACCCTAATTAATGAGTACCTGCGTGAGGCTACCGATGAAAAGCTGGCCGAACGAAATATCACCGGAGCAGAAGCTGAGGATATCAAAAAGTCGAGGGCCGAAGCCCGCTGGCTTCGTGCATTTAATTACTGGGTGATGATGGATTTGTTTGGCAAATCGACCTTTATTACCGAAGAAAACCTGATCGGTACCGATCTGCCCGACGAAATATCGCGCACTGATTTATTCAATTATATTGAGGCAGAACTACTGGATATTGAATCGGAACTGGCTGCTGCCCGTACTTCCGTTTATGGAAGAGTGGATCAGGGTGCCGCCTGGGCATTGCTGGCACGCATGTATTTGAATGCTGCCGTTTACACGGGTACCGCACGCTATACTGAAGCGATAACGTATTCCAAAAAGGTTATTGATGCCGGTTACCAGTTACAGCCCAGCTATTCTCGTCTCTTTATGGCTGATAATGACCAAATGGCGGGGGAGTTCATGTTTGCCATCAATTGCGATGGTCGCCGTACGCAAGCCTATGGCAATACCACGTTCTTTGTTCATGCAGCCGCTGGCGATGATCACAATGATTTTGGTGTAGCGGGTGGCTGGTATGGTTATCGCGCCACCAAAGGCCTCGCCGATTTGTTTGATGATCTTTCAGGAGCAACGGATAAGCGGGCGATGTTTACCACATCCGCCTTTGGTACCAGCCCTTCACAGATTGTCATCAACGACATAACGGACTTCAACAATGGCCTGCACGTGGCAAAATACCGGAATGTTCGATTTGATGGAGCACCTACCTCCGATGCAACCCGCGAATTTTCTGACGTAGATTTTCCGGTATTTCGTCTACCTGAAATGTATTTAATCTATGCTGAGTCCGTACTTAGGGGTGGAAGTGGAGGCGACCTGGCAACGGCTACCAATTACATCAACCTTATGCGGCAGCGAGCTTATGGCGGTAGCAGTGGCAATATCAGTTCAGCGCAACTGGATTTGCAATTTGTATTGGATGAGAGGGGCCGTGAGCTCTATTGGGAAGGACATAGAAGGACAGACCTGATTCGTTATGATCTGTTAACAACGGGTACTTATCTCTGGCCCTGGAAAGGTGGCGTGGCATCCGGAACTGCTGTTAACGACAGGTATAATATTTTCCCGATTCCAACGCCTAACCTGACCACTAATCCCAAGCTGACTCAGAATGAAGGATATTAATCATCGAAAAATAATCGATATGAAAAGAATTGCCATATTATTAACCGCTTTCCTCGGCATCCTGCTTAGCGCATGCGAAAAGGATGAGAACAAAGTTTTTTTTGAAGGTGGCACGGAGCCGGTCTTAACTTCTTCAGCCAGTACTATCAGCCTGAGCTTTGCGAACGCGGATCAGGAGCTCATGCGTCTCAGTTGGACCAATCCTAATTATCGCTTCAATACCGGCGTTAGCTCACAAGATGTGAATTATGTGGTTGAGATCGACGTAGCTGGCGCAAACTTTCAGAGCCCTAACAAGCAGTCGGTATCCATTAGTACCGATCTTTCGGTTGCATTTACGGTCGGTCAGTTTAATGACTACCTGTTGAATCAATTGGTGCTGCAGCCTGGTGTTACGCGCGACATTGAGATCAGGGTAGTTGCCAGCCTCGGTAGCCTGGGTGCCGGAAGCCTTGCATCGAACACGCTTACCTATTCAGTTACACCCTACGCTATACCGCCTAAGGTACCGCCTCCGGCTTCGGGCACGCTTTATATTACGGGCAGTGCCACACCCGCCAACTGGATGACTGGTGGTGATCCGGAAGTAACGGCACAGAAATTTACCAAACTCAGCGATACCGTATTTGAGCTCGCAAGCATTAATCTAACAGGCGACGGTTCGTACTTATTTGTACCGGTGTATGGTGATTGGGGTGCAAAATATGGCTTTATCGGCGGCGGTAATGAAAACAATGTAAACGGTGATGATTTCAAAGCTGATGGCGCCGATATGCTGGCACCTGCGGCATCGGGCGCTTACAAGATTACGGTGGATTTCCAGCGTGGTAAGTTTACCGTAACCAAACTCTAAACCCTTAAAGCAACCAAACATGCGCAGAATATTTAAACTAACGATGCTGATGGGAGCCCTGGTGCTGGGGTTCACGGCCTGCCAGAAAGTGGAGGACCTTCCTTTTTACAAAGAAGGAAATTCCGTTACACTTTCTGCCAGCTCTACTAACATAACTCCGGGTCCCGGTGATTCACTGAATACGGTAGTGAGCTTTAGCTGGACGGATCCCAACTATGCCACAGATACCACGAACTGGAAATTTATCCTGGAGATTGATTCTACCGGTCGCAATTTTGCGAAAGCCTTTACCCGCACGGTACTTGGGACGAATGAAATTGCACTTACGGGTAAAGAGTTGAATGCCGCTTTGCTCAATTATGGTTTCAACCTGGGCGAAGCTTATGAAATGGATGTGAGAGTTATCTCATCTTACTCCAACAACAATGAGCGCTACACTTCCAATACCGTGAAGATTTCGGTAACGCCTTACAATGATCCTTCTGTATTGACCAGCGATGCGAGTAATGTAAGCCTTAGCCTGGCCAATGCGGCTCAGCGCGCGCTTACTTTCAGTTGGTCGCCATCATTTAATGGTTACAGTGGGGATGTGAGTTATGTGCTGCAATACGATTCAGCCACCCGCAATTTCAGCAACCTGAAGGAAGTGGATCTGGGTACCAACGTTTTCAGCCGCGATATGACCCAGGAGGAGATCAATAATTCCGCCATTGATGTGGGTATCCCCATGGGCAATAGCGGTTCGGTGGAGTATCGCCTGAAAGCTACTACCGCGCAAGGTGCGGTTTCGTACAGCAACGCAACTACGGTAGCCATACAGTCTTATGTATCGATCCTTCGCTTCTACCTTCCTGGTAGTTATCAGACAGCAACGGGGCAGGGCAACGACTGGTCGCCCGAAACAGCTCCAGAGTTGATTCGCGATTTGCGTCCGGGACTGCTCAACAATATGTATTATATCTATATCTGGCTGCCGGCCGGTGCACAGTTCAAAGTGACCCAGGGTCGTAGCTGGGATGTGAACTATGGTGGCACAGGTGGAAACCTGCAGCAGAATAGCCCCGATAATTTTAGTGTAGCTTCTGCGGGCTATTATCGCATCAGCATTGATAGAAATGCTTTGAAGTACGATATCCGCGAAGGCCGCATGGGCTTTGTAGGTGGCGCTACCGGCGCCGGTTGGACTCCTCCCAATGTATTCCCCAATTACAGGGCTGGTTTGGCAGCCACCAATTTGTTTGTGGGACTTACCGATCTGAATACCGACCAGTGGAAGTTAATTGATAATGATTCCTGGAATGATGGCAGCAATACAGTAACGGAAACCCGCAGTTATGGAACGAATGGTGGAAGTGGCAGTACACTTGAGATCAACGGAGGTAATAATTTCCTTGCGCCACCCTCGGCCGGTCGCTACCGCGTAATATGGGATGGCCGAAATGTGGACAATGTGAAATACGAAATGAGCCCTGCTACCGAAATGCGCCTGGTGGGCGATGGTATCGATGAGCCCGGCGTAAATGACTGGAGCCCGGAAACCTCGCCGCAGATGGCTTACCAGGGCTTTGGTGTATGGACCATCACATTGAACCTGAAAGCCGATAAGGATATCAAATTCCTGGCGGGCAATGCATGGGGCGCTTTCGACTATGAAGATCGTAGTAATGGAAACAATGGCGTAGGCAACAACCGCGGCATTGGCTGGGATGGCGGCAACAACTTTAAAACACCCGCCGTTGCCGGCACCTATACCATTACATTGAATGAGTACACGCAGACAATGAGAATAGATTAGGAATCGTGAGGCGTGAGTTGTGAGGCGTGAGGCGTGAGTCGTGAGGCGTGAGGCGTGAGTCGTGAGATAGCGGACCTTTGCGTTGCGATCTTTGCGAATTCTTTGCGTTCGTTGCGGTAGAACTTTTCATACTTTGAAGATGCTTACAATCAAAGAGGTTTTACCGCAACGAACGCAAAGAAATCGCAAAGACCGCAATTTTTTATTTGTCTAATTCCCAACTAAAGGCCATACTTTTCGTAAGCCTCCGACGATTCAACAATTCAACGATTCAACAATTCAACGATTCAACAATTCAACATCTACATGCTTTTTCCTTCCACCAGCCTCACCGGCACTATCAGCGTCCTTGAAAAGGTTTTACCATTCAAGTAGTCCATCAAACGGGTAATGGCCAGTTCGCCCAGGGCCGCGCCGCTGGTCTCCACATAAGTAATTACAGGATTATACAGGGCGGGAAGAAATCCGTTGCTGATAGCGATTACAGAAACCTGTCGGGGTATTGCTATTTGCAGTTCCTGCAAGGCCGACATCACACCCATCAGCAGTTCGTCACTCATGGCAAAAACGGTATCAAATCCCCGGCTTTTGTACAACTCTTCGGTAATTTTTTTGGCTTCAAGTGTATCCAGGCAATCGTGAATGCTGAGAGTTATTCCAGCTTCTTGAATAACATCAGTAAATGCCTGTTTTCGCTTGCGGGTAATGGACATTTGCGGGTTACCAAAAATTGCCAGGACATGTTGGCGTCCCTTTTCCAGGATATGCCCGGCCGCCAGCCGCGCAGCGCCCTCATCATCCATGCAAACTTTATTATACTGATCTGCTTCAGGTATCTTGTCGAGAAAAACAACAGATATTTTGGCTTCTTTTTCAACGGCCGCAATCACGCTTTCATAAAACCAGTTGGATATAGTGGGCACAATCAACCCGAAAAGTTTGCTGCTGTTGGTACGCAGGCCGATGGCATAGGCATTGGGCTCATACTCCAGTTGATCGGCCAGTTCACGCACTTTTTGCTTCGTTTCTTTTGCTATATCCGGATGATTTTTCAGAGCCCGTGAAACAGTTGATACACTCAATTTTAGCTGTTCCGATATCTGTTTCAATGTCGTTTTAGACGGCATGGCAATCTTTTTTTAAAAGTTATCCCCCGAAAATATTATCGCAATCGTTTGCGAAAACGATGCAGCGATGAAAGGCCGATTCAGGTGATTTTTATAAAGTTCTGAAAAATAACTTTATAGAGAAAATCGTGAGTAGTGAATCGTGAGGCGTGAGTAGACAGTAGGAAGTAGAAAGTAGGAGACAGGAAATAGTAGGTAGGATAGTGCAAAATGATATTCGGGACGGGAGTTATGATGTGCAACTTAGTCTGATGCTTTCATCTTTTTAGTCTCAACTTTTAACCCTTTAGGGTTCAACAGTTCAACAATTCAACAGTTCAACGATTCAACGATTCAACGATTCAACAACTGAAGCTATCCATAACCTAAACCATTGCTTATGTCAAGTAAACGATTGCTGCAGGTAATCTTGTTGCAGGTTTGCCTGTGTTTTTGCGTACAGGGCTTTACGCAGGAACGCGTGGTAACCGGCAAGGTTACTGACTCTAAAGACGGTACGCCGGTGGTGGGCGCATCCGTACAACCCAAAGGTTCTACCACAGGTACTTCCACCGACGCAGAAGGTAATTTTCGGATTTCTGTTCCGGCTGGTGTAAATACACTGGTTATTACTTCTGTTGAATTTGAAACGATGGAAGCGGACATCGCCAACAAAACAAATGTTGAAGTAAGCCTTACCGCACTTACAGGAGGTCTGAGCGAAGTGGTGATCATCGGTTATGGTTCCGCGAAGAAAAAAGACCTGACCGGCTCTGTGGTGTCGTTGAAAGCAAAAGACTTTAACCAGGGTGTGGTCAATTCTCCTGACCAGTTATTCCAAAACAAGATTCCGGGATTGGAGGTAACGAATACCAGCGGACAGCCCGGTGTTGCTACCACCGTGCAGATTCGTGGTAGCTCCTCCATTCGTAGCAGTAATAACCCGCTTTATGTGGTGGATGGTGTACCGCTCGATGGACGTACCGCCCGCCCCAACCTGGGTAATACTTTTGGTTCTACCCCCAATGCCAACCCGCTGCTCTTCATCAACCCTGCAGATATTGCGCAGGTGGATGTATTGAAAGATGCCTCCTCCGCGGCCATCTATGGTTCCCGTGGTGCCAATGGTGTAATCATGATTACCACCAAAAAGGCCAATGGCGGACCCATGAAAGTGGATGTGGGTGCCAGTTGGAGCGCTTTCGCTGGTTATATGAAGAAATTTGAGGTGATGGATGCGGGTGAATACCGCGCTGCCCTTCGTCAGTTCAATCTGCCTACCAGCCTCGATGGTGGCGCTGATGTGGATGCTCTTAAGGAAATCACTAATTCTGATATTTCGCAGAACTACAATATCTCCCTGAGCGGTGGAAATGAAACCGGCCGCTATCGCGCTTCCTTCCTCGGTTCGCGCAACCAGGGTTTCATGAAAAAATCTTTTCTTGATAAATACATCGCCTCTTTCAATGGTGGTGGTAAGTTCTTCGATCGCAAATTGTCAATCGACTTTGGATTGATCGCCGGTAATTTCAGCGAAGACCTTACCAGTGTTTCCAACACCGCTGGTTCTACGGGTAATATCATCTCCTCGGCCCTTAGCTGGAACCCCACACAGCCGCTAAAGGGTAGCAATGGTCTTTATGTATTTCCTACCAATGGTTCGGGTAACCCCCTGGCATTTAACGATGCATTCTGGGACGAGAGCAGCGTGGATTTCTTCCTCGGAAATATTTCCGCGAGTTATAAAATTCTGGATAACCTGGAATACAAGTTCCTGTATGGTATCAACAGCCAAAAGGGTAATCGCCAGTTGAGCATTGAAGGTTGGTTGCAGGGTTTTCCCGGTCTTTCGGGACAGGGTCAGGCTGGTGTTCTGAACGCCAATCTTACTTCAAGTCTTTTTACACATACACTCAGCTACAATGCTAATCTTTCCAGCAACCTAACCCTGAACGCGGTGGCAGGTTATGAATATTTCAAAACCGATTTCTCCGGCGATGGTGTTACCGCCAGCGGGTTCAATACCAACCTCAGTCAAACCAACCGCATTCCCATTCGCTATACAACTGTGATGCAGAATGCGCTGAACCAGGATCCTGTGTTTGCTTTTGCTGATCCTACAGCGGAACTGTAATCCTATTTCGCACGTGGTACTTTCAATTACCTCGACCGCTATCTGCTTACGGCCACCTTCCGCGTAGATGGTTCCAGCAAATTTGGTGAGAATAACAAGTATGGCTATTTCCCTGCCGTTGGCGCTAAATGGGTACTTAGCAAAGAAAACTTCCTGAGTGGTAGCGGATTTAATGATCTGTCGCTGCGGGCATCATGGGGTTTAACCGGTAACCAGGAGTTTCCTCCCGGCTCTTCGCTCGAACAGTTTAGCCTGAATGCTTATAACAACGCTCCCCAGGTAGTGAATGGTAACCCCAATCTGAAATGGGAAACCACTCAGCAGATAAACTTTGGAGTGGACTTCGCATTTGGGCAGGGTCGTTATTTTGGTTCAATAGATTATTACAACCGCAATACCAAAGACATTCTTTTCCAAACCAATGCCATTCAACCGGCACCTTCTTCTGTTTCCTTCGTAAACCTGCCGGATGCTAACCTGGTAAATTCCGGTTTCGAAGTGGCATTAGGCGCCAACCTGGTAAGCAAACCCAATCTTACCTGGGATGTGAATGTGAACTATGCTTACAACAAAAACAAGATTAAGAACTTCACTGATCCCAATACAGGGCTTCCCCTGTTGGTGCAAACCGGTACCATCAATGGTCAGGGTGTGAGCGGTACTTTGGCGCAGGTGTTGGCCAATAACCAAACCGTGAATGTTTTCTACCTGAAACCTTTCCTCGGTTTTGATGGAAGTGGCAATCAGCAAATTGGGCCTGATCCTGCCTTCGCAGGAAACCCCAACCCCACATCGCTGGCGGGCTTCAGTTCTTCGATTCGTTATAAGAAGTTCACCTTCGACCTGAATATGGGTGGCGCTTTTGGTTATGTTATTTACAACAACACGGCTACCTCTGTGACCAATATTTCTGGCCTTGCACAGGGAAGGAATGCTGATAAAGCCGCTGTGGCCAGTGGTGAAGGCGTATCCAGTGGTGTGGGTGCATCCACCCGCTTTTTGGAAAAAGGCGACTATTTTAAACTCCGTAACCTGACCGTACGTTATGATCTCGGCCGGGTAGGTGAATACATCAACAATGTGACGGTATACCTTACAGGAACCAACCTGCTGGTGTTTACAAAGTTCACAGGGTTTGATCCGGAAGTGAATATCGATAAATCGAGCAACAATTATCCTTCCCGTTCGATAGAGTATGTACCCTATCCCACGCCAAGGGTGATTACGCTGGGTGTGAACTTTTCACTTTAATTCGACCACATTAAAAAGCTTATCATATGATTGCTAACAAAAAAATAAAAGGATTCGCACTGGGCCTCCTGCTTTTAACGGCAGGCTGTACCAAGTTGGATGAGAAGCTGAACAGTACCCTCACTATTGATGAGGTATCATCCGCATTGGGTGCCCAGGGCGTGGGTCTGTTGCTGAGTGCGGCTTATGCCGATCTGGCTGGCCCCTTTGCTTCGCAGGACCTGATATTTTCCCTACAGGAAAATACAACGGACGAATCGCTGGTTCCCACTCGTGGTGGCGACTGGGATGATAATGGAGTATGGCGTGTGTTGCACGCCCATAACTGGAATGCGGATCATGGCCAGATTCTGAACGTATTCAACGCGCTGAATCGTCTCAATTTCGACGCAACCAACGTGCTTGCCTTTAATCCCTCAGCCTCCCAGGCGGCGGAAGCCCGTTTCTTGCGTGCTATTGCTTTGTATTATCTGCTGGATCTTTATGGGCAATACCCCATCCGCCAGCCGGGTGAGGATCTGTTGCTGGCTCCGGAAGTGAAATCAGGAGAAGATGGCATTAATTTTATTATTGATGAACTGGAAGAAGTGTTGCCTGATATTCCGACCAACAATCCGGTTACCAAGGCCACACCAGATGCCGTTCGCTTCCTGTTGATGAAATGTTATCTGCAGAAAGGAGCTCTGGTAAACCGCGCCAGCCCCAGTTTTGCCGCTGCGGATATGCAGCAGGTGATCAGCCTGGGTAATACCATCATCAACTCGAACAATTATGAGTTAGGATCGAATTATTTCCACGCATTCCGCCACGACAATGGCTCTTCTAAAGAAGGCATTTTCGTATATCCCAATACGGGTGGTGTAAACGTGAACCATAGCCCGGTGGAAGCCCGCTGGAATATGACCCTTCACTATAATTCCTATACACCCAATAACCCCAACGCGGGTTGGAATGGTTTTGCTACCGTAAGTGATTTCTACAGCAGCTTTAATACCAGTGGCAACCCCACAGCCTTTGGGCCCAGCGACACCACTTTCGATCCCCGCCTCGGTGGCCGGGTGCTGAGCGATCTGCAATCCACACAAACTTCGGGTATTCGTCCGGGCTTCCTTGTGAACCAGCAGTTCAATGAAAATGGCGTGGCTTTGACCGACCGGAATGGAGCTCCGCTTGCATACCAGCCGCAGATTGCTTCAAACATGATTGAAACAGGAACCAATCTGGAAGTTACCGGTATCCGCGTGGTGAAATATGTGCCCGACTACAGTTATTATGGCGGTCCGGCTGGCAACGACCTCATGATCTTCCGCTACGCGGATGTGATCCTGATGGTTGCGGAAGCGCTGTATCGTACGGGTGAAACGGATGATGCCCGTGATATGGTTAATGATTTGCGCATAGCACGTGGCGCTCCGGCATTGGCAACCATGACGCTGGTAAATCCCGCGAATATTCATGCACCCAATACACTCCTGGCCGAAAGAGGCCGTGAGCTCTATTGGGAAGGTGTCCGCCGCTCGGATCTGATCCGCTTTGGTGTATACCTCAGTGATTGGCAGTACAAACAGGTGAATGATCCGCGCAACCTGGTTTTCCCTATACCCAGCCAGGCCCTGGCGGCTAATCCTAACCTGACCCAAAACCCCGGTTACTAGGCAGTTTTGATTTCTCATAAAGGAGTATTTTCTAAAGGCCATTTAGCAAATGGCCTTTATTTTTGTTAGCACCCCACACTATGAAAAAAAGGAATGCTGCATATGGATGGACAGGCCTGCTGCTATTGTTGTTAACGGCATGCGGGCGCGACGAAAAAGCACTTCCCCTGTTTGAGGAAGTGAAGGATAGCGGTATACAGTTTACTAACCTGGTGGAAGACGGTCAGATTGATAACAGCTTCCTTTTTCGCAATTTTTACAATGGCGGAGGTGTGGCCACAGGCGATATCAATAACGATGGCCTGTCGGATGTGTTCCTGAGCGCCAATACTGGCGGCAATAAACTCTATCTCAACAAAGGGAATTTTAAGTTTGAAGATATCAGCGAGAAAGCAGGGTTTCAGCCCAATGATTTATGGTACACCGGTGTTGTTTTTGTAGACATCAATGCCGATGGCTGGTTGGATATTTATGTTTGCAGTTCCGGCAATATGAGCAATGGCAACCGCCGCAACCAGCTTTTTATTAACAACAAAGACCTGAGCTTCACCGAATCGGCTGCTGAATATGGACTTGATATTTCCGCTTACACCACGCAGGTTTCTTTCTTTGATTATGACCTTGATGGGGACCTCGATTGCTTTATGATCAACAACAGCCCCATTCCCGTAAATCAGCTCAACTACGCCAACCTGCGCTCGCTGCCGGAAAAGGAATGGAAGGTGGGCGAGTTTCTCAAAGGAGGAGGCGACCATTTATTTAGAAACGATAATGGACGGTTTACAGAAGTAACCTATGAAGCCGGCATCCATGGCAGCCTGATCAGTTTTGGCCTCGGCGTTTCAGTGGGGGACATCAATCACGATGGCTATCCCGATATTTTTGTGTCCAACGATTCCTACGAAAGAGAATACCTCTATATCAACCAGCGCGATGGAACATTTCGCGATGAGTTTGAGGAATGGGCTGAGCATGCCAGCATGTCGTCGATGGGGGCCGATATTGCGGATATCAACAACGATGGTTTCCCCGATATCTTTACTACTGATATGTTGCCCGATGATGATGCGCGACTAAAAACCACCGGAGCATTTGATAATATCGATCTCTATCGTACCAAGGAGCGGGTAGGGCTGCATCGGCAGTTTGTAAAGAATTGCCTTTTTCTCAACAACCGCAATGGTAAATTTCTGGAAATAGCCGATTATGCCGGCGTATCGGCCTCCGACTGGAGCTGGGGCGCGCTTTTCTTTGATGCCGACAACGATGGATATTCTGATATCTACGTCTGCAATGGCGTAAACCGCGATGTTATCGATCTCGACTTCATGGAATTCTTCGCCAATGATATCATACAGAAGATGGTGCTCACCGGCAAGAAGGAAAATGTGGAAGAAGTGTTGAAACATATTCCCCGTACGCCACTGAAGAATAAAATGTTTCGCAATAGGGGTGATCTGAAGTTTGATGATGTAGGCGACAATTGGGGCTTTACCACACCCACATTTTCAAACGGGGCAGCTTATGCGGACCTGGACAATGACGGCGATCTGGATCTGGTAGTGAACAATGAAAACCAGGAAGCATTAATTTATCGCAACCGCGCACGTGAGCAGAACGGACATCATTATATCAGTTTTTTCCTTCAGGGAAAAGGGTCGAATAAGTTTGCGATTGGCAGCAAGATTCAAGTTTACCGTAACGGCGAAATTCTTTATCGGGAACTGGTGCCCAGCCGGGGATTTCAGTCAAGCATGGAATACCGCCAAACCATTGGTTTGGGAACCAATGATGTTATTGATTCGGTTATCATCAACTGGCCTGATGGTAAGCAAAGCCGCCTGTTCAACCCGACCGCCAATCAATTGGTTACATTGAAAGAGGATAGTGCAGAAAACCCGCCGGCCAGCATCCATCAAGGAAATCATTGGTTTCAGACCCGTCCTTTCGATATCGCGTTGGCGCATAAGGAAGATGATTTTGAAGATTTTTATTATGAAAGAAATTTGCCGCTGATGCTCTCCCGCGAAGGGCCCGCGCTGGCGGTGGCGGATGTGAACGGCGATGGACGCGATGATATTTACCTGGGTGGGGCAGCAGGGCAGGAAGGTCAGTTATTACTACAGCAGGCAGGGGGACAGTGGACTCCATCGCGACAGGAAATTTTCCGCCTCTATGCAGATATGGAAGATGTGGCCGCCTGCTTTCTGGATGTGGATGGAGATGGTGATCAGGACCTTTTCCTGGGAGCCGGCGGCAATAATGTGCCGCCCAATAGCCGCGGCCTGCAACACCGGCTTTACCTGAATGATGGCCGGGGTAACTTTAGCATCAGACCCAATAGTTTTCCCAATAATGACGCGAATATAGCCGTAGCCATTGCTCATGATTTTGATGAAGATGGAGACCTGGACCTTTTTGTAGGCGGGAGAAGCGTACCCTATGCCTATGGGCAGAATCCGCGTTCCTATCTTTATCAAAACGACGGACAGGGAGGTTTCAAAGATGTAACGGCTCAGTATCATGAGTCGCTGATGCAACCTGGGATGGTAAGTGATGCTATCTGGGCTGATATTGCAGGCGACAACCAACCGGAGTTGGTATTGGTGGGCGACTGGATGAAGCCGCGGGTTTTCAGTTTTGGCAATGGCAAAGCAGAAGAATTAAAGATACCCGCGTTTGAAAGGATGGAAGGGTTTTGGCGTACTGTGGAAGCGGCAGACCTGGATGCTGATGGGAAAACGGACCTGGTGTTGGGTAATATCGGGCAGAATTTCTATTTGCATCCTTCTGAATCGGAACCCGTGAGGCTATGGATGCTCGACTTCGATAATAATGGCACTTCGGAACAGTTTATAACCCGTGAAATTGCAGGCAGGGATATGCCTGTATTTTTGAAGAGAGAAATTACCGATCAGTTTCCTTCACTGAAAAAAGCCAATCTGAAGCATAGCGAATATGCGCCCAAATCGATACAGGAATTATTTGGCGCTGAAGTAATGAGCAGGGCCGCACAAAAGGCTTTCCGTCAGAGCTCTTCCATGATAGCTTATAATAATGGCAACGGTGATTTTGAACTGATGGCATTGCCCGCCATGCTGCAATTATCTTCCGTGCACGCTATAGCAGTGGAAGATATCAACTCCGACAAGCTTCCTGATCTGATTCTGGGTGGCAATTTCTTCAACCTTACTCCACAGTTTGGCCGGCTCGATGCATCTTTTGGTCATTGCCTGCTGAATCAGGGGCGCGGGAAATGGGAATGGGTGGAGCCACGGCAATCAGGCATTCAGGTGCCAGGCGAAATCAGGCATATACAATCCGTAGGAACGGGAAGCCAAAAGCGCTGGCTACTGGCACGCAATGGTCTGGCGCCTGTGTGGCTTTACGCTATTAACCCTTGAAAATATGCAAGATCTCCTGCCATATAAGCCTTGCCAACCCGCCCTAATGAAGCCATTCGGCTTCAAAGGCTGGCTGCCGATATTGGGATTCTGCTTCCTCCTGGCCTGCAAAGATTCTTCGGAGAAGCCTCTTTTTGAAGACATGCAGGATACGGGGGTTGATTTTGTTAACCGAGTTGAAGACGAAGCAGACCTGAACAGCTTTCTGTTCCGGAATTTTTACAATGGTGGCGGTGTTGCTTTGGGCGACATTGACAATGACGGCCTGCCGGATATATTGCTGACGGCCAACCTGGGCCCCGACAAGCTCTACCGCAACAAGGGTAATCTACAGTTTGATGACATTTCTCAGGAATCGGGTTTGCTGGCCGATAGTTCCTGGAGCACGGGAGCGGTGATGGTGGATATCAATGCCGATGGCTGGCTCGATATGTATATCTGCCAATCGGGTCCGCCCGATTATAATATCCGTAGAAATCGCCTCTATATTAATAATGGCGGCCAAAGCTTTACCGAAAGGGCGGCAGATTTTGGGCTTGATTATTCGGGTTATGCCACACAGGCGAGTTTCTTCGATTATGACCGCGATGGTGATCTTGATTGCCTGATCATCAGCAATAGCCCCCTTCCTTTCAGCTCGCTCAACTATGCCAGCCTTCGCGATGCCGAAGCCGATAGCCGACTGGCTACGCAGTACAAGGGCGGCGGCAATCACCTGTTTCGCAACGATGCGGGTAAGTTCAACGAAGTCACCAAAGAAGCGGGATTGCATACCGGACCCATCAGTTTTGGCCTGGGTGTTTATACCGGCGACCTTAACAACGATGGTTGGCCCGATATCTATGTGGGAAATGATTTCATCGAAAGGGATTATCTCTACATCAATCAGCGCGATGGAAGTTTTGTGGATGAATTGGAACAACGTATTGGCCAGATCAGTATGTCGTCGATGAGTACCGATGTAGCCGATATCAACAACGACGGCTATCCGGAGGTATTCACGACCGATATGATACCGGATGACGATTGCCGACTGAAGACCACCGGCACTTTTGATAATTTTGAACTCTATCAAAGTAAGTTGAAGGCCGGACTCCATCACCAGTTTGTGAAGAACTGCCTGCAACTGAACCGGGGCGATGGATATTTTTCAGATATCGCCAACTATGCCGGCGTTTATGGTACCGACTGGAGCTGGGGAGCCATTCTTTTTGATGCTGACAATGATGGCGCTAACGACATATTTGTTTGTAATGGCATCAATCGCGATTTGGGCGACCTCGATTTTCTGGATTATTTCTCAGGTCCTCTTTACCAGCAGATGGTTTCCAATCGGGGGGCACAAGGCTATGATGAACTCCTAAAGCAGATTCCCGTACAGCCATTGCCCAACCGGGTATTTCGGAATAAGGGAGGACTTCGTTTCGAAGACATGACCGAAACCTGGGGGTTCGGTAAACCCGGCTTTTCCAACAGCGCCGCTTATGCCGACCTCGACAATGATGGCGATGCCGACCTGGTGATCAACCATTCCAATTCTCCTGCTTCTGTTTATCGCAACAATTCGAAAGCTAGACATTATCTGTCGTTTCGTTTGCGCGACAGCCTCTCGGCCAATACCTATTGTACGGGCGCCAACATTCGCCTGCACAGAGGTGCTGAACTGCTATACCGGGAGCTCAGTCCTGTTCGGGGCTTTCAATCGGCCATGGACCATACGCTTATGTTTGGCCTCGGCACCGATGCCCGCATCGATTCGGCCATTATAAACTGGCCCGATGGCTCCCGGACATTGATGTTGACGCCGGCAACAGATACCCTTTACCAATTGTATAAGCCGGCCAGTAATGGAGAGCCATCCGATAGTCAGAGAGAAATAACGAAACCTTTACTGGTCAGGGAAGCCATAGACTTGGGCCAACATACAGAGAATGAATACTGGGACTATTATGCGGAGCGGAATATTCCCAGTCTGCTTTCCCGTGAAGGTCCGGCATGGGCGGTTGCCGACGTAAATGCAGATGGTTTTCCCGATCTCTTCCTCGGTGCGGCGCAGGGAGAATCGGCCCGATTATGGTTGGGTGGGCAGGATGGTTTTCGACCGCAGCAGGAGAATGATTTTGAGGGCTTCGCTGATTTTGAAGACGTGACAGCTGTATTTTTTGATGTAGATGGCGACGGCGATCCGGATCTTTATGTAGGTGCAGGAGGTAATAATATTCAGCCCGGAAGTCGGCAGTTGCAGCATCGGCTGTATCGCAATAATGGCAAGGGCAGATTCGAGGTACAGATGGGCGCTTTCCCCCCAAACAATCTCAATATAGCCGCATCGGTGGCGGAGGATTGGGATAGGGATGGTGATATCGATCTTTTTATTGCGGCACGCAGCGTGCCTTACCAGTATGGGCGTATTCCGGCCAGCCAGCTACTGCTGAATGATGGAAAGGGAAATTTTTCTGTAGCAGCGGCGGCGGTATTCCCACAACTACACCAGCTCGGCATGCTTACTGATGCCCGTGCGGCCGACCTGGATGGCGATGGAAAAAAAGAACTGATAGTAGTGGGCGAATGGATGAGCCCCCGGATATTTAGCTGCAATCCACAGCCCTTTCAATTTACGGAATGGGAGAATACCGGGTTGCAGCAGTTGAAAGGAGCCTGGCAAACCATACTGCTGGCTGATATTGACCAGGATGGTCAATTGGATTTGGCAATTGGCAACAGGGGTGAAAATGGTTATCTGCAGCCTTCAACCGAAAGTCCCGCCAAAATCTGGATCCGCGATTTTGATGGCAACGGAAGCTGGGAATCTTTTCTTACCAAAACCGTAGCAGGGCGCGATATGCCGGTATTTCTGAAGAGGGATATTACCGATCAGTTCCCCTCGCTGAAAAAACAAAATCTCCGGAACAGGGATTACGCGCCGCGAACTATCCAGGAGCTGTTTCCCGCAGTAGAAGAAATGGAAGGTGAAACGCGCACGATCAATTACCTTTCATCGGTTGTTGCATACAACAAGAGTAACAGAAGCTTTGATGTGCAGAAATTGCCCGTTGAAGCGCAGTTGTCGGTAGTAAGCAGCATACTGGCCGAAGACCTGGATGGCGATGGCATTACCGACCTCGTGCTGGCCGGCAACAAGTTTGGGGAACCTCCCCAGTTTGGCAAAGCCGATGGTATTCCCGGACTTGTGCTGCTGGGAAAAGGCGGCAGAGCGTTCCGGACCTTAAACCAAAAGGAATCGGGCTTATGGATTCCGGGAGAAACGAAAGGATTATTGGCCCTGAAGTGGAATGGAAACTTTAAATTGATAGTAATTCGGAATAATCAACAACATCTGGTTTTCCGGAAGCCCTAACTGAGTTTATACAACGATAGCTATTGACTATGCGAAAAGCAGGACGATATAAGGATACAAACTTGGGAAGAAGCCTGAAGAGCTGGCACGGCTTCTGGCTAATCCTCCTCATTTATCTGTCAGGATGTGGCTCGCATGATCGAAAGTCGGATGAATACCTGTTTGAATCACTTGGACCGGAAGAAACAGGAATTCAATTTCGCAATGAGCTGAGCTATTCTGAAAAGTTCAACCTTTTTAAATATATCTATTTCTACAATGGCAGCGGCGTGGGCGTGGCTGATTTTAATGGCGATGGCCGCAGCGATATTTTCTTTGGTTCCAACCAGGGGCAGAATCAACTCTATTTGAACGAGGGTGAATTTCGGTTCAAAGACGTTACCAAAGCGGCACAGATTCCCGCCGATGGGGGCTGGACCACCGGCATATCGGTGGTGGATATCAACAACGATGGCTGGATGGATATTTATGTGTGCCGGGTAGGGCAGTATGAAACCCTTGATAGTCGCAACCTGCTCCTGATCAATGAAGGTATTGGCGCCGATAGTATTCCGCGTTTTCGGGAAGCAGCCGCGGAATATGGGCTCGATTTCAAAGGCTTTAGCACCCAGGCCGCTTTTTTCGATTATGACCTGGATGGTGACCTGGATATGTTTCTGCTCAATCATTCCGTACACGAGAATGGCACTTTTCGTCCGCGCAAAGAATTCCTGAATACCCGACACCCCCTATCGGGCGACAGGCTTTATCGTAACGACAATGGGCGTTATTCTGACGCCACGGAAGAGTCCGGAATCCAGGGATCCGCTATCGGGTATGGATTGGGTATTGCCGTATCCGACATCAATGGCGATGGCTGGCCGGATATTTATATCGGAAACGATTTTCACGAAAATGATTATCTCTACATCAACCAGGGCAATGGACGCTTTCGCGAAATGGCAACGGAGCTGTTGCAGCACAGCAGCCAGTTTTCGATGGGTGTGGATGCGGCCGACGTAAATAACGATGCAAGACCGGAAATCATTTCGGTGGACATGCTGCCCGAGGATGCGGTTATTCTGAAACGATCCCTGGGAGAAGATGCTTACGATATTTTTCAGCATAAAATCTCAGTGGGCTATTCGCATCAATACACCCGCAATAACCTGCAATGGAACCGTCCGGAAGGAAAATTCAGCGAGCTGGGCCTCTATAGCGGCATTGCCGCCACCGACTGGAGCTGGTCGCCGCTTTGGATGGATTTTGATAACGATGGATATAAGGACCTGTTCATTTCAAATGGAATTCCCAAACGGATGAATGATATTGATTATGTCAATTTCGTTTCCAATACCGAAGTGCGGAAAAGCATCGCGAACAATGCGATGAAGGATAAGGATATGGAACTGATCAAAAAGTTTCCGGAGATTCGGTTGGCAAATAAGTTCTTTCAAAATAAAGGGGATTTTCAATTCGAAGACAGGGGAGCTGCTGTAAAGGGTGAAATGCCCGGTTTCAGTAATGGAGCAGCCTATGCGGATTTTGACAATGACGGGTTTTTGGATATTGTTGTGAATAATATCGATGCCCCCGCTACCCTTTATCGGAACCTGCATAAGGACACAACTAAAGCTGCTGTGCTGCAGCTATGGCTGCGGGGGCCCGAAGCCAACCGCCAGGCCATTGGCGCCAGGGTATGGGTATTTGAAGGAAAAGAAAAGCGCCTATACGAAAAATTTCCCGCGAGGGGTTTTCTTTCTTCCAGCGACGCCCCCATGCTGATTGGGTTGGGTGATGTTTCCAGGATTGATTCCATTCTGCTGGTGTGGCCGGACAACACGAAGGAAAAAATTCAGGTGCCCGGTTCGGAAAACTATAAGCAGGTGCTGAAGAAAACTTATCAAAAGGGTTTGCCCCGCTGGCAGGCTATACCGGAGGGGGATGCAAGGGATAAAGGCGTTGTATGGGAAGAAATTACCGCTGCCGCCGGAATTGATTTTGTTCATCGCGAAAATCATTTTGTGGAGTTTGACCGGGAACCGCTGATCCCGCATATGCTTTCTACGGAAGGACCCGCACTGGCCGTTGCGGATATCAATGGCGATGGATGGGAGGATATTTTTTTGGGAGGCGCCCGCAACCAGGTAGCGCAGCTCTATCTGCAGGATGGCCGAGGCGGCTTCCTGCATAAAAGTTCGCCGGCATTGCTGGAGGATAGCATGTACGAAGATGTGGACGCCATTTGGATGGACATGAATGCCGATGGACACCCAGACCTGGTAGTCGCCAGTGCGGGGAATGAGTTTTATGGAAAGGATCTGCATAATGAACCCCGGCTCTATCTGAATGATGGACAGGGTAACCTTCAACGAAAGTCGGATGCCTTTTCAGGATTGTTTTTAACAGCATCGTGCCTGGCCGTTACCGATATCAACGGCGATAAAGCGCCCGATATCTTTATCGGCGCGCGCACCGTACCCTGGGAGTATGGGCAAATGCCGGAATCGTATCTATTGCAGAATGATGGGCAGGGAAAGTTTAGTATAGTCACGGATAAATGGAATGCGGAACTGGCCAGTGCCGGTATGGTGACCGACGCGAAATGGGTGGACCTTGACCAGGATGGTGACGAAGACTTATTGCTGGCCCTGGAATGGGGCGCCATCACGGCCTGGATGCGCGAGGGGAACAGACTTATGCCAAAGCCGCTTGGCCCTGAGAAGGGCTGGTGGAATTTTGTAGAACCCTTTGATATAGATGGCGACGGAGATCTGGATATTGTTGCCGGCAACATGGGATTGAACGGAAGATTGAAGCCTACCAGCAAGGAACCCGTACGATTATATTTTAATGATTTTGATGATAATGGCAAGCATGAGCAGGTGATGACTTATTATCTCCGTGGGCGTGAGTTACCCTTTGCCAATAAGGCGGAACTGGAAAAGCAGATTCCCATTCTCCGGAAAAAATACCTTTATGCCGAAGATTTTGCCAATGCCAGCCTGCCCGATCTGCTGGGCGCCGAAAAACTGAAAGCTGCGAGATTATGGGAAGCCGATTTTGCCGCCAATGCTATTCTGGTCAATGACGGAAAGGGCAATTTTACCACGAAGGCTCTCAATTGGCAACAGCAATTGGCACCCTTGCGTGCCGGACTGGGCCTGGGCACAAAATCGGGCAAAGGAGCGGGCATGATGCTGATGGGCAATTATTACGACAACAATATACAAATGGGCCGTTATGATGCGGATTTTGGTTCCTGGCTTAAGATGGATAGCAAAGCTGAATTAAGCTGGCGGCCCATAGAAGGATGGATGACACAGGGCCAGGTGAGGCAATTAGCGCATGTACGGATGCCCGCAGGACCGGCCGTTGTTGTTGCACGCAACAATGGTCCAGCAAGTCTGATTATACTGAAACCCTGAGATCACATTACAGGGTAATAGATCTTTGTCACCCACTGGTTGGTATCGCTTACCGCACGGCGGTCGGTTACCAGCGAGTAAAAAGGAATGGCGGGCGGAGTACGGCCATGGTCGCGAACATAATTTTCCATTTCGTGGAAAGCCTGGCGCACACGTGAGGGTCCACCCTCCACTTCGGTTACCAGTATGCGGCCACCACCCAGCATCCATCGCCAGGCTATGCGACCTTCGGAAGGCAGGCGTTTGTTGACCGGGATGGCCACACGGGTAATAAAGTTGCTGTCGGTCCTGGTGTAATTGAGCATGGGATGGCCAGTAGCCACTGCTCCGTGTTTTTGAATGAAGGCGCGGAGTTCATCAATGAGTTGATAAACCGTAGCGATATCCGCTTCCTGCTTACCGCTGACGGACGTGGAAACGAGCAGCGAATCCTGCACCCTTTCTTCCTGGATCGAAAAACCATAAAGGCGCCTGGATTCAGAAAGACAAACGCGAAGATTTTCCAGTTCCGTCTGCATTTCCCTCGACAATGCTTTGGCCTTCCGCCAGGCCAGCCAGCGTTTCAGGGGATTGTAGGAAGTGGGTACCTGGCTTATCCATTCCAGCCAAACCGAGTCCGGGCCCGCGGGCAAAATGTGAAGGGCCGTGGCCGCATCCAACTGCCTTGACTCCGCTTTGATCAGCAGGGTTGTGGGCAAACGGCCAGTGATGGAATAGCTGAATTGTTGAGGTCTTTCCCTGTTTACAATTTGTCCACTATCCGGAAAGTTCATCAGGCAGGGAGAAGAACTGTTGGAATCGAGCAAGACCCTTTTCACCGCATTGGCATTAGCACGAAATGCTACTGTATGGCTGTTGCGGATCACAGAAGGAATAAGCAGATAAATCAACAGAAGCAGAACCAATGCCATCAATGAGGGAATCAACCAGTATTTCTTCATAAGCTGTTTGGAAATATTCATGAATATAAAACAAGCAGGGAATATAACATTGTTCAAGACATTCTTTCATCTTCAAACGATTGCGATGAAAAACTTTATTCTGACGCTATTCATTGGCCTGCTGGCAAACAGCCTCTCGGCCCAGGATCCCTGGAAGCTGAGGGCTCAAACGGATACGATGGGCGATTATTATGGCATAACCGTAGCCAATGGTATGCTGGGTATCGTATCCTCACCGGAACCTTTCCGCGTAAAAGAAGTGGTGCTGGCCGGTGCTTACGACCTTTACGGGCGAGGCAGGGTCAGCAATTTTTTGCGCAGTTTCAATCTGCTCAATATGCAATTGGAAATTGAAGGCCGGAACCTCGATCCTAAGTTGATCCGCAATCCCGTGCAGGAACTGGATATGCAAAAAGCGGCTTTTCACATGCAGTTCGATTATGGCGACATGGCCCGCATTTCTTATACCTACTATGCGTTGCGGCAACTTCCCTTCACGGCATTGATGGACATAGTGGTGGAGCCCCAAAAAAATATTCGCATGGGGGCAGCCAGCGTGATGGAAGCACCGGATGCCTTGCGCGATGTGGAGAATTATTATAATGAAATAGATCGTCCGCACGTGTTAATTAGCCTCCTCACATCAGCCGCCAAAAGTCCTACCGGCAAATTGCTCCTCTGTGCCAGCAATACATTTTTGTTTGAAGAAAAACATGGCGAAGAGCCGCGGGTGATACATGAAATGTGGGATAATAACCGCCACCTGATGAAATTCAGTAAGAACCTGAGTGCCGGAAAGAGCTATCGCTTTTCCCTTGCGGGAAGTTCCATTACGTCGGCGCATCATGCCGATCCGTTGAATGAAGCGGAGCGACTGACCATTTTTGCCAAACTCGAAGGCCGCGACCGGCTGATTCGTCTGCACGAGCAGGCTTGGGCAAAACTTTGGGAGAGCGATATCATTGTGGAAGGGGATCCGCAAAGCCAGCAGGATATTCGCAGCATGCTCTACCATCTCTATTCCTTCTCCAGAGAAGGCGCCGCGCTATCGCCCTCACCTATGGGCTTAAGTGGTTTGGGTTACAATGGCCATGTGTTTTGGGATACCGAACTGTGGATGTTTCCTGCCGTGCTGGTGATGCATCCCGACCTGGCAAAGAGTATGGTGGAATATCGCTATCAGCGCCTGGATGCGGCAAGGCGCAATGCATTTGGTAAAGGATACCGTGGCGCCATGTTTCCCTGGGAAAGTGCGGATTCTGGCGTGGAGGAAACACCCGTGTGGGCATTAAGTGGTCCCTTCGAACATCATATCACCGCATGTGTGGCTATTGCCGCCTGGAATTATTACTGTGTAACGCAGGATAAGGATTGGTTGCGGGAAAAAGGTTGGCCCATTCTTTCGGCCACGGCCGATTTTTGGGCCAGCCGGGTTGAAAGAAATGGCCCCGGCCGCTACGATATCCGCAATGTGGTGGCTGCCGATGAATGGGCCGAGAATGTGGACAATAATGCCTTTACCAATGCGGCGGCTAAAGCCAACCTACGCTATGCCACTGCGGCAGCAAAACTGCTGGGTTTGAAAGCCGATGCCGATTGGGATAATGTTGCTAACAACATACCCGTTCTCGTAATGGAAAATGGTGTTACAAAGGAGCATGCCAGTTATAAGGGCGAGGGAATCAAGCAGGCCGATGTGAACCTGCTGGCATATCCTTTATCTGAGGTTACTGATCCAAAGCGCATCCGGCTCGACCTCGAATATTATGAGCAGCGCGTGCCGAATGAGGGTACCCCGGCGATGACGCAGGGAATTTTCGCCCTGCTTTATGCAAGGCTGGGCAACCGGGAAAAAGCCTGGCATTGGTTTCAGGATGCGTATCGGCCCAACCTCAATCCTCCCTTCCGGGTGATTGCGGAAACCAAAGGCGGAACCAACCCCTATTTTGCCACTGGGGCTGGTGGGGTTTTGCAGGCTGTGCTCATGGGTTTTGGCGGTCTCGAGATTGGCCCCACAGGAATTACGCAACGTAAATCGGTATTGCCAGCCCATTGGAAAAGCCTTACCCTAAAGGGTATTGGCCCTGCGAAGAAAAGTTTTGTGATCAGGGGAGAATAAACTAAATTGATACATCATTTTTTGGGGTCAAATCCCTTTTGAAACTTGAAACAAACTGCTGCCATACTTATTCTCGCACTGCTGCTTTTCAATTGGTGCGGTTACCGTTTTGTAACCTCGCTAATGGCTTTGCGTGCAGAACAGGAACAGGAAGCGCGGATAGATGATGGCCACTACGAAGAATCGGATCTTTTCGAAGTGCGCATAGATCTGGATGTTCCCTATCAGCTTAACCAACCCGATTTTGAACGACATTATGGAGAAGTGGAAGTAGATGGACGCTATTATACTTATGTAAAGCGCAAGATCGAAAATGGGCAGCTCGTGCTGCTTTGTATTCCCAATGAAAAGAAGACAGATGTGAAGGCGGCAGGAGAGGAATATTATTCCAAAGCCAATGGTCTTCAGTTTCCCAAAAGCGAGAAAGCTGCGTCTACCGCCAAGAAGCCAATGAGCGCCGACTTTGATGATCGGCTTTACAGCATTTATGTCGCCGACGACAATTCATCTTCTAATAAACCATTTATTTCCGGCACAGAACCATTAGCCAGCGTATATATCGCGCAAGCCAGCAAACCTCCCTGTTACATTGCCTGATCGACCGATAAAGGCCTGCCATGTGGCGGGTCAGGTGATGTATTGATTTTCCCACTAAACAAAGATTGCTTTGAGAAATATACTCATGGTGCTGGCGATGGGCCTGTGCCTTTCCGCCTGCACCGAAAAGAAAGGAGATTACCAGAAACTGAGCAGTGATCCAATCATTTTTAGCCAATTGGTTCATGAGCTGAATACGGTGGTGATGGGCAACAATTTTAGTCCCATTGTTGCTTCGCGGAACTACATGTATGCCAGTGTAGCGGCATATGAAGTAATCGCGGCGGCCTATCCGGATCAGTATTATTCACTGTCGGGTCAGCTCAACGATCTGAAGCCTTTACCGGCGCAAGATACCAGCCTGACAATCGATTACTCTTTCGCAGCTATGCTGGCATTCAGTAAAGTAGGCGAGGCGGTCACTTTTCCGGCCGGAAGTATGCAGGAATATGTAGACTCGCTGAAAGATATGATGCGGGATGCAGGTATGCCCTCTGCTGTTCTGAAGAATACTGTTGCTTTTTCCGACAGCGTGGCCAATCATATCATCAACTGGAGCAAGGGGGATAATTATGCGCAAACCCGCAGCGCGCCTAAATATACCGTGATTGATACTCCGGGTCGTTGGGTGCCTACACCACCTGCCTATACCAGCGCTATGGAGCCGCATTGGAATCTGATCAGAACCCTGGTGCTCGATAGCGCGGATCAGTTTGTACCGCCCCCGCCCATTCCTTTTAGCCTGGAACCCGGCAGCCCTTATTACAAAGAAGTGATGAACATTAAAAATGCCGTAGACAGCCTAACGGAGGAGCAAAAACATATCGCGAATTTCTGGGACGATAACCCGTTCAAGCTGAATGTATCGGGCCATGTGATGTTTGGTACCAAGAAGTTTTCACCCCCCGGACATTGGATGGCCATCGTAGGCATTGCCGCTCAAAAGGCAGGATTCGATCTGCCTTCTACGGTATATGCCTATGCCATTACGGCTATCGCGCAGTTCGATGCGTTTATCCATTGCTGGGATGAGAAGTTCCGGCACAATACCGCCCGCCCGGAAACCGTGATCAATAAATACATTGATCCGGAATGGCGACCGCTCCTGCAAACCCCTCCGTTTCCGGAATACACCTGCGGACATTCCACCGTTTCGTCGGCCAATGCGGAAGCGCTCACCGCTGTTTTTGGCGACAACTTCGCTTATACCGATACCTCGGAACTGGAATTTGGAATCGACAGCCGATCCTACACTTCGTTCAGGCATGCCGCAGAGGAAAACAACTGGGCCCGCTTCTATGGGGGTATTCATTTCCATAGTTCCTGTATCGTCAGCACAGAGTTTGGCCGCAAAGTGGGAAACTATATCGTAGAGAATCTGAAGTTCAAAAAATAACTCATCAATTAAACCAAAATATCATGCAACGCTATACTATACTGCTTTTAATGGCAATCGTATTATTGAATCAACAGGCTACAGCACAGGGATGTGTAGCTATTCGCAGCACAGGTACATCCTGCGCGCTGCAAAAGCCGGGTGAAGACAACGCCAAATGGCAGTTCAATGCCAACTACCGTTATTTCAAATCATTTCGTCATTACAAAGGCAAAGAGGAACAGAAAGAGAGATTGGAACAACATACTGAAGTGATCAACTATACGCATTCGATGGATCTGTCCATTATGCGTTTGCTCAATAAGCGCTGGTCCATCTTGCTGAATGTGCCCATTATTTCCAATGTACGTTCCTCACTTTACGAACATGGTCTGGTGAATGGTTCTTATCAGAAAAGAGAAAGACGCAACACCGAATCCTTCGGCCTGGGCGATATGCGCCTGAGTGCCTACTACTGGGTTTTTGATCCCGCTAAAGCGCATAAGGGTAACCTGCAGGTTGGTATGGGCATCAAGTTGGCCACCGGCGATTACAACTATATGGATTATTGGCACAACGTGGGGCCCAATGGTGAAAGCGAATTACGTACCGTAGATCAATCCATTCAATTGGGTGATGGCGGTACCGGATTCACCGTCGAGTTGAATGGTTATTATAATTTCTCGCATCGTTTTGGTCTGTATGGGAACGTCTATTATTTGTTCAACCCCCGCGAAACCAATGGTACCCGTACATATCGCGAAACCCTTTCGCCAGCTTTGTGGAACGAAACCATTTGCAGCGTACCCGATCAGTACATGGCTCGGGTAGGCGTTTCCTATATGGTGAATAAGTGGAGCTTTATGGCAGGAGGCCGGGTGGATGGTATACCCGTTTACGATGCCATAGGCAGCAGCAACGGCTTTCGTCGCCCAGGCTATGCCATTTCCGTGGAGCCGGGCGTGAACCTGATGGGCAAGAAAACCAACTGGTTTCTGACCGTGCCGGTTTCCATTGTGCGTAACCGTACACAAAGTGTGACAGACAGAGAAAGGTCTGCCATCAGCGGTACCTTTCAACAAGGCGACGCTGCTTTCTCCGATTATGTGGTGAATCTGGGTATGAGTGTCCGTTTTTAAACCGATACAGGGCGTTAATAGTGGCCCATTTTTCGTAATGCCCCCATGGAGGGGGCATTTTTTTTATGCAAAACACTTCGGAATTGCCGCAACTTTAAAAAAAGTTGCATGCAAAATGCCTGATAATTATTAAATTGGGAGTGATTGCCTGACCACTACTTAACACAATTGGGAGAACTATGCAGCAGAGTACCTTGAAGGAGCTTTCTTCAGTGCTTGGAATCAGCATATCGACGGTATCGCGTGCCTTGAAGGATCATCCCGACATAGCCGACGCGACCAAGCGCAAAGTGAAAGAGCTGGCGGAAGCCCTCGAGTACGAGCCCAATAATAATGCGGTGCAGCTTCGCACCCGCCGTTCCAACGTTTTAGGCATACTGGTTCCTTCCATCGATAATTTTTTTTACGACACCTTCATTTCAGCCGTGGAAGAAGAAGCCCGCCTGCATGGCTATTCCATCATCATCATGCAGTCGCGCGATCACCTGGAAACCGAAGTGGCCAACCTGCACCTTTTCCGGAAAAAGATGATCACGGGCCTTTTCGCTTCCATCTCCACCGAAATTGAGGATATGGCGCCTTTCCGTAAACTGATGGAAATGGATGTGCCTATCGTGTTTTTCGACAGGGTACCCGAGATGGATGGGTACAACAAAGTGTGCCAGGCCGATGCGGCCGCGGCGCGCATTGCTGCCGAAGCCATTATTGAAAAAGACCTGAAGAGTGTGTTGGGATTATTTGGTCATCCGCACCTGAGTATTACCCGAAGCCGCAAAGCCTCATTTTGTGAAACCTTTGCCCGCAAAGCGCCGGATACAAAAATCACCATCGATTATCCGGAAGGTATTGAAACTTCCCGAAAGCTGGCCCTCGAAGCCCTCAGCAAAAAGGGAGACTATGATGTGGTTTTCTGCATGGGCGACCTGATACTGATTGGCGTAATGTATGCCATTCATGAGTTGAATTTGCGCGTGCCGGAAGATATCCGGATCGTCAGCATCAGCAACGGTTTTATTCCCACCCTTTACAAACCCAGGGTAACTTATGTAGAAACCAGCGGCTATAAGTTGGGTAAACTGGCTTTTTCGCAAATGCTATCCTGTCTTTCCAATCATGCCATCATCCGCGAAGTTACGCTCGATGCGGTGCTGGTGCCTGGTGGCTCGCTCTGACAGGCTACCGTTTCCCCATGAATAAATCTTAAAGGCTATGACGCATTTCCGTATCAGGGTTTCCCTGTACATCAACTATTTTGTATTTGCCATCCTGCTCAACAGCGTGGGGATTCTTATCCTGCGTTCGCAGGAACGTTATGGCGTGGGAGAATTGCAGGCCGGCAACCTCGAAGGTTTTAAGGATCTTTCCATCGCGGCTGTTTCATTTCTGGTGGGCTCCTTTCTTCCCCGACTGGGGTATAAGCGGGGCATGTTGTTGGCGCTGGCCCTGGTATTTGCGGGCTGCCTGGCCATGTATTTCGGCAACAGCTTTGGCTTCGTGCAATTACTCTTTGCCTGTGTGGGTATCGCTTTCGCCATCGTGAAAGTATCGGTATATGCGCTGGTAGGGCTGGTGACCAATAGCGATAACGCGCATAAAAGCCTCTTAAGCTCCATCGAAAGCTTTTTCATGATTGGGATAGCCGCGGCCATGGTGCTGTTTCCTCAGTTTTACAGCGATACCGATCCGGATGCATGGCTGCGGATCTACCTGCTGCTGGCTGGGCTTATCGCGGTTTCGTTTCTATTGTTGTTGACTACGCCATTCAACCTAAATTATCAGTTGCCCGGCAGCAGCGCGCGCGACGATATAAAGCAAATGATAAGATTGCTGGCCCGACCCCTGGTGGCGGTATTCGCCCTCTCTGCCTTTATGTATGTGATGACGGAGCAGGGTATTATGAGCTGGCTACCCAGCTTCAACAAAAATGTGCTGCATCTTCCTGAAGACGTGAGTATTTACCTGGCCGTGATCCTGATGTTGTCGATTGCCCTGGGCCGCTATCTTTCTTCGCTTCTGGTGAAAAAAATATCCTGGATAGCCATTCTCTTATTCTGCCTGGGTGGCGCGGCGCTGATGGTATTGCTGATATTGCCGCAAACAACATCACTATCTGCGGCCCCGGTTGAAAGCCTGGCCGACGTACCCCTGATCGCCTATGTTTTTCCGCTAATTGGGTTCTTCCTGGCTCCCCTGTATCCGATGATCAATTCCTTTGTGTTGAGCGCTACCGAAAAGCGTTTGCATGGTCCCATGGCCAGCCTGCTGGTGATTTTTTCCGCGCTTGGTGGTACCCTGGGTTCGAAACTTGTTGGCTATCTTTTTGCGAGAATAGGGGGTGAAAATGCTTTCTATTTTTCGCTGGCCCCTATGCTGGTGCTGGTACTCTGTGTAGTGTACTTTGGCTCCGTTGAAAGAAAACTCCGTGCCGGTAAATTGCAGGAATAGCGTTTCTGCTGGATGTGTAAACTGATTGAAACAAGACATGCACAAACCGGATTTTGCAAGGTATTCCCCGCTGTTTGATGCGGTGCAGATGCAGGAGGTTTTTGCCGACAGCAAAACTTTTG
>JBIQMS010000007.1:0-107347 GCA_044463125.1 Terrimonas ferruginea
CTGCTATTTTGGCTGTTAACGATCTTGTGCTATTTGTCATTTAGGGTTTAAGGTTGAATGATCTTATATATGTGGAAAACACAATAATCCTTGTCTCCTATTTTCAAATTTTAACCCCTCAACATTAAACTTTCAACCCTAAACTTTAAACGAAAAAACGTACTACGTAAAACGTAATACGTACAACATATTCATCCTTTCTGCAACAACTGCCTCCAATTCTCCCCTTCCGCATAATCTTTAATCACTTTATTCCTTTGTTCCAGCATGCGGCGCATGTATTTGGTGAGATACACGGTATTCAACATCCTGCCTACCATTCCATAGGGCGCTTCAAAATTCATGATGTCGATCATGATGGTGCCGTTATCGCAGGGTTTGAAATAGTGTTCGTGACGAAGTGTTTTGAAATCGCCCTCAATCTGTTCATCCGTAAACATTTCCTTCTTCTTCATCTCAGTAATCTTCACGCGCAGGAGTCGGTTCTTGAAAAAATGGCGGGCCTTCCAGGTTACGGTTTCGTCCTTTTCAATCAATCCAAAGCGTACACCCGATACAGCCTCTTCCTTAAAGCGGCTCATCGACTCTTTGTGCAGGTCGATGCTGCGCGAAAGGTCAAAAACCCTTTCGGCAGGCGCGGCGATGAAGGTAGTGAGGTGAAGGGTGGGCATGGGGAAGTTATAAGTTGTAAGTTGTAGGTTTTAAGTTAGGAAAAAGGGATTTTGGCCACTTTTGCCTGCAGTAGTTTATCGCGGACTTTGATAAAAATGGGCGTATCGATGCCGGCGAATGCGGTGCGCACATAACCCATTCCAATAGCTTTGCCCAGGCTGGGCGACTGCGTGCCGCTTGTAACATGGCCGATAGTAGCACCACCCTGGTCTTTGATTTCGTAGCCATGACGGGGAATACCCTTGTCGATCATTTCAAACCCAACCAGCTTGCGTTCCACACCCTCTTCCTTTTGCTTCTTCAGGCGATCACTTGCTACAAATTCCTTGCTAAACTTTGTGATCCAACCCAGGCCGGCTTCAAGCGGGCTGGTGTTATCATCTATATCGTTGCCATAGAGGCAATAACCCATTTCCATGCGAAGGGTATCGCGGGCACCGAGCCCAATGGGGCGAATACCGGAACTACCCCCTACTTCGAATATCGCGTTCCAGATTTTCTCGGCATCATCCTCTTTGTCTTCAAAATAAATCTCCACACCACCCGCGCCGGTATAGCCAGTAGCGCTCACCAGCACATTGTCAACACCAGCAAAACGACCTTTGGTGAAAGTATAGTATTTCATGTTGAGCAGGTCCATATCCGTCAGGGGCTGCAGTATGCGGGTAGCATTGGGACCCTGTACAGCGAGCAGACCTGTTTTATCAGAAATATTATGCATCTCCACCTTTTCTGAATTATGCTGCTGAATCCAGTTCCAGTCCTTTTCAATATTCGAAGCGTTTACTACCAGCATATATACTTTGTTCTCTTCAATACAGTAAACCAGCAGGTCGTCCACAATCCCGCCATCGGCATTGGGCAGGCAGCTATACTGAGCCTGGCCTTTTTTCAGTTTGGAAGCATCATTGCTGGTTACGCGTTGAATAAGATCCAGGGCATTTTCACCTTTCAGAATAAATTCTCCCATATGACTCACGTCAAAAACCCCCGCATTGCGGCGCACGGCGGCATGCTCATCGTTGATTCCGGTATAGCTCACCGGCATTTGATATCCGGCAAAATCGACCATCTTGGCACCCAGGGCAATGTGTTTTTCGGTAAAAGGTGTACGTTTCATGTTGATTGTTAATTGGGGACAAATGTAAGGCGGAAAACGTGAATCGTGAATCGTGAGGCGTGAGGGGGGGGTAGGGTTTAAGGTTTAATGTTTAAGGTTTAAGGTTTAGGGTTTAAAGTTAGGGGGAAGGTCAAAAGTCCTGGATGGCTATTCAATTGAAAAATTGTTCTGAACATTCCTTAAACCTTAAACTCTAAACCTTCAACACCCGCCTCACGCCTCACGATTCACGCCTCACGTAAAGGGAAAGCCCCCTTCCGGGGGCCTGACCTGCCCGATCGACATCGGGCGTCAACTTCAACCAATCTTGAATCAGGTTAAGGGTTTATGGTTAATGGCAGCACAGGGCTCCACGGCTATACTGGCAATGTTGTGCTGGCTTTGACGCCGGGCTGTCCTTTCAGGTTACAGCCCGGCCTATTATTTTATCGCGGCCCGTATTTTAGTTCCATTTAATCAGCGACAAAACAGAAGGGGAGCCAATTCCCGCAAAATCTTCTTCGCTATCATTCATTGATTCATTTTTGGTGCTGGATCTTTGGGTATCGTTACTATTTCTTTTCATTTCCCGTATCCTGCGCTCGGCTTCTTCATCCAGTTTTTTCTTTTGTTCTTCCACCTGCCTCCTTATCTCAGCACTGTCGGGTTCAACCCGGTTGCGGCGCGATTCATAGGACCTTCCGGTATATCGGTTCAGAATCCGACCGTCTTCATCGCGCAGGTTTCCTTCACTATCCATGGTATAGTCTACTTCCGACTTGAAATAATATCGGCCGTAGTCATCCCATTGCAGGTCCACCACCCGCCTGTTGCGACTGGTTTTAATACGGGGACCATCGGCATTCAGTTTTTCGCGTACGGTACGGTCGAAACGGATCTTCTTACCCACCGGAACCTGTATTTCTATCTCTACATTCTGACCCCTGTATTTTGAATCTTTATCTACCGCAAATCCATTGGCCAGGTCGAGAATGTTGTCGTAGGAGTTAACACTGTATTGAATCTTTGAGGCGCGAAGCAGGGCTTCTTCTTCAGTTCGCCCGTTTCCGTGTTTGCGGATGGTAACATGGTATTGGTCATCCACACTTTTATCAATGGAGAAGCGTACCCACGACAGCTTGAGGCTGTCCGTTGAAAGGTCCCAGCCTTCGCTATCATCATTGATCCAGCCATAGCTGCCGGTATATTCCAATTCAGGAGCGGTAACGGCAACAATCATTTTACCATCGATGGGTTGTACCACCTGAACCGTTTCACTTACCGATTCATACTCCCGGAAATCGCGGAAAAGGCTCGATGCAAGGAGGATCATGCTCACCCAACCTACTGTCCAAAGAGCGCCAAATGTCCAACCGAGATAACTGCTGCGTGAGCGTACGCGCATCACCCGACGAATAACCCATGTAATAAATGCGATCAAAGGAACGGCGATAAAGAATATCAAAGTGCCCCAGGCATAGATCTGCTGCCATTTGCTGGTCCACAAATAATTGTTGATGGGCCACCAGGCAATGCCGCCAAAGAGCAGGGCAATCAGCGCCACAAAAAGTGCGAAAGCAATTGTGCCTGCAATAAACAGAAAGAATGCTTTAAACAACACCCCAATGGCATGGCCAAAGCCGGAGCCGCTGCGGCGCGCCGTTTCGCTTACCTCACTGGCCCACTCTTTTCCACGCGTATTGGCAAAATCCTTTGCTTTGCTGCTGAAATTCTGTGCGGATTCCTTCACTTCCTCACTCCATCCTTTCACACGATCTTTTACGGATCCCATACCTTCACGTACGTTTTGCCGGATGCTGTTTACGTCAACCTTCTCCCCACGCATTTCCATCTTCTCGTAGTTGGTTCGGGCTTCAGGCAACACAATCCAAAGCACTATATAAGCCAGGAAAAAGGTGCCGCCGATCGATCCAAAAAAGATATTGGGGAAGAGGCTAAAACCATGGCCCCAGCTAAACCAGTCGAGCATACTCACCAGCGCGCTGAAAATAAAGGGCGCGGCGAAAATCAGGCGCACGGTTGATGTGCGGGAACCAAAATAAGCGGCCAGGCCTCCGGCTACACCGCCAATCATGCGGTCATCGGGGTTGCGAAAAAGTCGCTTACCACCATACGTATCCAGATCACGTGTGGGGAGGATCATCCAAAGCAGGATATAAAGCAGGAAGCCGAGACCAAACCCCCCGAAAGTAATGATGGCAAAGAGAATCCTTACTATGGCCGGATCGGTATTGAGGTAGTTGGCGATACCACTACACACACCACCAATAAACTTATCGCTGCTATCGCGATAAAGGCGGCCGCGTGAATGGCGTCCAGTTTCAGCCTGTGCGGGTCCGGCACTGGGACCCGACTCGCTTTCTTCAGCACCCATGCTTTCGAAGTCTTCAGGGCGGCCCATGCTGGCGATGATGTCTTCCACATCGGCTTCTGTAACGGCGGCGGCACCTTTACGCACACGGTCGTTCATCAACTCGGCGATGCGGCTCTCGATATCGTTGATGATTTCATCACGGCCATCTTCGTTGGCGAAATAGCGGCGAAGGCTTTCAATATATCCCTGCAGCTTTTCGTAAGCGGCATCCTCAATCGGGATCACGCGTCCACTCAGGTTTATGTTAATAATCTTTTTCATGTGTCAGTATTTGAAGTTGAAGTTGAGGTTGATTCGCTGCCAGGTTTGAGTGTGGTAAGGGTGTTTACGCCGTTTGACAACTCATTCCAGGTTTGTTCCAGCTCCTGGTAAAATTTTTCGCCTTTTTCCGTCAGCGAAAAATATTTTCGGGGTGGGCCCGAGTTGCTTTCTACCCAACGGTAAGTAAGCATGTCTGCGTTTTTGAGCCGGGTCAGCAGGGGATAGAGGGTACCCTCCAGTATCTGCAGGTTGGCGTTGCGCATTTCTTCCACAATATCACTGGGGTAGGCCTCGCCCCGGCGGATGATGGAAAGAATGCAAAACTCCAATATCCCTTTCCGCATCTGGCTCTGGGTGTTTTCGATATTCATTGCTTGCACATTTCTTTTGAGACAATATTGTTAGGAGGTCGGGAAGAAGTTTTGAGTTGTAAGTTTTAAGTTTTAAGTCTTTGGGGTTCGATTCGCATCTCTTTCCAAAGCTGACCCAATTTCTTCGTTTAGTCTTATCAACTTAAAACTTACTACTTACCACTTTCAACTCCTCTACGCCACAAAGCTAAGGCGAAATATGGTACTATGCAACACCAAGTACCATTTTTTTTCAGGTAATGGATATAAGATAGGACAGGTTTTGATTTAAGCCGCTGAAAAACATGCTCTTAAGTTTTTTGGGGGTGGAAAAATTTGGATGGACGGTTGAAAAGGCAGATGAAAGTGCTGGGTTTAGCCGATACATTTTAGGAGAAGCGCGATGGACTTTGATTCAATCGTCTGGTGTGTTGGCTCAGTTCGAAGCAAAAAGGCATCAAATACCCGAATCCACAAATTCCCAAATACTCAAATTCCTCCTCCCAGCCACCATCCTTTCGCCAGGTGCAGTCGCTTACGTGCCCGGGTAATGGCCGTATACCACCAACGGAATAGCTCGGCCTGGGGCATACCATACATTTTTGAGTTGAGGAAAAGGTACACATCATCCCATTCGCCACCCTGGGCTTTATGGCAGGTAACGGCATAACCAAATTTTGCCTTCAGGCAATTGAGTACCTTGTCGCGCATCATACGTTGCTTAAACTCAGGCGAGTTTACCTTAATTCCTTTCTGCAACATTCTTCGGCTGAAATCGATCATGAGCATGCGCGATTGGTCGCGGCTCAGATTGCTGTCGGGCCCATATAATACGTCGAGGGATATTAGCAATTCATATTCGATGCCCGATAATAAAGCCCGGATCCGGATTCGCTGAAAGAGGAGATTAACGTGCATTTCCGTTTCTCCCAATTCCATTACTTCCACAAAATCGCCATTAGAGAGGGGAACATAGTTGTTGTTTTGAACAACCATCAGCACATCCCCCGCTTTCAGGGGCAAATCTACTTCGCCAAAAAGCTGCTCCCGCATATCTTTATTGATGGCCGCTACCTGTTTGTTGCTGCGGGCTACAGCCAGTGCGCCGGAAGTTCCTTTTTCCTGGTAGCACTGGAGATAATCTTCAAACATTTCCTGGTCACAGGAATGAATCACCACATTTTGCAAATGCCGGGCAGGCAGCCGTGGAAATCGGATAGCCGGATCGGGAGTCATGGAGCGGACATTGGAAGCCAGCACCAGGATATCGTTATCCGCATCATTACGCTCAATCTTATCAAGCGTAATGCTGATAGCCGTGCGTTGTTGAGAAGCAAGCCAGTCCATATCCAGGGCAGGACTGAATGGCTGTGCTACGGGAGGCAACTGGCCGGGATCACCCACGAATATGATCTTGTTGTTGCCAGCAGCATGAAAGAAATCGGTAAGTAATTGACCCGAACCAAAGTTCACCAGTGCTTCGTTCTCCGCTATTTCGCTGGCCAGCATGGAAGCCTCATCAATAATATAAATGCGTTTGCCTTCATCGGGCGGGCGCAGGGCAAACTGTAGCGACATTTGCCCGAACCTGTCGGCTGGCGCATCATGGGGCAGGTCATCTTCCTCCCCCTCTATGCGGCTGAAGCGATAAAGCTCGCCGTGTACCGTGCTGGCATCAAAACCGGTTTTGCCGCGCAACACCGTAGCCGCCCGACCAGTGGAGGCGAGCAGGGTAAACTCGTGCTTGTTCTCTTTCAACCATCCCGCGAAGTACTGCATCAGGAAAGTCTTACCCGTACCCGCATACCCCTTCAGCACAAAAGTGTCCGCAGCCGGGTGCTCCACAAATTTTTGCAGGGCTTTGAGCGCGGCTTTTTGATCGGGATTGAGGGTAGCTGTTGCGGGCATGATGGGCGCAAACTATACAAGTTTATGAATTGTTGGCAAAGTTTGACAAAATATAAACAATTATGTTTACACAGTTTTGTTATATTTGTATCATGAATTTTCAAGAATTGTATGCTTTGAAAGGTTTGCATCCGGGTGTTTTTCTGGAGAGGGAATTGCAGAAAAAAAGTCTTCCAAAAGGTCGCTTTGCCATTTCTATTGGAGAGTATCCTCAAACCCTGGTGGCTATTACCAAGGGCAAACGCAAGATGAATACGGCTCTTGCTTTGAAAATTGAACAGGCCCTCAATCTCGATGAAGGTTTTCTTATGATCCTCCAAACCTACTTCGACATTGAAAAAATTAAGCGCCGGGATGAACCTAAAACCAAACCTGATTTGGAAAAATTCAGGCCTGCTCTATTCTGGGACACGGCACTTGAAAGCATAAATTGGCATCGGCAGAAAGAAGCCATCATAAGGCGAATATTTGAAAGGGGAAATCAAAAAGAAAAGCAAGAAATAACCAGTTTCTATGGAAAAAAAGAAATTGATAGGGTCCTAATGCAATTAGACATTGAATAGCCATGTTGTACTGGAATACTGTGTCGCCGTTGTTAAAAGCTGTGCTGAAGGATATCATGCAGGCGAATGCTTTTAATAGCTTCCGCCTTGTGGGTGGTACAGCTCTCAGTTTGCAGTTAGGACATAGGATGTCAGTTGATATTGATCTATTTACCGACGCGCCATATGGATCTATCGACTTCCAGAAGCTTGAGGATTTCCTGAAATCGAATTATCGTCACGTACATACAGAGAACTACGGACTAATTGGAATAGGCGCTTCATATACTGTTGGCAAAAGCCAAAGAGAAAGCATTAAACTGGATCTTTATTATACAGACCCATATATTCAACCACCGCATTTAGAAGATGGCATTAGATTGGCTACTGTTGAGGAGATAGCATCAATGAAAATTGATGTAATCCAGCGAGGCGGCAGAAAAAAAGACTTCTGGGATATCCATGAAATACTTGAGCAATACAAAGTGACCGAACTGCTGGATTTACATCTTGAAAAATATCCATTTTCTCACGATTACCAGGAAATACGAAAGCAGCTCACTAACTTTCATTTGGCAGATGCTGATTTTGACCCCATTTGCCTGAAGAATAAGGTATGGGAGTTGATAAAGTATGATATAATAGTAATGATGGGAAAGGTTTGATCTTAAGAATTAAGCACGCTATTGTTGTCATCCTAATCCTTCAAATTTCACTCATAAAGGCGATGCTTTCGCTCCACCCTGGCCCATCCAGCCTTTCTCCTCTTTCGAATGTGGCAACAAAACATAGCGTTCCACCTGATTGATCAACACTTCATCCAGCACCGCCATCACCTGCCGGTAGCTGGCATTAGCTGATGGTTTTATCAACAACATCAGCGCTTTGCGGCCTTCGCTATATCCAATATCGTCGAGATAGCGCTGCCGTTGCTGTATCAGCTCTCGGAGGCCACCCTGGCCCGATAAGCTGCTGCGCAGCAAATCATCGCTGCTTTTGATGTTAGCAGCATCACCATAGTACACGTAAATTTCATCAGGACCTTCTATCAAAACATGCATGGCTGGGGTCATCCCCAGGTCGATCGGTGGTCCCTCTTTGGGCATGTTGAGCGGCAACTGCACCGGCTCCGAAAGTCGCGAACTGAAAATGAAAAAAGTAATCAGCAAGAAGCCCAGGTCAACCATGGGGGTCATATCAATTTTTGCCAGCAGTCTTCTTTGCTTGCGCACACCGGGCCGGTTGCGCTGTGTGGGTTCTGGTATGCTTTGCATGCTGTACTTTTCCCTTCAGATAGAAAGAATCAACAATTCCACAGGCAAATCAGGGAAAAAACTGATCATTCTCATGCCAGGTACTGGCGCTTATCCTTAGCTTTAATATCAAATTACTGGAAATGAAAACCATTATTGTTCCCACCGACTTTTCGCCCGCTGCCACCTGCGCCATGAACTATGCCGCCGATATGGCGCTCGACATCAATGCCAGCCTCCTGCTGCTTCACGTGTACCAGGTGCCCATCGCTATCAGCGATGCGCCGCTGGTGCTGGTGTCGGTAGATGAATTGCGCGAAGGCGCGGAACAACAATTGTCTAAACTGAAAGAAGGACTTGAACATGTGACTTCGGGACAACTGAAGATTTACACCGAAGCGCGCCTGGGCTCGGTGGAAGATGAACTGCAATCCATCTGCGAAAAAATACAACCTTTTGCCGTAGTGATGGGTGCCGTGGGCCATAGCGCCCTGGAACGCACACTATTTGGCAGCACTACCCTTACTGCCATCAAGCACCTTACCTGGCCGGTGATTGCCGTGCCATTGGGTAAAGAATACAGTAAGGGCATCAAAAAACTTGGCCTCGCCGCCGATTTCCGGGAAGTGGTGGATACCACACCCACCGATGTTATCCGCAACATCGTGAAAGAATTCAATGCCGAATTGCATGTATTGAATGTGGATTACAGGAACAAACAGTTTCGACCCGAAACTCCACACGAATCAGCACTGCTGCATGCCGCCCTGCACGATCTGGTTCCCAACTACCATTTTATTGAGCACGAAGATATCGAAGACGGCATCAATGAATTTGCGGAAAAAAATAATCTCGACCTCATCATCGCCATCCCCAAAAAGCACAAATTGCTACAGGGAATATTTAAGAAAAGCAGCACCAGGCAACTGGTTTTTGAATCGAGAGTGCCGGTGATGTGCGTGCATGAAGCGTGAATCGTGAATCGTGAGGCGTGAGTAGTACGTTATACGTATTACGTATAACGTACTACTTAAAATTCTGCGCTCTTCGGTGTTCTGGGAAACGGAATTACATCGCGGATATTCGCCATGCCGGTTACAAACTGTACCATGCGTTCGAAGCCCAGGCCAAAGCCGGCATGGGGCACCGTACCAAAGCGGCGGGTATCGAGATACCACCACAACTCTTCGGCGGGAATATGCATTTCTTCCATCCGCTTCATCAGCTTATCGAGCCGCTCCTCCCGCTGTGAGCCTCCCACTATTTCACCTATACCCGGAGCCAGGATGTCCATAGCCGCCACGGTTTTGCCATCCTCATTCTGGCGCATATAAAATGCTTTGATGGCCGCGGGATAATTCATCAGTATCACCGGCTTCTTAAAGTGTTTTTCCACCAGGTAGCGTTCGTGTTCGCTCTGCAGGTCCATTCCCCAGCCGGTTATGGGGTACTGAAATTTCTTTTTCTTATTATGATTGCTTTCCCGAAGTATGTCGATGGCTTCGGTATAGCTGAGTCGCTGAAAATCGTTGTTGAGAACAAATTCCAGCTTTTCCATCAGTCCCATTTCACTACGCTTATCTTGTGGCAACTGCTTCTCTTCATCAGCGAGGCGCTGCGCCAGGAACTCAAGGTCTTCGCGATTATGTTCCATCGCGAAGCGAATCAGGTATTTGATAAACTCTTCGGCGAGGTTAGCATTATCTTCCAGATCATAAAAAGCCATTTCGGGCTCTATCATCCAAAACTCCGCCAGGTGGCGCGCTGTATTGGAGTTCTCCGCTCGGAAGGTGGGACCAAATGTATAAATGTCGCCAAATGCTGTTGCGCCAAGCTCTCCTTCCAACTGTCCACTCACGGTTAAATTGGTCGGTCTTCCAAAAAAGTCCTCGCTGAAATCAATTTCACCCGATTCGGTGCGTGGTGCGGTTCCATCCAATGGCAGTGTTGTTACGCGAAACATCTCCCCCGCACCTTCCGCATCGCTGGCGGTAATGATGGGCGTATGCATATAAACAAAACCTTTCTCATGAAAGAACTTATGCACGGCAAAAGCAAGTGCATGCCTTACACGGAATACCGATCCAAAAGTATTGGTGCGAAAACGCAGATGTGCTTTTTCGCGCAAAAACTCAAGACTATGTTTTTTGGGTTGCAGGGGATAAGATTCGGCATCACTATCGCCCAATACCTCGATGCTGTCGGCTACAAGATCCATTTTCTGTCCCTTTCCCAGCGAAGGAATAATTTTCCCTTTCACTTTCAGGGCGGCAGAAGTTGTGAATCGCCGTAGCAGCTCTTCATCAAATTTTCCCAGTTCAGCCACCACCTGAATATTATTATTGGTGGAACCATCATTCAGCGCTATAAACTGGTTGTTGCGAAAAGTACGCACCCAACCCATCACGGTCACTTCCTGTCCCTGGGGATCCAGGGCCAGCAGGTCTTTAATTTTGATTCTTTGGTTGAACATAATGTGAAAATTCGGAGGGCAAAGATAACAAGCAATCCTTCCCGAAAGCAGGAATTTCAAGGATTTACGAGTGTTTTGGCAGCATGGGCCCCGGACAAAAATTTTTGTTTTTACGAAAAAGGCCGTAAACTTGCAGCGGAAAGACGACTGGTAAGTTCTACACTCCCTTATAGATTAGCTCATCAGGTTTTCCATTTCCATTCAATATAAACTCAACCTTTTCACTTTTTTTTCTGATTTGTGACCTGGGATTCGTGTTAACCTTCAAGACTTTGTATGTACGATATTCTGCAATTGAACGACATGCTCGTTCCCGAACTGCTGGACATTGCTGAGCAGCTCAACATCCCTAATGCCAAAAAATTAGACAAGCAGGGCCTGGTTTATAAGATTCTCGATAGCCAGGCAATTGCCGGTTCCAAAGGCGCACCCTCTGGCGACGATAAAGGAAAACGTAAGCGCATTATTAAAACCACCACAGGTATTACCACCGAGGAAGCGGTAGTGGAAGATAGTGGTGAAGAAAAGCCTGAGCGTAAGACGGTGAAAAAAGCGAATAACGCCGCCAAAAAAGAGGATAACAAAGCTGGCGCCCGCAGGGGAAGGAAGAAAAATGACGAAAAAGAGGAAGAGGAAACAGCCGCAGCTGAAGCCGAAATGGCTGAGCCGGTAGAGGAAGCCGCCGTTGCCACAGATGGACCTGCAGCACAACCTGCTCCAGTAGAAGCACCTGCCCCTCCTCCCCGCCCGCAGCATCAGCGCCGCGAGCAGACATTCAATATTGAATTTGATGGTGTGATTCTCTCGGAAGGCGTGCTTGAAATGATGCCGGATGGCTACGGCTTCCTTCGCTCTTCCGACTACAATTATCTCTCTTCTCCCGACGATGTTTACGTTTCCCCTTCTCAAATAAAGCTTTTCGGTCTTAAAACGGGTGATACCGTTCAGGGTGCCGTTCGACCCCCCAAAGAAGGCGAAAAATATTTCGCGCTGCTGAAAGTGGATGCTATCAACGGCAAGAGTCCTGAAGAAGTGCGCGACCGCGTACCCTTCGACTATCTCACGCCGCTTTTCCCTTTCGAAAAGATGAACCTCTTTACCACCCCCAGCGATTATAGTACCCGCATCATGGACCTCTTTACCCCCATTGGTAAGGGTCAGCGGGGCTTAATTGTGGCACAGCCGAAAACCGGTAAAACGATGTTGTTGAAAGCAGTGGCCAATGCCATTGCGGCCAACCACCCCGAATGTTACCTGATGGTGGTGTTGGTGGATGAACGCCCGGAGGAAGTAACCGATATGGAGCGTAGCGTAAGAGCCGAAGTAATCGCTTCTACCTTTGACGAGCCAGCGGAAAAGCACGTTAAAGTATCCACCATCGCCCTGCAAAAAGCAAAACGTCTGGTAGAGTGTGGACACGATGTAGTAATCCTGCTCGATTCCATCACCCGCCTGGCTCGTGCGCATAATACCGTAGCTCCGGCTTCGGGCAAAGTATTATCAGGTGGTGTGGAAGCCAACGCCATGCAAAAACCCAAACAGTTTTTTGGCGCTGCCCGTAAAATTGAGAATGGTGGTTCACTCACCATCATCGCAACCGCGCTGGTAGATACGGGTTCCAAAATGGATGAAGTAATCTTTGAAGAATTCAAAGGAACAGGTAATATGGAATTGCAGCTGGATCGCCGCCTGGCCAATAAGCGCATTTACCCCGCCATAGATCTCACCGCTTCTTCTACCCGCCGTGATGACCTGCTGCTCGATAAGGACGTGCTGCAAAGAATGAACCTGCTGCGTGTGTACCTTACCGATATGAATACCGAAGAAGCCATGCGTGAGCTGCTCAACCGAATGAAGGGCACGAAGAATAATGAGGAGTTCCTGGCGAGTATGAACCGATGAGAGAGCGAATTTGAAAATTTGGATATTTGGGAATTTGATAAGATATATCCACAGTATCCCCCATAAAGAAGCCTTCCGCCGTAGCGGAAGGCTTCTTTATGGGGGATACACAATGTTGGATAGGGAATTACGTTATTATTTCAGTTCAGAATCCATTATCAGACACCCGTTTATGAGAATCCTGATCCTGCTCATTGGCCTTCAATTGACCAGCTCCTGCCTTTTTGCGCAAAAAGCGCTGACCGGCCTGTGGACCGGCACCCTCAGTAACGACAGCACCACCATTCGCAACGATCAATCATTTGAAATAGCGCTTACCCAATACAGGGATAAGGTTTACGGCTACACCCGAAACAGCTTTATCGTAAACGACACGCTTTACTACATCGTGAAGCGCGTAAAAGGAAAAGTGGAAGGAAATATTTGCGAAGTAAAAGACGATGAGATTCTGTCGTATAATTTCCGCGGTAGGATTGACAAAGGTGTGAAAGTGAGCTATACCTTCAGAATGAATGAAGCCGATAGCAGTTGGCAACTCGATGGCGATTGGAAAACAAATCGTACAAAAAGATTTTACAGCATATCAGGAAAAGCTGAACTGAAAGAGGAAAAAAATCTCGACAATTCAAAACTCTTCCCGCACCTGGAAGAGTTGAAGCAGGGAAAGGATATGGAGTTTTATGCGAAGGCAAAAGCGCCGGCAACAGCTCCTACACCTGTGCAAAAGGCAACTACAGCTAATACCAAACAATCGGAGCCAAAAGAAAAAGCCAGTCCCGATAAGGCCGATGTGGTGAAGAATCAAAACAAAGCAGAACAAACCAGAAAAAAGCAGGAGGCAGAAGAGTCTGAGCAGCCAAAACCGAAACCCTCGATAGCCCGGAAAGAAGAGCAGGCACCCACTAAAGAAAAGCCGGTAGCCAGCAAAAAGGTGGAAGAGGAAAAGAAAGCAGAGGCCAATATTGTCAACAACAACCTACCCCAGCAAACATCGCCTCCTATTGTGAAATCGACTACCGAGCGGATTAATGAAAGAGTGAGTGCTACTCCACAGATGGTGGAGTTTAGCTCCGACAGCCTGGTGCTTGCACTTTACGATAATGGCGAAGTGGATGGTGATACCGTAAGTGTTTTATTGAATGGTGAAGTCCTGTTGGAAAAACAGGGGCTAAAGGCAAGCGCCGTCCGCAAGAACATTTTGATTCCTTCCGGACAAAATGAGTTGACGCTGGTGCTGTTTGCAGAAAACCTCGGTGCATACCCGCCCAATACCGGCTTGCTGGTTATTAGGGATGGCGATAAGCAGTATCAGCTTCGTTTCAGTGCCGACCTTAAGCAGAATGCCACCATTATATTGCGGCGAAAACCATGATGCTCGTTGAATTTCAAGTATCTTCAGCAACATGGTACGCCTGTTTACAATCATTAGTCTGTTGTTACTGGTAACAACCTCCTACTCACAAAGAATTGAAAAAAGAGTTATCTATTCACCCCAGGTGAAGGATAGCTTTCTGATTCAAATCCGAATTCCGGCTAATTACCAAAAAGGCAAAGCCTATCATCATATTTATATAGCCGATGGTTCCCTGAAAATGGGAAATTATGTATTGGGGAAAGACAGTAGCTGGCGCGCTACAGTACCAGAAAATTGTATCATCATCACAATCGCCCATTTCGGCGATTACAGTATGAAAAGGCAACGCGATTTTCTGCCATCGGATGCGGGAGGGTATTCCGATTCAAATTTTGGCCAGGCTCGGCAATTCTATCTCTTTCTAAAAAGCACCCTTATTCCGACAGTCAACAAACAATTTGGCAATAAAAAGAGCAGCGCGTTCATTGGTCACTCGTTTAGCGGACTGTTTTGTGTGTACACTCTATTCCAGGAAGACAAATTGTTCGACAGGCATTTTGCGATCAGCCCATCCATTTGGGCCAATTACAATGAGCTTATGAAGATTGAAGCAGCCTACGCCAAAAAATCGAAACGGCTCCCTGGAAACCTCGATCTTCTTGCCGGAGGTCTGGAGGTGTTCAATAAAGTGCTTTCTTCCACCACAAAGTTTTATAACCAGACCCTGGAGCGTAAATATGAAGGGTATAAGGTGAGCTTCAGCACAGTTAATAATGCCAATCACTACAGTATAATTAAGCCAGGGGTCGACAGGGCTTTGGCAAACTACCGCTAGGTAAACTTCTTTTTGGGTAGTAAAGACGATATCAAATCCCTAAATACCATAATAAAAAGGGAATGGATTCCCTAAATATCATAATATTTAGGGAATGAAATCCCTAATTATTATACTCAAGACAGCTAATTACTGATTATCAACAAATTACCAAAACCATCGAATTCACTAATTTTTCCCCCCTATCTTTTCAATGGCTGCAGCCAGTTTTCGGTCTTTTTCGGTTACAATATCGCCGGCATCATGGGTGCTGAGCCAAATATCTACCGTATTCCATACATTGCGCCATTCGGGGTGGTGGTTGGCCTTTTCCGCTTCCAGGGCCACCCGGGTCATGAAGGCGAAGGCTTCACTAAAATCGGCAAACTTAAACTGGCGGTGTAGCCTGTTGTTTTCTTCCGTCCACATAATGATAGGGTTTGAAGATGAAGAATGCTTTGCTGCAATCTACGCAATTCGGCTGGCCGACCAGACAGGTTAAAGACCCATCCACGTATTTGGGGAGGAAAATTAGGGGGGAACCCCTGTACTTTTGCGGTTGTGAAAGAAGATATTCTCCATAATCCCGTGTTCAATGCACTGAATGGTGCCGACAATCACCTGGGCTGCGGCAATGATCGTGCGAAATATTTTGAGGAGGAGGTTTCGCCTTTTGCAGGATTTGATCTTCCCCTACAAGAGGGGTTTGATGCTCTTTACAACATGTTACCATCAGGTCGGCGTATTTTGTACGCAAATCCGGAGCCTATTGCAGAACCTAACGGATGGGAAATAAAGGTCAACATCAGTGGTCTGCAGTTTGTGTATCCTGAGGGTCTGGAACCTGCCAGCCCAGGTTATAAGATTGAACCATTAGGTTCAGCGCATGTGGATGAAATGGTTGCCCTGGCTACGCTTACCAAGCCCGGTCCATTCAGTAGTCGTACTATTGAGTTCGGACACTACTTTGGCATTTTCGAGAAAGGTCGTCTGGCCGCCATGACAGGCCAGCGCATGCATGTGGGGGATTATACAGAGATAAGCGCCGTTTGCACACATCCTGATTTTTTGGGAAAAGGCTATGCTGCCGCGCTGATGCAACATCAGCTTGCCCTGATACTTTCCCAGGGCAAAAAGCCCTTCCTGCATGTACGTGACGACAATAGTCGGGCAATCGCCCTGTACGAGCGGCTGGGCTTTACCGTTAGCCGGCCCATGCAATTTTATTTCATGAAAAAACGCGGATAACCATCATTCCTGGCTAATTCCAGTAAAATTTCAGGCGGTCCTTCGGAATTATTCCGAGAAAGGCCAATATTTTATTACATGCTGGTTTGAGAAGATATTAGTAAATTACTTTATCTCTCACCTAAAACCAACTCATATGCAGGAACTGATCATCAACCTGATTTCAGGTGCCGCTGGCGGCAACGCTGTTGGCGGGCTTCTCAAGAAAATCAATATGGGTCCCATCCTCAACACGATAACCGGCCTCATCGGCGGCTTTGGGGGTGGCAAACTCATGGAAGTGCTGAACAGCAGCGGAGGTGATAGCAACAGCATGATAACCCAAATACTTTCGGGTATTGGCGGTGGCGGCATCCTGACCGCTATCGTGGGCTTTATCAAGAATAAGATGGCGAAAAAGTAAGCTGCATTCGCGGCAATTTCCACCCCTTCCCTTTTACAATACAACGGAAGGGGTGTTTTATGGAACAACCATTAAATCCTTTTAATCCGACTTGGTTTTATCTGTTCTATTTTTTATTTTGTTCGGATATTCGACAGTAAAGCCAATTACTTTGTTTTCTTCCATTTCCATACGCCGACAGTTTTGGTCTGTTTTTCCTTTTGTTATATCCCCCTTGTTTCTGGGAATTTTGATATACACGCTGGAGGACAACGTGCAGATGCCGGCCTTTTTACGGAATTTCCTGCCCGACCTTTTATGGTCATTTTCCCTTATTTCCGCTTTTTCCATTATTTGGAATAATAAGGTGCCTTATTACTGGTGGGCTATCCTGGCGCTCTGCTTTGCCGGCTGGGAATATGGCCAGGATCTTGGAATGCTGAGTGGTACCGGCGACCCCATCGACCTGATTGCCTACGGGCTGGGCTGGTTGACATCATCGCTAATAATTTCCAAATTTCATTTCAATCCTATTTCCGAACCCCGCTAATTCTTTCACATGAAAAAACAGATTCTTTCCTGTCTAACCCTGGGTATTTTCCTGTTGCTGGCAGTGGGAAGCGCCGTCAACAAAATGAGTAATTTCAGCTTTGGGCCGACCCCCCGCGAGGAAGATGTAAGCGAGTTCTATGTGGAGCTCATGAATGGAACAAAGATTGATGCGGACGAAATGAAAATCAATAGCGGCCTTTTCTCCAAAAAAGAGTTCAAAGTTGATGGGGAAACCTATCCTATAAAAGAGGTAAGGGGCTATATGTCGAAGGGTATTTATTACGGGCGGATCGGTAATACGTTCGTCAAACGCATCGTTCATGGTAAGATCAATGTTTATGAGCATGTCTATATTCGTTCGAATTTAAACCCACAAACCGGTGCGACCAGTGCCATGTACGTAACCCTTTATTATTACCAAAATGGGGATAGCGGGCATTTGATTGCCATGGGGGGCCAAAAGGATATCATGAAAGCAGTGGCCGGTTGTCCACTCGCTGTGGAAATGGCCGATTTAAAGGGCAGCAAAATTCGCAAAGCCATTCGCAAGAATCCACAATACCTCAATTCTATCTTTGAAACCTATAATAACGATTGCAAGCCGCTTCCGCAATAATAAGCTGTATTTCCGCCCGAACTGTCGATATCAATATCCTTTACGGGCTCCCGGTTTTGCTGCTGCCAAATGAGTAAAGCTATAACCAAGTTATGCACATAGCCCGGAGCCTGTTCGCCGAATAAGGATTCCGTATTAATTTGGTATAACTAATTTTTATGGTTAATCCTTCCGGGGCCTCTTATCGCATGATCAGCGATCATGGATATGCCGCTGTGCAACTCAGCCTGGCGAATGAACAAATGGGTTTCTTCGCAAAAAAAATGTATCGGGCGGGGGAGTCCCTGTCGAGCTTTTCGGCCAGGGCTGTGCTGCCCCAACCTTCTTACCTCACGGTACAGCTGGGGGCTAATCAACATATTCTGCTTTTCCCCGAACACCTTCAGTATATCAATCACAGTTGTGATCCCAATGTTTTTTTCGACACCAGCTCTTTAGTGATTCTGGCATTACGCGATATTGCGGAAGGAGAAGAAATCAGCTTTTTCTATCCCAGTACCGAATGGGAAATGGACCAGCCCTTTACCTGCCACTGCGGGAGTGCAAAATGCCTGGGCCAAATAAGAGGCGCGGCTTACCTGCCTGCAGAAACTTTGCAACAGTACCAATTGAGTGAATTTATACAACAGCAACTGCATGATCGGAAAGACAGGGAAAAAAGGGCTTAAGCATACAGTTAGTTCCATTCCTTTAAAGCGCCTGGCGGGAGTTGGTTCCATTGATCAGTTGCTGGTTTGGGTGCTCTATCCACAGTTGGAAAGCGAGGATCCTAATCTTCAATACTACTACGATTTCACACAGAGCCATGCTGAGTACAGTCGCGCTTTTGAGGAGCTGGGTATTGCCTGGAAATGGCAGCCAGTGACCATGGCCAATTTTACTAATGTTGTAGCCAACATCAAACAGCAATCGGGCCGTAAGGTTCCCGTTATCTTTAATCTTTGCGATGGCGATGAGGTGAATGGCACTCCCGGAATTTCGGTTATTCACGAACTGGAAAAACATCGCCTGGTCTATACCGGGTCCGATGCGGCCTTTTATGCCATCACCACTTCCAAGATACCGATGAAGCAGGCTTTTGACCGGGCTGGCATTGCCACCCCGGCCTGGAGCCTGGTGACGGATGAAACTCTTCCAGGGCTTGTGGAAAGGTTGGGGGCTCCCCTAATTTTGAAACCTGCCGTTTCGGGCGGAAGTATGGGTGTGTCTATCAAAAATGTGGTGTATACGCAGGCTGAACTGGAAGCCAGGTATGCGGAAATAAAAGCAGGCTATCGGGGCTGGAACCTTCTGGCCGACGGTCTATTGGCCGAAGCCTTTATTAATGGCCCGGAATTTACCACCCTGGTGCAGGGAACCCAGGCCGGTAGTGTCCGCGTTTTTACCCCGGCCGAAAGAGTGTTTCATGAATCCCTGCCGGACGAAGAAAAATTCCTTTCTTTCGACAGACTTTGGGAAATTTATGAAGAAGAAAAGCCCATGCCCGGTGAGGAGAATTTTTATGAATACCGGGAACCCGATCTTAGAATTCAGGGAGCGATAAAAAAGCTGAGCCTCGATGCCTATGCTGCTGTAAATGCTGTGGGTTATGGAAGATTGGATATCCGGATGGATAAGGAAAGCGGCCGACTCCATGTGCTGGAAATTAATGCGCAATGTGGACTGAGTGAAGATGAGGATTATACTTCCATCGGTGCCATTCTCCGGTTTAGCCAAACCCGCTTCAGTACCCTGGTGCTGGATATTATTCGCGATGCCTTTTTACGAAGGGGCATTTCGCTTCGTAAAAAATAATACCTGCCTGATCTTCTTATCTCTTTATTCTGCATAAATAATTTCTTGTGAAATATTGCGTGCTACAACCCGACTACAGCACTACCGGTGTGGATTATAAGAACTATGACCCTCCCCGAAACCTTTCGGCATTATTGCCTGGTGATGAAGTGGACCATGTGTTCCTCAACAAACTTACCTGCTACAAACAGCTAAAAGAGCTTCGCAAAAAAAATTACGATGTTTTCATCAATCTATGCGAAGGCTACCTGGAATGGGAAGTGCCGAGTATTGATGTAATTCATTCATTGGACCTGCTGGGGTTACCTTATACGGGGCCCAACGCACTTTTATATGATCCACCCAAACCACTGATGAAATATGTGGCGCATTGCCAGGGCGTGAAAAGCCCTGCCTATTTCCTGATTGAAAACCCGGAAGATATTGAGGAGGTGGAGCGGTATCTCGACTATCCGCTTTTCATAAAACCCGCAAAGGCTGGCGATAGCCTCGGGATTGATGAAAATTCCCTTTTATACGATAAGCAGGCTCTTTTGAAAAAAGTGGTGGAGATTTTTAACGACTATGGCCCCCTGCTGGTAGAAGAATACGTGGATGGCCGGGAATTCACCGTACTGGTAGCCGCCGAGCCGGATGGCAAGAGCTGCCGGGTTTTTAAGCCCGTGGAGTATATTTTTCCGGAAGGAAAACTTTTTAAGACTTATTCGTTAAAAACCTCCGAACTACACCCTGATTCCAATATTCCCTGTAGCGACCCGCAGTTGGAAGCGAAACTAAAGTCGGAAGCGGAAAAAATTTTCCGAGGTTTTAATGGGGTGGGCTATGCCCGGCTCGATTTCCGGGTGGATGCGGAAGGCAATACTTATTTTCTGGAGATAAACTTTACCTGTTCGGTTTTCTACGAAAACGGGTACGAGGGCTCAGCCGATTATATTTTACAGTTTGACGGGGCTGGCCAAAAAGGGTTTCTGGACCTGATTATCGCGGAAGGCATAGCCCGGCACCAGCGCCGGCAAAAGCCCTTTGCCGTCAGGGGTAATTCCATTGCCGGTTTTGGTATTTATGCCAATCGCTGGATACGAAAAGGAGAGGTTGTGTACCGGGGCGAAGAACACCCGCATCGGCTCGTAACCAGGCGACATGTGGAACAGTATTGGTCGGAAGCGGAGAAATTGGATTTCCGCCGCTATGCCTATGCCATCAGCAGGGAAGTATATGCTTTGTGGGATAGTGATCCTTCCGACTGGTCGCCGCAAAACCATAGTTGCGAAGCCAATACGGGTCTCGATGGTCTTAACGTAATAGCTCTTAGAGATATCCGGAAGGGAGAGGAGCTCACACTCGACTATGGTGTTTTTCTCGACAACAGCATGGAGCCATTTCCCTGTAGTTGTGGTGCTTCCGGTTGCCGTGGAGTCATTAAGGGCAGGGATGGCAATTCAGTGGATCAGCGTGAAAGCCGGACACTTTCATCGACCCATATACACCATTAATATTTGCACATCACTTGGGTTTATGCCGGAAATGCGGCTGGCCTGCCCCAGGGTACGCGGGCGAATGCGATGCAGCTTTTCACGGGCTTCGTTGCCGAGGGCCTGTATTTTTTTGTAGTCGAATGATTCCGGAATTACCAGGTCTTCGAGCTGGCTCATGCGCTGTACCAGCTCCTTTTCTTTTTCAATATAGGTTTCGTACTTCACCTGTATTGCCGCCTGTTCCACTATTTCCGCGTCATACCGATTCAGCAATTCCTGAAGTTGGGGAACAAAGCGGGCCATCAGGGGCAACTCCACATCGGGCCGAAGCAGAATTTTTTCGAGCTTTTGCTTTTCAATAATTGGCGAAGAATTCAATTGCAGCAAATAAGGGTTGATTTCCTCGGGCAGAGCGGTATTTTGCGAAAGAAACTTCTTGATGTCGTTTACGGCAACCGTCTTTTCGTGTACGCGATTCATTCTTTCCTGGCTGGCCAGGCCCAGGCGATAGCTCAGTTCGGTGAGTCGCAGGTCGGCATTATCCTGCCTGAGCAGGGTTCTGAATTCAGCGCGGCTGGTAAACATCCGGTAGGGTTCTTCGGTGCCTTTACTAATCAGGTCATCGATCAGCACACCTATATAAGCTTCACTTCTTTTCAGGATTACCGGTTCCGATTCTCTCACCTTCTGATGTGCGTTTATACCCGCCATCAGGCCCTGGCAAGCCGCCTCTTCATAACCCGTTGTACCATTTATCTGTCCGGCAAAGAAGAGATTAGATATTAATTTTGTTTCTAATGTGTGTTTTAGCTGGGTGGGTGGAAAATAATCGTACTCGATGGCATAGCCCGGACGGAAGATTCTCACATTTTCAAAGCCCGGAACCATACGCAAGGCTTTGTATTGCACATCTTCCGGAAGCGAAGTCGAAAATCCATTCACATAGATCTCCACGGTGTTCCAGCCTTCGGGTTCAATGAAGAGCTGATGCCTTTCCCTTTCGGCAAAGCGATTGATCTTGTCCTCGATGCTGGGGCAATAACGGGGCCCAACACCATCGATGCGTCCCGCAAACATGGGGCTTCGGTCAAAGCCTGTCTTCAGTATCTCATGCACTTCGGGACTGGTATAGGAAATCCAGCAACTTCTTTGCTGGGTTGGTTTGGTGGTTTGTGTATAAGAGAAGCCCCCGATAACTTCATCACCGGGCTGCTCTTCCATTTTGGAATAGTCCAGGCTTCGGCCATCAACCCGGGGAGGGGTACCTGTTTTCAAGCGATCGCTTTCAAAACCAAGGCTTACCAATTGCTCGGTGATGCCCGTTGCCGCTTTTTCGGCGGCGCGGCCACCTCCGAAATTCTTTTCGCCGATATGGATGATTCCATTCAGGAATGTGCCATTGGTCAGTACCACGGCTTTGGCCCTGATCTCGTGTCCAAGGCCGGTGATGACACCTGTTGCGCGATTGTCCTTAACAATCAGCCCCTTCACCATATCCTGGTAGAAGTCAACATTGGGTGTATTTTCCAGCATCTCCCGCCATTTGGCCGCAAAAAGCATGCGATCGCTTTGGGCTCTGGGGCTCCACATAGCGGGTCCCTTGGATCGGTTGAGCATGCGGAACTGAATCATCGACAGATCTGTTACAATGCCCGAGTACCCACCCATGGCATCCACTTCGCGAACAATTTGCCCTTTGGCTATACCTCCCATCGCGGGATTACAGCTCATTTGGGCGATGGTTTGCATATTCATCGTCACCAGCAGCACCCGGGAGCCCAGGTTAGCCGCAGCAGCAGCCGCTTCGCAACCCGCATGGCCGGCACCTACCACTATTACATCGTATTCTGGAAACATGGACTGCAAAATTACTTGATTGCCGGCTTAGGTCAGCTTATTTTTCCGGAGCATCTCCGCTTCCTTATTTACTTCCTCAATAGAGCGGCCATGATTGAGTAACTCAAACTCAAAGGCCGAATAGTGACCCACTTGTGCGAGATAATCTTTGTTTGCCTGCAGAAAAGCCTGTTGCGAGGATGCATTTTGCCACTCTTCTTCTTCAATAAGCTTCACTTTCTCCAGCAACTCCCTGGCCACGGAATAACCCGTTTTCGCATACACCTCAGTGAAATACCGGCTGGCCCCCAGTAAATCGAGCCTTTGCCCCTTTTTTCCCTCTGTTTCCAACGGCTCCACCCGAAGATTCAGGAAGTTCCAGCATAGCCGAAGGTCTTTGTCCTCAGCATGGTCGAAATAAGTGAGGGGTACCACATGCTCAAACTGCCAGGCTTTTCCAAAATTGTCCCAATTAAGTCCTTCCACAAACTGGCAGGCAAACCATTCACGAATACTGGCAATATCGAGCCCAAAGTAGGGGGCATAGGCGGGGCAGGGACTTTTTTCCAATACATACCGGCGGAAATTGATTTGCCATTTCCGCTTTTCCCGAAAACTGAGCAGTTCAGGGGTTACTTCAGCTTTTGCCTCCCAGCGCTTTCTTGCCATGATTCCTTTTTCACAAAGGTAATGGTTCCACGGGACACTGTTTCTTAGCGAAACAGTTCCCTGTGAAACATACATTCTTATTTAGTTGGAAAACTACAGATAGGACCTTAGGAAATCCTCTTCAGCCTTGCGCATCCGGGCGGCTTCAGCACTAGTCTTATCCTTATAGCCCAGAAAATGCAAGACGCCGTGAATAATCACCCGGTGGAGCTCCCTTGTAAAGCTCTGCCCCAGGTCCCGTGCATTCTCCCGGACCCGATCAACTGAGATATAGATCTCGCCTTGCAATGGCTCCGACTTTTTGCTTAACTCAAAGCTGATAATGTCGGTGTAATAATCGTGCTGAAGAAACTGCTTATTGATATCCAGAACGCGCTCATCATCGCAAAAAACAAAATTGAGGGATTCTAATTCCCTGCCATTCTGCTTCACCAGTTTGGTAATAGCCTGCTTCAATAAAGTCCGATTACGCAAACTAACCGGTACCTCCTGAAAGAAATAAATCTTTGATTTTGATGCGAATCCCATAATTTCAAAATTCGTAAACAAAGCAGAGAAAACCATGTTAGCTTTGCCAGAATCGTTGACTATGCCACAAAAATTATCAGAATTGCGACCCGGACAAAAAGCCGTGATACGCGAAGTGAGCAGTGAAGAGATCAATCTGAAACTGATGGAAATGGGCTGTTTGCCAGGAGAACCCATCTCTGTTGAACAAGTGGCGCCACTCGGCGATCCGGTATCGGTACAGGTCTCAGGTTATCGGCTCAGCCTTCGCTTAAACGAAGCAGAACACATTCTAGTAGACCTAATAGACTGATTATCAATCCATTAAATGAAAATAGGACTATATTTCGGTTCCTTTAACCCTGTTCATGTAGGTCATCTGATCATCGCCAACCACATCCTCAATGAAACGGACATTGATAAGGTCTGGTTTATACTCTCACCTCAGAATCCTTTCAAACACAATCATTCTCTGCTGAATGAATACGACCGGCTTCACTTGTTGCGCACAGCAACAGAAGATGATCCCCGAATCCGCGTCAGTGATATCGAATTTAATCTCCCTAAACCATCTTATACCAGCGTAACCCTGGCTCATCTCGCCGAAAAATATCCCGACCAGGAATTTGTCCTCATAATGGGAAGCGACAGTTTTCAAAATCTTCCTAAATGGAAAAATGCGGAATGGATCATGAAGCATTATCCTGTGTATGTATATATGCGGCCTGGCTTTGAAGTACAGACCACTCAAAAGGCCCAGTGGCATCCGGTGCAGGCACCTCTACTTGAAATATCCGCTACGCATATCCGGCAACTGGTTCAGGATGGAAAATCGATCCGCTACCTGGTGCCAGAATCCGTTCGCGAAGAAATTGAAAAAGCGGGGTTCTATCGCCAGAAGACAAAAAAGGACTAGACAGTTTACTGGTATCAGTTACCCGTAATCAGAAAACCCATCGCAAGACAAACCGCCACAATAACCGGAGAAGGAATTCTTGTGTAACATAGCAAAAGAAAAGTTCCCAATATCACACTCAGATTTATGGCACTGATGGCCTCCACTTCGTAAAGAGAAATATCCTTTAGGATATAAAAAGTAGACCCTATCATAATCCCAACAACAGCGGCATTGATCCCCTCCAGCGATCGATACACGGCCGCATACTTTTTCAGATTATGCCAGATGGGGTAGAAGAACAATACCAGTAGGGCACTGGGTAAAAAAATGGCAATCGTTCCAATCAATATCCCCAGAACCTGCATCTCCGGACCCATATCCTTCAAAGCCATACCTCCCGTAAAAGCCGCGATTGAAAATACAGGACCCGGCACCGCACGCACAATTCCCATTCCTGTGTACATATCATCCTTATCAATCTGCACCACATTCGGATTCTTCTCCCTTACCGCTTCAGGGCGAATGCTGAATTGCTCATACATAATAGGCATCAAAACCTGACCTCCCCCAAACACATAACTTCCCAAACGATACGTATTCTCAAACAGGTTGATCGGCTTTCTATTTGGCCACTCATTCTTCCTAGCCGTTTCGCTTAATATACCTGCTACCAAAAGAATAATACCAAACAACCAAAAGTTCCACCACTTAATCTTACGCGGCTTTTGCTCTACCTGTGGAATCCTTTTCTTACTCAAATTGGTAGCCACTCCCCCCAGCACAATCAACAGCGGAAAAATAACAGGCAACTTAAAAAGGAAAAAAGTAGCCGCTGTACTTACCAGCATAATGACCCAGGTAATGGTGTTGCGTACAGCATAAGGGAATGTAGTGTAGCAGCCATAAACCAAAAATCCCGCCGCCATCGGAGCAATAAACTTGAAAATGTCAATATCAAGGGCCTTCTTGTCGAAATAGTGCAACAAAAATGAAAGTGCACCCATAAAGATGCAAGCTGGCAATATCCACACAACCAGCGTCATCACCGCAAGAGGAATGCCCCCACGCTTATAACCGATCAGCGTAAGTGTTTGTGTGGAAGATGCGCCAGGCAGTAATTGACAGAATGCATTATACTCCATCAGTTCCTGTTCGCTCACATAATGCCGCTCTTTCACAAAGGACTTAATCATCATGGCAATATGCGCCTGCGGCCCACCAAAAGCCGTCAGGCTGTGCGTCAACACAGACCGCAAAAAGGGTATGTGGCGAATCATCATCAAAGGCGGGCGGAACTATTAGATGAAAGCTGGTAGTTACTACAAATCCGTTTGAAGTTAAACGATTCAACCAATTTTTGTGGTAAATTCAAAAAAAAAATTGAATGCGACTAAAACTCCCGTTGCTCTTGCTGCTTTTTCCGGCAACCCTTGCTGCTCAACTTCCAAAAGACATCGCTGCCGCTGTGGAAAAGGTAGAGCCCAGGTGCATAGCATGGCGCCATCAATTGCATCAGTTTCCTGAACTCAGTAACCGGGAGGTTAAAACAGCCCGCCTGGTGGCAGACCATCTGAAAAGCCTGGGCATGGAAGTGCAGGAAAATATAGCGCACACGGGTGTGGTTGGTATTTTAAAGGGAAAACAGCCAGGACCCTGCATTGCCTTGCGAGCCGACATGGATGCGCTTCCCATTGTAGAAAGAAACAATCTCCCCTATGCTTCTAAAGAAAAAAGCAGCTACGGCGGTGAAGAAGTGGGTGTGATGCATGCCTGTGGCCATGATACCCATGTGGCCATTTTGATGAGCGTAGCCGAAATAATGGCCGGTCAAAAAGACAAAATAAAGGGAACCATTAAATTCATCTTTCAACCGGCAGAAGAAGGTCCCCCTGCCGGCGAAGAGGGCGGAGCACCTTTAATGATAAAAGAAGGCGTGATGGACAATCCTAAAGTGGATGCCATTTTCGGACTTCATATTTCTTCAAATACTCCCGTGGGTGTGCTACAATATAAGGCGGGTGCCTTTATGGCATCGTCAGATTGGTTTTCCATAACAGTAAATGGAAAAGGCAGCCACGGCTCGCAACCCTGGCTTGGTGTTGATCCCATTGCCATATCCGCACAGATTATTCAGGGTTTGCAACATATAGTGAGCCGCTATTCCAATCTGGCCAAAGCCCCTGTGGTAATTACCGTCGGCAAAATAGAATCAGGCGTCCGCAGCAATATCATTCCCGAAACCTGCACCATGAACGGAACCATCCGCACGCTTGATAGTCGCATGCAACAACAGGTGCATGCACAAATAAGGCAAGTGGCCAAAAATATTGCAGAAGCGGGAGGGGCAACAGTTGATGTAACCATTGATACCAAAACACTGGTAACAGACAACGATCCGGAGCTACTTAAAAAAGTTTTACCTGCCCTTCAAAAAACATTAGGAACCGAAAATGTGCAGGAGCGTGAATGGATGACCGGTGCCGAAGATTTCTCCTATTTCGGCACCAGAGCACCGGCTGTATTTTTCTTCCTGGGCGGAATGCCCAAAGGGCAGGATCCTGCAAAAGCAGCACCACACCATACGCCAGACTTTGTAGTGGACGATGCAGGAATGAAAACCGGCATCCAGGCTTTTTGCGCTGTCATAACTGAATACCTGCAAATGAAATAAGGAATGATCAAGCGACTTTCAATTATCACTATTCTCCTAATACAGCAACTCATTGCGCTGGGTCAATCCACGGATAACCGTTTAACACGAATCCTACAAAATGAAATCAAAGGATTTCAGGGTGAAATTGGAATATATGTAAAGAACCTCAGAACCGGCAAAGAGGTCCGCATCAACGCCGATACTATTTTTCCAACTGCCAGTATCGTGAAAGTGCCCATCCTATTGGGCATAATGGATAAAATACAAAAAGGCGATCTACACTATGATAGCAACCATGTGTACCGCGACTCATTGCTTTATGAGGGAGAAGATATACTCGGATCCTTCAAGGACGGAGAAAAAATTCGTCTGAAAAAAATCATCATGCTGATGCTAACCACCAGCGACAATACGGCCAGCCTTTGGCTTCAAAAACTGGCGGGTACAGGAACGAGGATAAATAGTATTCTTGACAGCCTGGGATTCAAAGACACCCGAGTAAACTCCAGAACCCAGGGCCGGGAGGCCAACCGCGAGCTCTACGGTTGGGGCCAAACCACTCCGCTCGAAATGGCACGGCTTTTCGAAATGATATACCGCGGCGAAATCTATAACGCTACAACTCAAGATCGCATGCTAAGGGTTCTGGGAAGAAATATGTGGGATCAGGAAGAAGCCATATCCCAAATTCCACCTTACATAGAAGTATTTAGCAAGAACGGTTGCGTAAATGCTTCGCGGAGCGAGGTACTCCTCGTAAACGCGCCAAAGAACCCCTATCTGTTTGCCATATTCACCAAAAACAATAAGGACCGAAGTTGGACAAAAGAAAATGAGGCCTGGACCCTTACCCGTAAAATTTCAGCAATATTGTGGGATTATTTTGAACCGAAAGATAAATGGAAGTCGCCCCTCAACTAAGGACCTGATAAGCGAGCAAACTCATAAGGTAAGCGAGAGCAGTCATATAAACCAGTTGCACCAATGGCCACTTCCAGCTCCGGGTTTCACGGCGTACAACGGCAAGTGTACTCATGCATTGCATCGCAAAAACGTAGAACAGCATAAGGGACACACCAGTAGCCAGGGTGTAGAGGGGCTCGCCATTACTTCGGGTGGCCGCACGCATTTTCTCTTTTAGCGGCCCCTCATTCTCTTCGCCACCCACACTATACAGTGTGGCCATGGTACCAACAAAAACCTCACGCGCTGCAAAGGAAGTAAGCAGGGCAATACCAATTTTCCAATCGTAACCAAGCGGTGTAATGGCGGGCTCAATAGCTTTTCCAAACTGACCGATATAGGAATGTTCAAGCCGCGCGTTGTCGTAGTCGATATCTAACTGAGCCGTATCGGCGCCGGGTTGTGAAAGCGCCAACTCATAAGTTTCCGTCGCCTTCTGCATATCAGCTTTGGGGCCAAAAGAACTCAGCGCCCATAATATCAGGCTAATCACCATAATCACTTTACCTGCATCCGTAACAAAAATCCTTGCCCGATCGATCATGGTTTGTATCACGGTTTTCCATCGGGGCGATCTGTACATCGGCAACTCCAGGATGAAATAACTTTTCTCCTGGATTCGGATAAACCATTTTGCCACCCATGAAACCAATAGCGCCATCACAAATCCCAACAAATAAAGACCCAGCATCACCAATCCCTGCAGACCTACAAAACCGAAGAGGTATTGATTGGGGATAACCAATCCGATCAGGATGGTATAGACAGGTAAGCGGGCGGAGCAGCTCATGAGAGGGGTGATAAGAATTGTAAGCAAGCGCTCCTTTCGATTCTCGATACTACGCGCACTCATCACTGCGGGAATAGCACAGGCAAAACCGCTAATCATGGGCATCACACTCTTCCCATTCAACCCCACCGTACGCATCAGCCTGTCGGTCATAAAACTGATGCGGGCCATATAACCCGTATCTTCTAATATGGTGATAAGCCCAAAAAGTATAGCGATCTGTGGAATGAATATGATGATACCTCCGAGTCCGGCAATGATTCCATTAATAAGCAGATCCGTCCAGCCACTTTCGGGTAACTGTGCTTCGAGCCAGCTACTAAAACTGGCAGTGCCGGCATCAATCCAATCCATGGGAAAGGCAGCCAGCCAAAACACACTTTGGAAAAGCAGAAATAATACCGCCAACAAAATCAAATAACCCCAGCGGCGATGAAGCAATACATTATCGAGCTTCTCTGTAAACAAGGATCTTTGCAAAGGGTCCGGCTCCGACACAGACTGCTGCATCACATATTTGATGCGGGTATATCGTTGCAGAATTTCCTCCGCCTGCGTTTTTGAGGGATTAAACTGATGGGTCTTTTCCGTCGCTTCAATTTCTTCATGTTGCTTCGCATCAAGACGGAACTGTTCATGATTAATCAGAAAATGAATGGCCTTATAATCACTTATTCCCGGGATGAGTTCCTGTAAATCGGCTACAGCAAGCGGAGCCATGGCCTTATTATCGATAAAATCTTTGACCGGCGCCTTATATAAACCCTGGGCAGTTTGAAGAATGGCCTTCTTCAGCGCCGGTATTCCCTTCATCTTCCTTGGATTAACTGCCACCACAGGCACTCCCAACTCCCGCTCCAACTCCGCTACGTCGATGCGGATTCCCTTCTTCTGCGCGATATCCATCATGGTAAGCACCACCACAACGGGAACTTTGAGGTCAATGATCTGGGAACAAAAAAGCAGATTTCGCTTCAGGTTACTCGCATCGGCAACCGCCACTACCACATCCGCCTGAAGGTCCGGATCCTGGTTCAACAAAACTTTGTAACTCACCCATTCGTCCAGACGCCTGGGATACAGGCTATAGCTGCCGGGAAGATCAATAACCTGTGCACTCGTATCGCCCAGGCTGGTGCTACCACTCCGCTTATCAACCGTTACGCCCGGGAAATTGCCAACTTTCTGTTTCAGGCCGGTAAGGCAGTTGAACAGTGAGCTTTTCCCACTATTAGGGTTGCCTACCAGCGCTATATGAAGTTTCTTCTTGTTCAAAATCTGATTCGCGCGCAAAATTAGCCCGAAACCATCAGAAAAATTTACGAATTACGGAGTTATGACGGAACACAACAGCGATCCATGAAACTACAAATACTTCAAAATACCTGAATATTTTACCAATTTATAAAGTACTGACCCCCTTAGGCTGGTTACCTTTGCTGAAAATTCACACTCTGCATGAAATCCTCTCGTTTTGTCATCGTCTGCATACTTTCAATCATAGCTTTCCCCGCTATCGCCCAAAAGCTGAAAAAAGCCGATCGGCTGACACTGGAAAACATCAAGCAACATATTGGGTACCTGGCCGACGACCGCCTGGAAGGCCGCCGGGCCGGCACTCCCGGCGAAAAGCTGGCGATGGAATATATAAGCAGCCGTATGAAAGAGCTTGGATTGACTCCTAAAGGAACTGAGGGTTATTATCAGCCCTTTGAAATAAATGAAGGAAGAATTCCCGACCCAGGGGCTTATCTCTATATTAACAATGATAAACTGAACCCTGAAGACTATTTTTTCCTCGCCTATAGCGCAGAAAAGAAAGTAGAAGCATCCCCGGCCATCGCTTTACAGGAATCAGGCATGCCCTGGTTCACCGATTTAAAAGAAGTGTTGCAGGAGAATGAGGGCAATCCCCATTTCGATCTGCATAATCATATTAAGAAGGCCACGCAGCAGGCCTACGAGAAAGGCGCTACCGCCATGATTCTCTACAATTCGTCCAACAAAGAAGATCAATTGAAATTTGATGGAAATGACAGGCCCGCTGCTTCACCCGTTCCCATTATTTATATTAAGCAAAAGGCTGCGGAAAAATATCTGTCTGATGTTACTGCCAGCATCCCATTCCGCATACAGGTTAAATTTACAGAGAAGAAAAGAACAGCCCATAATGTAATAGGCTATCTTGATAATGCTGCTAACAACACCATTATCCTCGGCGCGCATTTTGATCACCTGGGCTATGGCGAAGATGGGAACTCGATGCTGAGAACCGGCGACAAATTAATACATAATGGCGCCGACGACAATGCCAGTGGAACCGCGGCCCTCCTGGAGTTGGCGAGATTGCTGAAAGATTCAAAGGCAAAAAATAATAATTATCTCTTTATCGCTTTTTCCGCCGAAGAACTGGGGCTCTACGGATCAAAATATTTCACCGAAAATCCCAGCATCAACCTTTCTTCCGCCAACTATATGATCAATATGGACATGGTGGGCCGCCTGAGCGATAGTACCCAAACCCTGGCCATAGGTGGCTATGGAACTTCACCTGCCTGGGCACGCGTAATAGACCCTGAACAACGCAAACTGGCTTTCAAAATAAAATTGGATAGCAGCGGAACAGGACCCAGCGACCATACCTCATTCTACCGGAAAGATATCCCGGTGCTGTTTTTCTTCACCGGACAACACAAAGATTACCACCGCCCCAGCGACGATGCACTAGCCATTAACTATGAGGGCGAGGTACACATTATTAATTATATAGCCCAACTCATCCAAAAGCTGGATAAAGAGGAAGCCAAACTCGCTTTTCTGAAAACCAAAGAAGAAGCCGCCAGGGCCACTTCGTTTAAAGTAACGCTGGGTGTAATGCCCGACTACACATTCAGTGGTACCGGCATGCGCATTGATGGTGTAACTGAGGGAAGGCCCGGCGCCAAAGCAGGGTTAAAGGCTGGCGACATTATTCTGAAAATCGGCGACTACGAAGTGAGCTCCGTGCAAACTTATATGCAAACATTGGGTAAATTTGAAAAAGGGCAAAAAACCAAAATCCGCTTTAAGAGAGGAAATGAATTGGTGGAAGCGGATTTGGAGTGGTAAGCAAGTGGAGTAATAAGTAATAAGTTGTAGGTTTTAAGTTGGGTTATGTCGGACCGCAGTTTCAAATTATCGCTCAACAATCATGACCTGGCAGAGGCATTTTTTGAAGAAACGCGTCTGCTGGGAATCATGGCGCCAATGGCCGACTACCAGTTTTGCTGGCAGCTCAACAACCTGCTCAGCACTGATTTCCGCATTAATAATGAAATAGAAATACGCCTGAAGAAAAAAAAGCGTGATTATTTCTTCTCCGTATTTGACTACACCGAGCCTGTGGGCTTCCTCACACACTACATATATAATAACCAGTTTGAAGGTGAATTCCTATTACCCGAGTTTCGTCACCTCGATTTTCTATGGCTCATGAAGGGGGATTGGGTAACCGAAAAAGAACTTCAGGATAAGATGAATACCGTAAGGCTGATATCAGGTGTTCAACTGGTTTTGGAACTTCTACCTGAAAAAGTGAAGAATAAGGAGCATCTGGTGATTTGAGTTTTAAGTTTAAATTTTAGGTTTTAAGTGTTTGGTAATTCTCGTTTTTACTCCTATTTAAAAATGCTCATATTAAAATGAATTGCCATTTCCTGGTCCCGAAAACCGGCCAAAATCCAACTATTTACTCCCATCGCCGTGTGAATGGAGGCAGGTCAATGTGGATATCCCTATGTGGAACGTGAATATGAAACAGCATTAATGGCGTTTAAATTCACCGGCGGGCTTAAGTGACCAAATCCGCGGGAGTAAATTCACAGTTATACTAAATGTATCCACAGACAGGCGGGAAACAAATCCTGTCTTTTTCTTCGACCTGTGGAATTCACAATCCTGTGGATATTGAAGTTAAACTGGCTACTATGGCCAAAACTTCCTGTGGATTTCGCTGTTAAAAATGTGGATACTGAGAAAACAATAAATTTGCATATAGACTTTTCCACGAATTCACAGCCATAATAATAATAGGTTTTTTTATAAAAAATGTATTATTATAATTATTAGAACTAAAAGGGCCGATGAAAAAAATTGATTTGAAAAATTGGAAAAGCAATGGGAATATTGCCCACACTTAAAAACATTCCGACATGAACACCGATAGCATCATCGCAGCAAAAGCCAATGTAGAGCAAAAGGGATTTCTCGATATCGGGATAGATCCAACTCTTGATCTTTTTGCGGAGATTGAGCGATTGAAGAAGGAAAAGAATGCGGTGCTGCTGGCCCACTACTACCAGGAAGCGGATATTCAGGATGTGGCGGATTACATAGGCGACAGCCTCGGTTTGGCCCAACAGGCGGAAAAAACCCAGGCCGACATGATCGTTTTCGCCGGCGTACACTTCATGGCTGAAACAGCCAAGATCCTTAATCCAACCAAAAAAGTGGTGATTCCCGACCTGAAAGCCGGTTGCTCCCTTAGCGATAGTTGTCCTCCACCCCTCTTCAAAAAGTTTAAGGAGGAGCATCCGGACCATGTGGTGGTGAGCTATATCAACTGCAGTGCTGGCATCAAGGCGCTCAGCGATGTGATTGTAACCAGCAGCAATGCCCGGGTGATTGTGGAAAGCTTTCCAAAGGATCAAAAGATCATTTTTGCGCCCGACAAAAACCTGGGAGCATACCTGAACAAAGTGACAGGTCGGGATATGTTGCTCTGGAACGGAGCCTGTATGGTACATGAAATTTTCAGCCTCGAAAAAATAATGTCGCTCAAAGTGAGGCATCCAAAAGCTAAACTGATTGCTCATCCTGAATGTGAGGAGCCGGTATTGAAGCTGGCTGATTTTATTGGATCCACCACCGGCCTGTTGAAATACACGCAAACCGACGATTCGCAGGAATATATAGTGGCTACCGAGGCGGGCATTTTGCACCAGATGATGAAAGCATCGCCACAGAAAACCTTTATTCCCGCGCCACCCGAGAATAATTGTGCCTGCAATGATTGCCCGCACATGAAACTGAATACGCTGGAAAAGCTTTACCTCTGTATGGAATACGAAAGTCCGGAGATAATTATGGAGGAAGAGTTGCGACTGGCTGCCAAAAAACCCATTGACCGCATGCTGGAGATCAGTGCAAAAGCGGGTCTGTAATTTCATCCCAAATTTCCATGAATCAACTGCCCTCCATACAGCTCGAAAGGGAAGATCTCGCCACGCGGATTATTGGTTTCCTTATCCTGGTAGTTTATGTAGGTTGCTTTGCATTTCCCCTCATTGATAAGGATGCGGCACACCATGCCAATATCGCGTTGCATATGCTGCAGTTTGATGATTATGCCAGCCTGGTAGACCGGGAAATGGATTATCTCGACAAACCTCATTTGTTGTTCTGGAGTTCCGCATTGAGCTTTAAAATATTTGGCGTCACCACATTCGCCCATCGCCTTCCTGCATTATTGTATGCATTGCTTTCGGTTTACAGTACTTATCGGCTCACCCTGCACCTCAGTGATAAGAGCACGGCGCGTTTGGCCGCCATTATGCTGGCGACAGCAGAGGGATTTATTATTTCCATCAACGATGCACGGATGGAAACGCCGCTTACCGCAGGCATCATCTTTGGCTTATGGCAATTGATTGTTTATGTGGACAAAGCAAAGCTGTGGAACCTGGTGCTTGGCGCTTTGGGAGTGGCAATTGCTTTTTCTACCAAAGGATGGATAGGACCCATTATCATTTTTGTGGCTTTGTTTTTCTACCTTCTGCTCAATAAGAAATGGAATGTGCTGGCCAGGGGCAAAACATGGCTATTTATTCCTTTCTTTTTTCTATTCATATCCCCGGTACTTTACGCCTACTATCTCCAATTTGATCTCCATCCGGAGAAATTCATTCGCGGCAGAGATAATATTTCAGGGATAAAATTTATACTTTGGGATCAGAATTTTGAGCGCTTTGATGGGGATAGTTTTAAGAAAGGCGGGCGCAACAGCGAATACTTCTTCCTGTACCATACTTTTCTTTGGGCTTATTTTCCCTGGAGTATAATTGCATATGTGGCATTGGTTGGAGCGTTGAAGAAACTATTCAACAGGTCAGGCGTTAAATCGGCATTTTCATTCGCGGCAGTTTCCTTTGCATTTCTGCTTTTCGTTATCAGCTTTTCTAATTTCAAGATGCCGCATTATATTTTCTGGTTTCTTCCCCTGGCCACTCTTTTTACAGCACCCTATTTGCGTGAGTTGATGAGCGGAAGGCCAGGTCACCGGTTTTTCTATTACCTGCATATTGTATTTGCCCTATTAGTATTGCTGGCAACAATTGCATTGAATTTCTATTTCTTTAAACCGGCCAGTTGGTGGGTATGGACCGCCGGCATTGCCTTGATCATAGGTTTGATTTATCTGCTTTTCAAAAGGCAGAATGATGCCGGCCTCAAATTGGTATATGTGAGTGCGGGCCTCAGCATTGTTTTCAACTTTTTTGTGAACTACAGTTTCTTCCCCAATCTTTTTCGTTACCAGGGAGGAAAGGAATTGGTGAGTTTGATGGAGGAGAAGGGAATTGAAGTTGATGATAAGAAAATAAAATTAATTGACACGCACGCGCATAGTTTCGATTTTTACCGCGGTTATAATCACCCTGTTGCCAATGTAGATAGCTTACCAAAAGGAGATAGCAGCTCCTACTATTTGCTGGGTTCCGGCGATGCGCAGCGGTTACTTTCCAGGGGATATAGAATAGATACAATAGTAAGCCATCCCGACTTTAACGTATCGACGATTAAATTAAAATTTCTTCGAGAGAAAACGCGAGAATCAACCCTTGATACCTTAATGCTTGCCCGGGTTTATTGAATGGTTTCTTCTTTTTGGAAAATTCTCCGGTTTATGGGATAGGCGAGAATCAGGAAGAACAGCAAAGCTTCGCCCGCCTCGAGTATTTCTGCTCTTTTTCCATGCCTGATAAATTCTGTAAGAAGGAATACGGTAGCAATACAAACAACATGATAGAAATGTGGTATGGGTATGGCTGACCGATCGGCAAAGCCGCGGAAGCGTGTATTGTAGCGATAAAGAACCGGGAATAGTAGCAAATAAATGGCCATCACGCTTACAAGCCCAATAGAGAAAATAATCTTATTGATTTTCTTGCCCCCTACTACCAGGTTGTGCAGATTGGTTTCGCCCTGCGCATTGTTCTTTTGAAAAAACTCCGAACTCTCAATTCCAAAGATTCGCTGTCCCCAGGAAATTTCTTCACCAGCGGCGAAGAACAGGAAAGCAGCCATAAAGAAGGTAACAAACAAGAACCAGGGTTTGCGAAACTTAAGCAGGCGAATAAATCTTCGGAAGCATAGCCATGAACCCATCAAAAGTCCCAATACGGTTATCCATTCGACCACACCGTCTTCCTGTATGTATTTTTCAAATAGCGGAAGGTTGGTGTAAAAAAATACAAAACCCAAAATCAGCAGAATTGCCACGCATATAAGAACAATCTTCTCCGTTGTGTTGGGTTTGTATTGGGTCAGGCTTTGCATAATGGAGACAAAGTTGTGGAAATTAGCTTAAATCCCGCTCAGTCGTTCTACCGCTTCCTGCAGGGTTGATTTTTGCTTGGCGAAGCAGAAACGGATTACGTGTTCATCGGTTCCATCTGTATAGAATGGGGAAACGGGTATGGCGGCCACTTTTCGTTCTCGGGTTAGCTGTCGTACAAATTCCTGATCGCCCACATCGCTTATGCGCTGGTAGCGTGCGCATATGAAATAGCTTCCCTGGCTGGGGAGCAGTTCGAACGGGGTGCTGCTCATTAAACTGGTAAAATAATCTCTCCGGTCCTGCATATCAGCAGCGAGTTGGAGATAGTGGTCCTTTTCCCGAAGAAAACCGGCAAGTGCTACTTGTGAGGGTGAATGGCAGGAGAAACAATTGTACTGATGCAATTTCCTGAACTCTTTCATGAGTGGAGAGGGAGCAATAGCATAGCCAAGTTTCCAACCCGTGCAATGAAACACTTTTCCAAAGGAAAAACATACGACGGCATTTTGCATCAAATCCTGATAACGTAGGAGGCTCAAATGCGGTTTTCCATCGTACACCAAATGCTCATACACTTCATCACTTAATATGTAGAGTGGCTGGCTTCTGCTCAGTTGTATTCTTCGAAGCGCTTCTATATCCTCGTTATCCAGAATAGACCCCGTTGGGTTATTGGGATTATTAAGAATAATCATTCGGGTGCGATCCGTTAACGAATTCTCCACGCTAGCCCAGTTGATCTTATATCCCGGAAATTGAAGTGGGATACGTACTGGCACGGCTCCGTTAACCTGTATGCCGGGAATATAGCTGTCGTAAGCAGGTTCAAATACGATTACTTCATCGCCTGGATGCAACAGGCTGCTCATGGCGGTATAAAGGGCATAAGTGCCACCCGGGGTTATGGTTATTTCTTCAGCAGGATCAATGTTTGTTGAATACAACATATTCACCTTATCGGCAATAGCCTCGCGCAGGGGCAGATAACCCTGCATGGGAAGGTATTGGTTATACCCGTCCCGCATGGCTTTGGCAACCAGGTCCACCAATCCTTCGGGCATCGGGAAGTCGGGGAAACCCTGCCCCAGGTTTATGGCGCCATGTTCCTGCGCCAGTGCGCTCATGATGGTAAATATGCTCGTGCCTACTTCGGGCAATTTGGTTTTCAAGTGTAAATGAATTTATTTTCTAACCAGTTTATATGAATCATCTATCCATGAAAGGAGCTGTTTACGTGAAACAGAACCATCAGCAACGATGGTATTCCAGTGTTTCTTATTCATGTGATAGCCGGGCAACACGCAAGGGTATTGTTCGCGCAGCTCTTCCACTTTTTCCGGATCACACTTTACATTGAAGCGAATCGGGTTTTGATCAAGACCAGTGAGCAGAAATATTTTCCCTTTCACTTTATACACCAATACATCCGGTCCAAAGGGTTGGCCTTCTTCCACGTCGGGGAGCGAAAGGCAATAATCTCTGAGTTCTTCAATATTCACACTATTGCTGGTTATTTTATCTCAATTTGTTTTTCATCCAGCAGGGGTTCACCCTGCATACGCAGCAGGATTTGCACTACTGTAAGCACATCTTTTTGACAGTATTGCACAATTCGATCCAGATTCTTTTCTTTCCAGTACACTTCCCAAACCATACTACCGTCGATATCATCTTTGGGTGTGGGTACGCCGAGTGTATAGGCGAGCAGATTAAGGGAGGTATAACTTTTGAAATCGCCGTATTTCCATAACTCCATCGTATCAAGATGATTCACTTCCCAGGGCTTCTTGCCTGCTATGTCGAGCATGGCGGGAATGAGAATACTGTTAACCAGCATACGGCGACAGATATAGGGAAAGTCAAACTCCTTACCGTTATGTGCACAGAGGTAGCGACTCTCATTGCCCGACCATTTCTGCAGCATGTCGCGAAAAGCAAGCAACAATTCCTTTTCGTCATCGCCTGCGAAAGATTTCAGGACCAGCTTTCGCTCATTGCCCTGACCCAATAAGATACCGCAGCTTATGCAGATAATTTTTCCAAATTCGGCATAAATGCCTGCGCGCGGATATAGGCTTTCTGCAGTTTCATTTTCACGATTGCGCAGTAAAGCTTCGCTTTTTTTGCTCCAGAGCTGCTGCCATTCTTCCGGAACCGACGCGAAGTCGGGGTACTGGGGAACCGTTTCAATATCAAGAAACAGAATATTATTGAGCGGAAAGGAAGGCATAGCAGTATTTTGATTCAAAGCTATAGGGTATATCTGTGCGAAACAGGGGAAAATCACCGCAGCCGGCTGTTTTTTCTACAGATATTTTTCACCCTTATTCCGTTTTACTTCGGCCACTATTTCCTTAATCTCCTGTTCTTTCTCTTTACGGCAAATGAGCAATACATCTTTGGTATCCACCACAATAAAATCTTCCATGCCCTGCAATACCACTAATTTGTTGTTGGGAACATGCACCATGGTATTGCTCGTATCGAATACCATTACCTGGCTGCCCGCCACGGCGTTCTGGAAATAGTCTTTTTCCATGTTTTGCCAGGCACTGTTCCAGGTACCCAAATCGCTCCACTGAAAGCTGGCGGGAATCACATACACGTTATCCGCTTTTTCCATGATGCCAAAGTCGATGGAAATATTGGTGCACTGCGGATATATTCTTTCAATGGCTTCCTTTTCGGCTGCTGTATTTAACAGGTCTTTCTCGGCCGCGAAAACTTCATAAATTTCCGGTAGGTGCTTTTCGAAAGCGGTAATGATATTCTTCACCTTCCAGGTGAAGATGCCGGCATTCCAGAGAAAATCGCCACTTGCTAAAAAGGTTTCCGCCAGTTCCAGGTTGGGTTTTTCGGTGAATGTTTTCACTTTGTATATGCCAGGAGCCACTTCCAGGTCATCGTGCTGAATATAACCATAGCCTGTGTTGGGATGTGTTGGTTTTATACCGATGGTTACCAGGGCATTGATGTGGTCAATAAAGCGGAGGGCCGTTTCTGTGGTTTTTACAAAAGCTTCATCATCGAGTATGAGGTTATCCGCAGGCGCCGCAATCATCAGCGCATCGGGATTTATCTGTTGCAGTTTGAAGGCGATATAAGCAATGCAGGGTGCAGTATTCTTGCGCGAAGGTTCGCCCAGTATATTGGCTTCATTGAGTTGCGGCAACTGTTCCTTCACTTTATCAATATATTCATGGGCTGTGACCACAAAAATGTTTTCAGGCGGAACCAGTTTGCTATAGCGTTCAAATGTTTGCTGGATAAGTGTTTTGCCTGTTCCCAGGATATCGAGAAACTGCTTGGGGTGGGTGCTACGGCTCATGGGCCAGAAACGGCTGCCGATACCACCGGCCATAATTGCTACATAATTGTTTTTACTCATGGTTGTTCATGCATTGGGCCTGCCTGCGAAGGTTTAAATTAATCCTTCCCTTATCAGGTCGTGCAGGTGAATCATTCCCAGGTATTTTCCCTGGTCCGTTACGGCCAGTTGGGTAATCTCGTATTTGCGCAATAAGTCGAGTGCTTCCACGGCCAGCGCGTCGGGTACAATGGTTTTGGGTGAACGCGTCATAATCTGCTCCGCATGCAGTGATTCGGTGAACTTCTGTTGGTTTCGAAGCATGCGTCGAAGGTCGCCATCGGTTATGATACCCAGCAATTGCTCGTTGGTATCGGTTACGGCCGTTACACCCAGTCGCTTTTGGGTCATTTCCACAATCACCTGCTCAAGGCTGGCATCCGGAGCTACAGCAGGTTTTTCATTGGCAGGATACAGGTCGGAAACGCGCAGGTAGAGTTTTTTTCCCAGGGTTCCTCCGGGATGAAAACGGGCGAAATCGTCGGGCCTGAAGCCTTTTAGTTCCATCAGACATACGGCTATAGCATCGCCCATCACCAACTGTGCGGTAGTGCTGCTGGTGGGTGCCAGGTTATTGGGGCAGGCTTCTTTATCAACCGTGGTATTCAACACTATGGATGATTGCCGGGCCAGGTACGATTCCATATTTCCCACCATACCAATGATGGTATTGCCGAAATTGCGAATCAAGGGGATCAGGATCTTTATTTCAGGGCTTTCGCCGCTTTTACTCAGCACCATCACAATATCGTCCTGCTGCACCATGCCCAGGTCGCCATGAATGGCGTCAGCCGCATGTAAAAAAATGGAGGGTGTGCCTGTACTGTTAAGCGTGGCCACGATTTTTTGGGCTATAACGGCACTCTTGCCTATACCGCTTACAACCACCCTTCCACGGCATTCGGCTATAGCTGTTACAGCTTTTTCAAAGTCGGCATTAATGGAGTTGGCCAACCCCTGAATGGAGCGGGCTTCCAGTTCTATGGTTTGCAGTGCTATGGGTATAATGGAGGAAGCCATAAGCTTGGGCTGGTAGCGATATAATGTGCGCAAAATTAACAGGTTTTGTGTAGAATAGCTTTTTTCCCTTCTACCGTCCTTCATTTTTAACAAGGGGAGCTATGGAATACCGTTTTTCGGCTGTAAATTCGCATTCCTCTTGTAACGGGTTTTTAGCCGAGAAGAAGGAATGCTGCGAGAAAGAGCTTATGACCTGAAGGTCTCCTACACCACCTGGCTTCCGGAAAAGAGAAACACTTAGTTTGATGGATGAGCTTGCCTGTGCATAATTAATGCGCTGTTTAATGGCATTATCGATCAAAATAGAGTAACTTAAACAATCCGGCACTTGATTAGTGCCCCGGTGATTACCGGGATGGGAGAAATAAATGAGCAATGGGAACGACAACCGCTAAGAAATCCGGTGAGAAAAAGCCGGCAAAATCCAAACAACCTGCAAAACCGGCCACCCGGTTCGACCTGCACAAGGCTTTACAACAATATTTTGGTTTCGATAAATTTAAGGGAACCCAGGAAAAAGTGATTGAGTCGCTGCTTGCCGGGCGCGACACTTTTGTGATTATGCCTACTGGTGGTGGCAAAAGCCTTTGTTACCAGCTCCCGGCTATGGTGAGCGAGGGCGTGGCCATTATTGTTTCGCCCCTGATCGCCCTTATGAAAAACCAGGTGGACCTGGTACGCAGCTATAGCAGCGACGATGATGTGGCACATTTTCTCAATTCCACGCTTTCCAAAAAAGAGATCAAGGAAGTGCACGATGATTTGCTTACGGGCAAAACCAAGATGCTCTATGTGGCGCCGGAAACCCTCACCAAGCAGGAGAACCTGGAGTTTTTTGCCGACCTGAAGATTTCATTCTTTGCGGTGGATGAAGCCCACTGTATATCGGAATGGGGTCACGATTTTCGCCCGGAATATCGCCGCCTTCGCGAAATGATGATCCAGATTAATCCGGATGTTCCCGTAATTGCCCTTACAGCAACCGCTACACCCAAGGTGCAAAGTGATATAGTGAAAAACCTGGACCTCCAGGATCCGAATATTTATATCTCGTCCTTTAACCGGCCCAACCTCTATTATGAGGTATTGCCCAAGATCAAGAAATCGCAAACAGATGAAAGCATTGTTCGTTTCATCAAATCGGTCAAAGGGAAAAGCGGGATCATTTATACGCTGAACCGCAAGACCACCGAAGAGCTTGCTGATATTCTCAACGCCAACGGCATCAAAGCCGTGGCCTATCATGCCGGCCTCGACAGCAAGTTGCGCGCGGATCGTCAGGATCAGTTTTTGAACGAAGATGTGCAGGTAATTTGTGCTACGATTGCGTTTGGAATGGGTATTGATAAACCCGATATCCGTTTCGTGATCCATTATAATATTCCCAAGAGCATAGAAAACTATTACCAGGAAACCGGTCGTGCCGGCCGCGATGGACTGGATGGCCGATGCATTCTCTACTATTCGCATAAAGATGTAAGCAAGCTGGAGCACCTGATGCGCGACAAGCCTTTGAGCGAACGCGAAGTGGGTGCGCAACTCATTAATGAAACCGTTGCTTTTGCAGAAGCAGGCGTGTGCCGGCGCAAAGTGCTGATGAGCTATTTTGGCGAAGAGTATGAGCAGGAAAACTGCGGCCAGTGCGACAATTGCAAGCAACCCAAGGAAAAGATAGAAGCCCGTGATGAAGCCGTGCTGGTATTGAAAGCCATTCGCCAGCTCGATGAGCGCTTTGCCACTGACTATGTGGTGCAGATTATTGCAGGAAAGCTGACGCCGCAAATTAAGATGTTCCGCCACGAAGGACTGAGTGCCTTTGCGAGTGGTAATAATAAGGAGCCTTTCTTCTGGAATTCCCTGATAAGGCAAATGTTGCTCGAAGGATTGCTGGCGAAGGATATTGAAGAGTATGGAGTATTGAAGTTTACCAAGAAGGGTGAAGCATTTTTGAAGAAGCCGAAATCGTTCCATATTGTTCTCAACACCATGTATGCCGAAGCCAATGCGGATGATGAAGAAGGTATGGCTGAAGCGGGCGGCGGAGGCGCTACCGATGAAAAGCTGTTTGAGATGCTGAAGGAGTTGCGGCAGAAGGAAGCGAAGAAGAAAAATCTGCCTCCCTTTGTAATTTTCCTGGAAACATCCTTGCAGGATATGGCCACGCTCTACCCCACCAGCACCAGCGATTTGGAAAAGTGCCAGGGTGTGAGCAAGGGTAAGGCTATCCGCTATGGTAAGCCCTTTGTGGAGATGATTGCGCGCTATGTGGAAGACAACAATATTGTGAAGCCCGACGATTTTGTGATGAAGAGCGTGGTGAACAAGAGCGGCAGCAAGGTTTATATCATTCAGAATACGGATAGGAAAATGAGCCTGGAAACCATCGCCCGCAATAAAGGCTGGCGTATGGATGAGATGCTGGAAGAAATGGAGACCATAGCGGCCAGCGGCACCAAGCTCAACCTTGATTATGCCATAGATGAGATGCTGGATGAGAATGAGCAGGAAGAAATAATCGAGTATTTCAAAACCTGCGAAACCAGCAGCCTGCAGGTAGCCCAGCAGGAGCTGGCGGAGTTCAATTTCAACTGGGAACAGCTCAAAATCATGCGGATCAAGTTTTTAAGTGAATACGGCATGTAAGAAAATTCTGCCCCGGATTTGTCAGATTAGCCGGATTCGGCCTATATTTGCAGCCGCACGGTGCGGTATCCGCCTTCGGCGGAAAAGGACTGAAAATAAATGGTGCGGTATCCGCCGCGGCGGAAAAGGACTGAAAATTAAATGGTGCGGTAGCTCAGTCGGTAGAGCAAAGGACTGAAAATCCTTGTGTCGGCGGTTCGATCCCGCCCCACACCACATTCAAACTCAACCTTCAATTAAAATAGAGGTTGAGTTTTTTTATTGGTGCGGTATCCGCCGCGGCGGAAAAGGACTGAAAATCCTTGTGTCTCCGCCGGGGCGGACCACAGCACTCACAAACTCAACCTTGGAACATATCGAGGTTGAGTTTTTTTATTTGGTGCGGTATCCGCCGCGGCAGAAAAGGACGGAAAATGCTTGTGTCCCCCGCCACGGCCACAGCATTTCAAAAAATAAAACCCACGACCAGCGTGGGTTTTGTCATTTAGTGCGCCGAACAGTGCGCAGAAACTCTTGTTTCTAAGGCCAGTAGGTCTACAGCCACCGGTTTTACACCGTCACGGGTATCTGATTTTATCTTTGTATTTCAAACGTTTCTTATGCCAAGAAAAAACCTCCTTTCACTTCATAGTGTAATTGATAAAAGGTTTGGTTCAAAAGAAACACGAAAAATTAAAATAAGCCCTATCAATGTTATTTGTATTCTCTCGCAAGAAAAATCACGAAACAAGAGCGTTTACATTTTTGAAAATGAATTGAATTCCATCCAGCGCTATGAATTCAATAATCAAGATTTCAATTTCAAAACGCTGTGTGAGTACCTCGATCCTTTAAATGACTATTTAATACATGTCGCCAAAAACGCAATCGTAAATGTTGCTTTCTATAACCTTGTAAAAAGCCGTTTGTTGGCATATAACGGGAGGGCCGGCAAAACGGATGAGTTCGCCGCCATAAAAATTTCAGATAAAGGTAAACATAAAAACAGAATCCATACTACCCGTACAGGCCATGCAGTTACGTAGCACCATTTGCCAGCCGGCCGTTTTCAATCCAGGGACTATCATTTCTAGCACATGATTCAAGTTTTACCTTAACTTTCCGGGCAGATAATCTGGTAGTTATGGCGGTCATTTTACGAATACATGAGGTGTTAAAAGAAAGAGGGTTACTGCAGAAAGATCTGGCTGATAAATTGGGCGTTTCTAAAGTAACCGTCAATTATTGGTGCAAGAACCAAACAACTCCGAGCCTGGAAACGCTGGGACAAATTGCGAAGGTCTTGAATGTCAAGATTTCAGATTTAATCAACGAAAGATAAAATTAATTAGAATAACTGCCGCAATAATACCTTAAGCAATCAGGATTATAGATTGGCCGACAAAGTATATGATGTGGTGACATTTGAGGTTGTTGCTTTAAAGGCCATGCATGTATCCGAGGTGGTAGTAAAACAAATTGGTAAAAACGGGAAATTGAATAAATGATCAACACAAGCATAAAACCTGGTATTATCATCAACATGCGTAACCGCCTTTGGAGGGTAGATGAATTTGATGGTTCTGAGATAGTTGCCACACCTATAACCGGAGACTCAAATGATCAGCGTGTATTTCTTGCGGATGTAGAAAACATTCGGGAAGAAAAGTTTGAAAGAATAAATGCTGAACTACCTGGGGATTTATCTGCACAACGCTTATTGTTACGAGCCTATCAGTTCGATCTTATTCATGGCTCTGCTCCATTCCTTAGCTTGCACAGGTCTTCTGTTATTCCATACAATTATCAAATGGTTCCCTTGGTATTGGCATTGGAAAAACCAAATACAAGAATGCTCATAGGTGATGATGTCGGCTTAGGTAAAACGGTTGAAGCAGGCCTAATCATTTCAGAGTTGATTCAAAGAGGGAAAGTGAAAAGGGTGCTTGTTTTAACACCTGCAAACATCAAACAACAATGGAAGGAAGCCCTTGACTATTTTTTCCACTTAAAAGCAACAATCATTGATTCCTTTTCCAGAAAAGAATTTGAGAAGGAATTACCTGCAGGTGCAAACCCATGGCAATATTTCCAGTTTGTCATTGCATCGGTTGACTATGCAAAATCCCCTGATATCAAACAACAAATTCAGGAACAGCAATGGGATTTATTGTTGGTGGATGAGGTACACCTTTGTGCTCGTCCACACAGTACGGTGCAGTCAGCCAAACAACAGAAGCGTTACGAGATGATCAAGGATTTGGGTGCAAGAATCACAAATGTTCTTTTCTTAACCGCCACACCACATAATGGATATTCCGACTCATTTGCAAGTATTCTGGAAATACTCAACCCGGAAATTGTAAAATACAATGGTTCTGGTGAAGTGTTATTTGACAAGTCGAAGGCTCGTTACAATGTAATTCAGCGGAACAGAAAGAAGCTCGAAGCATGGTATGCTAAACAAGGAAAAAAATCTCCTTTTCCAAAGAGAGACCAGAAGGAAGCAATTATTGATCCCAAAGCAAATGGGAAGCTTATCCTACTATTGGATGCGGTTGAACGATATGGTGATTTTATTTTGAAGTCTGCCGGAGGCAGTGAATCAAGGAGGGTAAGGAACATTGCCAACTGGGTAGCCATCCACCTGCAGAAAAGAGCCATCAGTTCACCTTATGCCGTTTTACAGTCACTGAAGAATAGAATTAATTCTCTTGAAAATACTCCCGATAATACAGAGGAAACCTCAGAGGAAACTTTACAGCAGTCCTTGTTTGATGCTGCTATGGAAGATGAAAGGGTTTCAGAAGAAATGGCGTCATTGCGTTTGGATTTTGAGGCCTTCAGCCAGGATGAGATAGCGGAGCTTAAACGCATTATAGAATTTGGTGAAACGCTATCTCCAAGGGATGATGAGAAATTACAAAAGCTGAAAAATGAAATCATTCCGGAACTGATGGCCAAAGACTCCAAGATTATTGTTTTCACCAAGTATAAGGATACGCTGGATTATCTGGAAAAGAATATCAAGTCCCGGGACTATGAAACCTTTGTCATGCATGGTGATATGAGCTTGAATGCCCGTACTGAAATCTTCGCAAAATTCGACCGTGCCAAAGCTGCCATATTAATTGCTACCGATGTTATCTCTGAAGGTCTGAACCTTCAGCGTCTTTCTTCCAATGTGGTTCACTATGAACTGCCCTGGAATCCTAACCGCTTGGAACAGCGAAATGGCCGTGTGGACCGCATCGGTCAGAAGCACGAAACAGTATCCATCCGAACACTGGTAGTCGATAAATCCCTGGATAAGGAAATACTGCAGCTGCTCATTGATAAAAAGAAAACCATGGAAAGCGATCGGGACTATGCCGCTGCTTTCTTTGGTGATGAGGATTCATTAAAAGAATTGGTTGCTGAAGCAACGAAAAGCAGAAGAAAAAAGAAATCCCAGCTAAATCCAAATATGCCTGATCTGTTTTCAACTGCAGGACTCGACGAAACGAAGAAGGCGGTTAGGCAGGCTTTCAGCTCTCCCGAAGACGATAGAAAACGTAAAAAGAGGATCGAAGAAGAATCCTTCTATAGCAGCCTGGATATTGAACTACCTGAGATTGACAAACGAATTGAAGAAACCAAGCGGATTGTAGGTTCACAGGAAGAGGTGTTGATTTTTGTGAAAGCCGCCCTTTCCCGCTTTCATTCTGCTTTGATTGATAAAGGTTCCGGATTTTATGAAATCACCATTAATGATCCCCGTTTAATCATCAGTCGATTTGGTGACCACCTGAAAAAAGTAACTTTCGATCCCGAACTGGCTTTAACCAATCCGGATGCCATTATTCTCGATGCTGGCCACCCTTTTGTTCGTAAACTGATAGAGCTGGTAAAAGCTGAGTTTTTTACGGATAAAGGTTTGTATGGCCGTAATGCTTATTTCTTCTCCAGCGAAGTGGATACGGTGATTTATCTCTACAACTTTCTGGTGCGCTATACGGTTGGCCTGAAAGAGAAGCGGGTAATTGAGGAGCTCATCACCATTGCGGTAGATAGCTATTCGGAAAAGCCTTTATCCAACACGCAGTTTACTCCTGCCCAAACTACCCGTAGTTTATCACAGTCCGATTTGACTGAGCAAATCAATGAAGCCCTGAATTTCTCCGGTCTTCATCAACTGATTGATGCCAGGATTAAAGAAAGAAGGTTTAAGCTCATTGAGGAAAGACAGGAGTTATACAAAAAAATACTGGTAGAGAGTAAGAATACGGAACAGCCGGCATGGCTGGATGATATTATTCATATTGAAGAAGCTGGTCATGATCTCTTGACTATCACCATTATTCAACCGCTTTAATTGTAACGATAGCATGGCACTAAGTTTCATCAAATCAAGCGGTAATATTATCACAGAGGATTTCTGCCTGGCATTGGCCAGCGAAACCAAAGCGGAGTATGTAAAAGACAAGAGCTTTGGGGCGGAAGTTAAAAAAGTGGATGAGATAATAGCCACCACTTTTGAAAAACTCCGTGAACGCTGGGAAGAACACCGCACACAAATCATCGAAAACAAACTGGATAATACGGAACTGCGAAGTAAGTGGATACTACCCTTATTGAAAGCACTGGATTTTCAACCGGTATTCGTTCATTCTAATATCAAAAGCGAATCAGGAACAGATTACCATATACCCTACAAGGGCTGGGATAGTGAGTATGCACCTGTCATTCACATAGTACATTCGGCACAGGATTTTGATAGCAAGGACAAGCACAGCCGATCGCATTCTAATAAAAGCCCGCAGGATTGCCTGCAGCAATACCTTAATACGAGTCACCATCAGTGGGCTGTTCTAACCAACGGCAAGAAGCTGCGCCTGCTTCGTGATTTCTACCACAGCATCACGAAAGGCTTTTTGGAATTTGACCTGGAAGGTATATTTGAAACAGCCAATACCGAGCAGTTCCGCGTATTCTATCGTATTGTCCATCGTTCACGAATAGAGAACCAATACCAGGGTGAACAGGAAACGGAATATGATGAAGAAGGCAACCCCATTGAAGTGGAAGACAACTGTTTACTGGAAAGCTTTCACAAAAAATCAAGAGAAACGGGTGTAAAAGTTGGCAACAAACTGCGTGACCAGGTCATTGAAGCCATCGAAAAGCTGGGCAATGGTTTTGCTGAGAACTTGAACCCCGATGAATTTCAGAACGGAAAGGTGAAGGCCTTTTATGGGGAAATCCTGAACATTATTTACCGACTGCTCTTCCTCATGTTTGCCGAGCAAAAGGGATGGTTACCGGTACGCAACAGCATCTATGCCCGTACCTATAGCCTGAATGCACTGCGTGAAAGGGCAGAACGGGGTAACTACAGCCACGATGAGGAGCACGACCTTTGGGAAGGACTGAAAATCACCTTTCAACTGGTAGCCCAAGGCTATACTTTTAAAAATGGCGATACGATCAACGCTTTTGGGGGACAGCTTTTCTCGGATAAAAAGATAGCTACGATCAAAGACCTTTCACTCAAGAATAAGTTCCTGCTCGATGCCATCTACCGCCTCAGTTATTTTAAACTGAATAATCTGAGCAACCGTATCAACTATGCTAACCTGGCCATTGATGAGCTGGGCTCTGTGTATGAAAGTTTGCTGGACTATGAACCGAAGTTGGCTAAGGAGTCTTTTACCCTTGGGAAGCGGGAAATTAAACGGGGTGAGTTTTACCTGGATGACCGGGGCACAGACCGCAAAACCACAGGCTCTTATTATACAGACAGCCGCCTCGTTGCCCAGCTCATTGAATCTGCCCTGGTGCCGGTTATACAGAATGCCCTAAAAGGTAAAATTTCACAGGCCGAGAAAGAGGCTGCACTCCTTGATTTAAAAGTGGCCGACATTGCCTGTGGTTCCGGAGCCTTTATTTGTGCGGCTCTGGAAAAATTGGGCGAAGAACTGGCGCTGATACGTATGGGTGAGGAAGAGCGCCCCACCGAAGACCAATTGCGGGAAGCCAAAAGGGATGTATTGCTGCACTGTATTTATGGGGTAGACCTGAATCCCATGGCGATTGAGTTGGCCAAGTTCTCCCTTTGGATAACGGCTTCTTTGCCAGATATGCCGTTGACCTTTTTGGATCATAAACTGAAATGCGGTAACTCCCTGATTGGTGCTACCCCCGATTTGATTAGGAAGGGAATTCCTGTGGCGGCCTACGAGCCCGTCGGTAATGATAATTCTGCTATTTGCAAAAAGCTCAAAACAAGGATACGGAAGCAATTGGAAAGCCTAAACAGCGTAAACGAGCCTCAGGTACAATATGGATTGCCATTTGGCCGCAACCACAGCGATGAATTACTCCGCTTAAGAGAAGCCTTGAACAACCGCAAGCAGGAAGACAGCAGCGATGTGGAAGAAGCCGAAGAGGAATACCGAAAGCTGGAAAAAATGGAACGCCAGTTTAAGGACTGGCTGATGGCCGATGTATGGACGGCTGCCTTCTTTATTGAGAAAACAGAACTTGACTTAAATCTTTACCCTACCAATATTACGTTGAAACAGTTGCGGGAAAATGAAAAGGTAAACGAAGCCCTCATTGAGCGGGTATTAAAAACTGCGGACCAATACCATTTCTTCCATTTTCATTTGGAATTCCCTGAGGTATTTAATAAGGGTGGTTTTGATTGTTTGTTGGGAAATCCGCCTTGGGAAAAGGTACAACCTGAAGAAGTTAAATTTTTTAAAGGGAAAGATGATAAAATTTCTGATGCAAAAGGAGAAAAAAGAAAAAAGCTAATAGAAGAATTAAAACGAAGCAACCAATTTCTTTTTAATGATTGGGAAAAGTATAAAAATGAAATTGAGCTATTCTCGAAGTTTATAAAAGGATCAAATGACTATGAAAGTGTCAAAAGGGGCAACCTTAATACTTACGGAATTTTTACAGTAAAAGGAATAAACATAACAAATAAGAAAGCATTATGGGGTATAATCGTTCAATCAGGATTTGCTACAGACGATACTTACAAGACATTATTTTCTAAATGCATTGATGAAAACCAAATTGTAAGCCTTTATGACTATGAAAATAAGAAGGAGTTATTCGATGCTGAACGGAATCTTCGTTTTGTCCTTGTGACTTTTTCCAAATGTAAAACTGACAGGAAGATTAAGATAAAGTTTGGGCTAAGGCAACCAGAGGAAATTCTCAAGAACGATTATTATTTGCTTGAAACAACTGATTTCAAGTTGTTTAATCCTAATACAAGTAATTGCCCCGCATTTAATTCGCAAAAAGATGTTGACATTACTAGACGTTTATATAGCAATAATGTAACAATTATAAATGAAGTCGATGATATAGAAGTAAGTAACGAGTTTCAAATCGATCTTTATTGCGAAGCTTTTAATATGACAAGAGCAAGTCATTTATTTAAACAATATGAAACATTAGAACAAGAAGGATACCATATTTCAAAAAATAAATTTGTAAAAGGTGAGAGTATCTATTTGCCATTGTATGAATCAAAGCTTATGTACTTGTTAAACTCTCGATATGGCTCATTTAAAAATGTTCCAAGGGACGTAAGATTTAATACCAAGGCGCAACCTATAAATTCCTCAACAGTGGAGCTGCAAAATTCTAATTTTTCTGTATTTCCAAGATATTGGGTTAATCAAAGTGAAGTAAAAAAAGCTTTCGGAAAATGGACAAATAGAAAATGGTTCTATGGGTTCAGGAACATTTGCAGAGGGCTAACAGATTATCGAACTGCTATTTTTTCTGTTCTTCCATTTTCTGCAGTAGGAAACTCAATTACATTAATCTTCCCAAGAGATAATGATTTCTCCAACTTCTATCTTTTAATTGCAAATACCGTATCACTTCCTTTTGACTATATAGTTCGCCAAAAATTAGGGGGTTCAAATTTGAATTTTTTCGTATTTAAACAACTCGCAATAGTTCCACTTTTAAAATACACTGAAAGAACAAGAGAGTTAATTCAAAAAATAGTTGTTGAACTTGTTTGTGATAATGAAGATTTAAGACACTTTGGAGAAGAGTACTTCGAAAGTATCAAAATATCAACATACTCAGAGATAAACAGGTTCACTCTATTCTGTTCACTTGATGCCATTTATGCCCACCTCTATGGTTTGGAGAAGGAGGAGATGGATTATATTTTGGAAACCTTCCCCATCATAAAGCGCAAAGACATAGATAAATACGGCAGCTACCGCACCAAGGAAACCATTTTGCAGTTGTATGATGAGTTTGCCTGGGTAAGGGAGGAGATGCAGAAATCCGGGGTCAAGTGAAAAAATCACAGCAAAATGCAAAAAATAAGCCAGTAAACTTGCTATTGATCCCAATTAGCCCTAATTTGCGTGAAAATATCACGCAATGCTTGTAAGATTTCTTGTCAAGAACTTATTTTCCTTTAAGGAGCTCACAGAGTTTAACATGCTTCCCGGCAGGTTCAACCGCATGCCTTACCATGTGTATGAGGCCGATAGCATTTCGCTGCTCAAGCTTAATGCTATGTATGGGGCCAACGGGGCGGGTAAAAGTAACTTGATCAAGTCCCTGGCGTTACTGGGCCATTTTGTGGAAACTGGAAATCTGCCTATTGAGTTGTTGGTACAAACCTTCAAATTCGATAAAGAAAGCCGCCTAAAGGATGTATACCTGGGCGTAGAATTTATCAAAGACGAAGTGCCATATTACTACGGCATTACGGTTAACCAGGGCATTATTGTGGAAGAGGAACTGCAAATCAGTGGTGTTGGCAAAAAAGAGGATTATATTCTTTTTACCAGGACCGACAGGCCTGGCAATAAACAACTGGAGTTAACTTTTTGCAAAGAAGTGATGGAGGATAAAGAAGCATCCGTATTTCCTTTATTCTTGAAAAATGAAGTTTTAGAAAGAAACAAACCCGTCTTGTTTCACATGGCCAGCCGAAAGAATAAGGTATTCGACCCCTTCAAAAAGGCATTGCAGTGGTTTGCTAATGATTTAGTGCCGGTTATGCCCAATGCAAGGCCAACGGGATTAACTATACACCTGGAAGAGGATACAGGTTTCTATCAATTTGCAACACAAGTGATGCAGTCGTTCAATACGGGAATTAAAAGTATTAATGTAGACACAATACCTATAGAAGAATTTTTTGGAGAGGATGATAAACAGCAAGCAGAACGTATTTCTTCTGAATTGAAAGCGAATCCTGATAAGATCAGACCATTTCGAACAGAACATGAGGAAATACTATTTGTGTTGCGACAAGACAAAGTGGTGGCCAAGCGCCTGTATTTTTTGCATGATACTGATAACGGTGAAGCAAAATTTACTGCTGCTGAAGAATCAGACGGCACAAGACGCTTGCTGGATTATTTACCGGCCTTTTATGCAGCCATTAAATCAAAACGTGTGTACCTGGTGGATGAAATAGAAAGAAGTATTCATCCGCTGTTGATTAAAGAACTCATCAACAAATTTTCACATGATGAAAAAACGCATGGGCAATTAATATTCTCTACCCACGAATCAAACTTATTGGATCAGGATATTTTCCGGCCCGATGAAATCTGGTTTGCTGAAAAGAATAAAGAAGGTGCCACAGAAATATATGCATTGAGTGAGTTTAAAGAGCACCACACCATTGACATCAGAAAAGGCTACCTGAATGGTCGTTACGGAGGCATCCCATTTTTAGGGAATTTAAAAGACTTAAACTGGGAGAAGTATGCCGAAGCCAACTAAGTTTACCTACGAAAAGAAAGCCCCCTTCAGGGATGCCTTTCTTTTTATTATTGTATGCGAAGGCACCAACCGGGAGCCTGACTACTTCCGTTTCTTTGATGGGATGTCGTCAAGGGTAAAAGTAGTTCCGTTGCAAAGTGTGGGTGGCAGTGCTCCCAATCAATTGGTAGGAGTAGCTTTAGCTGCTGAGCAGGAATTGTCAGTAGACCCTTCGGTTGATAGGTTGTGGTTTGTAATTGATACCGACAGATGGCGTAATCATTTACATACCATCAGGCAGCAGTGTGCTCAACATCCTAATTGGCGGGTTGCACAAAGCAATCCCTGTTTTGAAGTATGGCTTTATTTCCATGCAAAGGCACAGCTACCAGTATTGGCCAATATCGGTCAATGTAATAACTGGAAGTCACACCTGCCAACGGTTATTCAGGGCGGGTTTAACCCGGATTTTCATCCCATTGCCATTGAAACGGCCACGGTAAATGCAAAGGCTTCTTACCAGGCAACGGGTTATTTTCCCAATCCTGGCAGCACCCAGCTTTGGGAATTAGGGGAGGAATTGATCCCGTTAATTAAAAAAGAACTCGATGTTTTAAAGCTCCGATTCCCTGCACCTGTTGTGATTAGTTGAAATTGGATTGCTGTTCGTACATTGGAACAGGGGCTGTTTATTGAGCCAATTCGCCTAAAAAGACGATAGAATGGAAAATTCGGCTTTTCAGGCGATAATCATAAATTTCGATAGGAAAAGCAATAATACAGAGATATGGATCCTTTCAAAATATACAAGTCGGTTAAAGAACAATATAAAAGTTATATCCAGACTTTTCAGGTCTTCAAGAATCAGAAGATTAAATCGTTTGTGGAAACCGGTATCAATAACCGGAGCATGCTATGGCAGGAACCGGTGATACAAATCAGCAAAAGATTCAAGGCGGGATTGTCGGTAACAGAATTAGTGAATAATGGTTGGTTGCATACCGGATGCAATCAAGTGTATCCAAATTTTATTCCCTATGCCCATCAGCAGCGGGCAGTAGAAATTGCAGCATGCAAGAAGGAAAACCTGATTGTTACTACGGGTACAGGTTCCGGTAAATCAATCTGTTTTGAGTTGCCCATTGTAAGCCATTGTTTGGAACAGGCCGCCAATGGAGTAAATGGTATTAAGGCCATCATCATTTACCCCATGAATGCCCTGGCCAATACGCAATATGAGGAATTGGCCAAGAAGTTGAAAGGCTCGGGTGTTACCATTGGGCTGTATACAGGCGATACAGAGGCTACAGGTGAAGAAGCATTGAAGGCATACAAAGAAGTATTTGGTGAAGATGCAACGCCCAACGATAGTGAAATCATAGACCGGCAGCAGTTGCGGAGAACTCCTCCCGATATTCTCATCACCAACTATGTGATGCTGGAACTCATGCTGACCCGGAATGATGATGCAGCTTTATTCAGAGAAGAGATAAAACGGAATCTCCGGTTTTTGGTGTTGGATGAATTGCATACCTACAGCGGCAAGCAAGGAGCCGATGTAGCATTTCTCATCAGGAGGCTTAAACAGAAAACGGAGACTAAGGGAAAGTTGATCTGCATCGGAACTTCTGCAACCATGGCCAATGATGTAGGTGGTTCAGATTCAGCCGCAGCAGTAGCTGGCTTCGCCACAAGGATATTCGGAGAGTCTTTTTTGCCTGTTAACGTGGTCGTAGAAGAAGAGGATAAAACCATTGAATTTAAAGGCGATGGTATATCGGCAAGGCCTGCAGTTACCGAAGCAATGCTTGAGTCTTTCGACAGCGATAAGTTTGAAACAGTTTTGCCTTTGTTTAAACAGATTATGGGCTACCCATACACAGGTGAATTAACACCACTTGCATTGGGTAATGAGCTGAAACAATCAAAGCTGCTGACTTTTTTAGAACAGTCACTGAAAGAACTAAAAGATTATGGCACACTGGCAAAGCAGTATAGAGATGCTGTCAGACATGGCGAAGATATCGAGGTCTGCAAGTTGGAAATACAAGCAGGATTGATATTGGGGATGATGGGAACAGTGATATCTGCGATGGGAAGAGAAGTGCCCCGGTTTGTGCCCAAGGTTCACGCCTTTTACAACCAGGGCTCGGAGTTACGGGGCTGCCTGGTGGAAGGATGTGAATACTTGAGTGATAGTGGAGAAACCACTTGCCCTACTTGTGAGGAGGAAGGGAGAGGCACCAGTACGCTATACCCCTTGCATTTTTGCCGAACCTGCGGCCAGGAGTATTATGGTATGTGGTACGATGAGCAAAGCAATGAAGCCAATCCCTGGACTTTTCAGGATGAGGCCAATAAAGGAAGGTCTGGTTATTACTCTCCTGCATTTAAAGAAGATTTAAGCAAAGTACCTGATCATTGGCTCACTCCTAAAAAGAGAGAATTGGCAAGCCGTTATAAAGAAAGGAAGCCCATTTTAGGCAGGTTAGACACACTGACAAATACGTTTACTCATTATCATGACGATGAAAATGAAACGGGCACATTGATGCCTGCGCCATTGGCTTATTGTCCGTCATGCAGAACGGAACATTCGGGGGGCACAGAGTTTGGAAAATTATTCCTGCTCAATTCTATTGGTCGTGCCACAGGTACTGATGTAATTGTAACTGCAGCATTAGGCGCTTCTCCGGCAAACGAAAGAAAAGTTATTGGCTTTACCGATAATCGCCAGGATGCAGCATTTCAGGCAGGTCACCTTGATCATTGGTACAATCAGATCTATTTCAGAAGAGCATTGTACAATGTGCTGAAAAAGCAGACTAATTTCCTTCCGGTTAAAAGTATTCCTGAATTGTTGTATCCTCATATCATTGATGCCGAATATGAGAAAACCATTCCATTTGCTCAGCGTAGAATGTTTAAGGAGAAATACTTGAAGTACCTGGAAACCTATCTGTATGTAGAAATTCGGGGAACCAAGCGTTTTATTAGTATCAATCTTGAAGATGTCGGTTTGTTGGAAGCCACCTATGAAGCGTTGGATGAAATCGTGGTTCAACCGGAGTTGGATATGTTTTCTGAACTAAAAGACAGAGACAAGCCACTATTGAAAGATTATATCACAGGTTTCATGGAGATATTCCGTGGCGAAATGGCTATTGGACATTCTAATCTTATAGATAAATCAACTTTCCGTCAGCAAGTCATAGATTTTATCGAGCAGAAAGCACCGGAGAAGAGAATATTTGAAGCCATCGAAGAAACCAATGTGGGTATCTATACTAATGCTGATAAAGACAAATTTAACTATACTCCATTTACTTTCCATGCCTTTGATGGCAGCCGGGCTTTGGGTGCATGGGTCAAAAAGTGTTTTGGCTTAGAAGAAACTGCAGATGTGGTGAGAGTGATTCAGCAAACCCGGGAGTTCTTGCTCAAAATGGGATACCTGTCGAAGCAAAGAGTGCAGCATGAGGACGTGTATTATATCGAACCCGATATGATTCTGATTCAAGCGCCCAGGAAGGAGTTTAAGCATCAGTGCAAAAAGTGCGGCTCAAAATATAACTGGGAACGGGTACATTATTGTATCATGCCGGCTTGCAAGGATGTTTTGGAACCATCAAAGCCTATCGAGAATTTCTACACGATACAATATACCAAGCAGTTTGATGGCAGGGACATTATCATTGCAGAAGACCACTCTGGCCAGGTAAATGGTCAGGAGAGAAAAATCAAAGAGAATAAGTTTAAGAAGAATCCCCCCGAAATTCAGTTTTTGATCGCAACACCTACCATGGAGCTGGGCATTGATATCGGTACTTTATCATCGGTTTATTTGAGAAATGTTCCTCCAAGCCCGAGTAATTATGCTCAACGGGCGGGGCGTGCCGGTAGAAGCGGCCAGGGTTCGATAGTTCAAACATTTTGTGGCTCTGGTTCAAGCCGTGGGGTACATGATCAATATTATTATAACAGGCCTGTAGAGATTGTATCCGGCAAAATCAGTGTGCCCCGTTTCAATTTGGCGAATACTACTTTGTTTGAGGCCCATGTAAATTCATTGGTGCTACAAACAATCGACAAAAAACTTTTATCGCAGCCACGCCAGTTTATTGATTTCAGCAATCGGGAAGAGCTGCCCATGATGAAGGATTATGTCGAAGACCTGGTTGATTCAATTCAAAGGAACAAGCAAGTAATCCTCCAAAACATCAGAGAAGCATTTGGTAAAGAGGTGGAAGACTCTAACGGTATGATTACCTGGCAGAGTATTGAAGACCAGGTGGATCAATTTGCCTACTATTTTGATACAGCTTTCAATAAGATGAGGGAAGACTATAGAGAATCGCTGAAGGAAATTGAGGAAATTGATAAGCGAATCAGGGCTGAAGGTAATACGGACTATTCTCTGCCGGGTAGGCGAAATGCTTTGGAAAAACGAAATAATAACCTGAAAGAAGGCAAGGAAGATTTCTATGTATATCGTTATTTGTCGCAGGTAGGGTTCTTGCCCAATTATGCTTTCCCTTCCAAAGTCACTTCAGTTAGGATGTTACACAAAGGTGAAGAGGAAGAGATATCCAGAGACCTTGCAATTGCTATCCGTGAGTTTGCTCCGCTGAATACATTATACTATGGAGGCCTCAAATACGTAATTCAGACGGTGAGCAAGGAAGTGGATCCTTCAAATAAGTTTCAAGCCGTAGTTTGTGAAGACTGCGAGCATGTCGAAAAACTTTCAGCAGGCAGGCAGATTCCATCCAATTGCCCGAACTGTGGTTCTGTGTGGGAGTCACAAACTCCCGTAAATGTGATGAAGTTTCCTAAAATGCGGGCAATAAAACGAAACCGCATTACTGCTGATGAAGAAGAGAGACTAAAAGGTGGTTACAAAATTATCCATAGCTATAAGCCTACCGGTAAAGCGGAAGTAAATGAGGTGCTCAGTAATGATAAGAGCATTTGTCGAATTTCTTTTGAGCGTAGCGGTGAAATGAATCACCTGAATCTTGGCCAAATGGTAGATTACAATAAGGGTGATAAAGGGTTTATGTTAGATACTGTAAATCTAAATTGGGTTTCTCTTCCAAAACTGCAGGATTACCTGGCAGAGAAAAGAATTACAGCCAATCAGATTAATAGAAACATTTCATTGTTAACCGAATCCAGAAATGATGTTATCACGATACAATTAACAGAGCCCTTTGTTGGAGAAGAAGAAGCATTTGCCAAGACATTGGCTAATGCACTTATTCAAAGTATCTGCACAGTCATGAATTTGGACGATAATGAAATTAATGGTTTTTACCAGCCAATCGTTGGTCAAAATGGCAAACTCATCATTTTCGAAACATCAGAAGGCGGAACAGGTACATTGTCATCACTTGTACGGGATGTAAAGTTATTACAGCGAATTGCCTTGAAAGCTTTAGATATACTTCACTTTGACGAAAAAGGCAATGACAAGGATGATGCATGTGCATCGGCTTGCTACAATTGTATCTGCAATTTCTTCAATCAGCGAGATCATAAATTATTCGATAGGCAATCTATAAAAGATTTCTTGCTTGGTTTATTGAATGTTTCATCTATCCAGGGGTCACAAGACGACAATGTGATGTTTGATGTGTTTATGCAACAAGCTGCATCTGCTCTGGAAAAGACGGTCTTAAGATTGATAAAAGAACAAGGCATAAAGTTGCCTTTAGAAATGCATCGGGTAATATCGAAAGACGGAGAGTTAATTGCTGAGGCAGACCTTTATTATGAACCGAAAATAGTGGTGTTCATAGATGGTCCTGATCATGATATGGAACACATTAAACTGGATGATGAAAGAAAGCGGTCGAAGTTGAAAAGATTGGGTTACAAATTGATCATCATTCATCATGCCGGTGTTTCTAATGGTGTTGATGCTTTGAAATCGACATTAAGTAATTAAGTAACATTTTTCGATGGCAGTATTACAAAAGGGCAAAACACTATATCCATTTTGGGGGGCATCTGTAAACCTCATTACCGGTCTTGATCCCTTAAGTCTCCAAACGACTTCTGAAGCTACCTATGCAACCTTGTTACCGGGTATCTCCAACTTGACCAATCGTTTACGCTATTATGGGTTCTATTGTTGGCTGTTGGATTTTTACTTTCAACGGGAAAAGAAGGGTAACTCTACGGAGCAGTACAAGTTCATTCGCAGAGCCGAGCTGATGGTAGCTATAATGATGCAATCAGAAAGGAAAGAAGTGTTACAAATAACGGGCAGCAACTTCGCTGCTAATCTGATAAGCAGCAACACGGGTAAGTATTTCGACCTGGCAGCCGGTGCTGATAAGGATGGCACAGATAAGGCTGTGTATTGGAAATACGCATCAGGTGCATTTGGCCAGTATTACTATGGAGCTATGCGGGCGCTGTCGCTGGTTGTGGCTGCAGCTAACGATGAAGGCGATGTGATTTATTCTATCAGCCAGCCACACGACCGGCAGAAGGTTTCAGGCAAACAATTGGCAGAAGCATTTGATGCCACCCTTACACCGGAAATCAGGGAACTCTTTTATACCAATATCAAAAAAGCAAGGCTGAATGTTACGGACATACCTAAGCTCATTCAATACTTTGCCATCGATAAAATTGACACCAAATCACCGGAGTGGCCCCTCTATGTTGCAATGTTATTAGACAAGGATGAGCCCAGTCAGGAGGTGGAAGAAAACTTCACATATCATAGAAGGGAAACCATCCTGGAACTCTTGCAGATTGCTATGGATAATAGTAAGGAGTACGATTGGCAGGTATTTCTATTAAAGGCGTATGCTTCAAAAATGGGAACTGTCGCAAGTCCGGTTTCAGAAACAATGATTGGGTGGTATGCCTACAAATTCAATGAATACTATCAGTATGCCTGCGGAGCTATCTTTTGGGCAATACTTCAAGAGTTGTATAGCCATCAGCAAGACCAATACCTTCCTTCATTTGTCAATAAGCTGGCAAAGGCGATTATCAAAGCCTTATGCAAAGAAATAAAGAATACAACCGCTCAAAGTTCAATAAGGCTCTTGCTTTCTGGGTTAGCAAAGGAGATGGATGAGGAAACACTTTACAATGACATAGAAACAACACCAGAAAGCAGACCGGCAGAAGCTGCTAAGAAAGGCTTTCTATTGTTGCTCAGGTTATACCAGAAAAACAAAGAACTGCTGCATCCGCTGAAAGAGTTTATGAGCCGCAAACAAATGATAAGAGAAGGTAATATGCTGGATGGCTTGCTTGCCTTGCATAATTCAGAGGAAGGCAGCATTGAAAAATTTGTAGAACAGTTCCTGCTGCGCAGAATCATTTACCGCCACCAAATGGTAGCCATTCGCAAAATGGGAAATGGCTCACAGTCAACTCACAAGTTTATCATTGAAGATCAATACATCAGGTTCATTGATACTTTCCCTCCAAGAGCTACATCCCCAAGAATGGTGGCATTGTGGAATTTGCTATCCGATCTGAATGTAATTGATGACGATAACACTTTAACCCCATTACATAAAATATTACTGACTGTTTAATGGCGTTGCTGAGAGAGAATATATTAGGCCTTATAGGAAGCCGCAGATATCATTCTGCTATACTTACCACATTCAGCTTCGACTTCTTTTTCTTCGAAATGAAAGCCATGAAATGGCTGCGGTCTTGCGGGGTACGTAATGTAAATGTCTTCATTGATGGCCATTATTATTCCGAAATGATGCAGCAATTGGGTGGTGAAGAAATGAAGCTTTCTCCAGGATATTCACTGTACCCGGTTTTTGGCAAATCATTATTTCATCCAAAGGTTTGGATGCTTTTTGGTGAGAAAGAAGGGCTACTGATTATAGGTTCGGGAAACCTGACGAATGCTGGCAACGGCAACAACGAAGAAATTTGGGGTGCTTTTCATTTTGACATCCGATTTGCCGAGAATGCGGCACTGTTCTCATCCGCTTGGAATTATCTACAGCAACTGTGTTCTAACACAAAAGGCTATACGCAGGAAAAGACAACACGCTGGATAGTTGATCATGCAAAGTGGTTGAATGAACTCCCCAATCCTGCACCGTCAGGATTTCTTACAACCGCTGGTAAGGGAAAAATTGCATTCCTGTATAACAGTGCTCAGACTACTATTTGGCAACAACTGACTGATCTAATCGGTAATCAGAAAGTAGTGGAAGTAACTTCACTTTCCCCATACTATGACAATAATGGCAAGGCTATTCAGGCATTAAGCAAATTATTCCCAACCGCCAAATTAAATATAGTTATAGACGAGACCGGTTCAGTTCCCGAAGAAATGCCAGTAACCAAGAACTACACCTTTTATGATTGGTATGGCTTAGGTGTCAGTAGATCAATTCACTCAAAAGCTGAGGTGGATGCTGGAAATTCCAAACTCCACGCAAAGATTTTGCATTTCAGAACTGCATCAGGTAAGGAGTATTGTTTGTTTGGCAGCGCCAACGTCACTCCGGAAGGTTTAGGTCTGCCAGGGGTTACTCCAAATGGTGAAGTCTCATTACTAATTGACTCGCCTGAGGGTGATTTGCTTAGACGAATGGGCGTTAAGTTAAAAAAACCTTCAAATCTGTCTGATTTCAAAGTGACAAAAGAGAAATCAATTTATGATTCCGTTATTGGGTATAATAGAAATAAAGTTCGCCTGCTTTCCGCAGAATGGGTGTACGATGACTTGTACTTGTATGTAGACGGCAAATATGAGAGTGAAATATTGGTTAAACTTTTTGATAGTGACAATCGGCTTTTACAATCTTTACATCTTGGTCCCTTTGCACACGAAATGAAAGTGAGACCATCAGCTTCTTTACAGAGAGTGCATCATGTGGAATTATATGATAAGCTGACCGAAAAGCCAGTTTCCAATAAAGCGTTATTAGCAGATCACTATCTCCTTGCAAAAACACATCCAAATCCTAAAACGGAAGATATTGAAAGGATATATAATGATATACAGGGCGGTGAACTCAATAAAGTACTTGACCTGTTACAGTATGCAATCCTTGATGAAACAGAATGGGCTGAATCTGCCACCGTATTGGCAAACAAAGGTTCACAGTCTGTAAAATCTACAGAAAAGAATGGCCCGGAAAAGCTGTATGATTTATCTGGTTACAAAGCAATCGAACAACATTCGATTGAGAAAGGGTTGTTGTTCTCCTCACTGTCATTAAGGGTATTGGACGTATTGAAATTCGTACGGTCAAAGGATTTCATAGCATCCACACAATCTGAATTGAGAGTTGACGAGCAGGAGGAAGATTTGGGCAATACATCGGGGGTGGAAGAAACAGAAGTAACCATAGTAAAGAATGTTTCATTGGCAACTTTAAAATCCGAGAAACGGAAGCTGATATCCTATTTAGAGAACCTTTACGAACATCAGCAATTTTTACTTTACTCGAATGAAAAGCCCAAAGATTACACACCTACACTGACCGACCTCACTAAATACCTCATAGCACTTGAATTACTGTTTGAGTTTGGAGGTCGAACTGAGCAGTACGTTGAGAAAGGAAAGGAACACCAGTTTATTTATCTCCTAACTAATGGTGAAGAGCCTTATTACAATGATAATTTAAAAGGGTGCTGTTTGAATATTGTGGGTGACTTTTTGATGTTGGTGCGTTATGGTTTTAAGGAGTATGAATTTGATTACACCCGGAATAAAATATCCCAATTACAACATGAAGCATTAATCTCTACGATTGTGTGTGTATTAAATATGCGTTGGAAAGAGAGTGAAGAGAATTATGCCAAATGCATGCTCCTGAACTGTCTTCATTATTTAGGATATAGAAATTCAAGCACCTTTGACAAAGAGTATCCCTTGCTGAAAAAGATTATTTCCGAAAAGGCAGAATTACTGAAACATAAAGCTCCGCTGTTCCAGGATAATCTGAACTGGTTTGAAAAAAGGATCCTGCCTGCCTTTAATAACACAATCTCAAAACTGGAAAGTAAAGACTTTGATACGACAGCTGTCAAGGGTTCAATCATATACAAGTCCCCTTGGGGTTATTGTTGGGCAAAAGACATTTCAAAGCAGAATGAATTTACATTGATCCGACCCGGCTTCTTATGGGACGGCGATTCTAGCGATTTTATTATGCATAGCAATGATGAAGTCTATCGTCCAATTCCGTTGAAACAATTTATTATTGTAATGTGCTAATTAATTAAATTTAAGTTGACACCTAATTAGGCCCTGGAATTGTTTTCCGGCTTAAGGTTATCAATTTATTTTTAGAATTTAGCTTTTTCCTTTGGGGATTTAGATTAGCATATCTCATTCTAAAACAGCTTTATACTGCTATTTGCTTATATAATTTATTATCATTATATGTAGTTAGCTGCTAAAAAAGGGGGCCTTCGGTTATGTGTTGTACTCCAATTCGGGGAAAAGAACCTATGTTGACTACAGCAATAATGTGGAGCGACGATTGTTTGAGCACAATGTGAGTGAGAAGAAGGGGTTTACGCTGCGTTATCGACCTTGGGTATTGATTCACCAGGAGTCTTTTGAAAACAAACAGGAAGCAATGATGCGTGAGAAGTTTTTAAAGACTGGCAAGGGTCGCTTGGAACTGCAGAAGTTCGTGGAGAATTATTTATCAGGTTCCAGTTAATCATAAGCATGAGCCGAATAAGCCAATTATTCGGCTCATGTGCTACATAAGCAGGTAAAATGAATTGACCCTACCCAATCCTTTGCCCCCATAACCCGGTGGGGATATTAGGAAGAATTGAGCCCCCACCCCGTCCATCCACAATTATTTACCTTTACCAAAACGATTGTATATGCGAATGATCAAAACGGCTGTACTGGCTGTATGCTTGCTTTTTGTATCGCTCCTGCGTGCCGAAGAAGGCATGTGGCTGCCCATGTTGCTCGATAAGCTGAACGAAAAGCAGATGAAGGCAATGGGCATGAAGATCAGTGCAAAAGATATCTATAATATAAATGGTAGCAGTTTGAAGGATGCCATTGTGAGCTTTGGTGGCTTTTGCACGGGGGAGGTTATTTCGGAAAAAGGGCTGATCCTGACCAACCACCATTGTGGATTTGATGCCATTCAAAATCATTCCACGCTTACTAATAATTATATACGCGATGGGTTCTGGGCCATGTCGACGGCCGAGGAAATTCCCAACCCCGGACTATTTGTTACGTTTATAGCGCGCATTGATGATGTAAGCGCCCAGGTGCTGGCCGGTGTGCAAAAGGGCATGTCGGAATCGGAAAGGCAATCGATCATCGACAAGAATATGAAGGCGGTGAATGCGGCTGCTAAAAAGGAAAGCTGGCAAAGCAGTTTTGTGCGTTCCTTTTTTGAAGGCAACCAGTATTACCTATTTGTAACAGAAACCTATAATGATATACGCCTCGTAGGCGCACCCCCATCTTCCATTGGCAATTTTGGAAAGGATACGGATAACTGGATCTGGCCCCGCCATACGGGCGATTTTAGCCTTTTCCGCATTTATGCCGGTAAAGACAATAAGCCTGCGCCTTATTCACCCGACAATGTTCCCTACAAGCCCCGCCGTTCCCTGGCGCTCAATATTGGCGGTACCAAACCCAACGATTTTACCATGGTATTTGGTTTTCCCGGCCGCACCATGCAATACCTGCACTCTGCTGCTGTGGCACAAACCATGGAACTGAATGATCCGGCAAAAATTGCTATTCGCGACAAGGCCCTGGAAGTGATAGATGGTTTTATGCGCCGCGATGAACAAATCAAGATTCAGTATGCGGCCAAATATGCCGGCATTAGCAATGCCTGGAAAAAATGGCAGGGCGAAGTATTGGGCCTGAAGCGCACGGATGCCGTGGGCAAGAAAAAGAAATACGAAGCTCTTTTTCAGCAAAGGGTGAATGCCAACCCGCAATGGAAGGCTGATTATGGCAGCTTGCTGGAGCAACTGCAATCGGCTTATGATGAATTGAAACCATTTGGCCTGGCGCGTGATTATTACCTGGAGATTACCAGCAAGATAGAAGTGTTTGCGGTAGTGAACCAGCTTCGACTATTGCAGCAGGCGAAGGAGCGGAACAATTATGCGGCAACACTTGAACGGGTGAAGGCGCGATTGAAAGATTTATATGGAGAATATGTCGCACGGGTAGATCAAAAACTTTTTGAAGCGCTGATGCCGCTGTATGCGGAAGACCAACCCCCTGCTTACGTAGCGTCCGCCGCCGCAAAGCGCGATGATTACACAGCCTGGGCCGCGGACCTTTATAAGCGAAGCATGCTCGATGATGGCGCCAAATTGTTGGAAGCGCTCGATAAAAATGCAGATGAAGTTTTGGCTCAATACAGTTCCGATCCCATTTATGCCGTGTATGCTGATATGGCCAATTTATATGGCAGCACGGTAATGCCCAGGTTGAATGAAATACAGGATCGCATCAACGAACTGCAGCGCACTTATATGAAGGCGCAGATGGAAGTGATGAAGGAGAAAAAATTCTATCCTGATGCTAATAGTACTTTACGTGTTACTTATGGGCAGGTAAAAGGCTATAAGGCACGCGATGCCGTGCAATTTGATCCTTATACTTACCTGGATGGGGTGATGCAGAAATATGTTCCCGGCGATTATGAATTTGATGTGCCGGCAAAGCTGCGCGAGCTCTATGAAAAGAAGGATTATGGTCCTTATGGCAAAAATGGAAAACTGCCGGTATGTTTTATCGCCACCAACCATACCACCGGCGGAAATTCGGGTAGCCCGGCCCTTGATGCCTGGGGTAATCTGATTGGCCTCAACTTCGATCGTGTTTGGGAAGGAACCATGAGCGATATCAATTATGATGCGTCGATTTGCCGCAATATCATGGTGGATATTCGCTATATCCTCTTCATCATCGACAAATATGCGGGAGCCGGGCATTTGGTGAAGGAGATGAAGCTGGTGGGGAGGGCATCGTGAATCGTGAGGCGTGAATCGTGAGGCGTGAGTATTGCGGTAAGGTTGACGCCAATAGTATCTCAGATTGCGTTCGTTGCGGATTCTTTGCGACCTCCGCCGCTTTAGCGGCGGAGGTTTGCGTTGAACCTTTATTGCTCTAAACGATAATTGATTCGGGGGAATCTTTCAGTTCCAGGCAGGGGAATAAATCAAAGTAGCAAAGACTAATTAACCTAACTAATTAAAAACCAAATTTTTAACCCCCAAATTCTCAAATTTTCCCTTGAGTTTTCCACAATTTTTTCATATCTATAATTCCCCTATTTTTGCCATCCGTTTTTTAACCCTACATAATATAATATGTCAATAATCCAGCAGATCCAGGAGAAATATGCCAAAGTGATGGCCGTTATTATTGCCCTGGCCCTGGTCATATTTGTGGTAATGCTTGCTTTCGAAAATGGAGGCAGCTTGTTCAACAGTTCCGGTCCTGAGCCTGTGGGCAAGGTAAATGGTGAAGAAGTGGAATATGCCGCCTTTGCCCGTGCTGTGGAAGCGCAGGAAAATAACCTGAAGCAAATGTACCAGGCCACTTCAACCAATCCTGCCATGACTCAAATGGCCGTTGGCCAGGCTTGGCAGCAGATGGTTGCTTTGATGCTGGTGAAATCAGAAGTGGAAAAAGTAGGACTCGAAGTATCTCGCGCAGAATTGGGCGATTACCTCTATGGTACGAATCCTCCTCAGCAATTTGCGCAATACTTCACCGATCCCAATACCGGACTTTACAATGCGCAGATGGCAAAAGAAAATATGGAGATGATGCTGCGTTCCGATGATCCTGCCGTGCAGGCACAGGCCACCGCATTTATGGAAGGTACCGAACAGGAAAGGCTATATCAGAAGTACATATCACTGCTCGTCAACAGCTATAATGTACCGCGCTGGCTGGTAGAGAAGCAAAATGCGGACAATGCGCAACTCGCTTCCATATCCGTAGTAAAAGAGTTTTATTCTAATGTACCGGTGGATAGTGTACCCGCCATTACCGACAAAGAAATTGCGGACTATGTGGCGAAGCACAAAGATGAGTTTAAGCAGGAAGCCAGCCGCAGCATCAGTTATATTGCTTTCAGCGCTCAGGCCACTGCAGAAGATACCGCCGCAACGCTTAGGGCTGTTGCCGACATCAAACCCGAATTTGATACCACCAGCGATGCCGCCACTGTGGTGAACCGCTATGGTAGCGCCATCCCTTATACAGAAGCTTATTTGCCCAAGAGCCAATTGCAGTCGGCCAACATGGCGATGGATGTAGCTTTTAAAGACAGCATCCTGCTGCTGCAAAAGAATGAAGTTTATGGTCCTTACCTCGATGGCGACAGCTATGTGCTGGCCAAGATGCTGGATTCAAAAACGCTGCCCGACTCCGTAAAATGTCGCCACGTACTGGTGAGCACGAATGTGCAGGAGGGTGGATATGATGACAGCACGGCTAAGCGTAAGATCGACAGCATTGAAGCCGCCATTCGCGGTGGAGCATCCTGGGCATCGATGGTGGAGCAATACAATCCACAAACAGATGGCAGCCGCGCTCAGAATGGCGAAATGACATTCTCTTCCATGCAGATTCAGAGTGAAACCTTCGCTCCAGAATTTGCACAGTTTATTTTGTTTGATGGAAAGCCTGGCGATCGCAAGAAAGTGAAGACACAATTTGGTTGGCACTATATCGAGGTCATGAGCCACATGAAGCCCGAGCCGCATTTCCAAATTGCCTATATGGCCAAGAAGATTGAACCCAGCCGTGAAACAGATGCCGAAGCCAACAACAAAGCCAATCAGTTTGCCGCTGCAGCCAAAGACCTGAAATCCTTTGATGCCGAAGCCGAAAAGCTGAAAGCAGAAGGATACAACAAACTGAGCGCTACCCTGCCCCGCAACGGCGCGCAGATTGTGGGCGTTGGTTTTTCAAGACAATTTGTTCGCAATGTGTATGATGCCGACAAAGGCGATGTACTGGAGCCTACGCTCATTGGCGAAAACTATGTGGTGGCTGTGGTAACCGATGTGCTGGAAGAAGGTACCATGTCGCCGGCAGCAGCACGTCCGCGTGTGGAACCCTTGCTGGTGAATCATAAAAAGGCCGAGATCATTGCCCGCAAAATTGGCAATATCACTACGCTCGAAGCGGCAGCCGCGGCTCTTGGCGGTCGTAATATTGAAAGCTACGACAGCCTGCGCCTCACTGGCACACGCCCTGCTGGCCTTACCCGCGAAGCCCGCGTGGTGGGCGCCGCCTTCAATCCGGCCTATACCGGCAAAGTAGTACCCCAGGCTATTGAAGGAGCGGAAGGTGTGTATGTGGTACGCGTAAACAGCCTCACTACAACTCCCGTAACAGATGCGAATGTGGCCGAAACACGTCAAACACAAATACAATATGGCCGTAATGCCTATGGCAATCCCGATCAGGCATTGCGCAAAGCGGCCAAGATCAAAGACAATACTTCACGGTACTATTAACCGTTGAGTGTGAAGGCGAAAGCCTTACAACCATAACCCACTGCTTCTATATCCGGGTCTCCCTGCACAGAGACCCGGATTTTTTATGCAACAATGCCCATCAGGCCTTGTTATCTTTGCAGGGAGAATAATGCAAAATGAGCGATACTATTATTAATAAAGTGGCAGAAAGCGGGCTGATTACACTCGATCCCGCCGATTTTCTGTTGCGCGAACCCATTCAGGTAATAGACCTGAAGGAGTTTTTGTTCATGGGCATGATCCTGAAAGAGAAAGACTTTCGGGAGAATCTCAAGACCATGGACTGGGAACCTTATCGCGACCGAATTGTAACCCTTACCTGCTCTGCCGACGCCATCATACCGGTATGGGCCTACATGCTGCTGGCTACCTACCTGCAACCCATAGCGCGCGAACTACTGATGGGCGACGAAGCATCGGCCAAAAAACAGATGCTGCTGCGCGCCATTCAAAATTGGGACGTGGAATCGTATCGCGATAAACGCATAGTCATAAAGGGCTGCGGCGACGATGAAGTGGAAGCTATTGTGTATATGGAAATGACCAATAAGCTCCTGCCGGTAGTAAAATCCATTATGTACGGAGAACCGTGTAGTACGGTGCCAGTGTTTAAGAAACCCGTGAGGCGTGAGGCGTGAATCGTGAGGCGGGACAAAGAACTCGCAAAGAAATGATTAGTGTTCCTGATAGATGAGCCCCGCCGCGGCGGGCGACATACGTTAGGACCGTCCGATAGGGCGGGCCGATGGGGCACACGAAATGTGAGGCGTGAGGCGTGAATCGTGAGGCGTGAGTTTTGGGTTTAATGTTTAGCGTTTTAAGTTGAATTTTTGAATTAAACCCTAAACTCCAAAACTCACGCCTCACGACTCACGCCTCACGTTGTCCTCTCAAAACCATCCTCTCTTTCTAAACAAAAACACCATCCACAACGGAATAATCAGCATAATTCCTACGGCCACCCAAAATCCGTATTGATTGTGGAGATAGGGAATGGAGTCGAAATTCATTCCAAAAATTCCGCCTATAACGGTGGCGGGGGCCAGCAGGCAGGTTACAATGGCCATCACCTTCATCACCTCGTTCATCTTCAGATTCACATTGTTGATATAGAGATCCTGCAGGCTCGTCATCATATCGCGGTAGTTATCGGTAAGGTCGATGGCCTGCACTATATGATCGTAGATGTCTTTATAGTATTTGGTATTCCGGTCGTCGAGCAGCTCGCTGTCGCTGCGTAGAATGCCCGCAATCAGGTCGCGTACCGGAACGGTATTTCTTTTTAGTACAATAATCTCTTTGCGCAACTGGTTGATGCGTGCCAGCGATCGCTTGTTACTGTTGCGGATAACTTCCTCTTCGAGGAGCTCAATTCTGTCGCCCAGCTTTTCCATCACTAAAAAATAGTTGTCCACTATCATATCGAGCATGGTATAGCAGAGATAGTCGGCATTGCGCTGTCGCAGTTTGCTGGAAGCCATTTTTAACCGGTCGCGTAGCGGATTAAATACATCGCGGCTCGCGTCTTCCTGAAAGGTAACCACAAAATTGCGGCCCAGCACAATGCTGATTTGCTCCTGCTCCACGCTTTGTTTGGTTTCGTTGTAGTAGAGCATATTGAGCAAACAGAAGAGTACGCCTTCTACTTCATCCATCTTGGGCCGTTGATTAATGCTCAGGATGTCTTCAATTAACAGCGGGTGAATTTCAAAATGTGTACATACTTTTTCCACTTCCGCCTTACGTAGCCCATCGATATTGATCCAACTGGTGCCCTCCCTGTTCTTGTAGGGAAAAGATTCTTCTACCGTGGCGAGGCGCTTATCTTCCAGTCGTTCTCCATCAAAATTGAAGGCGAATACGAGCACTTCACGGGCCTCTTCCCGTTGTGGAATGATGGTGGGGTTTACGGAAAGAATTTCCCGGGTACGTTGGGTGCCAAAAAGGTTGGGTAAATAAAGATAGCGAAGGTATTTTTCGGGTTGAATACGCATGCGCAAGATTTGAGTTTTGAAAACTAATTGAAATCCGTAATCAATTTACCGAGAAATGATCAAATACAGCGATATCCTATTGATGGTCGTACAAATCGCCCTGCGAAGAAAGTATCTCGCGATATTTGTTGAATACTTTCGTCTTGGATAGAAATCCAACGAAGCGCTTCTCCTGATCCAGTACAGGCAGGTACCAACTCTGGCTAATGTCGAAACTGGTCATTACCGAATGCATGTCCTGATCGAGCTGCAGTATGGCTGCGGGCTTCTTTACCATGGTTCGCAGCGGAACGATATCGAATCTTTCGGGTTGAAAGAGCAGTTGCTTAATGTCGTTTAGCTCAATTATCCCGGCAAATTTTCCCTTGTTGTCGGTTACGGCAAAAATGTTTTTTTCACTTTTCTTAACCAGTTCCACCAGGTCGCGCAGTTTTTTGTCGATGGGGATGGTTTCATAGCGATCCTGTATCAGGTCTTCGAGCTGCATGGCCGTGAGAATATTTTTTTCCTTCTGATGGGTAAAGATTTCGCCGCCCATGGCGAGCTTTTTGGTTTCCATGCTGTAGGGCTCATAACTCTTCACAATAAAAAAGGAAATGGAAGAAGTGAGCATGAGCGGAATAAAGAGTTCGTAGCCATTGGTGATTTCCGCAATAAGAAAGATAGCGGAGAGTGGACAGTACATTACTCCGCTGAGTACGCCAGCCATTCCTACCAGGCTAAAATTGCCCTCATTGATCTTGATCCAGCCGGTATTATTGAGTAGTTTCGAAAACCAGAAACCGAGGTAGGAACCCGTAAACAGGGAAGGGGCGAAATTACCACCATTGCCCCCGCTGCCAATGGTGATGGCAGCGGCAATGGGTTTGAATAAAACAATCAATCCCGCAAAGATGACCAGCGCCCATTGCTCTTCGAAAAAGGAAAACAGCGTGCTGCGGTCGTTGATGATCCCTTCGTTGTTGCCATTCGCCACCATTTTTATGCTATCGTACCCTTCGCCAAATAGCGGGCTAAACACAAAGTAGAGGGCCATCAGCATAAAGCCGCCGGCGATGGCTTTGGTAAATCCATTGGCCTTCCAGTGATGCAGTTTTCCTTCCACCCGCTTAAAAATGCGCGCATAGTAGAGTGATATAAATCCCGCCAGCACACCCAGCAGAATATAGAAGGGTACGTTGTAATAATCGAAATTCTCCTTCAACACAAAATTGAAGAGGGCCGATTCCTTCAGAATGATCTTGGAGCAAAGCGCGCCTACCACTGAGGAAATAATAAGGGGAATAAAATAACTCACCACCACCGCTTCGGTAAGCAGTACTTCAATGGCGAAGATGACGCCGGCAATGGGCGCATTGAATACCGCAGCAATGCCGGCAGCGGCACCACAGCCAATCAGCAGCGATCGTTCCCGGTAATTGAGCTCGCTGATGCGGGCCGTATTGCTGCCAATGGCCGATCCGGTGGCCACAATGGGGGCCTCCAAACCTGCAGATCCACCCAGCCCCACAGTAAGCGAACTGGTGATTACGTGCTGGTAGGTATGGCGAAGGGGAATGAATGAAGAGCGTCGCGCGATCGACTTCAAAACCATCGCGATACCCTTTTCAATATAATTCCCGAAAAAATAGCGAACGATGATGGCGGTAGCCAATAAACCCAACAGCGGAAAAGCCAGATAGGCAAAGCGGCTAACCGGCATTTCGGTGATGGTGACCTGCAGGTAATGCACCAGGCTTTTCAGCAAAACGGCCACCAGACCACTCACCAGCCCCGCAAGGGTAGCGATAAGCATGATATACTGCACCCGCGTGATCTTGGTACGCAAATACAGTATGATGTATTGATAAACCTGTTTTACCGGGCGCATGCTGTGCGGCAGAATTTTACGCATTAAACACCATTCTGATCAGAGGCTGCGGAAGAACGGTATTGTCAATTTGAACGCTGTGCATTAGATTCACGCGCAAACTTATAAAAATTAGCACCAAGATGCCCCATCACAGCCTTTTAATTCCCAATACCAATATCGCCGCCGAAAACCTGCTTCCCATCGCATTTGCCACATTTCAGGAATTGCAGTGGAAGGTGAAGTTCGCCGGCGACGAATTGATGATCGGCTATACACCCCGAAGCTGGAAAAAGTATGAGCATGAAATAAAGGTGGAGCTAAAAGACGGGCAACTGGAAGTGACAAGCACATCCATTCACGGTGGCGCATTTGATATTTACAAAGTCAATAAGAAACATACTGAAGAATTCCAGCAGGCATTTGAACGACAGGCCGCTCTGGCCGATGAAGGGAAGCTGGATGAATGGCGGCAGGCCATGCAACGCAGCAATGAAGAAACAGTGGCCGAGCAAAACGCTATGAAAAATGTGTTGAACCCCCACAATGCCAAACCAGTTGTTGCTATAGCCATTTTGGCCATTAATGCCTTGCTCTTTATTGCCATGGTGGCTTCCGGCGTTCCGCTGATGGAGCCTGGGGCCGATGCCATATTCAAATGGGGAGGTAATTATGGTCCCGCCACGGTCGCTGGGGAACCCTGGCGTCTGCTCACCAGTATCTTCATTCATATCGGCGTCATTCATATTTTATTCAATAGTTATGCACTTTACATAGTATCGGTGACTTTGGAACCCATGTTGGGTAAGCTGCGCTTTTTAGCCGCCTATTTGTGTACAGGAGTGTTGGCCAGCATGGCCAGTGTATGGTGGCATGCCGATGAACCCCTGGTGAGCGCCGGTGCATCGGGCGCCATATTCGGTTTGTTTGGGGTGATTTTGGCCTTACTTAGTACCAAGCTGATTCCCAAAGAAGCAAGGACCAGCCTGTTTCAGGGCATTGGTGTCTTTGTGCTTTACAATCTTCTTTATGGACTCAAGAGCAAGGGCGTGGATAATGCCGCACATATTGGTGGTTTGCTTGCCGGTCTTGCGATCGGGTACCTCTATTATTTTCAACTGAAAAAGGAAACCAGCGAAGAGGCGCCTCCGGAGGATGGGCAAAGAAAAGTTTCACCGGCCATCGCCATAGGCCTGTTGCTGTTAACAGCATCACTTGTTTGGGCATCCTCCAATACCAATATCCTGAGCAGTAAAATGGTTCAGACCGATGAGTACAATGCGAAAGTGCAGCATTTTTCAAGTCTTGAAACCCTGGCCCTGGAAGCCTATCAATACGACAATAGCCAGCCAGAAGCCGAATACCTGAAGGGCTTGGAAGAAACAGTGCTGAACAACTGGCTGGAATGTGTGAATCTGATGCAGGAAGCGTCTGGCCTTCGTCTCAATAGCAAACAAAAGCAAATTACCGGCTTGTTACAAAAATATGCTTCAGAGCGGGTAGATGAAGCCCGGCTCATGATCAGGATACTGCGGGAAGACAGTGATCAGTACACGGAAGAGCTGAATGCCAAAAGAAAGCAAATAAATCTCTCGATTGAAGAAATTGAAAGCGCCGTGAAGCAATAAGAAATGTAGTTTACAACAACTGCTTCGCTCTTTCGAGATCATCCGGCGTATCGATGGCCACGGATTCAAAATCTACCTTTGCCATCCGGATAGGGACTCCATGGTAGAGATAGCGTAATTGCTCCAGCTTTTCCCATTTTTCGTGGGGGGCCGGCGGCCATTGGGTAAACTCCAGCAGGGTTGGTTTGCGGAATCCATATACGCCTATATGCAGGAAATATTCAGGCCCTGCCTCTTCGCTGGCCGCAAAGGGAATAGGGCTCCGGCTGAAATACATGGCATCGTTCCGTTGGTTCACAACCACTTTCACGCAACTGCTCTTATGCAGTTCCTCCCTATCGCGTATCGGCCGCATGAGTGAGCCAACTTTTACGGCAGGATCTTCAAACAGCGCTACCAGTTTTTCCAAAGGTTCTTTCTTTATGAAAGGCTCATCACCCTGTACATTGATCACCACGTCCACGTCCATATCCGCAATTGCTTCGGCTATACGGTCGCTGCCGCTCTCGTGATTGGCCCGGCTCATGATTGCCTGGCCCCCATTTTGCTGAATTTCGCTGAGGATAATACGGCTATCGGTTACCACATACACTTCTGCAAACAGACCGGTAGCTTTTACGGCATCATAGGTATGGCGGATAACCGGCTTATCGCCCAGCATCTGCATAAGCTTGGCAGGAAATCGGGTGGCGGCATAGCGCGCCGGTATTACGGCAATGATTTTCGACATCGGTAAATATTCAGATTGAAGTTTCGGCTGCTCCTCTATAGCTTAACAGCAGAATATGACGCGAATTTCGGATAGCCTGCGCAGAATGCCAGCATTATTCAAGGGGCTGAAAGGGTTTTTTCAGCAAAGCCACAAAGTCCTCATCCTTTTCGGCCGGATAGTAGCGATCGAGCCCATAGCGGATGGCAGAGGGATCCAGCTTCCGGAAAGTACCAAAGAGCCGGTCCCAGATAGAAAATACTGCGCCATAATTGCTATCGGTATAAGGCTGCCGCCAGTGATGATGCACTTTGTGCATATTGGGCGATATCAGAATAAAACTCAGTGCCCGGTCTACCTTGCGGGGCAGGCTGATATTGGCATGCGTGAATGCTGTGGCAAAAACTACCAGGGTCTGGTAAATCATGACGCCGTACATGGGCGCGCCGGAAACGAAGATCAGCATCAGGAAAAAAATACCCCGGAGCAGGCTGTCGCCCGGGTGGTGCCGCAGGCCGGTGGTTACGTCCACTTTAGTATCGCTATGATGTATCAAATGAAAACGCCAGAGCAGACGGCTCTTATGCATCACATAATGCACCCACCAACTGCTGAAGTCGAGCGCCAGCACCGAAACGAGAATAGTAATACCAATGCCGGCTCCGGTCCAGTAAACCAGACCGAATTGCTGTGTACGACACCAGTCAGACAGTAACACAATCAACACTGCGAGCAGGGTATGAATAATGAGATGAATAACCGTGAATCCGAAGTTGACCAGGGCATGATTGAGCTTGCGCGATTTGTAGCGTAGCCGAAACAGGGGGATGGCGCCTTCCAGCACCCAGAAAAACAGGAGCCCACCGACCAGGATAGCCATGCGCTCCAGCGGCCGCGATTCAAGCGAATTGAAATAGGAAATAATGCGTTCCCACATAAAAAATCAGTAACTCAATTTACTGATTTTCTCCTTCTTTATTTTCCAAAGTTTCGATGGCCCTCTCAAACTGGCTCTCGGCCACCATCAGTTTTATACCGCCGATGGCATTGGAAAGTAAGGGATCAATGGTAACGGTGTACTCATCCTGCAGAAAACAATTGATATCATGCTCCTGCAACCGACCCATAGCGATATGGGCGTCGATGTAGCTGTCGAAACGGGCGAGGAGGAGGAAGTGCATGAGGAGTATTACGTTGTACGTTTTACGTTGTACGTTTTTTGGGTGTTTAAAGTTGAGGGTTTAAGGTTTAAGGTAATGTGATTAAGGAGATTGCAGAAAATTGGAGGATATCATCTTTCTCAACATTTACACTTCATTCCATACTCAACTTTAAACCTTAAACTCTAAACCCTAAACCCAAAAATACGTACTACGTAAAACGTATAACGTAATACTTCTCATCACTGATTCAACATCAGCGGCATCACCAGCATCAACAAGTCTTCGTTCTCGTCCTGTTCGGAAGGTTTAATAAGTCCTGCTTTGGCGGCGGTACTGAGTTCCAGGTTTACTTCGTCGCTATCAGCGGCGTTGAGCATTTCAATGAGGAATTTGGCGTTGAAGGCAATCACCAGGTCTTCGCCATTATACTGGCACTTCATACGCTCGTTGCCTTCGAAGCTGAAGTCGATGTCCTGCGCGGTCAGTTGCAGTTCGCTGCCACTGATGTTGAGGGCCACCTGGTTGGTGCTTTTGTTACTGAAAATGCTCACGCGGCGCAGGGCACTCTGGAAGTCGCTCTTGCTCACCGTGAGGCGATAGGGATTGTCGGCGGGAATAACCACCCGGTAGTCGGGGAATCGCGCATCGATGAGGCGGCAGCTCATTTGCGTGGTTCCATGCTTTACAAACAGGTGGTTGCTATTATAGCTGAGGGTTAGTTCATCTTCACTCACCGGAATGGCGCCTTTCAGCAGCGTGAGGGGCTTCCGGGGTACGATAAAAGTATCGGCCTTGGGAGCGCTTACATCCGTGCGGCGGTAGCGTACCAGGCGATGGGCATCCGTAGCCACAAACTGAATGCCTTTCTTATCCAGCTCAAAGAAAACGCCGGTCATGGCAGGACGCAGGTCATCGTTGCTGGTGGCAAAAAGCGTTTTGTTGATGGCGGTAACCAGGGCGGCAGCGCTGATAGTGAAAGAGCTGGTATCGTCGGCCGCCGGCTCCTTGGGGAAATTGTCAGGATTTTCACCCATCACCTTATACTTACCGTTGTCGCTGGTAATCTCCACCCCATAATTTTTGTCGATGGTGAAAGTCAGCGGCTGGTCGGGGATATTTTTCAGGGAATCCATCAGGATGCGGGCGGGAATACAAACGCGACCCGTTTCACGGGCTTCAATTTCCAGTTGCACACGCATCACGGTTTCCAGGTCGGTGGCTACCACGGTCAGCTTGTTCTTGTCCACTTCAAACAGAAAATCTTCCAGGATCGGCAGCACGGTATTGGCGCTGATGACGCCGGAAATATGCTGCAATTGTTTAAGCAAAGAGGAAGAAGATACAATAAACTTCATCGCGTTTTTTGGTTTGTGGCGAAACTACAGATTTTCCGATTACTAAGGCAATTTTTCGTTCTCCAACCGGTGCCATGCGCCGGTTGGAGGCAATTGCAGCAGCCTGGCGTTGCGGGGCCGTTGCCTGGCCGTGCTGAGTTCGTCCGGCCCTTTGCGTTCGTTGCGACTTCTTTGTCCCGCTTTGGCGGGACAAAGAAGTCGCAACGAACGCCACGATAGCGCGAAAGAACAAACAACATACGTACTACGTAGTACGTACTCACGATTCACGCCTCACGCCTCACGATTCGCTACCTTTGCCCCATGCCCTCTTTCTCCAAAAACCTCACTCCCGCGCAGGCTTTGCAAAAGCTGAAACATTACTGCGCTTACCAGGAGCGATGCCATAGCGAAGTGCGGGAGAAATTGTTTTCGCTGGGCGTTTGGAAAAAGGATCACGACGCCATTATCGCCACACTCATCGAAGAAAATTACCTGAATGAAGAACGCTTTGCCATTGCTTATGCCGGTGGTCGCTATCGTATGAAGCAATGGGGCCGAAACCGGATTAAGTATGAACTGAAGCAAAAACAGGTGAGTGATTATTGCATCCGAAAGGCATTGAAACAAATTGAGGAAGAGGAATATCAGCAAACATTACAACAACTGGCCGAATCAAAATACGCGGCATTGAAAAGTGAGCAATACCTGGTAAGAAAGAAAAAGACGCAGGACTACCTGGTTCAAAAAGGCTATGAATATGAGCTTGTGTTGCCCTGCGTGGAAAAATTATCGGAAAAGAAAAAAAAGAATTGATGTCATCCCTAACAATCAGCCTGCTGCAAAGCCCATTAAGCTGGGAAGATAAAGCCACCAACCTGGCCCGCTTCGCCCAAAAAATGGTGGCTTTGCCGGCAAATACCCAATTAGTGATTCTTCCGGAAATGTTCAACACGGGCTTCAGCATGCGGCCCGAAGCGTTGGCCGAAAGCATGGATGGCACTACCGTGCAATGGATGAAAGATATGGCCCGTAAACGGCGGATCATACTCACCGGCAGCCTGATCATTGAAGAGGGAACCAACGCGGAAGGAAAGCCTGCCTATTTCAACCGGCTGCTTTGGGTGTTGCCCAATGGACAGACGGGTCATTATGACAAAAGACATCGCTTTGCTTATGGGGGCGAAGACCAACACTTTGAAGCCGGCAACAGGCGGTTCATAGCATCGGTAAACGGCTGGAAAGTGAACCTCCTTATTTGCTACGATCTTCGCTTTCCGGTTTGGGCGCGCCAATCACCGCATCAGCAGGGACCCGACTCGGAATATGATCTCCTGATATATGTGGCCAACTGGCCCGAAAGAAGAAGCCACGCCTGGCGCACTCTGCTACAGGCACGTGCTATCGAAAATCAATGCTATGTGGCGGGAGTAAATCGTATTGGAGAAGATGGACAGGGCATCAACCACTGTGGCGATACCATGCTGATTGATCCTCTTGGTGAGGTAATAGCCGATGCAGGCGATAGAGAGCAGGACCTGACCATCACGCTCGAAAAAGAAAAGCTGACCGAGATCCGGCAGAAATTTCCATTCTGGAAAGATGCGGATCCCTTTTTGTTGCTGCCCGATACGCCTCAGGGTTGAGGGCTGGCCTGCTGCAATTTGTGCAGATGTATAAGCTCCAGCGCTTTTTCCAGCTTGTAGTCCTTGCCCAGCTTAATGGCTTCTGGCGTAGGACCCGCATATACTTCGGGCTGCACACCACGACCGATATGCGGCTCGTTTTTATCAATCACCAGCCGGAAAAGCGGTAATCGAAAACGCACTTTTGTATGAGGTAGGGTTACATCGGGTATCAGCCAGGCCGAATTACCATAAGCGCCGCCTCCGGTTTCCTCACCCAGCACCACTACATTTTCCTGCTTACGCAGCGTACCCGCAAACAAGGTGGTGGCCGAAAAGGAATTGCCTCCGGTGAGAACGTAAGTTTGGCCGCTAAAATGATTTTTTCTCTTTGGTTTAAACTGATGTCGTTCGTAATACCGGAAATGATAATTGCCATCTTTCTGTTTCCGGGTGAAAAAGGTAATGAAGAGGCGGTTCCAGAAATCGTGCTGGATATAGCGGCTATATGTTTTTCTTTTGATGGGCGCAAATAAGGAGTCGGCTACTTTGAAAGGCTGATCGGCCAGAAACTTGGTGAGCAGGGTACTGTTGGTAACGCTGCCTCCGCCATTGCTACGCACATCCACAATCAGGTATTGTATATCGTGGCGCCTGAGGGCACGGAAACTGCGCCGGAAGAAACGTTTGAGTCCATAACCCCGGCCAAATGAGTTCAGGTCCATCATCGCGACACGGCTGGTAGTATCCATTTTTAGAAATCGCACTGCATTTCTGCGAATTTGTCGCCGCTCCTTGCGGCTGGGCTTGGGCGGCCGTGGGCGTTGTACCACCCTGCGGCCGGTATCCCGCACCGGCACATATGGCTTGATGATGGTTTTATTGACCTGGTTGTTGCTATCAACATAGCTTATTTCATAAAATTTGGATAACCCATAGATACTATGAAACATGGAACCAAAATAACCCCGGTTGCTCAGTACCTGGTGCTTGTGCGTAAGGTTATACCCATCGGTAGAGAGAAATCGGCAAAGCGAATCCACGATATTGTCGATGGGCATCCCATTAATTCCCAGTATCGGCGTACCTCTTACCAGGATGGAATCCTTTTGATTGATATTGGCGGCAACAACTGCCCCATCTTCCCAAATTTTCAGGCTCAGGGGAAATATGCTCCTTACCCGGCTGGTATCGTACACCCTGGCATAGCGCTTACTGCTGCGGATAGTGGTATGCCCGCAGTTGATGCGCGCGGTTACATAGTTGAGGATGCGCCTGAATTCGGGCTCCGTCATGCTATGGCGCAACTGTGCGGCCCCCCAGTCGAAATAATAGTTCATGCTATCGCGGGGGGTGTACCAGTACAGGCTGGGATGGGCTTCTTCCAGGGTTTGGCGGTACACGGCATAATCATCCTGCAGGCGCTGGGGGCTGTATTTTTTTTGGGGCGAAAAAGCCAGCTTGCCGGCGCCGCAGCCCGTGAGCAGTAATAGCAGGAAGGGAAGAAGCAGTGACCACATAATTCTCAGGATAACGATTTTGTCGCCGGCTTATTTCAAATGGTTCCAGCCCTGGGCGGTCAACTCATGCTTGTTGCCCGATTTGGTGATGATGTGTTTGCCCGCTTCAGGCTCGGTCATATACCCCACCACGCTGATGTCTTCGCGCAGCACCAGCTTTTCATAATCCGACTGCGATATTGTAAACAGCAACTCATAGTCTTCCCCGCCGCTCAGCGCGCAGGCCGTGGGGTCAATTTCAAATTTAAAGGCGGCTTTGCGCATTTCTTCGGCAATAGGGAGTTTATCTTCATAAATAACGCAACCCAGCCCACTGCTCTTGCAAATATGAAGGATATCGGAACTCAGGCCATCACTTACATCCATCATGGCCGTGGGTTTAATCTCCGCGCTGGCCAGGAACTCCACAACTTCTTTGCGGGCTTCGGGTTTCAGGAGGCGGCCGATCACATAGGTTTCGTTCTCCAGGTCGGGTTGCACCGAAGGACTTTCAAGAAAAATCTTCTTTTCCCGCTCCAGGAAAAGCAGGCCCACATAGGCGGCGCCCAGGTCGCCACTCACGCAGATCAGGTCTCCTTTTTGCGCAGCATCCCGTTTCACAAACTGATCAGGCGCCACTTCCCCAATGGCTGTTACCGAAATAACAAAGCCTTTCTGGGAACTGGAAGTATCGCCACCCACCAGGTCCACCCCATAGTTGCGGCAGGCAGCATATACACCTTCATAAAATTCATCGAGCGCCTCCAGGCTGAAACGGTTGCTGAAGCCGATACTGATTACGATTTGTGTGGGCGTGGCATTCATGGCATAGATATCGCTCAGGTTAACCACCACCGCTTTATAGCCCAGATGCTTGAGCGGCGTGTACATCAGGTCGAAATGCACGCCTTCAATGAGCAAATCGGTACTAATCACCGTTTGCTTTCCAAAATGATCAATGACGGCGGCATCGTCGCCCACACCCACCAATGAGGATGCTTGCTGCAATTCAATATTCCGGGTCAGGTGCTCTATCAGTCCAAACTCACCCAGGTTGGCTATTTCAGTTCTTTGTTCCATACAGGAGTTATTTATCGGTAAGGGCCTTATAATTCTTTTCGCGCGTTGATCACTTCCAGCATTTCATCGTGAATCAGGCCGTTGCTGGCCAGAATGCGGTGCTGATAAATGGAGAAAGGCTTGCCTTCGAAATCGGTAACCTTTCCACCCGCTTCTTCCACTATCAGATATCCCGCCGCACTGTCCCAGGCCTGTAGTTTGTGTTCATAGAAGGCATCGAACCGGCCGCAGGCCACCCAGCAAAGATCGATGGCCGCCGAACCCAATCGTCTTACGGGTACGCCTTTTCTAATAAAACGTTCAAACACTTCCAGCGGTCCGTTTTCCGTATTAATATATGTATAGGGAAATCCGGTCACCAGGCAGGCACTCACGGTTTTATTTTGCCGGCTTACCGAAATGGGTTTACCATTCAGCGTGGCGCCCTTGCCTTTTTCGGCCAGGAAAAACTCATTGAGGTGCGGATTAAAAACGGCCCCCATAATAACCTGGCCCTTGTGTTCAACGGCGATGGAAACGCAATTGATGGGAATGCCCTGTGCGAAATTGATGGTACCATCAATAGGGTCAATAATCCATTTATATTCGGATTCCTGCACCATTTCCCCAGCTTCTTCACTCAAAATAAAATGATCAGGATAATTTCGGCGGATCACACTGATAATGGCTTTTTCCGCCGCATGATCGGCTTCTGTAACGGGGTTGTTCACCCCTTCTTTATAGCGGATGTCGAAATCTTTTTGAAAATAGCGCTGAATCTCGGCGGCACCAGCCCTGGCCGCTTCCTCTAGAATTGAAATAAGCATGCGCAAAGATAACACAGTTAACTGCTTATATCTTTCTTTCCGCGGTCCGACCATTTTGCATTCCCCCTAAAAACGATTTACTTAGCGGGTCTAACCCCCTATCAGCGGTGCAATTATCCATTGTCATTGTCAATTTTAATGTAAAGCATTTCCTGGAGCAATGCCTGGGTTCAGTGCGGCTGGCCCTGCAGGGCCTGGAGGGGGAAGTGCTGGTGGTGGACAATGCTTCGGACGACAATAGTATCGCTTATCTGCAACCCCTTTTCCCGGAAGTGCGCTTTATTCGCAATACCGAAAACCTGGGCTTTGCCCGTGCCTGCAACCAGGGCTGGCGCCAGAGCCGTGGTGAAATGGTATTATTTTTGAATCCTGATACACTGGTTCCGGAAAACTGTTTTCGGCAATGCCTGCAGTTTATGGCATCCCATCCCGATGCGGGTGCGCTCGGCGTGAAAATGCTGGATGGGTCGGGCAAATTTCTGAAAGAATCAAAACGCGCATTTCCTTCACCCCTCATCAGTTTGTATAAACTCACCGGGCTGGCCCGGTTATTTCCCCGATCTGCTGTATTTGCCCGCTACCACCTGGGGCATCTCGATGAAAACAGGGATCATCCGGTGGATGTGCTGGCCGGCGCCTTTATGTTGGTGCGGCGTGCGCAACTGGAAGCCACGGGCGGTTTCGATGAGCAGTTTTTTATGTATGGGGAAGATGTGGACCTGAGTTATCGTTTACAGCAACAAGCCCTGCCGGATGGTTCGGCTCATTACCGCAATTATTATTATTCCGGCACATCCATCGTCCATTTCAAAGGCGAAAGCACCCGTAAGGCGAGCATGAACTATGTGCGCATGTTTTATTCAGCCATGAGCCTTTTTGTGAAGAAACATTATGGCGGAGCTAATGCGGGCGTATTCAATTTCTTTATCCACCTGGCCATCTGGGCCCGGGCGGCACTCTCGGCCCTGGGGCGCTTTATCCGCACTTTTGGTTTACCGCTTATTGATGCCGGACTCATATTATTATCATTCTGGTTGATGAAAGAAATATGGGCCGCATACGTGAAACCCGATGTGCGCTATGAGACCCGCCTTCTATGGATTGCCTTTCCGGCATTTTCTGTCGTTTATTTGTTGAGTGCCTACTATGCGGGACTTTACGACCGATGGTACCGGCGCGTGGAACTTATTCAAAGCACGTTGGTGGCCACAGTGGTGGTACTGGCGGCCTATGCCCTGTTGCCGGAGCATTATCGTTTTTCGCGGGGCATGATTTTATTTGGCGCCCTGCTCGCATTTATTTTCATTGGCTTGTTGCGGCGAATACTGGTGTACACCGGTGTGTTGTCGAGGCATCGCCAGCACCAGGAACCAGCCAGTACTCTGGTAGCCGCTTCGGAGAAGGAATTTCAGGAGGTGAAGCAACTGCTCGCAGAAGCGGACCTGGAGCATAAGCTATTAGGATATATTGCTGTAGGCGACAATAATTCAAAAGCGCTTGGCCAATGGCCCAATATAGCGGCCGTTCGACGCAGTATTCCCTTTGCTGAGCTCATCCTGGTTACAGGTCGCCTTTCTTATGCCGAAGCTATAGCCGCTCTGCCGCAATTTCCCCGCAAGCTGCGCGTAAAATGGCATCATGCAGGAACACGTAGTATTGTAGGCAGCGATTCAAAAGACAGCAGTGGTGAGTCGCTTTCGAAAGAAAATGGCTTCCGGCTTGCCGATCCGCATTATCGACGGCTCAAGCGTTTGATGGATGTGCTGATGGCCGTATTGGGAATTCTATTATGGCCCATCTGGCTCCTGCTCGTGAAAAAGCCTATTGGTTTGTTGCGCAATAGTTTCCAGGTACTCACAGGCACCAAAACATGGATGGGCTATGCGGACGCGCAAGAGGGATTGCCTGCATTGCGACCTGCTGTTTTAGGCAACAACGGCCTCAGCAAAAAAGAAAATCAGGCATTGCCATCAGAAAGCCTGCAAATGCTCGATTACTGGTATGCGCGCGACTATTCAGTGCGGCAGGATCTGGCCAGGCTTCGGTATTGCTGGCGGAAACTGGGCGAATAGTTAGAAATTTTAGGATTCAATGATATGTTTAAACAGATGATGCTGTCCACTCAAACTTCTGCTATATTCGCAACCACAAGCGAAAAATAAAAACGTACCTTTAAAAAGCCGCATTCCATCATTATATGGCGAGTATTATAGACATAAAAATACCCAAGGCGATTGCCAATGCGCTGCGCATTCCACCAAACGATGCTCGTCGCCAACAGATAAGGGTGCTGAAGAAACTGTTGAAAAAAGCGCGGTTTACTGAATTCGGGCAGCGCTACCATTTCGATCAGGCTCTTTTGCAGAAGGATCCGGTGCCAATTTTTCAGCAACAGGTGCCTATCCACGATTACAATAAAATTTATACGGAATGGTGGCAGAAGACCCTGGATGGTGTGCCCGATGTGGCCTGGCCCGGCAAGATTAAATATTACGCATTAAGCTCAGGTACTTCGGAAGCCGCCAGTAAATATATTCCTGTTACCCGCGACCTGCTCCGTAGCAACCAAATCAATTATATCCGCCAGCTCATCAGCGTATTCAGCTATGAGGAAGCCAATAAGAAATCGCTCACGCGTGGTTTCCTGATGCTGGGAGGCGCCACCGATTTGCAGAAAGGCAGCGCCGGCTGGTATGCAGGCGACCTCAGTGGCATCCTGGCCAAGAAAAGACCTTTCTGGTTTCAAACCTTCTACAAACCCGGCGGAAGAATTGCCGCCATACGCGACTGGAACCAGAAGCTGAATGAAATTGTAGAGCATGCCAAAGAATGGGACATCGGCTATATAGTTGGGGTACCCGCCTGGTGCCAGATGTGTATGGAAATGATCATTGAGCATTACAAGGTGAAGAATATACACGAGATCTGGCCCAATTTCGGTGTGTTTGTTCACGGAGGCGTGGCTTTTGAACCTTATAAGAAAGGTTTTGAAAAGTTGTTGGGTAAGCCCATCGTGTATATCGAGAATTATCTCTCCAGTGAAGGATTTATTGGATTCAAAACGCGCGAGCACGCCAAGGGGATGCAGTTGATACTGAACAATAATATCTTCTTCGAATTTGTTCCCTTTGATGAGAAGAATTTTGATGCAGATGGTAAGTTGGTGGAAAAGCCGGAAGTGCGCATGATACATGAAGTGGAAGCAGGTAAGGAATATGCACTGCTGATGAGTACCAACGCGGGCGCCTGGCGATACCTGATTGGTGATACCATTAAGTTTGTGGATATGGACAAACATGAAGTAGTGATCACCGGCCGTACCAAACATTTCCTGAGCCTGGTGGGCGAGCACCTGAGTGTGGAAAATATGAACCGCGCCATACAAATGGTAAGCGAGGAATTCAATATCAGTATTCCGGAATATACGGTTACAGGTTTTCCCTACGAGGGACTTTTTGCGCATAAATGGTACGTGGCTACCGACGACCATGTGGAGGCGGATGAACTACGCAAAAGGATTGACCAGCACCTTCGCCAGCTCAATGATGACTATGCAACTGAGCGAGACAGTGCGTTGAAAGAAGTATTTCTCGAAGTGTTGACGGAAGACCAGTTTATGAAATTTATGGAGTTGAAGGGCAAGCTGGGCAGCCAGCATAAATTTCCACGCGTAATGAAAGGAAAAATGCTCGAAGACTGGAAGCGGTTTTTGGAAACGGGAAAACTGTGAGAGAACTCGTTTGTTGATTCGTTTATTTGTTGATTTGTTGAATTGTTTAGGGTTTAAAGTTTAAGGTTTAATTATAGTTCTAAAGCCGAAGCCTGATACTCCCTAGACTTTAAACCTTAAACTTTAAACCTTAAACTCATAAACTTCTCATGCTCGATGCCTTACTCAAGGGATTTTTACTGGGTTTATTGCTGACGATCGGAGTAGGGCCCGTTATATTTTCCATCATCAAGCAAAGCATCAATAATGGGCCGAGAGGTGGCTTTGCCTTTGTGGCTGGTGTATCGGCCAGCGATATAGCGCTTGTGCTGATCAGTAATGTGTTTACGGAACTGTTTCGCAGTATCAGCAGCCTGCAGTTTGAGATTGGTGTTGCAGGCAGCATCTTCCTCATCATCATGGGCATTTATTTTCTTTTTTTCAAAAAAGTACCCGTCAACGACCAGGGCCAGCACCTGCTGGTTCAAATTCGGGGCATGGAATATGCACGCATTGCCCTTTCCGGATTCCTGATGAATGTGCTGAATCCAGCTATCTTTCTGTTTTGGATCACGGCTTCCAGTACATTTATTTCCTATTCGGTCACGCACCGCGTAGTCATTTTTTCTACAGGTTTGCTGGTACTATTGGCAGGCGATACGGCCAAGGTATTGCTGGCCGGCAAGATCCGCAACCGGCTTACTCCCCACAATATTCAAATCCTCAACCGTATCAATGGCATGATCCTGATTGGCTTCGGCATTGCCATGGTTTGGTGGCTGATTCGCCAGTTTGGCTGATCATCGTTCTTCCATTTGTTAAATTTATCCTGTTTTCGGGTCAATGTCAGCTTAAAGCCTCGCAGCTTTTTTTACCTTTTGTCTTCCAAACCATTCGCCAAATTGCTGCTGCAAGATGATTAAAACCAACCCGCTGATTTCACAACCCGGTTTTGTTGCCGACACAATGATTGTTGTAAAAAACATTGCGCGGGTTCTTCTTTGTGTATTCGTGTTGTCGCTGGTATTTCGGCCTTCCGAAGCTGTGGCTCAAAAAGCCTGGCTCTTCCTTAAAAAAGGACCAAAGAAAAAGCGCACCTGGCTGGAAGGCGACCGGATTATGCTCCGGCTTCCCGGCGATACGATTGTTGGCGGACTCATCACCCATTTGCGCGACGATACCATTTACCTGTTGGGTAAGCCCATACCAGTGGCCAAAGTAGAAGCCGTGGTATTGCGGCAGAAGGGTTCAGCGAAGCTGGAAATACCTTTCAACAAATTGCTGATCATCACCGGCGGCGTGGTACTTACCACCGTGGGGCTAACGCTCAGCGGGCAGGTAAACGAAAAAGAAGCGCTCACCGCCGGCCTCACCATTGGTTATGGTCCGCTGCTGGTGATGGGCCTGGTTCGAAAAATTAAAGCGGGCAGGCGTGAGTTTCGTATAGGAAAAAAATTCCGGCTTCAGTTGCTCGATATTCATGATGTTCGCCGACGGCCATTTTGAAAGAGCTGAGGTACTGCCTGCGGAACTCTTTGTATTGCGCCCTGAGATCATGAAAGCATTCTTATTTAAACTATGGCGCTGGTTCAAAAAGATCTTCCTGATTTTGTTTGTGAGCCAGTTTGTGTACATCATTTTATTAAAATGGATAGACCCGCCCATCACCATAACCCAATTGGTGAGTTGGGTGAGTGGTCATGGCCTCAAGCGCGACTATGTGGATGCCTCTGAAATATCGGATCATGCGCGCCTGGCGGTGATTGCATCGGAGGATCAGCTTTTTGCTGATCATAGTGGATTCGATTGGAAGAGTATCCGCAAGGCCATGGAGTATAATCAGAAAAAGCCGGGGCGGATCCGAGGAGGCAGCACGATAAGCCAACAGGTGGCCAAAAATGTTTTTCTCTGGCAGGGCCGCAGTTTTATCCGAAAGGGGCTGGAAGCCTATTTCACTTTTATGATTGAATGGATCTGGGGTAAGGACAGGATACTGGAAGTGTATCTGAATGTGGTGGAAATGGGCGATGGCATTTTTGGAATAGAGCGGGCCGCGAATATTTATTTCAACAAGAAAGCAAAAGACCTCAGCATGCGGGAAAGCGCCTTAATAGCGGCAGCACTGCCCAGCCCCAAGCGCTACAAAGTGAAACCACCCTCACGCTATGTATCATCGCGCGCACAAAAGATCATGCAGCAAATGCGGTTTATAGCGCCGGATGAGGATGTGAAGAAGCTGGTGGAGAAACGTGAGCCGTGAATCGTAAGGCGTGAGTTTAGGGTTTAAGGTTTAGGGTTTAAAGTTTAAGGTTGGTTGGTGGGTTTGGTTTTGATTTTTTGAAGAAAATGTATCCAACCTGAACTATAGAACTATCGTCGCCCCGCCCTGGCGGGGCGACGATAGTTCTATTGGAGATGTACATCTTCTTAATCAAAATTCAAGTCTGAATTAATGTTGAAAGGTTTATTCTGAATCACATATCTGCATTTACTTACACAGTTTTTTTTCACCCCCCCAAACCTTAAACTTTAAACCCTAAACCCTAAACAAAAAACGTAAAACGTATTACGTACTACGTAAAACGTTCTCCACTGCTGCAATCGCCTGCTCCAGCCTCTCCCCTTCCTGTCCTTTAATTTCCACCCAGGGAACCGATTGATTGATCATGAGGTCTTTGTAGATCTGAAAGAGTTTTTGTCGCGTTTCCAGATCAGGATACTCGCGGAGCTCATCGCCCACCCAGGGCAGGTCTGTATTGCAGAGCAGATAGAGGTCATATTGTCGCTCTACAATTTGTTCCAGTACATAGGGATGACATTGGCCAAATACAAACTCGCACCATACTTTCATCACGTACATATCGGTATCGATAAACAGGGGCAGATGTCCGCCTGCTTCCAGCAGTTCCTGCGACTGATTCTCCAACTCAGCATAGTGCTCATCTTCCAGGGCCAACTGTCCTTTGGCGATGGTGAGTAGGTCGTCGAAAACATAATCGGTGCCGTTGGTCAACAGAAACTCCCGCGCAAATTCAGGTACCCAGCGTGTTTCAAAATGCTGAGCCAAAGCTTGGGCAAGCGTACTCTTGCCCGTGCTTTCGGGACCAATTATTACGATTCTTTTTATCATAGCAATTGAAGAGTTTAAGGTTTAGGGTTTAAGGTTTAAGGAAAATGCAGGTGAAAGGTCTTCGCAAATAATTACTTTAAACTTTAAACCCTAAACCTTAAACTTCACTCACGCCTCACGATTCACGTCTCACGTTGCTTAACGGGTATCCATATTTCCTCTTCCGATTCCGGATCATTATTCCTGTATCTCTCGCCCAATATTTCAAAATGCGGGCGGTTATCCAATTCGTATGCTGAATTGGGAATCCATGTACCATAAATGTATTGGAAAACCTCATTGTTGGCTCCGGAGCCCTTGTAGTCAAATACTGCATAAAGCCCGGCGGGCAGCACAAAGGTTTCCATACCCTTGGGTATATTTTCAAAAGCGGCGACTTCAACAGCGGCCCATCTTTCAAACACATTGGTCGGATGAAAGTTTTCGAAATGGTCGGGCCTGTAAATAGCCAACGATATCAGATCGCTGTTCAGGTTGTTTCGGATTTCCCTTCTTTTTGGCATGAATGATTGCCATAGTGCGGCGATTTTATAGTTGTCAAAGCTCATGCTCATTCGCATGCCCAGCAGCTTCTTTTCAGCCAGTGTTTCTATTCTGGGAGTCATTATTTTTATAATATAGTTATTCAGTTCTTCTTTGCGTTCTTTGCGAATTCTTTGCGCCTGCCGCAGGCAGGCGCAAAGAATTCGCAAAGAGCGCGACTATAGGACGAGAGGATATATCTGATGCACTTATTCTAATATGTATGCATAATTAATACAACAAAGCAACTTTCGACGATTCAACAATTCAACGATTAAACGATTCAACGATTAAACAGTTCAACCCTTAAACATTCCAGCTTTCTTCCTCCAGCTTGCCAATCCAAAAAATGCAAATACAAGCAATATCAAATAATAGCCTGCAGTTTTTTCCAGGCCTTTTACATAATAAAGAGGAATGCTCACCGCATTGGTCAAAATCCACCAATGCCAACTTTCTACTTTTTTGCGGGTCATCAGCCACATACCGGTGAAGGCGGCGGCGGTAGCCAGTGCATCGGCCCAGGGTATGGCCCCTTCCCAGAAATAAGTTTTCAAACTCGCGATGGCCAGCCAGGCTCCCGCGAATAGCAGTAGGAAATAGATCAGTTGAATTTTGAGCAGGCGGCGGCTCGAGAATTGAATATGCAATACCTTTTCCTGCTTTTCATTGCGCTTTGCCCACATGATCCAGCCATAAAGACTCATGACCGTGTAGTAGAAATTTACCGTGGCTTCGCCTGGCAAATGGTAGCGAAAGCTCAGGTACACATACAGGCTGGTATTCACAAGCCCTACGGGATAGGTGTAGATACTTTCCTGGCGGCTCAGCCAAACACTGGCCAGCCCCGAAATGATAGCGATGATTTCAAGTATGGGGTCCAGGGATCAGGGATTTTCCGTTGAAGAGTATTGATACAGGCATTGAGTATGCAAGATACTAAATGCCGCCTGTATCAAGCTTCTTTCAATGCGGACGTTTACCCCGGAAAAGGCGGATGCTCAACAGAAGAATGAGCAGACCCATCATCAATCGAAACCAGGTCATTTGTGGCGTGGCCCATGTCAGCAACAACAACCCCAGTAAGAAGGGCTCGCAAACGAGGTGGTGCGAAACAGGCAGACGGGTTGAAAAGCTGCCGGCCGGCTTTTGAAAAACATGGCGCCACACAGGGCCTATGCCTGTGAGTTGGCCATGCCCAGCCAGGAAACTGCTGAGCAATACCACCGACCAACCAGTAAAGTAAACAAAGGTCAGTGGCACCATTGCCGAGGCATCCTCAATCTGCCACACATAGTTGCTGGCCCCCTGCCAGTACTGCATCAGCAGCAACGAAGGCACACATATAAGCGCTACCAGCAAGCTTCGATGCAAAGCGGGATGTATGGCAGGGAAAAAACCCTGCTTTAACTTCAACAACGAAATAGGCTGGGTGACCAGCGTAAATACCAACACGCCGGTTTGCATTCCCATGGGCCAGCGCGCGCCAGCGGTAATATTATCCTCACCCGGTATAATGCCGGCGCCGGCAAAACAGATGGCTTTAAACAGTGTGTACCACATCAGTGAATAGGAAAGTACCCCGGGTACCAGCAATTGCATTCTTTGAATATTCATGGCTAAGTGAATCATTTCATGGTTAAGGTGTATGAAAGTGCAGGTTGAAAACAAATCGCGAAGACCTTCATGCCCTGTCGGCCCGCACAATATTTACTTCAATAGGACTGGCGTTGCAAAGGATATCGAACAGCGGTGAAAAGGCGGTGCCCAGTTGGCGGATCTCCGCTTTCTGCTGTTCGGTGAAATCGCCTTCCAGTTCCACATCTACGCTAATCCGTTGAGGATTGTTTTCATTATCGGCCACGAGGCGCACTTCCCCCTTCATGTCGATTTCGCCAATAAACTTCGATCGTACCTTGCGCAATGAGTAGCCCCTGGCTGCCGCATGGTACACCATGGCCACACTCAAACTGCCCGCCAGCGCCTGCAGCGCCAGCTCTCCATCCACCGAACCTGCCTTAAAGGAGGTAGTACCAATTTTCATTTTTTTAGGAATAAGGTTATTGTAAGCAATATTTAAATCCAACCATCACCCCGATTATAAAGCCTGCCACTAATCTCATCCATTCATCTTATCCATCCGTCCCATCCATTCGTACTATCCATTCATCTCATCCATTCGTCTTATCCATCCATCCCATCCATCGATCTAATCCCATCCCTCCATCCAATCCCGCCAATCCTTCCATCCTAATCAAGGTAATCAAGGCCATCATGGCAATCATGATCCGCAAGGATACACCCCATTTCCACCCTTCCATTCAGCATATGAGCAACTATACCCTTTGCCTGTGTAACAAGAGGCGTTGATTGAGAGAGAATTAATTGAAAACCATTATTACACACGAATTTGCCCTGCTCACTATGGGAGCATTTTCACTCAAGCAACCGGCGCAGCGAATCAAAAACGGCTCATTTCACGCAAATCCTTTGTTACTTGCATAGGTATAATTGTTAATTTGAATTGACCCTTACCCTGTCAACGCACAAAGAGCAAGACCCCCAATCACCAAACCAGTATTTCCGTGGGACTCAAAACCACTGGTATCCTTATTCTGATAGCGCTGCCCTTTTTACTGAAAGGACAGTATAAGCTGGAGCAGCCCGTGCTGGTCGGTAAGGAGCATGGTTTGCCCACGCATGATGTACGCTCTATTCGTAAAGGGGCCGATGGATTTATCTGGCTCGCCAGTAGTGAAGGGTTATGCCGCTTCGATGGCCAGCAGGTGAAAGTGTATAAACCTTCCGCCTATGCACCGGAGTTGAAATTCGACAACATGGTGACCGCCGTGTTGCCTCTCGACAAGGAAATATGGATGGGCACTTCGCAAGGCCTGGCGATTCTAAATCCGGAAACGGAAGCCATTCGCTATTATCAATTGGCTGAAACGGGCAAGGCCGATACCCTTCTCAGAAGTTTCGACCAATCGGTAACCCTGCTTTACCAGGACCGGCAGGGTGATATCTGGCTTGGTACACGCGACCGCGGCGCCTGGATGTATGAAAAAACGAAAGACAATTTCCGCAAATTCCTGTTTCCCCACTCGGCCTATAAACCCCTGAAACCTGTCCTGGGGGCCAATCATACCATCCTCAGTATTGAAGCTTCGCGCTATAATGATTCCATTATTTACGTGGGCACAGTGGCCGGGCTGCAGGAAATAAACAAAGTGAACGGACAGGTGCGTTGGTACACTTATCCGCAAGATGATAAAGAACACCAGGTTTCGCTGAATGCCTTTCGGCGCATGTATCATCATGATAATGGGCTGCTTTATGTGGGAAGCTGGGGCGCCGGAGTTAATGTATTCGATCCGGAAACAAAAAGCTTTACGCCGATTGTAGTGAAGAAGGGCGATCCGCATGGTATCATTCGTTCTTCCATCACCAGCATCAAAAGAAAAAGTAACCAGGAGCTTTGGATTACCACAGGAAGAGGACTTATTGTGTACGACACGCAATTGGAAACCGTTACCTGGTATAAACTAAACCGGCCCGACAAGAACGAATATTATGGAGTGGACTATATTGACGATGCCAACCGCATCTGGCATACCGATATCAATGGCATCCAGTATTTTGATCCGGTAGTGCAGCAGTTTACGCATTATTCATTTGAAGAATTATTTAGCGGCGACTGGGCCTTTGTATTTTACATGGCTCCTGAGAAGGATCGGAACTCGCTGATCGTTTGCCCACGGGTGGGGGAAGCCCTGTATCGCTTCGATAAGTATCGAAAAAGCTGGACGGCTTTTCCATTCAATGGATTGAAAAAGCTGGGTTTTTCGCACATCATTGTGCGTGGATTTGTGGAGCTCGACCCCGGCCATTATTTGATTTCGGCAGACGAGGGTCTGTTTCTTTATGATTTGTATTCGCAGCAGTTGCGTGTGATGCCTCGGCAACCTCCCGTCCGCTTCAAGCGCTGGGGCGATCTGGAGAAGGACGCGCAAGGCAATATTTGGATTACAGCCGACGCTGATGGTTTGATTCGTTGGGACCGAAAGAAAGATCAGTTCCGCGTATTCAAAGCCGAATTGTCGTATGGCGCCGATTCGGGTGGTGTAGGTCGGCAGAGTCAACTCTACCACGATAGCCGCGGTAATATCTGGGTGGCGCGAATGGGGGGCTATTCGGTGTATTTGCAGAATGAAGACCGTTTTGTACACCAGATTTTTTACAAGGACACGGCTCACAGTTTCCCTTTCATTTTTGATTTTGCGGAAGACCGCAATGGCCGTATGTGGATGTCAACGGGCGATGGCTGGTATGGTTATGCCGATATTAATGAGACCGAGAAAGGCATTATTCAAAAGTTTGACCTGAAAGAGCGCGATATTTCCGGCCACTTCACCTATATGGCGCGCGACCTGGATGGCAATGTGTGGGGTTTCACTCCGCATGAGCTCATCCGGATCAATGCCTCGGACCTTTCCATCAGCCAGTTTAGTTTCAGTTATGGCGTGAAGTCGGGCGACTTTTTTCATTTCAGCTTTTTGCCTTCGGGTGAAATGGTTTTTGGAGGTCGCAACGAGATCACCATGGCCAATCCTTCGGAACTGCAACGTAATCGTGAGCTGCCCGTGCCTTATATTATGCAATTGAAAGTGCTGAACAGGCCCGTGGCATCCACTCCTTTGCTTAACCTGAAGCTGAGTCACCGGGAGAACTTTCTGTCATTATTCTTTTCCGCCAAAGCCTATACCATGCCGCAGGGAGTGGTTTTTCGCTACCGGCTCAAAGGCTTCGATGATTGGGTGGAGACAACTACCGGCCGGTTGGCCAATTATACCAATATTCCTCCGGGCGATTATACCTTTCAATTGCAGGCGGCCAACAACGAAAGAATCTGGAACGAACACATGCTCGAGATCCCCGTTCATATCGCCACACCCTGGTGGCTTACCTGGTGGTTTCGGGTAGGATCCATTCTCCTTTTCCTGGGAGGTATTTATTGGTTATACCGTTTCCGCATAAAGCAGATCAAGAAAAAAGAGAAGCTGAAAACGCAGTACGAGAAGAAACTGGCCAATGTGGAAATGACGGCCCTGCTGGCGCAAATGAATCCGCATTTTCTGTTCAACAGCCTCAACTCTATCGACAGTTATATCATTCGAAACGAATCGGGGAAAGCATCGGAGTATCTCAACAATTTCGCCCGTCTGATGCGACTGATTCTGCAAAACTCGCGATCAAATTATATCAGTCTGAAAGATGAACTGGAAGCGCTGGACCTTTACTTGCAAATGGAAAGCCTGCGTTTTCGCGACAAGTTTCAATACCGTATCCATGTGGATGAAACACTTGATGCCGCATCGGTAGTGATACCTCCCATGTTGATACAACCCTATGTGGAAAATGCGATCTGGCATGGCTTGATGCACAAAAAGGATGGGGGCTGCGGTGTGGTGGAAATACATATAAGCCAGGACAGGGAGAATAACCTGGTATGTATCGTGCGCGACAATGGTATCGGCAGAGTGAGAGCTGAAGCCATCAAGGCGCAAAATCCCGGCAACCGCAAAAAATCGATGGGGATGCAAATTACCCGCGACAGGATAGAAATGATCAACAAATTGTATAACAGCAGCACGGAAGTAAAGATCACCGACCTGGTAGATGCGGAAGGCCAACCCGCCGGAACGGAAGTGAGGCTGGTGATTCCCATTTAGAGACGTGAGGCGTGAGACGTGAGGCGTGAGACGTGAGGCGTGAATCGTGAATCGTGAGGCGTGAATCGGGTTTAGAGTTTAAGGTTTAAGGTTTAAGGTTTGTGAAACACGCATAGTTCAAGACAACTACCAAAAGGTAACTATTTCTTTAAACTTTAAACCTTAAACTCTAAACCCTAAACCCTAAACCCCAACAAGAATTACCATCAAAACAGCAAAAAATGATATCTGCCGTAATCATCGACGACGAACAACATAGCATTGATACGCTACGTTGGAAATTGCAAAACTACTGTCCGGATGTGGACGTAGTTGCTGCCTTCGACAACCCGGCAGCCGGAGTGGATTATCTGCGTTCGCAGCCACCCAACCTGCTTTTTCTCGACATTGAAATGCCCATGCTGAATGGCTTCGATGTGCTGGAAGAACTGGGGCGTGAGCTGCCATTCGACATCATCTTTACCACGGCCTACGACAATTTCGGCATACAGGCTGTGAAGTTCAGCGCCCTCGATTACTTGTTGAAACCCGTTCAGAACAAGGAGTTGAAAGACGCCATCGACAAGCACCTGAAAAAAGCGCAGCACCGGGTGCCTACGGAGCAGATTGATGTATTGCTCAGCAATGTGCAGGCCGAGAAAAAGGGCCGTGTAGGCAAAATTGCCCTGGCATCGAAAGAAAGTATTGAGTTTGTAGATGCCCCCGACATCATCTGCTGCGAAGCCAATAGTAATTATACGAATGTGTATATGATAGAGGGCAGAAAAAGGGTGATTTCGAAAACCCTACGCGAGTTTGAGGACATGCTGGCCCCGCACCAGTTTTTCCGTCCGCACAACTCCTACCTCATCAACCTCAACCGCGTGAAGGAGTTTATTCGTGGTGATGGCGGCTTCCTTGTTATGGAGAACAAAATGAAAATACCCGTCTCCAAAACCAAGCGGGAGGAACTGTTGGATCTTTTGGCCTGAAATGGCCTTACTCAATAAACAGTCGTTTGGCTCAAGCCGGGGCTATGCCCAAGCAAATACTATTTTCAGGTAAGCAACCCGCCTTCATCTTTGTCGTAACAGGCTAATCTGTACTCCAAACCGAACACATGCATGAAGGCTTTAGTTAGCGATATACGAACAAAAGACGGCAAGCATATTCCCATCTGCACTTATTATCCTGAAAAGGGAAATAATAAGGTGATGGTGATAGCCCCCACCGGCGGCCAGCTCAAAGAGTTTTATGATCCATTTGCCCGTTATTGCCAGGATCACGGCTTCGCGGTAATCTGTTTCGATTACCGGGGTATGGGTGAGGCGGCGGGTGACAACCCAAAAGGATATAAGGCCAGCATGCACCAATGGGCCGTGCAGGATATTGATGCCGTTTTATTACACGCCAAAAAGAGCTTTCCCCTTCATGAGATAATTCATGTGGGTCATTGTATTGGGGGCGAAATCGTGGGTCTGGCTCAGGCCAGCCAGTACATCAGCCGTCTGGTGCTGATCAATAGCGCACTCTCCTGCAGCCGCTTCTGGCGCTGGCGCGATCGTTTTCGGGTGATGGGTAACCGCACCATCATCCGGCTTATCAATGCCTGGTATGGTTATTTCCCGCTCCGCAAAATGGGTCATATGTCGAATGTGCCGCGTGGTGTAATTCACGAATGGGCCAATTGGTGCCAGCATCCCAATGGGCTGTTCGATTCTTATCCCGATAATAATTACCGCAAACTTCAGATTCCGATACTGTCGTTTTCATTTGCCGACGATTGGCATTGCCCACCTGCGGCCGTGCAGGAATTGCTCCACCATTTCACCGGCGCCACGGTGGAATGGCAGCATTATCAACCCAAAGACCTGGGCCTTTCTGCAATTGGGCACATGGGTTTCTTTATTCCCGATAAGATGAAAGACAAACTGTGGGAAAGAGTGGTGGATTGGATGGAGTGGGACGCGAGAAACGTGAGGCGTGAGGCGTGAGGATCGTGAGGCGTGAGGATCGTGAGGCGTGAATCGTGAGGCGTGAGTGGAGTATAGGGTTTAAAGTTATGTGGCTGTAAATCTGCGCTTATCTGAAGCTCAAATTCAGAACATCTTTCATGCTTGCTCAGGCTTTTGCCAAACCGAGAGCGTATTACCGCAACGAACGCAAAGAATTCTTTGCGTTCGTTGCGGTAAAAAACTGTTGCATAACCAACCCTCACCAAAAAAAACGAGATAACATGAATGATTTTCGCACCAGCCACATTTGACAAACTCATTTCCACAACTTACCTAACCCCTTTAAACCCTAAACCTTAAACTCCGCTCACGCCTCACGATCCTCACGCCTCACGGTCTCGCATATCGCTTCATTCCCTTCAAATACCGGATTCCTCTTTTCGTTTCAAAACGCGTAGGCACTTGTTGCCAGCCATTGGCATCGGATTTCCATACCATAAAATGCAGATGCGGCAGGGCTGCATAGCCCGTTTTCCCGCTGAGGCCTATTACCTGCCCTTGCTGAACGGTGTCGCCAACAGCAACCAGGGCCCCGTCTTTTTGCAAGTGCCAGTAGCCGGCGCGGGTGCCGTCTTCATGTTCAATGATGATATTATTGCCATAGCGGCGGTATTTACGGTTCCAGCCACCACGGTCCCCATCTTCCTTTACCCTTACCACCACTCCGCCTCTTGCCGCGCAAATCTTTGTTCCTCTTTTCATTTTAAAATCGAGGGCCGCGCGCTCGCGGTGTGAGAAGCTGCTGAAATAACCCTGTATCATCCGGTAGCGTTTGCCCGATTCATAGGGCAGGGAATACACGTAACTGCTGTCATCTACCAGCTTACCCTTGCGAAGCAGCTTTGTTTGCTCGCGTAGTGGATTTTGACTCACATAGCAACTGCCAAGTGTGGCTATTATCGCCAGAAGTAATAAAGAAAATATAGATGTTTTTAACGACACTAAATAAGATTTTTCAAATTTTCGAATGCGGATTCAAACTGGTAGCCCAGGCTTCTGCGAACAAAACCTCCCATCAATCTTGCAAATGGCCAGGGTAGCTGTCCCCTGTGTTGCCAGCTTATTTCCACTTTATTGGCACCGGTACTTCGAAGGCTGAGCCGGTCCTCTCCATTCATTTTCCAGGGTTTTGTATAGTGTATCAACCAGTGAATGGCCGAATCGTTCGCCGATTGAAGTACAATCTCACCCGAGCCCGTTTTCTTTCCCTTCCAGCTTAGGCAATGCCCTGCTGTGGCGGCGGCTCCGCTTACACTTATCTGCACGGTTTCATCACGGGTCATCCAGGGATTCCATTCTGTATAGCGATGAAAGTCGGCAATTATCTGACTAACCGCTTGCGCGCTGGCGGCCAGCTCTGCCTTTCGCTCCACCACAAAGCGGCCCGGCGCCAAAAGGGTCAATAGCAGGAATAGAAGAAGGAGCCCACCAAATACATAGATAAAAATCATAGACAGTTATTATGCCGTTCTGGCTTTTCCGGTCTTCGATAGAATTTCGCCGGTCGAAGATACTTAATACCACGTGTGGTGCGGAAGCGGGTGGCTAGTTGCTTAAAGATTCCCTGAAGTTAGGAAATCATCGCTGTTCGTCCGACTTCTTATCCCGCTCCAGATTGTGGTGGTCCGACAATTTCCCTTTTATCGAAGCTTTACCTACTTCGGTTTCACTGAACCTTTGTATTTCGAGGAGAATATATTTCCAGAAGCTATCACTAAACTGCCGGGAAAACACTTTGAAGTGCCCCACTTTCTTCATACCATAATCCTTTGCCCGGTGTTTGATCATACGTGTACGTGTACCACGATAGAGGGCCATAAGGTCAGTAACGGTTTCGTCGGTTGCGATGGGATCATCTTTGAAATAATGCACAATAAACGGTACACGCAGGGGATGAAAATCTTCTTCCGGTATTGATTTGCCCAAATGATCGCCAAAATAGAAAGTGCTGCGGCACCATTTGCTCCATTGATTGATTACATTTTTGGGCAGGTCTTCCATAATGCGCAGGCGCTTCAGTGGGGCATAACCAAAAAGACGAGTCAGAACCGGGTTTATCAGGTACCAAAGCAGGAAAGCCGCCATGGCGTATCTTCTTTTCATTTTCCACCAGGTGCCGGTAGAGCTACCGATACCGATCACTCCTTTCAACTGGTTGTTGTTGGCAGCAAAGCCTATCAATTGGGTTCCTATGCTATGGCCTACCAGTACGCGTGGCAATGTGGGATAGCGGTCAACGGCATACTGAATAGCGGCCACCATATCGAGTTGTCCCCAATCGAGCAGGCTCGCTTGAAAACCCTTCAGGCTATCAGGTCGGCTGCCTCCCACACCACGATAATCATAACTCAGCACCATATAACCATGCTCCGCCAGGTAGCGACAGAAATGGGTATAAAATTCTTTCTTAATGGCCGTACCTCCCTGGAAGATGACAAAACCGGCAGGTTGGCCGGCCGGTTCGAATAAAATCGCGTCCAGTTCAAATCCATCGCTACAGCGTATTTTGTCAGGTCTCCCGGCAGTTTCCATGGCGGAAAAATACAATGGATTATTAGGAGTTCCAATGAGAAAAATCAGAAGGGAGTTTAAAGTTTAGGGTTTAAGGTTTAATGGAGAAGGTTGAACATACGTGTTCCCTTAAACCTTAAACTTTAAACCTTAAACAATTCTCTATCTTGCCTCCAAACAGAACGCCATATGAAGAAGATTACCGTGCTGGGTGCAGGAATGGTAGGCAGCGCCATTGCTAAAGACCTGTCGACTGATTTTGAGGTAACCAGTGTGGATATAAGTGATCAAAACCTGGCGACCCTGGCCCAGACCCATCCTTCCATCAAAACCCGGGTGGCCGATCTGCAGGATTATGCGGCTTACCCCAAGCTGTTGCAGGGAGCCGATTTTGTGGTGACGGCCGTACCGGGGTTTATGGGTTATAAGACCCTGGAAGCCGTGATTTTGGCGGGCAAGAATGCCGTGGACATCTCTTTTTTCCCCGAAAATGCCCTGCAACTCGATGCTTTGGCCAGGGAAAAGCAGGTAACTGTAATTACCGACTGCGGGGTAGCGCCTGGCATGAGCAACCTGATCCTTGGTCGTTATAATAAGGCCATGCTGGTGGAAAAATTTCTGTGCTATGTGGGAGGCCTGCCCAAAAATCCCCAACCTCCTTTCTTTTACAAAGCCCCCTTTTCGCCGGTGGATGTGCTGGAGGAATATACCCGCCCCGCCCGCCTGCAGATCGACGGCCAAACGGTTACCCGCCCGGCCCTGAGCGATTGCGAAACTATCAGGCTGGAACCTGTCGGTGAGTTGGAGGCATTCAATACCGACGGACTGCGGTCCCTGCTCATCACCATGGGGCATATACCCCTGATGTTGGAAAAAACATTACGCTTTCCTGGTCATTGCGATCTCATTATAGCCCTGCAACAGGCGGGATTTTTTGGTGAGAAGCCCGTAACGGTCAAAGGACAAAGCCTGCGACCTATTGATATGAGCACGGTATTGCTGCTGGATCAATGGAAACTGCAACCCGGCGAGGCGGAGTTTACTATAATGCAGGTAATAGTGGAAGGAGAAGGCAAGCGGGTAGAGTATAATCTGTACGACGAGTATGATGCTGTAAACAATATCAGCTCCATGGCCCGCACCACGGGCTATACCTGCACCGCAGCGGTGAATCTTTTGGACCAGGGATTGTTTTCCAGCAAGGGCGTATTTCCTCCCGAGATCCTGGGAGCCGATGAAAAATGCTTTGATTTTATTTTACAATACCTGAAGGAACGGAAAGTTATATGGCAAAAAAAAGAGACCCTAAAGTCTCTATAAATTAAACCCTTCCGATATCTACCTTTTTTAACCAGCCGAAGGCTGGTTAAAAAAGATTATTCTGAGATCGCTACCACTTCTTTCACTTCCGGAATCATGCGTTTCATCATGCCTTCAATACCGGCTTTGAGGGTGATCATGCTGCTGGGGCAACCGCTGCAGGCGCCCTGCATGCTTAGGTTTACGGTGCCATCTTCATAGCTTTTGAACTGAATGGCGCCGCCATCCATTTCTACGGCAGGGCGTACATGGTTATCGAGCAGTTCCTTAATGCGTTTCACCACATCATCGTCATCAGCGCTTACTTCATTGCTGCTGGCCGGGCGTGTGGCGGCCAGTTCTTCTTCATTCACCACAGGCTTGCCTTCTTCCAGGTAATCCTTCAGAAACTGACGAATGCTGGGAATTACGTCCTGCCACTCAGTTTCAGAAGTTTTAGTGAGGGTTACAAAATTGCTGGCCACAAATACCGCCTTGATAAAGGGGAATCCAAACAATTCGGTTGCGAGCGGTGAGGGTTTGGCGCTCTCCACGTCGGGGAAATCCACACTCTTACCGGGATACAGGAGCTTGTTGGCCACAAACTTCATGGTCTCGGGGTTGGGTGTCATTTCCGTATAGATGCTGATCATCGGGTTACCTGTCTTAATCATAGTTGAAATATTTAGCGCGATACCGCGTACCGCAACTGCAAAATTAACAAGAAAAAATGGCTTAAGTTCAGCGGGTGCTTTATTCGCGGAATCGGCCTGTTTTTTTCATCACCCGGATCAGGATATAGAGCAGCACCAGGGCCCCCAGCACTATGCCTATCAACAAGTTGCGCCAATCTTTATCGTAGCCCGTAAGCTGGGGATAGTTGAGGAAAAGCAACAGGGCAATACCCACCAGCCAGATAAACTGGGTAGTATGCTCCTTCAGAATCCATCTTTTCCAGTTAAACTCCATACTGCCCAGCGTGGCCAGCAAGCCTGATACGCGCGGCATCCATCGGTTTACATCCTTACAATACAGATCGAAACCGGGACCAAATTTGTTGCGAAGGAAATTTTCTTCGGCCATCACGATGGCCTGGTAAATGAACAGGAAGATGGGGATCACGATGGCCACATAAACCAGCGAATTGGCCAGTATGCCCACACCCAGCAGCATGAGAATATTCCCCACGTACAGCGGGTTGCGTACATGGCGGAAAATGCCCTCCGTCACCAATCCTTCGGCATAAGGCTTGCCCTCCTTACCACCACGCACAATATAAGCCAGCCCAATGGTAGCACCGCGAATCAATTGCCCCAGCACGGTTACGAAAAGTCCGATAGCAATGGGCCAGACATAATAGGATTCGCCCATGCTGGCCGGTCCGAACAAAGGCCAGGAGGGAATAAACAGCGCGGCATAAAAGAGGATAAAGATCCAGTTGCGATACTTAAAAAAGAAATTGCCGATGGCTACCATGAATTGCGGAGGATATGAATTGATAAATTATTTTTTTACTGCTACCAGTCCTGCGAAATTGTACCATTTGAAAAAAACTTCGCAATGTGCAAAGCCCTGATCGCGGAGCAGGGAAATATTTTCGCTGAGCTTATATGGAATCAACACATTTTCCAGTGCTTCCCTTTTCTGGGAAATCTCCAGCTCGCTGTATTGATTACGGCGTTTGTAATTGTAATAATAACGGATGAAATCGCGATTGAAACGGCTCTCTTCCGCCAATATCTTTTCAATCAAAATCAGCGCGCCTCCGGGACGGAGTCCATTATAGATATCCCTCACCAGTCTTTCCCGATAAATGGGCCGCACAAATTGCAGCGTAAGGCAAAGCACCACCACGCTGGCATTGTCGACGGCAACACCCTGGTTCAGGTCGGCACATCGAAGGTCGTAATTGCGGGTGAAACCGATTTCGATCAGTTTCGATTTACACTTGTCGAGCATTTCCTGCGAATCATCAATCCCCACAAAGCGGATATTGGGATTAACGAGCGTATCCATACCAATCATGGTAGTGCCGGTGCTGCAGCCCAGGTCGTACACATCGCTGCCCTCCACGGCATGGTCGGCGGCGATTTCCGCCATCATGCGTTGCATTTCACCATAAAAGGGAACCGAACGGTTCACCATATCGTCGAACACGCTGGCTACATTGGCGCCAAACTTGAAATCGCTTACTTTTTCTATTTCGCCCTTAAAAACTTCATCTTTGCCCATAGCGGTAATATTAATAAGAGCACAAAGTAAAGCAATTTACAGGGTTGCCGAACCAGCAAAGACGATAGTTGTAATTAAAGCATGAAGAAAATTTACCATCTGGCCAATTGCACTACCTGCCAGGCCATTATTAAAGAAACAGGCATAGAGAAGGCGGGACTGGAAATGCAGGACATCAAAACAGAGAAAATTACGCCCGCCCAACTCGATGAAATGAAAACCCTGAGTGGCAGCTATGAATCGCTCTTCAGCCGCCGCGCCATCAAGTACCGGGAACTGGGATTGAAAGATCAGACGCTCACAGAAAAAGATTATCGCCGCCTGATCCTCGAAGAATACACATTTCTGAAAAGACCCGTGGTAATCCTGAACAACAAAATTTTTGTGGGTAGCGAAAAGAAAAAGGTGGAAGCTCTAAAGAAGGCACTGTCCTGATCAATGCCCCATCAGCAATGGAGCGTCTTCGGTATTTTCAGCTACCGAAGCTATATCCTTGTTGGGTGTTTGCCGTTTAAATACCCGGTAAGTAATCCAGATGCTGATCACCATCAGCAATCCGCCTAATAAAAAATGCGCGCCGGGGAAGAAAACAGGTGCCGTGGGTTTTGAAAAATAGAAAAACAGGTTATTCATCAGCAGCGGACCCACAATGGCGGTAAGGCTCATGAGGCTGGTGAGTGCGCCCTGCAAAGCGCCCTGCTCGCTGGGCTGCACCAGGCCGGCAATGCTGCTCTGCAAAGCGGGTCCCGCAATACCACCCAGGCAATAGGGTACCAGGAATGCAAACATCATCCAGGTTTCCGTGGCAAAAGCCATCAATACCAGACCCAGGCCATAGAGCGCCAAACCGAGATAAGTGCTTTTTTCATTACCCAGGCGGGGGTTCACCACGCGCGTAAGGCCCGCTTGCACCAGGCCTACCAACAATCCTACCACCGCGAGGCTCAGCCCCACCATTTTCTCCGACCATTGTAATTGATCCATGGTAAAGAAGTTCCAGGTGGCCTGCACCGCCTGGGCGGCGAGATAGATCAGGAAAAAGGCGAAGGACAAACCCAGAATAGTACGATGCGATTTTAGGAAGAGCAGTGACCCAATGGGATTGGCGCGCTTCCATTCAAATTTGCGCCGGTTCTCTACCGGCAATGATTCAGGTAAAATGAAATAACCATACAGGCAATTGACGAGGCAAAGCGCCGCCGCCGCATAGAAAGGCGCGCGGATTCCCCACACGGCCAACAAACCGCCGATGGCGGGTCCGAGTATAAAGCCCACGCCGAAAGCGGCACCGATCAATCCAAAATTTTTGGTGCGGGTTTCGGGCGTGCTTACATCGGCTATATAAGCGGCGGCCGTTGTGAAGCTGGCACCGGTGATGCCGGCAATAATTCGACCCACGAATAACCAACCATAAGTCGGTGCGAGTGCCAGGAAAAGATAATCGATACCAAAACCAAGCAGTGATAATAACAGAACGGGTCGCCGTCCGTAGCGATCGCTGAGATTGCCGATCATGGGAGCAAACAGAAACTGCACGGCCGCATATACACTCAGCAGCCAGGCGCCATAAGAGCTGGCTTCATTAAAACTTATGCCCTTGAGCTCCGATATAAGTCCGGGCATTACGGGAATAATCAGTCCGAGACCCATCACATCAATCAGCAGGGTGACGAAGATGAAGCCAATGGCTGCCTGTCGGTTTTGCATATAACTATTTGAAAGGGAGGCAGCAAAAATGGATGTTTTTTTTCTTAGCGACCGTTAGTTTTCGGTAAACAGGCATGTTTTTCGCCATAGATATTAACAATTCGGGGGTCAATTGCTGTTCCCGATGGTTTATATTTGCGGCCTTACCACTGCCACACCGAGTTTGCAGTTAAGGCTTTTCAATCCATTGTTCATCTCAAAACCAGGTGTAATGAATATCAAACAAGTCATTCTCCCAGCCGCCACCGCGGTATTGCTTACTTCCTGTGTAAGCTCCAAGAAATTTAAACAATCGCAGGCCGAATTGGCCGCCCTGCAGGTAAAGCATACCGAATTGCAGGGTAACCTCAACGATTGTACTAACGAAAAAGCCGCACTGGCGGCACAGAAGTCGAAGCTCGAAGGGGATATCGACGGACTGAATAAGCAAATTGACCTGCTGAAGCAAAACAATACCCAGGCCCTGAAGCAACTGGAAGACCTGAGCGTGATTTCATCCGCACAGGCCGAAAGCATCAAGCGCTCGATGGAAAATATTGGCGCGAAGGATTCTTATATCCAGACCCTGCAGCAGCAGATGGCGCGTAAGGATTCACTGAACATGGCGCTGGTGATGAACCTGAAAGGCGCTATTGGTGATCTCGATGATAAGGATATCAATATTAAAGTAGATAAGGGTGTTGTTTATATCGACATCAGCGATAAGCTGCTCTTCAAAACCGCCAAGTATGAAGTAACGCCGCAGGCCAAGGAAGTGCTGGGCAAAGTAGCGGAAGTATTGAAGAACCAGCCCGATATTGAATTTATGGTGGAAGGCCATACCGATAATGTACCTTACAAGGGTGCCGGTCAGTTGCAAGACAACTGGGATCTGAGTGTGAAGCGTGCTACCAGCGTGGTGCGTATTCTGCAGGATCAGTATGGACTGGATCCCGCGAAGATGGCAGCCGCCGGTCGTGGCGAACACAGGCCTGTTGCTGATAATGCCAGCGCCGATGGCCGCGCCCAAAACCGCCGGACCAGAATCGTGATCCTGCCCCAGCTCGATCAATTCTTCAAGTTGCTGGAGCCGAAGAAAGGATATTGAGGGAGAACGTGAGGCGTGAGGCGTGAGAGAGACGTGAGACGTGAATCGTGAATCGTGAGACGTGAGTTCGCCCTAAGATTGGGTTATTGATAGAATAAAATAGCCGGAGTGAATGCTCCGGCTATTGTTATTTTGTGCTCATCCTTTCGCGATATTGGCCCGTGCCATCGCGCCTCACGATTCACGCCTCACGATTCACGTTTCTCATGCACCCCGATGGGCCGCCCTATCGGACGGCCCTAACATATGTCGCCCGCCGCGGCGGGCTTGTCTGCATTTGGTTCTATTATGATTCACGATTCACGCCTCACGTCTCACGCCTCACGCTTCACGCCTCACGATTCACGCCTCACGTCTCACGCCTCACGCCTCACGATTCACGCCTCACGATTCACGCCTCACGTCTCACGTCTCACGCCTCACGCTTCACGCCTCACGATTCACGCCTCACGTCTCACG
>JBIQMS010000007.1:107447-126041 GCA_044463125.1 Terrimonas ferruginea
CCTCACGATTCACGCCTCACGCCTCACGCTTCCTCAAACACTCCCGTCTGCTTATTCTTCCGCACGTTTTCCGCGCGGAAATATTTTCCATTCATGGCCACGTACACGCCGGGTGGTAGTATTTGTACAAATGCGAGCGCGCTGCCCAGGTTAAAGAGTCCGTCGGAGCTACCAAATTTAATGGGGATCATGGCGCCGGTGAGCACAATGGTTTTGCCCTTCACTTTTTCGTGCAGCACTCTTGCTGTTTCCGACATGGTATCGGTGCCATGGGTAATTACTATCCGGTCTTCCTCGCTTTGCGCGCACTGATGCGCAATCAGCTCACGGTCCTCATCAGTCATCTCGAGGCTGTCGATCATCATCAGTGTTCGGATTTCCACATTGAGCCGGCAGCGACCCATTTCCAACAGATCGTGCATATGTGTATCCTTAAAATACAATTGCCCGTTGAGCTCATTGTACTCCTTGTCAAAAGTTCCGCCGGTGATAAAGATGCGTATCGACATATGGCTGCATTTTAGGCAAATGTATCGGAAATGAAAGGGATGAAGCAAGGGCCACTATGCATTATTTTCTTAACTTGAGCGAAACCTTGATTCTCTTAATGTATTCCGTTATGAAATCCAAACATCATTCACTCCTGAAGACGCTTCTCATCGCGTCGCCTTTTCTGTTGATCGCTTGTGGCCAATCGAAAGAAACCAACCTGCAGGCCGCGCTCGATGCCTTCAGTGCCGATAGCCTGGGTAAGCATATAGCCGTATTGTCGGCCGACGATTTCCTGGGCCGCAAGCCCTTTACCGAAGGCGAAACCAAAACCATCCAGTACCTGGAGGCGCAGTTCAAAGCGGCGGGCGTGGAACCCGGCAATGGCGATAGTTATTTTCAGGAAGTGCCCATGGTGAGCATCAGCACCAAAGCCGCGCCCAGCATGCTGGTAAATATGCAGGGAGGGCAATTTTCACTTAAAGGGCTCGATGAATACGTGGTATGGACCGATAAAACCGATGCGGAAGTAATGCTCGACCGTACCGAGCTGGTGTTTGCCGGCTATGGTGTGGTGGCGCCGGAGTATGGATGGAATGATTACGAAGGGCTGGATGTTAAAGGCAAAGTGGTGCTGGTGCTGGTCAACGATCCCGGCTTTGCGAGTGGCGACAGCAGCCTCTTCAAAGGAAAAACCATGACCTATTATGGCCGCTGGACCTATAAATTTGAAGAAGCCGCCCGCCAGGGTGCGCGGGGTTGCCTGATAGTGCACGAAACCGAAGCGGCCAGCTATCCCTTTACCGTGGTACAAAACAACTGGAATGGCAACCGCCTCCGTCTCGACAACCGTGGCAAGCAGGAAACCCTTTGCGATGTAATTGGATGGGTGAGCAAGCCTGCAGCGGAGAAATTGTTGCAGGCAGCAAGGCTCGATACATCCATATTTGCAAAAGCGGGTCAGAAAGGATTCAAAGGTCAGTCGATGGGCATACAGCTAAGTACCCGCATACAGGTGCAAACGCAATACAGCAAAACCTATAATGTGATTGGTAAAATCACCGGCGCCAGTAAGCCTAATGAATATGTGATCTATACCGCGCATTGGGATCACCTCGGTGTGGGGCAACCCGATGCTACGGGCGATAGCATCTACAATGGCGCACTCGATAATGCTACAGGTACGGCCGGATTATTTGAGTTGGCTCGTGCCTTTAAAGCATTGCCCAATCCGCCGGAGCGCAGCATTCTGCTGCTGGCCGTTACGGCCGAGGAGCAGGGGCTTTGGGGATCGGCCTGGTATGCACAGAACCCGGTATATCCCATAGCCAACACCGTTGCGAATATCAATATGGACGGGCTTTGTTGGTATGGTGCTACGCGCGACATCATAGTGGTAGGCAAGGGACAGAGCGAACTGGAAGATATACTGGCTGAGGAAGCCAAGGCCATGGACCGGGTGGTAACTTTTGAGCCACATCCGGAAGCGGGTTATTATTATCGTTCCGATCATTTCAATTTCGCGAAGCAGGGCGTACCGGCGCTCTATACCGAAAGTGGTACGGAAGTGATAGGCAAGGATGCGGCCTATGGCAGGCAGAAGGGCGATGAATATACCAGCCAGCGCTATCACCGTCCCTCCGACGAATACGATCCTGCTACCTGGGATCTGGGTGGTGCCATTGCCGATCTGCAATTATTCTTCAAAGTGGGAATGAAAGTAGCCGATGCGGAGAAGAAGCCGGAATGGAAGGAAGGCAGTGAGTTTAAGCGTTGATTGTAGGAGTTTAAAGTTTAGGGTTTAAGGTTTAGGGGAGTCGGAGTTTGATCAGAGCAGCACAATTTTATCTGCGAAAATCTGCGCATTAATCTGCGGCCATCTGCGGGAAAGCACTCCGCACCCGCGAGATGTTGCCAATGCAGGAAGCTTTCACCGCAAAGAACTTTGCGGATTCTTTGTCCCGCCTTGGCGGGATTGCGTTAAAAGCACTATGCACTATAAGCGTATCAACACCAGTCAAGAGCTTCTTTAAACTTTAAACAAGATTAAGAAGCTTCGAAAATATACCAGGAATTGGTATATTTATGTCCTAATTCTAACGCCATGGCAAAAAATACATCCGTTCTTCTGGGAGAACATTTTGAACGATTTATTTCCAAAGAAGTGGCTTCGGGCCGGTATGGCTCGGCCAGTGAAGTGGTAAGAACAGCACTACGCATGCTGGAGTCGGAGCAGGAAAAGAAGGCGCTGGTAATAGCGGCATTAAAGAAGGGCGAGAAATCAAAAAGAATAGAAGACTTCGATCCGAAAAAAAATCTGGCCAGGCTTCATAAGAAGTATTTATGAAAAAGCGGAAGATTGTTTTTCGTGAAGCGGCCGTTGATGATTTGGAAGATATTTGGTTTTATACTTTTCAAAACTGGTCGCAGGAGCAGGCCGATAGATATCATGAGCTTATCTATAAAGAAATTGAGTTTCTCTCCAAAAAACCTGCTGCAGGAAAAGATATGAGCTACCTGCGGGAAGGATATCGATCGTCAAAAGTTAAAGCACACCACATCTTTTACAGATATAGCTCCGTTGAATTAGAAGTGATCAGGATTCTGCATGAGAGTATGGATATACCGAATAGATTAAACGAGTAGTGGGCCATTTATCATTCAGCATTTGCAAGATGTTTCCAATGCGGTAATGACTTCATGTACAAAAAGCAGCTTCAAAGATCAACTGCAAACCAATTACCACACTCTGTTGCATATGCTTGCATCCACACGACCTCCCTTCGGGAGGGAAGAACAGATTGTTTGCCGCTTTGCTACCTATACGGCCTCCCGAAGGGAGGCTGATTGACCTTGCTAATTACGCAACAAATTAATCAACTCATCCGTCTTTGGCCGCCGCGGCGGAACCGCTACCCAGAATTACCCAGTATCTATAATCAATTACCTACTCCCCACTCCCCACTAACTACTTTCAACTTTAAACCCTAAACCTTAAACCTTCAACGCTCCCTCCGATCAGTGCTTTACCTGCTGCTTATCTCGCGCATCAGAGATAAGATGCGCTTTTATCAACCATCCGGATTTTTCTTTTTCAAACACGCGCATATGTGTAGTCATCCTATCCGGTAATACGGACCCATCCGGCATTTCCTGGCCCTTGCGCGTAACGGCCGTGTGCACGATGACGTAGTTTGTGTGGAGTGCCTGGTAGCGATGTTCCGTGGTTTCACTCTTACCCGCCATTACAAAAGGCAGCGCAAATACTTCGGTGAGCAGGGCTTCAATTTCTTTTTGTCCGTTTCGCTTATCGCCAAAGGCATTGGTAAAACGGGCATCCTCACTGTACCATTTGGTGGCGAGAATCGGGTCCTTAATATTCCAGGCGCGGTCCCAGTCATCGATCTTCGAAAGGATTTGAAGGCTGTCGCTGGAAGCAAGGCTTTGTGTGTGCGCCTGGCAACTAATGGCCAGGAGGAAAAGCAGGGAGATTACTTTGTGCATAACAGGAGTTTGGTTTCTGAAGCGCGATATCCCGGGCATGCTCAATTTACGTCAATCTGGAAGATTTTGATTTATTCGGGTTGATATTAGTGCAGGACGCTTATTACCGCAATCCCGCAAAGGCGGGATTGCGGTAAAAGTCTCCGCGCCCGCGAGCTTCACGCCATCAATTAAAGTATTAGTTGTACCTTGTTGCTGTTACCGCCAAGCAACAAAACAGTAAATGCACATGCCAAAATTTTGGGAACAGGCATTTCAGGACAAACAGGAAATGTGGGGCTTTGAACCCGCCATCTCCGCGCAGCTCACGAAAGATTTTTTTATACAGAATAACATCAAAGACGTTCTCATACCGGGTATTGGCTATGGACGAAATGCAAAAGTATTCCTCGACCATGGCATCAACGTAACCGGCATAGAAATATCCCAAACTGCTATCGGGCTCGCCCAAAAACATTTTGGCGAGAACCTGACCATCTACCATGGATCCGTCACCAATATGCCCTTCGATGATAAACACTACGAAGGCATTTTCTGTTATGGCCTCATTTACCTGCTCGATGGGGAAGAACGGCAAAAGCTGATTCGCGATTGCTACAGTCAACTAACCGAAGGCGGCTATATGATTTTCACAGCCATCACGAAAGCGGCAAAAACTTACGGACAGGGTACACCCATCGGCAGGGACCGCTTTGAGCAATTTGGTGGCGCCCGAATTTTCTTTTACGACACAGAAAGCATCGCGGAGGAATTCGGCGGAGCGGGGCTGGTGGAAGTGCGGGAGGTAATGGAGAATTTTCCATTCTATTGGATAAAGTGCAAAAAGGGTGAAAGCAAATGAATAAGAGATTAGCAATTATCCAACTGAATAGGTAGGGCCTCAGGCAGCGCTGCTTTTGTGTAAGTTGATGATATTGCAGGATGCTTTTTACCGCGACGGACGCAAAGAATCCGCAAAGATCGCGACGATAGGATCAGAGTGTAGAGTTGTTGTGTATATACAACGTATCGGTTGGTCTAGAGTACGGAAAAGCTCAGTACTTTCAACCTATCGTCGCGATCTTCGCGGATTCGTAGTCCCGCCTTTGCGGGATTGCGTTAAAACGATCAGCCCCACGTGCTCTCCCCAATCTTAGAAAAGATTCGTAACTTAATGTAGTTAACGGCAAGGATATTCACAATGGAACTATTCAGTTATATCATGACCGTAGCCACATCGGCAACTGATGTGGAATTGCATCTGGCCATTAAAAACATTGCCGGAACAGGGCGCATTCATTATGGTAAGAGTGATGGCGACCGCAACGTTAATCTGTGGATAATACCGAAGAGTAAGAAGAGAAAGGAGGAGTTGCTGGTGCAATTGCAGGCATTGACGCCTATTGAGCAGGTTTCGTTGGTTAGTCTGAGTAAACCCGCCACCCCAGCGGAGTTGCTGGAGGTTCGCGAACTCTTCACCAATTTGGGTTTGAATAGCAGTACGGTAAAAGATGAAGACCTGGCTTTGTTTCTCCATAGCCGGCTGGCGGGTCAATACAGCTACCTCATATACACCGGGCAGAGCCAGGATGATTCCCGTGAAATATTCCAGATCATCAAGGCGGAAGACCACCCACAATTTTCAACGAAATGGCTTGCAGTCGATCCAACCGGGGATGAGATTTTAGACAGGGAGCTGACGATTGAGGAACTGGAAATTCGCAACGTGCATTTCCAAATATCAGAGGAAGAACCGTCGCCTGACCCTCCAAATGCTGGAGGAGAGATGTAATCTAATGGAGCTAATTTAGACCAATGAAAAAAGTACTTCTATTAGCAGTTTTTGTATCAGCATTAGCACTAATTTCAAATAGCCAAATTACAAAAAACAACTGGCTTGTTGGCGGCAGTGGAAAAATCTCCTCGTTAAAAGAAACCATATATTCCACTGAAGTGAAAGGGTTGAATGTTGCGCTCTCTCCGAATGTTGGCTACTTCTTTATTGACAAACTTGCGGGAGGTATCAGAGCCCAATTGGCGATCAACAGAGTGGAATCAGGCGGTGGTACCACAAGGTCAACGGAATTAGGAGCCGGTCCATTTATTCGCTATTATCTTTTGGATAAACTGAATCAGATTAATCTTTTTGCGGACGCATCTTATAAGTACTCACGGTTTTCTGGTAATAGTGGCGGTGACCCCGATCATACTAGTACATTCACTATTTCTGCCGGCCCGGTCATATATTTCAATAGCAGTGTTGGTCTTGAACTAACCGCTAATTATGAATATTTAGATAGCAGGGAAACGCAAAACAGACAAACCACCTTTTTTTTAAGTATAGGGTTTCAAATACATCTGGAGAGGGAGAATAATTAGTAAAAACCTGCAGTTCTTATGAGTCAATATTTCATTTGCAGGGAGTCCGAAGTGGAATCCAAAATAAAGAACCTGAAACTCATCGGTGAATCCGACGACGGGTACATATTAAATTATAGAGATACAAAAACGGAGGAACTTTGGTCTTTAGCCTGGTATGAATCAGAATTCCTGGGAAAGGATATCCCTGTACTGCAAAAACTGCCGGAGCCCGGCACCGCTGAGTTGATTAAGATAGCCATGAATGCTGCCAACAACGAAGAAATTATTGGTGCCTCCCTTCTGCTTTCAGCAAGGGAGAGGAGTAGAAAGGAAGAATTCAGAGCGGATTTACTACAGCAGCTATTGCAGGTGGACCTTTCCAAAGCATCCGCTTTTGAACAGGCGCGACTCCGAATGATCATCTACGAATCCGATTTATTGGATACGACCAACCGGCGGGAGATTATCGGTAAGCATTTTACACAAATCAATCGGGATGCGGATTATTATCGGGAAATTGCCGAAAAGGCAAAACGCATATTTAATGAGATAAAGAATAACGACAGCTAGACTGTATCGAGCGATAACTAAAGAAGCTCTCTGCTAGTTCGAACGGAATATAGTTGTTATTGGCTTCTTAGAAGCCGTTACGGTCATCCGTAACCTACCACATGAGTGGTTTTGCATTTATGTATATTGGTGGGCTCTCAATAGATATCGGTTCTAATCCAATATCTGGTTTTGTTGAATTCCGGGCTAATTAAAGGGACAATCGAAGCGGCGGTATTTCACAGAATAGTGGAATTATTTTTTGTTGTTTTGTATATTTATGCGTTAGCGGTTATTCTTCCAAAATAACACTCCGATCATGGTCAACATACAAGAGGACATTATCACTTTTGGCTTCCATCGAAAAGGCACTATTGCTATAGTTGCAAACAAAAAGCATCCAACATTCGTGATTGACGACCCTTTGGAGAAACATGAAGGAATAGTTTATCTATGGGTGACAGAAATAAATTCGATAGCAGATAAGGTACTATATGTTGGCAAAGCCGGGAAGACACTTCTCAAAAGATGTGGAGAACATTTAGGTGGATTTAAAGGCGGAAGTAAAAAAGGGATTAAAAACGCCAACGAGCTATTAGACCTACTCACTGCTGGGACCCAAATTGCTATTTACGCTCGAGAATCGGAAAAGGCAACCATTCTAGGGCAAGAAAATATTTCGCTTTGTGACGCAGAAGAAAAATCGCCTATAAATCGATATATGAACAAATACCCACTATTCAACAGACTTTAACCATTGGTATGTTGAGGATAGAAAGCGATTGGAATGCCGCTTTGGTTGTCATTTTGCAAATGTCTGGGAATAGTGCTATCTGTCTAGACGCAAACCTTTTTGCAAACATTTTAGACTCACGCTTTAATATGAGCCGCCAATTCATTCTACATGTAACCAAGACTTTATTTGTGTTAATCGCACTTTGCGCAGGAGTAACTATCAAAGCGCAAACAAAAGAGGAAACGCAAGTGTGGCTTTCCTACTACTTAGATAGATATTTTGGAAGTACCTATAATCAATTAGATAGAAATCGAGCCGTTAAAGGATATGGATTTAATACAAATAGAAAGTATAATTATACAACCTACTTTTATAGCTTCAATGAATCTTATTTAAAGATAAATGAAGAATATAGGGAAATGGATAGCACGGGTTTTTCGGTAATACAGGATAAAAGAACCATCCAAATAAACTTGAAGAGGATAATAATGGTGGAGCCTGTTGTTGATACGTTAGAGCATAAATTTATAGGAGTGGAGATAAAGTTCAGCAGTCCCGAATTTGAAGAGAATAAAGTGAAAGAGAAGTCGATAATAATGTATGACAGTAGCGGCAATAAACTTTCAGAACCCACTTCATACGCTTGGAATTTTCATATTCGAAGTGAAAATAAGGAAAGCGTCTTAAGCAGAATTGAAATAAAGTTGGCTAATGCAATAATACATTTAGCTGAGTTAAATGGTGCAAAGGTTGTAAAGAATTTATTTTAGGTTAAGGACAAATCTAGTATCCTATATTGCTTCATGCTTAATGGAATTCCTTGTTTGACAAAATGGCCAACCTTTGCATCCCAATAAGACCTTTCCAGATATTTCAAATAGACGCTTCTAAGTTCAACTTAAAATGTGTGTCTACCATGAAATACTTGTCCCTTTTCATCCTCCTGCTCGCCTGTTCATGCGCCCAAAAAGAATCGCAGGATTCAATCAGAAAGCAGATTGATGAAGTTACTACACAGTACAACAAAAGCTGGGAGACTTTGGACCTGGAGAAAATAGCGGCATTTCACTCGGCTGAAAGCTTTCTTTACTGGAGCAGCGGTGGCCTTAGCTGTGGAAGCAATGAGGAATTCCGGAATGTGTTTGGCAATATCCTGCCCATGATGAAGACATGGACCATCAAAGATATCTCCAGCTTTTCGGTGCAGGTATTGGGCCCGGATACGGCTGTCGCCAGTTTATTGCTCAATGCCGAATCGGTTGGCCACGACGGATCGGTATCCAATCATGGATCAGGAGCTTTGACCTATGTGTGGAACAGGATTGATGGTGATTGGAAGATTGTTCATATTCATGAGTCGACGAAATGAGGGACGGGCTTTAGTGATATTATGGATGACCTGTCGGCTACTAATCTATTAAGCAAGGTGCTTACATTTTTGGTGGCTTTTAACCAGCAAACATGAAAAGAAATATTGTTTATATTTTTCTACTTAGCTTCTGGCCACTATCATGTATTGACTTATTTCCTGAACCTCATTCGCTCAAATATCGCGACAAGGAGTTTAATGAATTGGCGAATTTTATACTTACTCAAACCGACGTATTTGAGATGGATGATTTCACCCGGCATTACAAAAGTCTGAATGGTGTTTTTGTAAAACTCACAGATAAGGAAGGGAACCAGAAGGCTCAGTTTTTGCACATCGTGGAAGACTCTCTAAATCTTGACAGCAAAATAGTATCCGCATTAAGAGGTAAATTAGAACATACAAAATTACGTTCCTTCATAAAGTCTCGCGACACCATACTCTTTAGGGTTGATGGGTTTCTGGATGATGAATGGGGCTTCATGTATGCAAGGCAGGGACTTACAAACGATTCAACCTGGTTTGAATTTATGGGGAACTCTGTTAAGTTTGTGGAGGACATTAACCAGAACTGGAAAAGGGCTGCGATTGACTGAAGCACCGAACAAAAGTAACCAATCAACCGCTATTCAACTTGGTACAAGTGCTATGTAGACGAACAAAAAGTATCAAAACTTTACAAATCTGGTAGACTCTGGTAGTAACCTCATCAGTACTTCTGATTTTATGAAAATTCTAATAGCCATCCTTTTAATAATAGTGCCTTTCGCGGTGTCTGCAAACGCTGGCTCGACTGTTGTTTGGTTTGGGCTATTTCATTTAGTTTTTGCTAATACAGTCATTGGATGTGCAGAGAGTGAGATCTTACGTGTGTTTAAGATTGACAATAAAGTTTTTAGAGTTATTGTTGCGAATTATATTTCCATGATTGTGGGATACCTGATTGTTGCGCCACTCTTTCTTCATCCGCAATTTGGTCGCGACATATTAAGCGTTGAACTTACCGAGATTTTCATTGCTTTTGGTGTTTCATTCCTGGCAACAATTGCAATAGAGTACCCACTATTCGTATGGAGCCTTAAAGATAAAAGCCAAAGAAAGCAATTGTTTATACCATTTTTAGTCGCAAATATCATAACCAATTTGATTATGCTTGGCATTTACCTCCTGATCAGGTAATAGCTCTTGCTCAACAGTCAACATGGGTATGCTTCAATCCTGCCAATACTGGAATTTACCGGAAGACCAGGTTGTATGTACCAGCCGGATCCGGAGTTTTGGCCACGATAACGACTTCTATTCATTCCCCCAATACTCCCAGCCCTCAATTTAGATATTGGAATGCACGAATGAAGGAATTATCTTTAGCAACAAGCGATTCTTCAGCATTATTTCAGCATATACAACATGTACAGATTGCGAGCCACTTTTTTTCTTTGGTTGGAAGGCCTAACGATATTAATTATGGCCGCGATTATTTTGCTGCCCGCTTGCAAAAACAATCCATCCCGGGACGGCGGAAACTTCAGAGGCTTTTACCCCGATACCAGCATAACCTGGGCCGGGCAGGCTACAGGCGAGGACATGCGATTTGTAAGAAGCCTGGAAAGGGAGTTCAGCCTGCCTGCACTAACTACAGGTGCGCAGAATGCAGAAGTTCGGCTTTGGCAATTGGAAAGTGCCTTCGACCCTAAGACGGTATACATTTTCCGGAAATTGAGCTCCGACAGCTGCGAACTTAGAACCATAAAGTATGCGAGAGCCGGGACTAACCGCCTTGTTTCTGACGATATTATGCTTATGGATGGGGCGGTTTTCGATAGCCTGCAGTTTGACCGCTATCGGCTAATGCCCTCCCAAAGCGATATGCCCGATGGCGACAGTTATGGCTGTATGGATGGCGGCAGCGTACTGATTGAACTGGCCGATGCTAAAAGCTATGCGCTCAGGTGGTATCGTTGTCCCAGGATGCATGAGGCCTCGGACAGTACATTCTTGTTGGCCGCTGAGCTGATTGCCTTTTTTGAAGCCCTGGAAGCCAGACGGTAAAGCCATACGAGGCAATTTGAAGTATTATTACAACATAAATTGTAACAACTTATTTTTTGGCTTTGCTTACTATTTAATTTTGAAAGAGTAATGAAGAAACTAATTTTTTTATTGCTATTTATACAAACATCAAGTTGTCGGCAAACCGATAAACCATCATTATTTGGGTCTTGGACAACGATTGTAGATCCAAAGTTTAGCGATCCAGGTTTAAAGGACAGTTTCGTTTTTAAGGAGCCAAATATTTTAGAAACTTTCTTGCTACAAAATGATAGTTTGTTAGATTCTTACAATGGAAATTTCCAATTTAACCAAGATGACCTAACACTTACCACGAAATATGGGAATCAGAAATTTGAATTCGAAATAATCGCATTAAAAGCGGATTATTTAAGAATGAAAGAAAAAGGCAAGAATGCTGTCCAGGCGTTTCGAAGATTATCAAACTAGTCGGACAGCAACCAACAATGCCTTATCCTTACATGCTTTTCTATGAGACAGCTTTTCTATTTGGCAATACTGGCCTGTTTGTGTATTTCATGTAACACTGAAACTTCCTCTAAACCAGACGGGTTTAGAACAATTGTTACTGACACAATGAAACTCATGCCCTATAATGAAATTGACTTGAGCAGGATGAGAGCAAAGGAGTTCAATTTGCCAGAAATAATTAATGGCGTTGACAGCTTTGAGTTACGCATTTGGGTTAGCTCAATGATGGTACCAGACTTTGCAACCATCTTACGATACGCAGACACTCAATGGGTAGCTCACGAATATGAATACTATGAAAATGGTAATTCGGTTGATAGTGTCATTATAAGAAAGATAAACTTGCCTGATAGTATAGGAAAGGTTGTTTCTTATTTATCAGATTCCAGTGTTCTAAACCTTCCATCTCAATACGCTATTCCTGGTTTCATTGATAATATTGCTGACGGGCAAACCATTGCAATAGAAACATCGACCAAGACATTTTACAAAGCACTTCATTATCATTGTCCCGAACATTTTACTGATAAATACAATAAAAGGTTTATGGGCATAATAAACTACTTGAATTCTTATTTGAATTTTAATATACCTAAGTGTTTACCAGCAAAGTAAACGGCACATAACAAAAGGGTTGCCTCAAGGCTGGCTGAGAGAATAACAGTCATCGGTGGGATTACTATCAACTTATGCCGGGCTTGACCGAATAATATTTGGCTTTTTGTGGTAACTTAATCAGGCTATGTTTTGCGGGTTTTTGTTGCCGGGCGGAAATAGCTTGCCGGCAGCGCTCACCCCGTAGGGGTGCATTGTAGGTAGCAAGAATTCAAAAAAATTACGCCGCCCCCTCGGGGCGGGTTGTGCATCCGGGGCAGATGCGATGATAACACGAAAGAAAGAGAGAGCTCTGATCCTCTATCTGCGAAAATCTGCGCAAAAAATCTGCGCAAATCTGCGGGAAATATCTCCCGAACTTTGAACAGGTTTCGAGTGCCGAAGCGTTTCCCGCGGATGGACGCAGATGTCGGCGCAGATTTGCGCAGATTATATTCTTTAGCTACTAATAACATCTTATTAACCACTCCCATTTTCCAGTTTAAATGTACAAGCCAGTTCCCGCATACCTGCTTATCCTCTCCCTGGCCCTTCTCTCCTGCGGCCAGAAGGATGCTGCCACATTCGATTATACTTCTCTTGACTTTGATACCAACCGGATCCGAATATTTGACTACGACACCGGCTTCTATTCTTTCCCTCAATACTCCCGGCCCATCGCCCTGACCCAGGAAGACCTGGATCTGGCCGACAGCCTGCTGAGGCAAGCGGCTACAGAATTCAATGCGGAGAAAAGCAAGCGGCGATATGAGTCTTTTGATGGAAATGTTCCTATGGAATATTTTATCATTGACCTTTCCCGCTACTGGCGCCAGTATTTTCCCTATAAGGACAGTAATGGCCAACGCATCCTGAAGCTGACTTGCTTTTCCCGCCCTTTTGCCGCCTGGAAAAATCAGGAATACTGGCGACTGCACGGAGGCATTGAGATATTGGAGTTGCGGATAAACCTCACAGAAGGGAAGTTGGTGGATTTCTATACGGGTGGGTATGGGTAGGGGGCTTACATCTGCAAGGCTGTTACGGTTAACCATAATGATTTGATGGAATAGCTTTCTTTTGAGCAGTTCAAAAATATTGTATTTTGATGCTGTTGGCGGCAAACCTTTCGGGCATGATGCTTCAGATTGGTGCAATTATTAATCAATCGGAAAAGTGGTTGAGTATTGGTATTCATTGTTTTAGTGAAATAAATACTTTATTGTTGTTGCGTATATTTATGTGTTGGCAGCAAGCAGTTTGGACGACCTAAAATTTAAAAGCGGATAATGAAAATGACTTATTTTATTATCGGACTTATCTTTATCGGTGGATTTATTTTTTATTTTACAAGTTGCAAAAACAAGCAAAGCTCTAAGCAGACAAATGACTACGTTTCAAAGGCTGGCGACACAGTTAAAGTGCATACTCTTCCTGACAATAGCTTTCTGGATTTAAGAAATATGGCTTTGAATGTTACACCCGAGCAACTTCAACTTTCACTTCCAGCAGATCAAACAAAAGTATTCGGTGTTGTTATGGATTGGGATTTAGGCGATGGAACTATGACACTTATTACTTATCAAACTGGTGACGCAAGTATGTATTTAAGTAGCGACGGCGGCGTTATTGGCGGTGGACAACATGAAAACGTAAGTACGGCGTCAAAAGAATTTGTATCAATGGCTCAGAATTATCTAGACAAATCATCTAAAGTTGACACAACTACTTTGCCGGACAAGGACAGTTTCAAATTTTATTTCCTGACTAATAAAGGAAAATATGTCGTTCAAGAAAATATAGACAATATTGAAAACAAAACTTCTAAGTTGCTAAGCTTATTTGAAAATGCTAATAACGTAATCACAGAGTTGAGACTTATAACTGAAAAAAATAATGTGGAAGTGAACACAGAAAGCCTGCTGCCAACAATAGGCTTGCCGCAAGGCTGGCAGACGGAGTAACAATCGGCAGTTTTACTACTATCAGCTAATATCGGGCTTGACCGATTTCTATTTGGCTTTTAGTTGTTAACTTCAACTTCAGTTTTTTAATCGGCTTCAGTTGCCGGGCTGACACAGCAACAAGCCCAGCCCTGCGACAAGCCTCGAACGTTGGCAGCAACCTTAACGGACAGCACACCCTAACATTTTCTGACAAAGAAAAATGGCAGACAAAGAGAAATACATAGGACTTGTAAAATGGTTTCACGACCAAGCACGAGACGCTAATTATGGCTTTATCCAACACGCCAAGTTAGGCGACTTATTTTTTCACGAACGTAGTATTGAACAAGGACAAGACATAAATTCTTTTCGGGAAAACGCTATTGTTGTATTTGTAGCACAAGAATCAAAAAAACACAAAGGAAAACTTGAAGCCGTTGGCGTAAAATATTTAGACAATGAAACTGATTTAAACTTTTTGTTCGGTCATTTTCTTTCTATTCTAACCGAAAAAGGGAAATATTCTGATTACAACACAATCCAAAAAGGAGTTCACACAAAAATTATTTCACTTCTTGAAAAATCAACAGACAACCAAATAATTGAGCAATTTTTTACACGTTTTCAAGACTATGTAAGTGAACAAATACAAGCAAAATCAATCACAGACGAAGAATACTTAAAAGGACTTTTAAAAGTTGCAAAAGGTTTCTTTCCCAATAATTACAACCAAATTGCTGATACCGTTGAAAAAAATATTTCCATAGAATTAGCACACAAATTGTGGTTAGACAATTTCATAGACACTTGTCAAATCAACTATGTTGCAAGCATTATTCTTTCCGAACCACAACAGACAAAGCAAAAAATATTTAGTAAGTGTTCGGAAAATGACAAATCAAATATCTTTTTCAAAGTGCTTTATAGCTTTGAAATAATTGACACCGAAGCAAAACTAAATGTCGCTAAAGATTTTCTTAACTTATCAAAAGAATTTGCATCAGAACAACACGAAAAAATATTAGCAGAAACAATAAAAAATTGTCCTGACTATTTCAAACTAAGTTTGTGGCTTGAAGACTATCACGAAATATTAGATTTTCATAATTACAAACTTTATACCGTTACACTTTCGCCCCAAAATCAAAAAAGGTTTGTCAAAAAAGTGCTTAAATATATTCACGAAGATAAAGCGGACATATCTGTTGAAGACTTAACTTCTTTAAATATAATGGATTTTGAAACGAGTAAACTTGCAGAACAAATTGACAACTCTCATTTTGATTACTCAACAAGTATCATTTTAAACGTTATCTCAGAATTAAAAAGCCAAACAAACCTTGAAACACGAAAAGACGCTACTTCTGCTCAACATAGAATATATGACCTTATAATAAAACAAATTAAACAACCAAAAGACATTTTACAGATTTCGGGATTTTTTGATGAGTGTGAAGGTCGTTGTAGTGTTTCAGTTCACGAAGTGAAAAACGAAGAAGGAGAAGTAACCGACCGAAATGTTACATATAATAGAAACGAACACAACAAAGCTAAAAATCACCCAATTTGTGATGGAAGAAAAGCAGTAAGTAAAGCAACAAAAGAACCTGTGCTTTCTGACGAAAAAGTTGAATTTTGGTGGTGTGCTAATCAAAGGTGTTACAAACCAAGCAGACAACTTCATAGTTCAACTGATTGGGAAAAATATTCACTTCTTGACTTTCTGACAATTTTAAAAGTAGATTTTAAAGAAGCTGATTTAGAGATTTATCTCAACATCATAAACAAAGCAAATAGGTTTCTAAAACATCTTAATTGTAGAGAATGTAATCATATACTTTACCCTAAAGGTAAAACGCAATATGCTTTTTATGGAGTAAGCAATTTCAGTTGCAAAACTGAAACTTGCTCACAAAAAGGGAAAGAAATTTATTTATCACATTGTTTAAATGGTCATTGCGAAATGGAAATAGACAGTAGAGATTGCGTAAAATGTAAGCCCAATGGACTTGATGCGGAATCTTGTGGTTGGTATGTATGTAATTATTGCCATTCTTGTTGTAGTAGCGAGCAACTTCAAAGAAGAAAATGGGTTTATGATAACATTCTTCACTCTGAATATAAATGCCATTTGGAAGGACATAGAAATTTAGGAATTATATCGTGCAACAAATGTGGCGACCCAATGGAATCTAATGAAACGAACATTGAAGAATACGAAAGAATTTTAAATTGGTTTGTAACAAATAAAGACAAATCAGAACGCATCCACAAAAGTGGTAAAAACAAAAAAGACAAATGGTGGTTTACAATAAGACGAGGTAATGACACAATGGTGGAGTTTAGAAAAAAACTTACTAAATATCATCAAGTAGGTTTTCAAATTCCCGATTTTGAAAAAGACAAAGATTTACAGTTAATTTCTGAACCTATTGACTTCAAAAAGCATAGTAAAGACATTTTAACTTGCAAGACTTGTGGAAATATTTTAGACTTATCAAACGACATTGAAAAAGCAAGAGCAGTTAAAAAATTTCACAATGTTAAATTTGTAGCAGAGACAGTAGAATGATTACAGACGAGCGAATAAAGGCAGCTGCCAACATCGTATTGGCAATAGGCGGGCTGAACGGCTTCGTATCAACGGAAGTGCAAAATTCAACTTTCGTTCTTCGATTAAAGTTCAGTGCTAAAATCCCGCCCATCGCCAATACGCGACCCGTTAGCAGCAGCCCTAGCAATCACCTCACATTTTTTACCCCCTTATGTAATTTAAGTTCTCCAAATCTCCCCCCAGAATTTTCCCATTTTTTCCGGTGAAAACACCATGGTTTTAGGCCCGGCACGGTCCTACCTTAGTTGTGCGAATACCTGAATGAGTTCTTGAAGAAAACAATGTATTTATTCATCTTGCCTGGCAGAGAGCGGGTGTGAGTCCCGTACAATACCATTCATTTGGGTGTTCGCAGCACTGCCGGGCTATTCTAAAGCTTCCAATATATGGGAACACCCGAACAGCATGTAAACGTAACCACTATGAAAAAATTATTGATTATCCGGGTTGAGGAGTAAAGTGTAGGTCGTTGGCATTGTAGCTAACGGCTTTTGTCATTTAGTCTCACGATTGAGTGAACCGGTATGCTATTTTTAGCTAAGCCAATAAATCACGATACCATGAAATAAAACTGGATTTTCATTTACGTTTGCTTAGCTATACTATTTCAATCATTATTTAAAATTGCTTTCGGCAGAGAACTTTGGAAAGTGGTAGATGTGTTTGTGGGGATAGGTTTGATAGCATCTATATTCATCAAACAAAAACCTGCTAAATTTGAACTATGAGCAACATTAAACTTTTTGAAAGCAAACAAATAAGAACGGTCTGGAATGAGACCGAACAGAAATGGTATTTCGTGGTGGCAGATGTTGTTCAGGTATTGACCGACACCCCCAACCCAACCGATTATATAAAGAAGATGCGTAAGCGGGACGAACTGCTTTCACAAGGGTGGGGACAACTTGTCACCCCCCTTTTAGTTGACACTCCCGGAGGAAAACAAAAATTGAATTGTGCCAATGCACAGGGACTTTTAAGAATCATTCAATCTATTCCATCACCTAAAGCCGAGCCTTTCAAATTATGGTTAGCACAAGTAGGCTCCGACCGATTAGATGAAATTGAAAATCCCGAACTGGCGACACAACGCACAAGAGAACTATACAAACTCAAAGGTTATCCTGACGACTGGGTTGAAAAGCGAATGAGAAGCATTGCTATTCGTGAAGAACTTACTGAGGAATGGAAAAACAGAGGTGTAAAAGAACAGAAAGATTATGCAATCTTGACGGCAGAGATTTCAAAAGCTACATTTGGTTTGACACCGTCTCAACACAAGAAAGTAAAAGGTTTGAAAAGTCAAAATCTGCGAGACCACATGAATGACCTTGAACTTATTTTCTCAATGTTAGGCGAAGCTTCGACGACAGCAATTGTAAAAACTCAAAATCCAAAAGGGTTTATTCAAAATCAGAAAGCAGCAAAGCAAGGTGGCGCTGTGGCAGGTAAAGCAAGACGAGACCTTGAAACAAAGACAGGCCAGAAAGTTGTTTCATCTGAAAATTATTTACCCGACTCGAAGACGCGTAAACAAATTACAAAGGGGAAAAAGAAATAACCTACGCAAAGCAAGCAAATTTGCAAGGCACATAAACCCTGGCACAACTCCATCCTTGCACCCGAACAGCGCGTAAACTTAACTTTTATTAAGAAATTATTGATTATCCGGGTGGAGGAGTAAAGTATATGCCGTTGGCAAAGTCGCTAACGGCTTTTGTCATTTAGTCTTAAGATTGAGGGAACCGGTATGCTATTTTTAGCTGAACCAATAAATTGTTACACCATGAAAACAATCTGGATCCTCATTTACGTTCACCACGGCCTGATTCAACCCCCTGAACTATTCCCGGATGAAACTGTAGATTCTTGCCATGTTGACCCAGGATTCTTGCATGTTGACCCACCCCTG